>CAZSYY010000008.1:0-54274 GCA_964611375.1 uncultured Phocaeicola sp. | reverse complement strand
TACAATAAGATACACACAATAAAAATCATCCCATATCACGAAGAAAACTTATTGACAATATACATATGTCTATTATAACTGATCAAAATACAGGATCCGGAATCGGTCCGCCAAAAGGATTATCCATTGGAGGAGCCATATCACCAGAAGGAAACGGGGCACCGGACTGCTCCCTTATATCATTCATTTTTGAACGCAGTACAGGGGCAGACATTTCTTCACCAGGCATAGGAACGATTCTTTCATCGTCGAGATTCTGAAAACGGGCATATTCGCTCCGGAAACGCAGCAACAAGTCGCCAACCGCACCGTTACGGTGCTTGGCTATAATTATTTCAGCCATTCCATGAAGGTCATTCCCTTTCTCGTCGGTATATATCTTGTAATACTCCGGGCGATGAATAAAACACACCATATCGGCATCCTGCTCTATGGCACCAGACTCACGGAGGTCACTCAGTTGAGGACGCTTGCCTATACCTTCACGATTTTCCACCCCACGATTCAGCTGGCTCAATGCGACAATCGGAATATTCAGTTCCTTTGCCAACCCTTTTAAGGAGCGTGAAATGGTGCTTACCTCTTCCTGACGGTTTCCATACGACATACCGCTGGCATTCATCAGCTGAAGATAGTCGATAATGATAATCTTCACCCCATGCTCGCGCACCAGACGCCGTGCCTTTGTACGAAGTTCGAAAACCGAGAGCGAAGGAGTATCATCCACATAGAGAGGCGCATCATAAAGCTCCCTTATCTTATAGTCAAGCTGCCCCCATTCATACGGTGCAAGCTGTCCGCTCTTAATCTTATCACCCGGAATCTCGCACACGTTTACTATCAGACGGTTCACCAGCTGCACATTACTCATCTCAAGCGAAAAAAGAGCCACAGGCACCTGATTGTTAACAGCCATATTCTTGGCCATGGAAAGCACGAAGGCCGTCTTTCCCATAGCCGGACGAGCCGCAATGATAATAAGGTCAGAATTCTGCCACCCCGATGTCATTTTGTCAAGCTGGTGAAAGCCGCTTGACAGACCGCTAAGCCCGTCTGTGCGTGCAGCCGCCTTCTGAAGCATTTCATACGCCTCCTGGATGACAGGATTAATCTGCGTATAGTCCTTCTTCATGTTCTGCTGAGAGATTTCGAATAGCTTGCCCTCAGCCTCCTGCATCAGGTCGTCCACATCCTGAGTCTCGTCAAAGGCCTTCGTCTGAATGTTACTGGTAAACGTTATCAGTTCCCTTGCAAGGTATTTCTGTGCAATGATGCGTGCATGATATTCGATATGTGCCGATGATGCCACCTTGCCGCTCAGTTGCGTGATATAGAAAGGCCCTCCGGCCTCTTCCAGATCGCCGCGCTGACGAAGGTGTTCTGTCACCGTAAGGATGTCGATAGGCTTCTGATGGATAGCCAGATCGGTTATGGCTGCATAAATCAGCTGGTGCCTGCGTTCATAAAACGACTCGGCACGCAGAATCTCGCTCACAAGCGAATAAGCATCCTTCTCTATCATCAGCGCCCCAAGCACGGCTTCCTCAAGCTCCGGTGCTTGGGGCTGCAAATGTCCGTATTCGTCTGTCTGCTTTGTTTTTACAGTTCTTGGAACACGTGTGTTTCTTTTCGTTTCTGCCATTGTCTTTTGTTTTTAGGAAAAACAAAGATAAGGAAAAAAGCGAAAATGAGTCATTCCGTACGCAGGTTTTCGATAGGGTTGGTACGTGAAGCACGCCATACCAGCCATGCAGACAGTAACATCACCAGTAAAAGCACCGCTATGATACATGGGATGAAGATACGCCATGTCAGACCGATCTTCACGGCAAAAAGCGTCAGGACAGACTGCCCGGCCATCCATGCACACAAGACACCCAGCAATATGGCAGGTAAAGCTATCTTAAGCAAGTCGATGAGGAAAAGAAACTCCACATCGGCCACAGAAGCTCCATGGATTACGCGAATTGCAATTTCAGAACGGCGACGAGACAACTCAGCACGAATATACGCTATCAAGCCCACAAGTGCGATTATCAGTACGCACAGCCCTGCAAAAAGTACGCTGTTGCGCACATGAAGCAGAGAATCATACATATCTCTCATCTGAATATCGAGGCTCGTCACGATTTTATCATCCCTTGCCAACGTCTCGTTCACCACTTGCTGTACCTTCATGATGGTTTCAGGTGACATTTCGCGTACACGGACATACAGGTTATACGATGGGGTATCGTTATATAACATCACCGTAGGACGGCTGTCACGATCTTCTGATATCTGCGAACCAATATAAATATCCTCATACACGCCGCAGATAGTAAACTCACCAACACTGTGTCCGGTTAAAAAGAAAGATCTGCCCACCGGTGAATCCGTCCATCCCACCAGTTCCCTCATGCGTTCGACAAAGCTGCGGCTGACCATCACCTGACGAGTCACCGTATCCTGCAGGTGTGGAGTAAACGTATCTCCACAAACCAGCGGTATCTGAAATGTTTCAAGATAGTCGTCACCCACATCATACATGTCAGCTACGTTCATATATTCCTGACCCGTTTCCGGATTATAGACATTGTTTCCATTGCACCTCTCTGCAAGCGACTGAAATCCCCATGTAACAGAAACCACGTCAGGCAACAACTTCAGTTGCTGTACACACCTGTTACTTTCTGTCTCATCCATTCCGGACAAGTCTACCGTCAGTACGTGCTTGTAGTCAAACCCGGTATTATAGTTGGTAAGCATATTGTACTGGAGTCCGACCACGACCAGCAGGCTGACGAAAAAGGCAGTCAGCATGAACTGGACGAAAAGCAATCCAAGCTTCCACCGACGTTTGCTTTCCGAATAACGGCGACAGGCGTAAGTCACCGGTATGCGTGCATAGAAGTATCCCGGAACCAAACCACATGCCACAACCACGACAATTGTCACCAGAACGCAGGCAATGACGGCAGACGGAGAGAACAATGCCCGAAGTCCATGCCCCAACTGCATCTGAAGGAAGTCCTGCAATCCAAATATTATAAGTACAGCCAGCGCAAGACTCAAGATGCCCACATGAAAAAAAGATTCGGCAAGAACCATACGGCAGATGTCCCACGAACTTGCACCGTAACAGCGGTATGTGGCCATATATTTCGCCCGGCTGACCATTGATGAGAGAGACAGCAGCACATAGTTGAGAAATGACGTCAGCAGCATGATTACAGCAAACGAAAGAAATACGATGCACATCACCCTGTTGTAGTCGGACGAGAAGAATATGTCTCCCACCGGTTTAAACACATATTCGAGCTGACCACCGCTCCTGTTCAATGCTTCCGAAATATGGTCATCCATCATCCGTTCAATGTTCGGACGAAGCTGTTCGGGATCAGTACCATGTCGCAGACGCACATAGCCTTTATAACGGTCATTGCCCAACCAGTTGTTGCTTCCGTCATACGTAAACCATTTTATGGTAGGCAAAGCCAGAGCCACATTGAAGCGCGGCAGATGGGTGTTATCAGGAAAATCGTCGAACACGCCTATCACCGTGAAATGAAAGTCCGAATAGTCTTTCGATGTCAATGTTCGGCCGACAATGTCCTGACCCAGCATCTCAAACAAAGTACGCGAAATATAGCCGCAACCCTCCTTTTCCAACCCCGTATGGGGTGATTCACCCATCAGTATAGGAACAGGGAACATGTCAAAAAAGGAGCTGTCGCACATATAGATGGAGCATGCGACCTCCTTACCGTCTTCCGACATGAAAATCTCTTTCTCCACCACTCCGGTGAAACGAGTGGCCGTCTCCACTTCAGGACAATATGACTTGATGCCGGGCGCGGTTGCTCCCGACACTTGAGGATAGCTCATCCAGTCACCGGCATCACTTTGGTAACAAAATCGCTCTTCCAAACGATACGTATCCTCCAGCCACGGGATAAATTTGTCATACGAGGTCTGAAAAATGACTTCTGCAAGCAGGGTAAGTCCTATGGCCAGTCCTACTCCCAGACAGAGTATCTTCACCCCATTGGATTCACCTTTACGAAACAATGATATGAATACCCTTCTCATAACCAATTCTCATTAACACCGGCAACTGAAGACACTATATGACCATCGAACAAATTTATTACACGACCGGCAAAACCGGCATCACGCTGGCTGTGGGTCACCATTACAATGGTCGTTCCTTCCTTGTTCAGTTCGGTGAGGAGTTGCATCACCTCCAGTCCGTTCTTTGAGTCCAAATTACCGGTAGGCTCGTCGGCAAGGATGATCTTAGGGCCCGACACTACCGCACGGGCGATTGCCACACGCTGCTGCTGGCCTCCCGAAAGCTGTTGCGGATAATGTTTCGCCCTGTGGCTTATGCTCATACGTTTCAATATCTCGTTTACTTTCCGCTTGCGTTCATCGGCAGGGACATGGAGGTAAGTGAGCGGAAGTTCCACGTTCTCAAACACGTTCAGTTCGTCTATCAGATTGAAACTCTGAAACACAAAACCGATTTTTCCCTTACGTACATTGGTGCGATCCTTTTCCTTGAGATGCCCCACTTCTTCCCCAGCCAGATAATAGTTTCCCGAAGTAGGATTGTCAAGCAGGCCGAGTATGTTAAGCAATGTGGATTTTCCGCATCCTGACGGGCCCATGATCGCCACAAATTCTTTTTCATTCACTTCAAGGCTAACCTTGTTCAGCGCGATAGTTTCCACCTCAGTCGTACGGAATGTCTTTGTTAAGTTCTCAATCTTGATCATAATTTCTGTTGTTTTAATGTTATTCAAGCAAAAAATGTCTTTAATCTCTTCATGTCAAACCATTTTAAACAATCTTCATTTCACCTATTCAGATTTTATAGAGTCTGCCGGGTTCTCACGTGCGGTTTTCCAGCTTTGTGCCGTCACTGTCAACAGTGTAACGGCTGTGACCAGGATAAACGAAGTGAAGAATATCCACACACGGAAAGGAGTCTTTTCCGCAAAATTTTCCAGCCAATAACTGCCTATACACCAGCCGAACGGTACCGCCACGACGAAACATCCGAGCAACATATAAAAATATTTCCTGATAAACATACGTAATATTTCGCCCGTAGTGCTTCCGAATATCTTCCGGATACAGATTTCCTTGCGCCGATATTCGCTTTCGAACATTGTCAGGCCGAACACTCCGATGATGCTGATGACAATTGCAACCAAGGAAGACAGGAATATCTGCCTCATAAAACGAAACTCATTGTGATAAGCGGCATCAAGCACCTCGTCCATGAAACGAAGATGGAAGTCATGACCCGGAGTGAATTTCTCCATCGTCTTCTGAATCGAACGGATGACTTCCACCTTATCCGTTCCCGCAGAAACACGCACGTTGACCACGTTCAGGTTACCCCAATTCTCGACAGCCTCATCGGGAAGGAAAAAAGCCATCGGCCGCACGGAATCATCATTCCGGAACGTACTGAACCGAAGATTCTCGCAAAATCCCAACACGGGGTAATCGCCAATTGTGGCAGGCTCGTCCACAGTCATCCATGCATATTGTTTCTTTGCGGCCTCATTAAAGATGTACACATTTCCATCACCCGGCTTGAAATCACGTCCTTCCAACACACGGATGCCCATCACCCTCAAATAACGCCAGTCCACCGGGAAGCAAGAGAACTTTATGTATTTGTCTTCTTCTCCACGCCCCCACTCCATGAAAATATCAGACGAACTGAGAATGTTCAGTGAAAATGCCGCTCCTTCCACACCGGTGATACGGCACAGTTCGTCCACCACGGCATCCGGTTGTTCTCTTACCTCCTTAGTGGTGAAGCCCGTGACAATCGCATCCTTGTCGTATCCGTAATCTGAATTGCGGATATAGCGGCTTTGCGCGTACATGATTCCGATGGATATAATCAGCGCGAAGGAAACAAAAAACTGGAAACAGACCAGGCCCATGCGCAGCATCCTTCCTTTCGCTGAAAGGCCGAAAGAGCCTTTCAGCACCAACGCAGGAGGAAACGAAGTGACATAGTATGACGGATAAAGTCCTGCCAGAATGCCTATCAGGACGCTCAGGCCGAAAGTAAAGGCAAGAAGTAAGGGGTGTTTCTCCAATGACAGGTCGGCAGCCACAAGTTCCTGAATGCCGGAATCATGCAAAAACATCAACATGACCAACGAGAGTGCAAATGCAATGACACAAACCAACACCGACTCAAGCAGGAGACCGCACCGGAGCGAACAAACAGTCTCGCCCAACACTTTCCGCGTATTGATACTCTTGATTCGCATAGGTGTTTCCGCCAATGAGAAATTCACGAAGTTTATGGCTGCCACACCTATAATGAGGAAAGAAACGCACAGAAGCAGGTACACAATGTCAGGGCTACTTGCACTCTTATTGTCGACCTTCGAAAAATGCAATTCCGACAACGGAGCGAAACGCATACTGTTGCCGATGTTGTCTTCCGTAAGTTTTTCACTAAACAACTTCACAAACGACTCCGGTAACAGGTCTATGAGTTTCCTGAGAGCCACTCTCTCCATCTCCGAAGCATTGCCGGAAGAGTCCAAACGTACATAACAAACATAGTTCCAGTTTCTCCAATTATCCTTGTTTTCAATCGGATCAAACGGCATACAAATGCCATTGCCCACCTGGGAGTTTTCCGGGAAGTCCTTGTACACTCCCCCTATTGTCAACGGCTTGTCGTCCGCCTGCTTCCCCTGAAAGATGGTTTTCCCCACGGCATCGGCCGTACCGAAAAAGCGCAAAGCCATTGAACGGGGAATAATCACGGTACCCGGACGTTCAAGCGACTCCGCAGTTCCCGAAAGCATTTCCGGCTGGAAGGTCCCCATGAAATTGCCAAACCCGTTGATGGTGATTTCATTGAAAATATTTCCGTCGATTTCATAATCACGTGTGCTAACCCACGAATCCATGATGCTATATGCCTCAATATGAGGTAAACTTGAGATGATTTCACCAAGAGGGCGACAGCAAACTGTCTGCCAGTCAGCACCATCGTTTATCTCCAGCCTGAAAATCTTCTCATAATCCT
This sequence comes from uncultured Phocaeicola sp., assembly GCA_964611375.1. Taxonomy (GTDB): domain Bacteria; phylum Bacteroidota; class Bacteroidia; order Bacteroidales; family Bacteroidaceae; genus Phocaeicola. The sequence goes on along the minus strand of CAZSYY010000008.1, from coordinate 47,217 downwards.
TGTAACCTTTGTTGAAATTGTAATCATAGTCCACCTGCGTCATTATGACAAAAAACGATGCAAAGGCTATGGCAAGCCCAAAAATGTTCAGCACACTGGAAACGAAAAACCGCCTGAACGTATATGAAAAGTTTCGTAGAAGTGTTTTCATACTATCGCCGGTTTATTTGTTCCCTACCTTCAGGTTACGGACATTACAGCTGCCCACCCCGTTTTTGCTGATTTTCGTATTTCCGGCGCTCCCGGCAAACGTCATGCTGCCTACGCCGTCCACATCAGCCTCCAAAAATTCACAATCGACGTTCATGTCCACGCTACCCACTCCATCGAAATCCAAACGCAAGTTGCGACAATGCAAATCATCCACAGTCAAAGAACCAACGGCATTCACCGTAAAACAAACATCATCCCCATCGAGTCTTCCCTTGCACAGGAACGAACCGACTCCGTTGAAAGAAACGTTCTCCAGCTTCGGGGATGAAATATAGATGGTAAGTTTCCCGTTTTTCGCCTTTCTGCCCGTATTCTTCTGAGTTATTATCAGAGTACCGTCCTTCACTTCAGTCGTAGTGGCTCCAACCGACACTTCACTCCCTTTCATCTTGAACGAATATTCATCGTCCTGCGTAAAACAGACTGAAGCGACAGCATTTATATCAATCGAAGTATAGCCCTCCACCGTACGTACATCAGTTACCTCTTTCACATTTACAGTCATGCATGATGTCAGCCACGTCATGCAGAAAAGCCATGTCAGAATAAAAACAATCCGTCTCATAATCAAATATATTTCAACATTTAACAAATTACACTTTACTATAAAAAAACAAGCGGCCGTTATGGTCAAAACGGGCGGTCATTTCAGGATCAACACCTCGTTGTTTTTATAACTCTCATAACCTGACACGATGACACGCTCGCCCTGCTCCAGGCCTTCGGTCACTTCATAATACTGAGGATTCTGCCGACCTATGCTTATCTTGCGACGGTAGGCCTTCTCCCCGTTCTTGTCAACCACAAAAATCCAGTTACCGCCAGTGACCTGGAAGAACGTGCCCTTAGGAATCAGAATGCTTTGGGTAGGTTCTCCCAACTGAAGATCAATATAGTAAGTCTGCCCGCTCCTGATGTTATCCGGACGCTTTCCCTGAAACACGAAGTCGGTACGGAAACGCCTCTCCCTAACCTCCGGATACACTTTACGTACCTTCAGGCTGAACTGAGCGCCCTGACGCTCGAAAGTGGCGGGCAGGCCGGAAGTCACACGGTCAATGTAATGCTCGTCTATCATCGCCTCTATCTTGAAATCGGAAAGGTCGTTAATCTGCCCCACCATCTGTCCTGCCATGATGTTCTGTCCCAGTTCTGCGTCCAGCAGTCCCAGCTCACCGTCAATCGGGGCACGCACCTCCAGCTTGTTCTTCCGTTCACGGATAAGCAACACGTTCTGACGCATGTTATGCAGGTTCTCCTCCATCTGATCCATCTGTATGGTGCGGTAAATGGAATCCTGAATCAGACGCTCCGTAATCAGGGCATATTGTTTTTGCGCCACCTCATAATCCTCTTTCGCCTGCAGATATTCTTCCCGACTGATGAGCCGTTCATCATACAGACGTTCGTACTGACGGAACGTACGCAACTTGCGACGCGCATCCATGTCCAACTGCACCTTTTCGGTCTCGTTGCTCAGCTTGTCCTGCTGCATGGTCACCTGAGTGTTGCGCAGGAGGTTCTGTTTCTCTGCCAGTTCAGATTCGGCATTCAGGATCTGGAGGTCAAGGTTCGAATTGCTCAGACGAAGAATAACATCCCCGCTTTTCACGGCAGTGCCTTCCTCCACTACCTTTTCACGGACGATTCCGCCTTCCTCCGGACTGATCTGCACTATCGAGATAGGCTGCACCTGTCCGTTTACGCGGATATAGTCGTTGAACTCTCCGTAAGTCACCTCAACAATGTTCAGCGAACGTCCGTCCACTTTCAACGTCGAAGCGTGATTGCCGAACACAATCCAAAGAAGCAATGCCACAACAAGTCCTACGCCTGCAATATAGGGAAGATGCTGCTTCCTGATACCCTTTTTCTTTTCCAATTGAATATCCATTATCGTATCAATTTATTAATATACAACGTTTTCAGTCATTCACTCTACGGATGATATCTTCTCCCTTATAGTAGTCGACCAACCTGCACTTCAGCAGATAGGCAAGTTTGCTTTGCAGGAGGAGAGTCTCGCTCTCGAGAAGTGTCGAGGCACTGTTCTGTACATCGAGTGACGTCATCAGTCCCTCCTCATACTTACGCCGTGTCACACGGTACGCCAACGAATCCGAATCCACCTTCTTCTCCATCTGAATCGCTTCCTTCAGATAACCCTCACGATCCTGCAGCGCCTGAAGCACCAGCTTCCGGAGCTCGGACTTCTGTTCCTCATACTGTTCCCCTGCGATACGGAAATCGTTGAGCGCCTGTTTCATGCTCACCACACCAGAAAAACGGTTGAACAGAGGGATGCTTACACTCACACCGAAATATTCGCCGAGATTGTTCCGGAACTGCTTACTGAAGCCATTATAACCGTATCCGTGAATCTCCTTATAATAAGAAGTGTAAACTCCCCCGTAGAACGCAATCTGCGGAAGGATATTAGCCCACGAGCTTTTGCGCTGCATCAGGGCTATACGTTTGTTCATCTCAGCCTGCTTCAATGTAGGATTCACGTTAAAAGCCATGTCCACCACATCCTGCGGACGCTCATCCGTCAGCCTCACACAAGAGATAGCCCGTGCATCGAGCAGACATGTGTCAAGCAACAGAGTGTCGGAAAAAGGATAGTTCATTTGCTGTCTCAGGGTAAGCATGGCCGTCTCAAAAAGGTTACGCTGGTGGGTAAGATTATAAGCGTCCGTAGCCTGCTGCGCCTCCATCTGCACCACATCAGCCATCCCTTTCAGTCCCAGCTCCTCCTGACGTTTCGTCTTATAGAGCAGCGAATCACTTTCCGCCAGTTTTTTCCGTGCCAGACGAAGCGTCCCGTAATAGTACAGTGCATCTATGTATGCCTGAAAGGTCTCTAAGGCAGTATTGTCGCGCGCTTCCTCCAAAGCAGCCTTTCCCAGCAATACGGAAGCCTTGGAACGCCGCAGCTCGTTTATCAGGCTCCCTCCGCGAAACACGGCAATCGAGGCTTCCAGAGCATAGGAGTTGTTGAATGTTGACAAGTTGTTATAGGTGTTAGTCTCCGGATCGACCGACCGTCCAAAACTGTATTCCACAGCCGTACTCCCGCTCACTCCCGGAAGGAAACTGCCTATGGCTTTCAGACGGTCCAGCTCATAGTTCTTGACCTCCAGTCGGCGCTGCTTTACCGTGTGATTATGGTCAACGGCATAGACCATACATTCGTCCACGCTCCATACCTTCTGCGAAGCTGCCGGAAGACAGATACATCCTGCCAGCACCATCAAAAGAATCCTTATGTGTCTGTTTGTATTCATATAACAAGGTCGTTTGTTCACAAAAGATATATCAAAGCCCGTGCCAAACACATAACACACTGGTTTACAGTATATATTAAGAAAACTAAACACCCACAGAGTGTCAAAAATTTATACATCTGATGTAAAATAATTTGTCATGCGTTTCGTTTGAAAGAGTTGCTTTTTTCCATAATTTTGCATCTGTCAACCAATGAACGATAGGCACAATGGCAAAGCAAGGCACGCTTCTGGTCGTAGATGACAACCGCAACATCCTCACTTCGCTCAGATATCTTATGAGCGACCACTTTGACCGTGTACTGACTCTCAATTCACCGGTCACACTTCCTACCATGCTCCATCAAGAACATATTGACGTGGTGCTGCTCGACATGAACTTCTCATCGGGAATCAACAGCGGAAACGAAGGGCTTTACTGGCTGCGAGAAATCAAGCGAATCCGCCCGCAAACACAGGTTGTCCTGTTTACGGCATACGCTGACATCGATCTGGCAGTGACGGGACTGAAGAACGGAGCCTCTGATTTTGTAGTGAAGCCGTGGGACAACACGAAGCTGGTACACACACTTGTGGAGGCATACCGCACCATGCAAGGAAAAGGAAAGAAAAAAACCTCCCCCGCTGTGCAGACGGACGTGGAAGGAACGATGTATTGGGGTGACTCGCAAGGTATCCAGCCACTGAAGACATTAGTCGAGAAAGTCAGTGTCACTGACGCCAATATACTGATTACCGGAGAGAACGGGACAGGAAAGGACATGCTGGCACGGGAGATACACCGCCTCTCAAACCGATGTAACGGCCCGATGATAACAGTCGATATGGGATCAATCACTGAAACATTGTTTGAAAGCGAACTGTTCGGGCACGTGAAAGGCTCGTTTACCGATGCACATACCGACCGTATAGGCCGCTTTGAAGCCGCCAACGGAGGCACGCTCTTCCTCGACGAGATAGCCAACCTCCCCTATCATCTGCAATCAAAACTGCTGACCGCCATACAGAAACGTAGCTTCATCCGTGTGGGCAGCAACATCCCCCAGCCGACGGATATCCGCCTCATCTGCGCCACTAACCGAAACCTTGACGAGATGGTACAAAAAGGAGAGTTCCGCGAAGACCTGCTCTACCGCATCAACACCATACGCCTGCACATCCCGCCGCTCCGCGAAAGGAAGGAAGACATAATTCCGCTCGCGGAACGCTTCCTTAAACGCTACAACACACAATACGGACGCTCGCTGAAACGTTTCAGCGAGGAATCGAAACAGCATCTTCTTGCTCATCCATGGTACGGGAACATCCGTGAGCTGCAACATACAATAGAGAAGGCGGTAATACTCTCCGACGGAGAGGAACTCATGGCCGACACACTGCAGTTTTCCGTCACCCCGCACAATGCGGAAAATTATATGCCGGCAAAACAGGAAGAAGCGGTACAGACACTGGACGAGATGGAGCGTCACCTCATCATAAAAGCCATAGCCAAATACAACGGCAACCTCTCACAAGCCGCATCACAGCTGGGAATCACCCGTCAGACACTGTACAACAAAATGAAACGCTATGGTATTTGAATATCTTTTCACACCACTGGCGCGCATCCTGTTGCCTGTGGCTGGCACCGTGGCGATGACATTAGGAATATATACTATGAGCGTTGCTCTCATCGTGACAGGCGGAGCACTGTATGTACTGTCGGTCTGCATTTTCTTCCGCATGCGGTGGCAACTGAAAGAAAGATGCCGGCTGATGATCGAAGCAATCCGCAACAAGGACTATTCATTCCGCCTGCCGGTACAGGGGATGGCAGGCGGAGAACGCATACTTCAAGACACTCTAAACCTTTTCGGAGAAATGATCGGCGATCAAATACAACAGATGGAACAGCGCGAACACTTCTACAAGCGAATACTTTCGGACATAAATTCCGGTATAGTAATCCTGAACGAAAAGGACTCGGTCATGCAGACCAATCCGGCAGCCGCCAAGCTGCTGGGACTCCCGGTACTGAGCACTCTGAACCAACTGGAACGGTACGGGAAAGACGTGCCGCAGATGCTACTTACGCTGGGACCGGGCGAACGGTGCAATCTCCATCTGCCGACACCCACAGGAGAAAGCCAACTGCTTATCCGCGCTTCAGAGATGCAGTTGGGGGAACACTCCGTCCGCATACTTACGCTTAACGACATACGCAGCGAGATGGACAGCAAAGAACTTGATTCATGGATCCGGCTGACACGGGTACTGACCCACGAAATCATGAACTCCATCGCACCAATATCTTCACTCAGCGAAACTTTCATGAAGCGTGACGACGTAATCAATTCTTCTCTGTACGAAGGCATACGTGCAATCCACGAAACATCGACAGGGCTGATCTCGTTTGTTGACAGCTACCGGAAGTTTTCGTCCCTGCAAAAGCCCGCCCCGGAGCCGTTCTATCTGACGGAAATGACAGGACAGGTGGAAGGCCTGAACCTTATTCCGCCGCATATAAGGTTCACAAAACTCATAGAGCCGTCTGACCTCATGCTTTATGCCGATCCCAACATGATACGCCAAGTATTAATCAATCTGATAAAGAACGCTGTGCAGGCCATCGGAAACGATAAAGGGCGTATTCATCTGCATGCCTGTTCCTCTGCCGATGAACATGTATTCGTCTACGTAAGCAACAGCGGCCCCATCATTCCCGAAAAAGATGCGGATGAGATCTTCGTGCCCTTCTTCACCACCAAGAAGGAAGGCAGCGGAATAGGACTCTCGCTCTCGCGGCAGATCATGAAACTTTCCGGAGGAAGCATCAGTCTGCTGAAAGCGGGGACAAACGGATGGAACACTACTTTTGTGCTGGAATTTGAATGACGGAAGAATTGTCCGGCAAAGACTTGTAAAATTACCTGCTATTGACTACCTTTGTTATATAACCTGATTATTACTTTAATGTATGATTACATTTCCTAACGCAAAAATAAACATCGGACTGAATGTGGTGGAGAAACGTCCGGACGGTTACCACAATATAGAAACCGTTTTCTATCCAATAAACCTGCAGGATGCGCTGGAAGTCAACCTGTTGGAAAACACTGACCTGTCCTACAGACTGCGTGTGACAGGAGCGACTCTCGACGGCTCTCCGGAAGACAATCTGGTGGTGAAGGCATACAACCTTATGAAAGACATCTACCGTCTCCCTCCGATAGACATCCGTCTGTTCAAGCATATACCTACGGGAGCGGGACTGGGAGGAGGATCGTCCGACTGTGCTTTCATGATAAAGATTCTCAACGAGAAGTTCAGGCTGGGACTGGGCATAGAAAAGATGGAGGAGTATGCCACACGGCTGGGTGCCGACTGCGCATTCTTCATACAGAACCAGCCGGTATTCGCCACGGGAACCGGGAACGTCTTTGAACGTATAGAACTCTCCCTGTCAGAATATCACATGGTGCTTATCAAACCGGATATCAGTGTTTCCACACGTGAAGCCTATGTTCATATCCGTCCGCATCACCCGAAGACCTCACTGAAGGAGCTCATCAAACAGCCTGTCGAAACATGGAAAGACCGTGTCACAAATGACTTTGAAGAAAGCGTATTCCAGACACATCCGGAGATTGCCGCCATCAAGGACAAACTTTATGACATAGGCGCTGTTTACGCATCAATGACGGGATCTGGTTCCGCCGTATTCGGACTGTTCAAGGAGAAGGTGGACAACATCGACGAAATGTTTGCCGGCTGCTTCTGCCGCCAGCGCGAACTAATCTGATTCATGGAATATCCGGGAAAGAGCCATATCCACCCGTTCGGCCATGCAGATGAAGACATACCTCTTCCGTGTGCCTTCACCTACCCTTTCTGTTACACACCACATCCACTGGTAGTCCTGGCGGCTGAGAGGGTACAGGCATACCTGATATCACGTACCGACTGGCATGAAGAAATAGATAAGGGGAAAATGTTCGGCGTGCTCGTCGTGTCAGATGAAAAGGGGAAGACAGGTTTTCTGGCTGCCTTCTCTGGCAATCTGGCCGGAAGCAACAGCTACGACTATTTTGTCCCTCCCGTTTATGACCTGTTGCAGCCGGAGGGCTTCTTCCGGAAGGAGGAGGCAGAAATCTCGGCCATCAACCGCAGGATAGAAGAGATGGAGCAAGATCCCGTTTATCTTGCACAACGCAAAAAGCATGAGCAATGGAAAGCTGATGCTGACACACGGCTCACCAAAGCACGTGCATACCTGAAAAAAGAAAAAAACAAACGTGACCGGATGAGGCAAGAAGGCGTCACCGAGGAGGAACGACAACGCCTCATCAAAGAAAGCCAATTCCAGAAGGCTGAATACAAACGTTTGGCGCAAAGGCTGAAGGACGAGGAAAAAATGATGGAATCATGCCTTCACGAACACGAATCGACAGTCAGACGGTTGAAACAGGAACGCAGGTCACGTTCGGCAGCACTCCAGCTCCGGCTGTTCAGGCAATTCCGGATGCTCAATGCCAACGGTGAGACAAAAGACCTCTGCGAAATCTTCAAGGACACCCCACAGGGAATCCCTCCTGCCGGAGCCGGAGAATGTGCCTTGCCCAAGCTCCTTCAGTTCGCTTACCGGAACCGCCTGCATCCTCTGGCAATGGGTGAATTTTGGTGGGGGATGTCTCCGAAAGATGAAATCCGCCGTCACGGACATTTCTACCCTTCATGCACAGGAAAATGCGGACCGATCCTGCGCCATATGCTCGTCGGACTAAAAGTAGAGAAGAATCCGATGGAGGAAAACCATTTCCGCCACATTCCTCTGGACATTGTATATGAGGATGAATGGCTGGTGGTAGTCGACAAACCCGCCGGGATGCTGTCGGTACCGGGAAAAGGTGACATGGATTCCGTGTATGGTCGTCTGCGCGAGCGCTATCCTCACGCAACCGGTCCTCTGATTGTCCACAGGCTCGACATGGCTACATCAGGACTGATTCTGGCGGCAAAGGACAAGGAAACGCACCGGCAACTCCAGTCACTCTTTGAGACACGGAAGATCAAAAAACGATACACTGCCATACTTGAGGGAGAAACAGAAACGGACGAGGGACGAATAGAACTGCCTCTTTGTCTCAACCCACTTGACCGACCGCGCCAGATGGTCAGCGACGAGGGAAAGCCGGCCGTCACACTATACAAGGTACGGAAACGTGAGAACGGCAACACGTGGATTGACTTTTACCCACTGACAGGACGTACACATCAGCTCAGGCTGCATGCCGCCCATCCACAGGGTCTGAACCATCCCATTACAGGAGATGAACTGTACGGACACAAAGCCGACAGGATGTATCTGCATGCCGCCGAACTTGACTTCATTCATCCGGCCACACATAAGGAACTTCACATTGTCAGGGAAGCGGAGTTTCCGGACACCCCCCGACAAGATACTGATACACCGCTGCCGACACATCAGAAATGATCCTGGCAGTCTCCTCATCTGTCCCTTCAGAATCTTTCACGAATACAGCTATCGTGTAACGCCGTCCGTCAGGCAACAAGACGAAACCTATGTCATTGATAGCTATCAGCCTGCCGTCAGCATTCCTGTCACCTGTTCCTGTCTTATGACCAACAACAGCTCCGGTATCTTTCAAAGGTGCAACCAGCCTGTCAGCTCCCGTAGTACATGCCACCATTGTATTTCTGACAAAACTTTGCAACGAATCGTCGAAAAGTTTACGGGTAAGAAATATTTCCAAAAGACAAGCTGAGGCAAGCGGAGTACTCCAGTTATCGTAACACAGGTTCAGGTCACGATGCATGTCAGCCTCAGTCCGGATTATCGAGAAATGCTGTATTCCTAACGAGCGTATATAGCGGTCAACCACGTCTGTCCCTCCAAGATAATCGAACAGGATATCACACGCATTGTTGTCACTGAACTGCAACGTATAGACAAGCAGTTCACTTATCGGGAGCGACACATTGCCTTCAGGGAAGCGGTCTCTGAGAGGACTGTATGTGTCGGGATCCAACAGGTTTCCCGGAATAAAGATTTCCGTTGATAGCGGCAACCCCCTTCTATCCAAGCAGTCGGCCACAGCCAAGGCCTGATGAAACTTGAACACGCTCATCATCGGATAGCGTACTTCATTATTGACGATTACCGTATCCTTCCCATCCACTATTACGGCAACTCCCACTTGTGCACGCTTCCCTTCCACCACATGCATTATCACTTCTTCCAACGTATCAGCCTGCGCCAGGACATACGGGCAGAACAGGGCAAAGAAAACTAATACAATCCTATACATAATACTAACAAAATTCAGAACGACAATCGCATAGTACAACGTATACCACGTTTCTGTATGTCCGGATTATTACGATAACTCATACGCCACACATAGTCAATGCGCAGGAATTTAAATATGTTTTCTATCCCAACACTGGCCTCCATATAAGGCGTCTTTCCCATCACATAGCTTCCTTCAGGGAATTCATACAGACCTTCCCAATCCTTAAACGGATTATTCTTGTCGGTGAGATGCCCCCAAAGGCCGCGGAAGCAGAACACTTCCCTCCATTTCAACTTCTTGATGAGGGGCAAACGGTTGAACAGATTGCCATTCATGTAATATGTCAGATCCCACGACAGATACTCGTCATTGATGAATTCCAAGGCATTCATGTTTGTATATGATTCAGGTTGAATAGTATATGTCAGGTTGGCATTCGGCAGGATCAGCAACGGATAAGGAACCTTGTTCCATACCTTTCCGCCCTTTACAATCAAATCGGCATAGCCGAAGGCAGAAAACCAGAACCGTTTCTGCATTCCAACCTCCGTCCGCTGATAATTGTACGATGAACCCAACAAACCTTTCTTAGCCATAATATGGCTGAGATTAAAAATAAAGGCATCGAAAGTGATAGGCACACGCATCGTACGGGTTTGATAGAATTTTTCATTCTTCCCGTAGCGGAATTTCAGTTCCAGCTCTGTCATATTATAATGACTCAGGGATGTAGTAGATATTCCATCAGAGCCTATACGGTTGAACTCTGAATATGGTGTGGCATATTCACGGAAGCCACGTATGACCGCACCATACGAAATACCGTTGTAGTGTTCACGGGTATAGGTCAGCTCAGCCTTCCTCAAATATGTAGCACGAGTGTCCTTCTTCCGCCTGATAGACAACATCACATTGTCCCTGCTCGTGTACATGTAATTTTGTCCAAGCTTGTTAATGTCATAAGAATACTCCAGGCGAAGAGAGTGCATGGGATACTCCAGACGGAAATCCTTGCGTGGATTAAACGAATATTCCACAAGCGCATCATACTTCAGCTTCTCATCTCTTGTCCCGTAAGCAGCGTAGCCTTCGAGGAACCAATGCTCGTTAAACACAGGGGTTGTTCCTCCTCCGACACGGAAACGGGCGCCTTCAATGGCATTTCCGTTAATCGTACTGTTCATCGGTCCAAGATCAAATTTGTTCTTCAACGGATCCTTATTCGTGGGAATATATCCGGAAACCAATATGGTAATAACTTTCTCGGTAAAATAGAACGCCGATACAGAACGAAGTCTCGCCATCAGCTTGTCAACAGAATTCGGATTTCTGTCTTTCTCTCCATCCGGTCTGTTCTCGTTCCAGAAATCCTCTGTCCGGTTATAAGCACCGTCGAGAGTAATGACAGGAGCGCTCTCACTGAAAACCTTTGCCTGCATTTCATCCGGCTCGTCAAACGAATGGTTGCTATATATGTTCAAGCGTTGAGCATACAACCCCCTAGACTTTTCGGAAAGCTTGAAATACAGCCGGATGTCATCCTTAGTTATAATACGGGTATCATCAGGCAAACGCTCGAACGTCTGTTCGATGGTCATACCATGAACAAAATTCAAGTTAATGTCTTTAGGAACATTCAAAAGTACCTTCTTGACAAAATAAGTCGAATCAAGCGTCACATACAAGTGTCCCGTAAAGCCGAACGACTCGGAGTTAAAGGGAACAAAACCCAAGTCCACACACGACTGGTTATTCACCTCCAGCGTATCCAGAAGATAATATTTATAGAATGCCGGGCCTATTGTAGACAAAGGACTTACAAACCGCTGTAAGAACAAAGAAATATTGTTCTGAAAAATATTTACCTCCTTAAACGCCTCATCCAGAAACTGCTGCACACCGTCACGAGTGAATACCTCGTCCACACCGGCGGATTTGCTTCCTTTCACCACATGCTTTTCCGATTTCGGCGAGTTTCTGTAGAACACCGATTCCAGTTTTTCCTTTTCTGATATCGGCAATACGGATGTGCCTATTTCCAGAGTATCTACAAACTCCGACACGAAATCATACTTTCCGGATTTTTTCTTTTTGGGGGAGAAATCATTGATGGCCACCAATATACGTTCATATCTGTCATAACAATAATAATCGTGGTTACGAGGATCATTATTGTTACGGGAGTCTATCACCTTTTTCACAAAATCGACTGCCGGATTGTCCCTCCTGCGATACCTTTCATGTTGCGGCCTGATAACCACCTCGTCCAAAGCGATGCCGGAAGGAACAAGCCGGACATCCAGATTGTTTACCTTGCCCGAAACAATCTTCACATCCTTTGCATCATATCCAAGATACGACACCTCTACCGCCTGAACCCGCTTGGAAGTGGAAAAAGAGAATTCTCCATTTTCATCGGTTATTGTACCTGCATCCGTCCCTTTCAGCATCACAGAAGCATACGGCAATGTCTCTCCGCTTAACGAATCGGTAACCACACCCTTTATCAAAGTCGTCTGTCCATTTACAGCCACCGATACAAACATGACCGCCATAAAAAGAAAAAACTTTCTTTTCATTTTTCTCCCTCTATCAATCAAACCGTCAAAATGAATCGCACAATTCCTTGCAGAACTTCTCATGAACCGTCCTCATATAACGGCATATCATTGTCATGACAATTGTTTCAAAGAAGAAATAAATCCAAGGGAAATCCATAAGACAAGTTACATAAAGCACTATGGCACGTGTGTTGAACGTAAGTATATTCGTCCACTTCATCATGGGAAGAGACAATGCTCGGAACCTGTCACGGAATGCCTGTGGAATATTTTCAGTGGCACCATACTTGGCACGCAGTTTTCCCATCAGATGCTGGAAGTTAGGGGTCTGGCTTTCCTGAGTCTTTGTGTAGCCGACATAGGTTTTCAGAAATGCTTTCCACAGCAAATTACCTTTCCACGGAGTACTGTCATACAGTTTCTGCTGTTGTTCCGAGTTGTCGAGTTCGCTCCCGGCCTCTCCTTTCAGGAAGAAAAGATGAATCTGCCGATAGTAGTCGGCAATGCCGCACTGACGGCTATGACATCCAAAACCTGAATACAATACCACTGCCAGCAAAAGGACAGTGACAATCCAGGTGTTTTGCGGAGTATCTTCAATTCCGAGCCAGCCAAACTCCAACGAATGATGTCTATAAAAGCGATATACAAGAGCCAGATAGATAGGCACGAACCACACTTCACTCGCCGCTCCGTCAAGAATACGCCCAAGTCGGGTCTTCTTTCCCGTCATACGGGCAAGCTGGCCATCGGCACTGTCATAGAAATTGGCCCATGCCAACAGAAGAATTGCAATCACATTAAACCATAATCCTTCCATCCCTTCTGTACGATATGATCCATGAGCAAAAAACAAGGACGAACCGGCGCCGATAATCATAGACAGGACTGTCACGACATTGGGATGCACATTCAGACAGCGGAAAAAGAGCGCCCAACAGTAACCGACAGGACGCGTCCATACCCTGTCGAGCCATTCTTCCGTATCATTCGACTTATAAGTGGATTTAACATTCTTCTTTATCATAACCTATCATTTGTTCAGACACAAAAACTTATCCTGCCACTGCTGATAATAAGCAGGTTTTTCCAACATCAGTTCACCATTAACGTCAATAAACAACTGCACACTTTCTCCTTCGGCACACAACCTGCCGTCACTTTCGCGATACACTTGATAATGGTAATCGAGCCGTGCTCCAGGTTTATATATGTAATCCGTATAAATCACGGCTACATCATCAAGGGCAAGCGGAGCAAGATATTTCACATGAATATCATAAACAGGAGCATAAATGCCCTCACGCTGCATGTCTGCATATCCGATGCCGGGATAGTGCCGTCCGAACGATTCGCGTCCGTCCTCAAAATAAGTGACAAAGGATCCATGCCATACACGACGCATCAAATCTATTTCACTGAACTTCACCTGCACCCGGCAAATGTCCCGGAGCGTTCTCACGTATAAAGTCCTCCATTGATTGAAATGACATTTCCCGTAATATATCCGGCATATGGGGAAACCAAAAAGCCGACCAGCTCCGCAACTTCTTCAGGAGTACCAAAACGGTTGGCGGGAATAACCTTTTTCAAGGCAGCCTCATCAAGTCCCTCCACCATATCAGTCTTGATAAATCCGGGTGCCACAGCATTGACCGTCACATTCTTCCGTGCCACCTCCTGGGCCAATGCCTTGGTAGCCGCAATAATCCCTCCCTTGGCAGCCGAATAATTAGTCTGTCCCGGCATACCCTTAAGTCCGCTCACACTGGCCATATTCACAATCCGCCCATACTTATGAAACATCATGGGCTGCAGCAATGGCTGGGTAACGTTATAAAATCCATTTAGAGAAATGTCAAGCACACGATGCCAGTCTTCCTCAGGCATTAGCGCCATAATATTGTCGCGGCGAATACCGGCATTGTTGACCAAAACCTCGATGTATTCACCCGGATGCGCCTTCTCCCATGCTTCTATAGCATCTCTTGTCTGCTGTGCGTCACTGACATCGAATCTAATCATCTCACCGTCCTGTCCGGCTTCACAAACCAGATCAAGCGTTTTTTCAGCTTCTTCCGTACGATTCACATAGTTGACAAGAACCCTATAGCCCATCTGAGCCAGCTTTATACAGACAGCCCGTCCAATGCCTCGGCTGCCACCTGTTACCAATGCATACTTCATCGTCAATTTTCCTTTATTCCTTTATAATTTCCCATATTCGTTCTTTTCCCACAACTTCTGCACACGTAAGGAATGCCGTAATCGTCGTTCCATGCACTCCATGCACCATCACATTCTGTCCTGTCAGCAACAGATTGGGAATCGGTGTATGCAGGGAGAGCAAAGTCATTATAGGATTACGGAAGTCCTTGCGCATCCCATAGGCCGAGCCCTCAGGAGAAGATGTGTAGTCACGATAAGTTAGCGGCGTACTCACGTACCGTTCCACAATCATGTCACGCAGTCCCGGTACCACCTCTTCGGCCAATGCTATACATTCATCCGCCACACGTTCCTTCATCCGAACATAATCCTCGCCACGGTGACCGACAGTCGTCCCAATCCACTTCTTGCATTGCTCCCATCTCATCGGGGTCAGAAGATCAACCTGCCTTGCATAGCAACTTCCGTTTTCAGGTATCCGGCAACATACCAGAACGCCTCCCACAGAAGTATCATCAAGATAAAATGTCCATACATTCGGCTTACGATAGACGTAATGATTCCAATTGAAATAACGAAGTGTATCCGGCTTTACAAGAAGAGAAACGGTACACATTCCAAATGTATTCTCAATACTGTTTATCCTGTTCCGGAATATTCTTTTCATTCTGTCGCTTCTCTTCACCCAGCCACAGGTAACTGCAGGATGCACATCACTGATAAAAACATCTCCTTCATAGACCCTTCCGTCGGTACATACGGCCTGTACCACGCTGCCATTCTTTTCCACCAATTCCTGCACCTCCGCACGGCATACTATCTCGCCTCCGTATGAACGTATGCTGTCAGTTAATGAACGCACAATCAGTGATCCGTCACCCTTCAGCCGCCAACTGCTCTCTATGAAACTGCTATTGCCATGCATGAACGTCAGCAGAGGAAGGGACTCCTGACGCAATTCCATCTTCAGGGACGTGCCGCCAAGCACATCAATCAGCGGCGAATCGCCGAATTTTTCCTTAAGATAAGGATAAGCGCCAATCTCCAACTCAGGCAACGCATATATTTCGGATGATGAAGAGGAGAATATTCTGTACTGCTCGGCACAACAACGCCGTAAAAGATTCACATAGTCTCCCAATGCCCGATGTTTATCCGGGAAATATTCGGCCAAAGTCTCTCCAAACCGGTCAAATCCTTGTGCAAAAGGATATGTCTTCCCTCCGATAGTAACCCTGTCAAAATACATGTCAAGACGTTGCCAAGGAAGACGCAGCAAACCCAAGTAACGGAATACGGAATGGAGCGACTGACCTTCGTCCAGACCTCCCACATAATGAAAGCCTGTATCATACCACATACCTTTCCGGCAATAACTCTGCATACATCCTCCGGGCTGTGTACCTTTTTCAAGCAAAAGCACACTTCTGCCTTCACGGGAAAGAATATAGGCACATACAAGTCCACCCAGCCCACTACCGATTACAACAACATCATATTTCATGTCTTCACTGATTTCATAGACTGACGGTCATGTCACCCCTATATTCCATATAAGTCTTATCCGCATCAGCAAGAGTAGCTGTCACAGCTACACCGCCGTCAGACATATCTTTCAGACTGACTGTCAATTCCATACGATTGCATGTACCGGGAGAAGCCACAGACGTCAACCTGCACTGTCTGATCGAGGAGATGAAGAGTTTTTTTCCCGTAAGACGCACGACGCATTCCCTCAGCATCTCGATGTGACATACACCAGGACATACCGGATTGCCGGGAAAATGCCCCACATACACATCACATTCTGGCAAAAGCCTGATGGCAAACACTGTATGTCCGTCATCTGACCTGCAATCCTCAATCTGATAGTATTTGTCTTCAAGTCTCATCACATCACTGTTTGATGAAAATCTTCATTTGAGTATCTGCCACCGTCCTGTCGTCAACGCAGGTCTCCCCCTTAACAAGGGTCACTCCGTTATTCTCGGCTATCACCGTAACAGTTGTCCGCAACCGCTCACCAATCTGAGGAAGACAATGGCAACGGAATTTCTTCACCTCGCCTATATAGCCCACAGGCGGATTCTCCGCCCCATTCATAAATGCATTATATCCTGCGAAGGCAGAAGCAGACTGTGCAATATGCTCTATCAGTCCGCTTTCCGAAAGACATCCGTCCTCTGCAATAAAATAATTGTCCTTTCGTATCAACAGGGATGTCACGGCACGGTCATCTTCCGCCTCCATCAGTTCATCCACCATCACGACGGGAGCACGCTGCGGAATGAGCTTCTCAATCTCAAAATCCATCATGCGGGCAGATGAGACAGAATATAGTCATAAAGATCGTTGAAAGTCTTTATTTCACGCAAATCCGCAACAGGAATCTTGACATTGTAAGTCTGCTGAATGATGGCCACAAGATCCACCAGACTAAGGCTGTCCAACGAAAGAGTCTCCTTTACATTGGCTTCCGGCTCAAAAGAATCCTGTTCCACTTCAAATTCCTCAGCCAATAAAGCGTTTACTTTTTCTACTATTTCTTCACGTGTCATAAATCTATTTTTTTAATTATTACTTAATACATTTACAATTTCCGTCTTCACTTGAAAACTGAAAATTTTTCTTTTTATAAATTCTTTACTATCAATGTAGAGTTCGTTCCACCGAATCCGAACGAATTGGAAAGGAACATATCAAAATGTATCTCCTTCGTCTCCGGAAGCACGTTGATGCGCGCCGAGTCTTCATCCGGATTCTCGAAATTAATGTTACCGCCTATGAATCCGTTCTTCATCATCAGCATCGAATAAATGATCTCACTGGCACCGGCCATCCACATTTCATGTCCGGTCTGGCTTTTCGTTGATGTGACGGGCACTCTGTAATCCCCGAACACCTGTGCAATGGCCTGAGCCTCACGACTATCTCCGATACGTGTGGAAGTGGCATGCGCATTGATATAGCCTATTTCCTTAGGATTAACGTTTCCATTTTTCAGACACAGTTCCAAAGAACGTGCCGGCCCTTCCACATTGGGAGTAGAGATATGGTTGCCGTTGCTTGAGAATCCCCAGCCAACAACTTCTGCCAATATGGGAGCACCGCGTCTCACGGCATGTTCATAACTTTCAAGAATCACCGTAGCCGCACCGCCTCCCGGAATCAGTCCGTCACGGTCACGGTCAAACGGACGGCTGGCCTTTTCCGGTTCACTCTCACGGACAGAAAAAGACTGTATTCCGTCGAACGCCGCCACGCTGTACATATTAGCCTCCTGTGCGCCTCCGCATACCACACAATCCTGCAGGCCGTTACTGATGAGCAATGCGCCCAAGCCAATAGAATGAGACCCTGAAGCACATGCGGCAGAAGCCGTCAGATTGATGCCTTTCAGTTTGAAAAGGCAGGCCAGATTCATCGTCACTGTGGAATTCATAGACTGGAAAATGGTACCGCTTCCGCAAGCAGCCGTATCCTTGAACTCGCGAAACTTGTCAAGCCCCGACATCGTAGCCTCAGCAACAGAATCGTTGCCGTATATAATGCCAACCTCATGCTCACTGATATAGTCTTCGTCAAGCCTTGCATTCTCCAAAGCCGAACGAGTGGCCATATATGCATATTGAGCTTCTTCCGGCATGAACTGCCGTTGGTTACGCGAGACAAACGGTTTCAGGTTAACGTGAGGAATCTCCGCGCACAATGCTGAACGAAAACCCGCATCCTTACGTTCCTGACTGAAAACGATGCCACTGCGTCCTTTAAACAAGGAATCACGCACCTCGTCAAGACTTGTTCCAAGACATGACCAGATGCCCATTCCGGTTATCACTACTCTTCTTTTTTCCATCACTTTCTTTACTTTTTCTCTTTATATTAAAGAGCTTTCTTATAACATCTTCTTCTTTTCGTCAGAACCGGATTCAAAGGCTTCCATTGAGACAGCTCTTTGACATTGTCTTCCAGCTGGGGTCCGGTTTCAGCCCATTTGAAATGATACTTGTTGTAAACAGGAATCAGGTCGTCAAAGAACAGTGCATTTACACCCAATCCCTGGTAATCCGGACGGACAGCTATCAAAAGCAATTCAGCCTTATCTTCATGTTTCCATTTCAAAGCCTTGAGCAAGTGGAACCATCCGAAAGGAAAAAGCCGTCCTTTGCTCTTGCGCAACGCTTCAGACAGGCTGCCCATAGTTACGGCCACTCCCACCAGTTCACCCTTGTCGTTTTCAATCACCGGCAACATTTCGTTGTTGATCAACGGGAAGTAACGGTTGACATACAAATCAATCTGCCTGTCAGACATCTCAGTGTATCCGAAAAGAGGAGAATAAGCTTCATTAAGAAGCTGGAATACCTTACGTCCGTAGCCATGCTTCACATCCTTGTTGCTCAACTTACGTACATGCAGGCCGAACAGTTCTTTAGACATCTTTGCCACGCGTGCATATTTGGGAGGGACAGTCTTAGGTACGTCTACACGTATCTGAACCCAATCCACTTCCTTTACATACCCCAAGGCCTCCATATGCTCCGGATAATACGGATAGTTATAAATGGTAATCATGGAACCCATCTGATCAAAATCCTCCACCAGCATGCCTTCCTTGTCAAAATCAAAAATGCCCATCGGACCTATAATACAGTTCATTCCCCGCTCACGTCCCCACTCTTCCACTGCACTCAACAAGGCTGCTGAAACGTCCTTGTCGTCAATGAATTCTATCAATCCGAAACGGACATTTTTAGTGTTCCACTTTTCATTGGCATGACGGTTGATAATACCTACAATGCGGCCCGTGACATTACCGGCCGAATCGTATGCGACAAAAGGCTGGATTTCCGAAAACTCAAGCCCTGCATTCTTGCGGGGATTGAAAGTATCCCTGACATCCATTTCCAGATCCGGCACATTGTACGGACAATTGGTATAAAGTTTCTCCGGAAACTTCACAAAATCGTCCATTTCGCGCTTCGTAAGAACCTTTTTAACATTTACAATATTCATCATAAGTGATTGCGAAATTATCGAACACTATTATAATTCACAAATTTGTACAACTAATGAAACAATATTGCAGAATTAAAGAACAACATAAATTTGTCAATTCATTAATCCTATTAGATAAAAAAAGGACATTCCGACATGATCAGTCAAAATGTCCCTAAGCAATCAATCAATATGACTTGGCAAACAATACTCGCCGTGCGGAAGGTTTTCCTGTCAGCATATCCACTCCTGGAGTAAGACTTTCTTCATCGGCATCGAACGGAAGACAACGGATTGTAGCTTTTGTCTCCTCTTTGATACGCTCTTCCGTTTCTGGTGTGCCGTCCCAATGAGCCAGAATAAAGCCTCCCTTCTCGACCTGTTCCTTGAACTCGTCGTAAGTATTCACTTTCACTATATGTTCGTTGCGGAACTTCAGTGCCTTCCGGTAGATGTTTTCCTGAATTTCTTCAAGCAGATTCTTTACATATACCTCAATGCCGTCACACGTACGGGTCTCTTTCTCCAATGTGTCACGGCGCATCACTTCCACCGTATTGTTTTCCAGATCGCGGCTTCCGATGACAAGACGCACCGGCACTCCCTTCAGTTCATAATCGGCGAACTTGAATCCGGGACGCTTGTTGTCGGCATTGTCATACTTCACTGATATGCCCATACCCCGCAGATTGCAGACAATGTTTTCCACTTTTTCATCAATCATCTTCAGCTGTTCAGCGTTCTTATATACCGGAATGATGACCACCTGAATAGGAGCCAGATGAGGAGGAAGCACAAGACCGTTGTCATCGGAATGCGTCATGATCAGCGCACCCATCAACCGTGTGGATACTCCCCATGAAGTGGCCCACACATAGTCGAGCTTGTTATTCTTGTCCACAAACTGCACATTGAACGCTTTTGCGAAGTTTTGTCCCAGGAAATGGGATGTGCCGCACTGAAGTGCTTTTCCGTCCTGCATCAGTCCTTCAATGGTATATGTTTCCAATGCACCGGCAAAACGTTCATTTGCCGACTTCACACCTTTTACCACCGGAACGGCCATGTATTTTTCAGCAAAGTCACCGTACACATGCAGCATCTTCTGTGCTTCGGCCTCCGCCTCTTCGCGTGTGGCATGAGCCGTATGCCCTTCCTGCCACAAGAACTCTGCCGTACGCAAGAAAAGACGAGTACGCATCTCCCACCGCAACACATTCGCCCACTGATTGCATAAGATCGGCAGGTCGCGATATGAATTTATCCAGTTCTTGTAGGTGCTCCAGATGATGGTTTCCGAAGTAGGGCGGATTATCAGTTCCTCTTCCAGCTTTGCGGCAGGATCCACGATGACACCGGAACCGTCCTCAGCATTTTTCAGACGATAATGCGTAACAACCGCACATTCTTTTGCAAAGCCTTCCACGTGTTCCGCTTCACGGCTCAGATAAGATTTGGGAATAAGCAAGGGGAAATATGCGTTCACATGACCTGTTTCCTTGAACATCTTGTCCAGCTGCTGCTGCATCTTCTCCCATATGGCATATCCGTAAGGCTTGATGACCATACATCCGCGCACGGCAGACTGTTCCGCCAGATCAGCCTTCACTACCAAATCGTTATACCACTGTGAATAGTTTTCACTTCTTTTGGTCAGCTCTTTCAATTCTTTTGCCATAGTCCTATGTTTTATTGTCTCGTTTTGTTGTAATGCAGACGACAAAATTAGCAAAAAAAATTCGTATCTGCGGTTGAGACAACCGGATTTATTCAAAACGTATGGACCTGGTCGGGTGAATACGGCAGACAAGATAGGAAGGGCCGACCAGCATCAGTATGGAGACAATCAAAGTACATACATTAAGCAGTACAATCCATCCTATGTTAAGTTCGACAGGCACAGCACTTACATAGTAAGTCACAGGATCGAGCCTGACAGGTTCGAAAAAATACTGCACAAGGCAACATCCCAGTCCCACCACATTTCCCCACAGCATTCCGCGTCCGATAATGAACGATGAAAACATCAGGAAAATCTTACGTACGGAGATGTTATCGGCACCCAAAGCCTTAAGCACCCCAATCATGTTAGTGCGTTCAAGTATGATAATGAGCAAGCCGGAAATCATGGTAAAACCCGCAACACCTGTCATCAATATCAAGATGACCCACACGTTAGTGTCAAGCAGGTCAAGCCATGCAAACACCTGCGGATAAAGTTCTTCCGAAGTACGCGAGCAATAAATCTCTCCGCAACGGTCAGCATGCTCGTCCAATACACAACGGATCTCGTCATTAACATCATCAAGCCGGCCATAATCGCTTACGGATATCTCAACCCCACCCACCTGGTCAGGCATCCATCCGTGCAGACGATTGACCGTATAAAGGTCAGTAAGCAGGAAATAATCATCAAAAGCTGAAAAGTTAGTCTGATAGATGCCGCTCACTTTAAAACGGCGCGCACGGACACCGTCCTCCACATAGTAAGTATAGAGCCGGTCGCCCACTTCAAGCGAAAGTCTGTCAGCAATGGATCTCGACACCAGCACCTCATTGCTGGCCGCCGAATCCGTCAGTTCAGGTATGGCTCCCTCCTGCAGATGAGCCTTCAAGTAAGTCCAGTCATACTCCTGGGCAACCCCTTTAAGCATCATTCCCTGAAAATTGTCGTCCGTCATAATCATGCCCGGTTTGGCAGAATAGCGCTGCACATGCGACACTCCCGGTACGCTCCGGAAACTGTGGAGCAGGCTGTCTCCCGCCCTCACCGGAGTCATCTGGTACAACTGCGCTCCATAGATACCCGACACCACGATGTCCGCCCCCATGCCTATTACCTTGTCACGTACCTGATGTTTGAACCCCATGGCCACCGCTACGGAGACTATCATCACAGCAAGTCCGACAGCAATACCCGCAATGGCTATTCGCACGGCGGGGTCTGACATCTTCTTCCGTCCTTCATCGTTCAGGTAAATGCGACGGGCAATAAACAGCTTCCAGTTCATGATCAGTCGTCCACCCTTCCCGGATAGACTTCAAGCGCTTTCCGGAGCACGAACAAGGCACGCACCAAATCTTCCTTTTTCAGCACATAGGCCAGACGCACCTCGTTTTTTCCTCCTCCGGGTGTCGTATAGAAACCGGCTGCTGGAGCCATCATCACCGTTTCCCCCTCATAGTCAAAGTCGCTCAGGCACCATGCACAGAATTTCTCGCTGTCATCCACCGGCAGCTTGGCGACAGTGTAAAAGGCTCCCATAGGGATGGGCGAGTAAACTCCCGGAATGCGGTTTAGTCCGTCAACAAGACATTTACGCCGTTCCACATATTCATCGTATGTCTCGCGTGTATATTCTTCCGGCGCATCCAAAGAGGCTTCCGCCGCGATCTGTCCTATGAGCGGCGGACTCAGACGCGCCTGACAGAACTTCATCACCGCCTTACGTACCTCAACGTTCTTTGTTATCAGAGCGCCTATGCGGATTCCGCACTCAGAATACCGTTTGGACACGGAGTCGATCAGCACCACATTCTGCTCGATGCCTTCCAGATGGCAGGCGGAAATATAGGGAGAACCCGTGTAGATGAATTCACGGTAAACCTCATCGGAGAACAGGAAAAGATCATACTTTTTCACCAGATCGCGTATCTGGTTCATCTCCCGCCGTGTGTAAAGATAACCCGTTGGATTGTTAGGATTGCATATAAGTATTCCTTTCGTGCGTTCGTTTATAAGCTCTTCGAACTTCTCCACTTTCGGCAACGAAAATCCTTCCTCAATCGTCGTCGTGACCGTCCTTATCACAGCACCGGCAGAAATGGCAAATGCCATGTAGTTAGCATATGCCGGTTCGGGCACGATGATTTCATCTCCCGGATTCAGGCAACTCAAAAAGGCGAACAACACCGCCTCCGAGCCTCCTGTGGTGATTATAATATCGTCAGCATCCAGATTGATGTCGTACTTGCCGTAATAACCCACCAATTTTTCCCGATAGCTGCGATTCCCCTGGCTCGGACTGTATTCGAGGACTGTCCTGTTAATATTCCTGATCGCATCGATCGCCGCTCGCGGAGTAGGAAGGTCAGGCTGGCCTATGTTAAGGTGATAGACTTTGATTCCCCTCCCCTTGGCAGCTTCGGCCAAAGGTGCCAGCTTGCGGATCGGTGACTCAGGCATTTCTGTTCCTCTGAGGGATATATGTGGCATGTCTTTACAAATTAATTATTCACTGTTTAGAATGCAAATATAAAGCGAAAGCCGTAATTTAGCAAAAATACGTCTGAAAATATAATATGCACAAAATCAGGGTCTGCTTCCTGCCAGCCATATTTTCAGGATTTTTCCTCCCCATGCCGGCACCTTCATTGCGGTAGGTCTGGAAGAGGTGAACGAGATGGTTTCTTCCTGTCCCGTCAGCAGATCGGTAGCCGTGCATGATTTGAACGACGGCATATGCAAACAGTCGAATGCGTGCTGTGGAATGTTCACGCCAATCTGCACCGGTATGTCTGTAAAGTTCACCGCAACGAGCAGTACTTCCTGCCCGTATTTTCTCAGAAAGGCATACTGTCTGTGCTCGTCCATCTGCCACCCGTCCTTGTTAACGTACATCAGGTCGAAGAATTGCCCTTTCGCAATGGCCGCCTCGTTCCGGCAAAGATTCAGAAGTTTGCAGTAATATTCACGCAAACCCTTTTCCTTGTTGTTCAGCAAATGGCCGTCGAAGTGTCCCTGATTATTCCAGCGGCGGATACTGTCAACGCTCCAGTAGTCGAAAATGGTGGTACGTCCGTCACGTCCGCTGAAACCTTCGCAATCCATTCCCCTTTCTCCAAGCTCCTGTCCAAAATAAATCATCATCGGATTGGTGTTCATGCAGGCCGACACGATGAGCGCCGGGATCCCCTTGTATCCGTTACCGGCAAAAAAATCGGAAGCGACACGCTGCTCGTCATGGTTCTCAAGGAAATTGAGCATGTGTTCTTGAATGTCGCTGACACTCTGCCAGGATGAGGTGATGGCAGTCGCCGACTGATATCCGCAGGTTACGGCACGAAGCGTGTCGTACAGCCCCACCTTGTCATAAAGGTAATCGAAACAGCCGTTATGAATGTAGTTGCGATACTCGGCAGGATTATATACTTCTGCTATGAATGCCAATGTGGGGTACTGTGCCTTGACCTGAGGTATGACCCATCCCCAAAACTCGCATGGCACCATTTCCGCCATATCGCATCTGAACCCGTCAACGCCTTTGCCTGCCCAGAACAGAAGGATGTCCTTCATCTTGTGCCATGTGTCCGGGACAGGATCGAAATGGCATCCCGTATTGCCGGCATAGTCCACCCCGTAGTTCAGCTTCACCGTTTCGTACCAGTCGTTACGGTTGGGATACGCATCGAAGCGGTTGTTTCCCGTTGCCTTGGCAGGCATCTCCACGTAGCTGCCCACTTCCGAATCATACAGGTCGATTTCGCCTTCCAGCTTCTTTCCGGGAATGTAATAGAAATTGTTGTCCGGGCTGAAAGCTTTCTCCGAATCGTCATCTTCACCCAAATCCTTCACACCGGAAGGTCTCGACACGGAACGGTACTGACGCGCTACATGGTTCGGCACAAAATCCATGATGAATTTCAGCCCGCTCCTGTGAGTACGTTCCAACAACAGCATGAATTCTTCCATACGTTTTTCCGGCTGTACGGCAAGGTCGGGATCAATGTCGTAATAGTCGGTTATGGCATAGGGCGAACCGGCTTTTCCCTTCACTATGGCCGGATGGTTCTTAGGTATGCCGTAAGCACTGTAATCGGTTTGCGTGGCATGGGCTATCAGTCCGGTGTACCAAACGTGCGTCGTTCCAAGTTCCTTGATTTTGCCAAGCACATCCTCAGTAAAATCTTCCATTTTTCCGCATCCGTTTTCTTCGATGGTGCCGTTTGGAACACATCTTCCGCCGGTATTACCGAACAGCCTGGTAAATATCTGGTATATAATGATCTTTCCTGTTGTTTCCATATCTTTTATAAGTGTCGGTTAAGTTTTACAGAATGCTTGTAGAGGATTTGCAACCCTTCGGATACCCCGTCCGGTTTGCAAATCCTCCGCTTGTCCTGTCCCAATAAGAAAATCAAGTCCTACTGTATTCCGTGGGCGTTGGCTCCCTTGTCGATTTTTTTGATAAGCCCTTGCAATACTGCACCGGGACCGCACTCCGTGAAATCATCGGCTCCGTCAGCAATCATGTTCTGCACGGTCTGTGTCCAACGCACGGACGCGGTAAGCTGTGCCACCAGGTTCGCCTTTATTTTCTCCGGATCCGTATAGGGTCTTGCATCCACATTCTGATATACCGGACACTTCGGAGTATGGAATTCGGTGGCCCTGATAGCCGTCTCCAGCTCAAGTTTAGCCGGTTCCATCAGCGGAGAATGAAATGCGCCGCCCACCTTCAGCGGAAGCGCACGCTTGGCTCCGGCAGCCTTCATAAGCTCACAAGCCTTGTCTATGCCCCCGATCGAGCCGGAAATGACAACCTGTCCGGGACAGTTGAAGTTTGCCGCCACACATACCTCTCCTTCCGCCGATACGGAAGCACATATTTCTTCTACCTTCTCGTCCGGCAATGCAATGATGGCCGCCATAGTTGACGGACAGGCTTCGCAGGCTTTCTGCATTGCCAATGCACGGGCATAGACCAATTTCAGTCCGTCTTCAAACGACAATGCCCCTGCAGCCACCAATGCGGAGAATTCACCCAAAGAGTGTCCGGCCGTCATTTCAGGCTTGAATTCTTCGCCCATGCATAATGCCGAGATGACAGAATGGAGATACACGGCAGGCTGCGTTACCTTGGTCTGACGCAAATCTTCGTCAGTCCCTTCAAACATGATGTCCGTGATACGATAACCCAAAATATCGTTGGCTTTTTCAAACAGTTCTTTGGCGAGCGGTGAACTTTCATACAGGTCTTTGCCCATACCCGCAAACTGGGCTCCCTGCCCTGGAAATACGAATGCTTTCATAATGGAATTTTGTTTTTTGGATAACCGCCATTCTTCACGCTACCGGCTCGCACACAAACGTCCGCCCGTTTCGGATGAAGCGATCTGCCGCTTCACACAAAATCTACTGACGTTTTACACGAGCCTGTCGGACAATGAGGCATCCCATGTTGTTTTTTCAGTTTCTTTGCCTGCAAAGGTAATGATTCTTTTTTAATGTGATTCATCTTTGCACAAAATGTGCATCTTCACCGGAGAATGAGAGTGGTTGAGAGGGCCGTACCCGTCTCCTATGTGAATGTCCTTTCCCGCCTCTATTGCATCATACACATATTTTCTTGCCCGTGCCACCGCCTCTGCGAGCGAGTACCCGAGCGCAAGAAATGTAGCGATGGCAGACGACAAAGTACATCCGGTTCCGTGTGTGTTCCTGCTCATGATTCGTGGGGACGAAAAAATGTGTGCCTCCGCTTCGCCTGAGATCCGGAGCACATCACATACGGTATCATCCGACAGATGTCCTCCTTTCACCAACACCGCCCTGCTGCCGAGACGGAGCAGTTCTTCTGCAGCCTCTTCCATCTTCTCAGGTGTCGATATGCTTTTCCCCGTCAACACTTCTGCTTCCGGCAGGTTGGGAGTTATCAGGTCGCACAAAGGCATAAGTTCCTTCATAACAGTATCGGTCGCATCGTCACTTATCAGCCTGCATCCGCTTGTGGAGACCATAACGGGATCGAATACTACATGTCCGGGACGGAACTTCCGGATACTTTCCGCTATCGTCCGGACAATCTCCGGATCGTCAACCATGCCTATCTTGACAGACGTGGGACGTATATCGGTCATTACCGCCTCTATCTGCGCTCCGACCACATCGGCAGGCAGAGGAAATATACCGCTCACTCCGAGTGTGTTCTGGACGGTTACGGCAGTTATTGCACTGGCCGCATAAGCTCCCAACGCGGATATCGTCTTTATGTCGGCCTGTATTCCGGCTCCCCCACTACAGTCAGAACCGGCAATTGTCATTATACAAGGATAAGTTTTCATGTTGTTTGCTTTTGGTTATACAAAGAAATGAAAAATTCTTCTCTACCTCCCCTCCAAAAGGATTTTTATTTTCCGAGAACACCGAACGGGGGCTGAAAAAGATATTGTACCGGTTATGATAACACATATTTATATATCATATAAAGTATGAAATGCATTTTACTACAAAACAATGCTTTATAACATATATAATTCCATTAAATTTTAACATCACCATATAAAAAAACTTCATATCTTTGCGCAGAGAAAACTGGAATGACATGGATAGCCATAAAATAATAGACACACATGTTTCCGTCGATTGCGTGCTGATAGGCTTCGATGGGGAAGAATTCCGGATACTGTTAGTCCGACAGATAGGCAAGCAGACGGAAGGTGACGGGGCGAACGACATGAAACTTCCGGGAAGCCTGATTTATGCAGACGAAGATCTGGACGATGCTGCCAAACGGGTGCTGACGGAACTGACGGGACTGAAGAACATCAAGATGACTCAGTTTCGTGCGTACGGCTCCAAAGACCGTACCTCCAACCCGAAGGACGTGTCATGGCTTGAGCATTTCCACCGTATCACCGAAGGCAGAGTTAGCCGTATCGTGACAGTGGCATATCTGTCCCTGTTGAAAATAGACAGGCACAACCGTCAGCTGTCAACCACGTATGATGCCTGCTGGACACCGATTTCGGAAATCAGAGAACTGGCATTCGATCACCTGCAGATCTGCAAAGATGCTTTGGTGCATATCCGCCATTATGTAGAATCCGTACCGTCCGTCATGTTCGACCTTCTTCCGAGGAAGTTTACCGTTTCCCAACTGCACAATCTGTACCAGCTGATTTATGAGAAAGAAACAGACATACGCAATTTCCACAAGAAACTGGCAGCAATGCCTTATCTGGTGCCATTGGACGAAAAGGAACAGGGAGTGCGACATCGTGCCGCACGATACTATAAATTCGATAAAACAATTTATAACAAGCAAAAGAATAAATGACTATGAGGTATTTGTTGGGGTATGACATAGGAAGCTCCTCAGTAAAGGCTTCTCTGGTGGATGTATGTACAGGAAAGTGCATGGCTTCGGATTTCTATCCTAAGACGGAAGCGGAAATCATTGCCGTCCGTCCTGGATGGGCGGAGCAGCACCCGGAAATGTGGTGGAACAATCTGCGTGCGGCTACGGAATCGGTGATGCAGAAAAGTGGAGCGAAAAAGAACGAGATCCTCGCCATCGGCATTTCTTATCAGATGCATGGACTGGTGTGCGTGGACAACAAACAGCAAGTGTTGCGTCCTGCAATCATTTGGTGCGATTCGCGTGCCGTCCCATACGGCGAAAAGGCATTCAACGCATTGGGAGAAAAGACATGTCTTACGCATCTGCTCAATTCTCCGGGAAATTTCACCGCCTCGAAGCTGGCGTGGATAAAGGAGAACGAACCGGACGTATATGAAAAGATTGACAAAATCATGCTTCCGGGCGATTACATAGCCATGAAGCTGACAGGAGAAATATGCACGACCGTATCCGGACTCTCAGAAGGTATGTTCTGGGATTTTCAGGACAATGATGTGGCTGGCTTTCTGATGGACTATTATGGATTCGACCGTTCGCTTATTCCCGACATACGGCCCACATTCTCCGAGCAAGGGCGCGTGACCGCCAAAGCCGCCGAAGAGCTGGGAATCGGGGAAGGCATTCCGGTGACCTACCGTGCGGGTGACCAGCCGAACAACGCCTTGTCGCTTAACGTATTCAACCCCGGAGAGATTGCTTCCACGGCAGGAACCTCGGGTGTCGTCTATGGAGTGAACGGCACTGTAAGCTATGACCCGAAATCGCGTGTAAACACGTTTGCCCATGTCAACCATAATACCGGGCAGACCCGTCTTGGAATACTGCTCTGCATAAACGGCACGGGAATACTGAATTCGTGGATGAAACGGACGGTGGCACCATCAGGCATCTCGTATGCAGAAATGAACGACCTGGCTGCCCAATCACCCATAGGTGCAGGAGGGGTCAGCATATTGCCGTTCGGGAACGGAGCCGAACGTATGTTGCAGAACCGTGAAACGGGTTGTTCCATTTGCGGGGTAAACTTTAATCTGCACACATGCAGTCATCTGCTTCGTGCGGCTCAGGAAGGAATCGTGTTTGCATTCAAATATGGAATAGACATCATGAAGGACATGGGCATGGAGGTGGAAAAGATTCATGCCGGACACGCCAATATGTTCCTCAGCCCTATTTTCCGCGAAACCTTGTCAGGGGTGACCGGAGCCGTCATCGAGCTTTACGATACAGACGGGTCGGCTGGTGCGGCGAAAGGAGCCGGAATGGGGGCCGGAATATATAAAGACAATAACGAAGCGTTCGCCACCCTTGACAGACTGGCAGTCATTGAGCCTAAGGAAACCGACCGGGCTGCTTATGAGGATGCGTACAGACGCTGGCTGGATTGCTTGAACAGATTGTAAATCTCAATAATTAACTTCTAAAATTTTAAATCAATGGCAACAAAAGAGTATTTTCCCGGAATTGAAAAAATCAAGTTTGAAGGTGTGGAAAGCAGAAATCCGATGGCTTTCCGCTATTATGATCCCGAAAGAGTGGTGATGGGAAAGAAAATGAAAGACTGGCTGAAATTTTCCATGGCATGGTGGCACACATTGTGCGCTGAAGGTGGCGACCAGTTCGGCGGTGGAACCAAGAAATTCCCATGGAACGGAAATGCAGACAAGGTACAGGCTGCAAAGGATAAGGTGGATGCAGGATTTGAGTTCATGCAGAAAATTGGCATCGAATACTATTGCTTCCATGACGTGGATCTCTGTGCAGAGGCCGACACCATTGAAGAATACGAAGCGAATCTGAAGGAAATAGTGGCTTATCTGAAACAAAAACAGGCAGATACAGGCATTAAGCTGCTGTGGGGAACCGCCAACGTGTTCGGACATGCACGCTATATGAACGGTGCTGCAACGAATCCCGACTTTGACGTAGTGGCACGCGCAGCCGTACAGATAAAGAATGCTATTGACGCAACCATCGAGCTGGGAGGTACCAACTATGTGTTCTGGGGAGGACGGGAAGGTTATATGACTTTGCTCAACACAGACCAGAAACGCGAGAAGGAACATCTGGCACAAATGCTGACCATCGCCCGCGATTATGCTCGTGCAAAAGGATTTACAGGTACGTTCCTTATCGAGCCGAAACCGATGGAGCCGACTAAGCACCAATACGATGTAGATACGGAAACTGTTATCGGATTCCTGAAAGCACACTATCTGGACAAGGACTTCAAGGTGAACATCGAAGTGAACCACGCGACTTTGGCCGGACACACATTTGAGCACGAACTCTGCGTAGCTGTTGACAACGGCATGTTAGGATCCATTGATGCCAACCGCGGAGACTATCAGAACGGATGGGACACTGACCAGTTCCCCATTGACAATTATGAGCTTACTCAGGCTATGATGCAGATTATCCGCAATGGCGGATTCGGCAACGGCGGCACGAACTTCGACGCAAAGACACGCCGCAATTCCACCGATATGGAAGACATCTTTATTGCCCACATCTCCGGTATGGACGTGATGGCACGCGCCCTGCTCAGTGCAGCCAAACTGCTTGAGGAGTCTCCATACAAGAAGATGCTGGCCGACCGTTATGCTTCGTTCGATGCAGGAAAAGGCAAGGAGTTCGAAGAAGGCAAGCTGACGCTGGAAGACGTGGTTGCTTATGCCAAGACTGTCGGCGAGCCGAAACAGACCAGCGGCAAGCAGGAGCTGTATGAAGCAATCTTAAATATGTATTGCTAACCTACTGTCTTAAACCTAATGGAAGATCAGGGACACTTTGACCTTGATCTTCCGTCTTATAACTCTTCATTAACACTAATATCATGGATTGTAAAACTGAAAAAGGCAGCAAAACATATCTTTTTTCAATTGTGCTCGTTGCCGTTATCGGAGGATTGCTGTTCGGGTACGATACTGCAGTTATCTCAGGAGCAGAGAAAGGACTTCAGGCATTCTTCTTGGGAGCCGAAGATTTTGTCTATACAGACGGGTGGCATGGCTTTACCTGCGCCAGTGCACTTATCGGATGTATTATCGGCAGTGCCGTTTCGGGCTATATGGCTTCCAACTGGGGCCGCAAAAACTCCCTCATCTTTGCCGGCATCATGTTTTTCATTTCGGCATTGGGCTCGATGGAGCCTGAATTCATTTTCTTCAAGCATGGAGTGCCCTGTTATCCGCTACTTGTCACTTTCAATATCTATCGCATAATCGGAGGCATTGGCGTAGGACTTGCTTCGGCCATCTGCCCCATGTACATAGCTGAGGTGGCTCCGTCAAACATGCGCGGCAAATTAGTGTCGTGGAACCAGTTTGCCATCATATTCGGACAGCTGGTGGTGTATATGGTAAACTTCCTTATCTTGGGTGATCATACCAACCCTGTAATCGAGTCTATAGGAAAGGGTGTCAATGCTGTCGCACCGGGCAGTGATCCGTGGACAATATTTACTGGATGGCGATACATGTTCGGTAGCGAAGCAATTCCGGCGGGGGTATTCTCTTTGCTGATATGTTTCGTGCCTGAAACGCCACGCTATCTTGTCATGTCCGGACAGGACAGCAAGGCTCTTGCCGTACTTTGCCGGATCAACGGAAAAACGGAAGGCAACAACATCCTGAACGAAATAAAAAACACAATCACCGAAAAGACCGAGAAAGTGTTCACCTACGGAATGCTTGTGATATTTGTCGGTATAATGCTCAGTGTATTCCAGCAAGCTGTAGGCATCAACGCCGTCCTTTATTACGCACCACGCATTTTCGGCGACATGGGTATGGAAAATCCTATGATGCAGACTATCATAATGGGGGTCGTCAACATATTGTTCACTCTTGTGGCCATCTTCACGGTAGAGAAATGGGGACGCAAGCCTCTGCTCGTAACCGGCTCGATAGGCATGGCCTTTGGAGCTTTCGGAGTGGCTCTGACTTTCGGCCACACGGGGCTTGAACTGGTGACCATGCTCAGTATAATGATTTACAGTGCTTCGTTCATGATGTCATGGGGACCTATTTGCTGGGTGCTCATTTCCGAAATCTTCCCAAACACCATACGTGGCGCAGCTGTGGCAATAGCGGTAGCTTTCCAATGGATATTCAACTGGATTGTGAGTGCATCGTTTGTGCCAATGTTCAACATAAGGACGAGCGCTGATCCGGACTTCGGACACTGGTTTACCTACACACTGTATGGCACCATCTGTGTGATTGCAGCCATATTCGTATGGAGACTTGTTCCGGAGACAAAAGGAAAGACTCTGGAAGACATGAGCAAGCTCTGGAAAAAAAATTGATTAAAGTTTTCTTACGGATCTTCGACAGGCCTCTATCTTTTTTTCACCAGCAGGACGCTCCTTGGTACCGCCCTGCTGGATGACAGACACTATTTTGAATCCGCTCCATTTAAGAATCTCCTTTAACGCCCTGACTGTTCCTTGAGACTGGTTGAACAGGATGTTGAACGGGAATGGAGTGGTACACGTACTTATCACGATACTTCTTTTCCCTTTGTGCAGAGGTATTGGGATACCTCTTGAGTTTTCTCCCATCATTCCGTAAACCATCCGGTCGAACAAGACCTTCAATTGGCCGGGAATATTTCCCAAATAACATGGGGCACCCACCGCCAAAGCATCACATTCACCAATTAACCTAAGTACACGCTGGGCATCATCTTCCGGCAACACACATTTTCCTGTGTTCCGGCATGACATACAACCCTTGCACGGCATCACACTTAAATCCGCCACCGATATCCAGACAGTTTCAATTCCTACAGCCTTTGCCTCTTCATCTATGGCAGAAAGCATACGCAAAATATTACCACTTTTGCGGGGACTTCCGTTGATTATCAGAAGTTTCATTTCTTACTCATTTCTGATAGTCATAATACCACCAGTAGGTATTGCCGTAATGACGCCGCATCCAGTTCTCTGCTTCTTCAGGGGATGTGTACTCTTTTTTCCTGTCATTGTATTCCTTGAAACGGCGTACACAGGCTGTATCGCTCACAGCTGTAGCATAATCGTCATGAAAAGAGCCGTAAAGCACCATCGCCTCACGATAAAAACGCGGAAGCTCATCCGGTTCATAACTTCTTTCAACGGTTGCAGCAAACTCATCCAGATTCTTATTGAGCAGTAAAGCAGAAAGATAATAATCTATAACCATATTTTCGGGAGTTTCTTCTTTTTCACAGATGCTACGCAAGAATGTCACACGATCCTCTCCATTAATGGGAACCGCTCCCAACATCATATATATGGAATCGTTCGTATATCGAAGTATTTCCAATGAGTCATTTGAAAAAAACAGCCCTTCTGCACGGTAATATTGAGGATAATCGAACAAACGCTCCCCCATTATTCCGGCATTGGCCATTGCCATTGCCCGAAGAACCGTCAACGTACGGCTCGCTCCCAATGACTTTTCTCCCACACGCAGTGCCTTGTCATAATCATGATTCCGCAGATAATGCTCTATTTGCAGCTCATGATGGAATGTACTGTCGGTATTGCCGCAAAAAACAGTCACAACACACAATGTCAGAATGATAAACAAGTTTCCGTTAATTATTCCCATCGCGTCACCTTTACGGTTTAGCCATACATGGAAAACATGTTTCAACAAATATGCTACCCCAATGAAGATCGCAGACAATAAAGGGAAAAGCCATGTCCAGCACGAATGGAAAGATGACGTGTAAACATCTCTTCCTACATCTGTAAGCGCACACAACACCAAAAAAGAAGGTACATAGGACAATGAACTGACACATCCCTTCAATTTCACCAAAGCATTCACTCCCCATCTGAGCAACAAAAGGATAATTGTTATCACCACCGCGCTTGCAGCAGGAGCGAACTGAGTTTTTCCATGAGCCAGCGAGTAATGCAATGCCTCCAGCAGTTCACGCTGGAACACATACAAATAGACGAAACTGAACGCAGAAAAAAGGAGACCGCACATCACAAACATGACTGGTACGGTCTTCCTATACAGCGAGCTGAAATTATGCCCCATACAAAATCAAGACTTGACACGTCGCAACACTACAGCCGAACGTGCAGGCACATACAGTTTCAGCCATTCCTTCTTTTCCTTTGCATATAATGGATCAGCACACGTGAAGTGACGCAGAGAATCATCCGAGAAGCCGAAACCACCGAACTCCTTACTGTCTGTGTTCAGCACTACGTCATAAGCTCCGCGCGGGACAAGAAATCCGTAGTCCGTAAACGAACGGGTCGGATTGAAATTGAACACAAACACCAAATCCTTACGCCTGTATGCCAGAATCTGGTCACCATCATTATGCCATACTTCTATCACATCCGATTTCTGGAAGTTCTTCACACCCGTAAGCAGATGAACCATAACTTTATCGAAATCGCCTAAATAGTGATAACACAAACTTTTGTCATCCACCAGATGCCACTGGCGGCGTGCATACTTGTATGACCACCCATTGCCTTCACGCGGGAAGTCAATCCATTCCGGATGACCGAATTCATTGCCCATGAAGTTAAGATATCCTCCATTTATGGTAGAAGCAGTAAGCAAGCGGATCATCTTGTGGAGAGCGATTCCGCGTTCTACCACTCCGTTCTCATCGCCTTTCCTGAAATGCCAGTACATGTCAGCATCAATAAGACGGAAGATTATGGTCTTGTCGCCCACCAAAGCCTGATCGTGACTTTCACAATAAGAAACAGTCTTCTCATCCTTACGACGGTTGGTCACCTCCCAAAACAAGCTCGACGGTTTCCAGTCCTCATCGCGACGCTCCTTAATTATCTTGATCCAATAGTCGGGTATGTTCATCGCCATACGGTAGTCAAACCCGTAGCCACCATCCTCAAAAGGTGCGGCAAGTCCCGGCATACCTGAAACTTCCTCTGCTATGGTAATGGCTTTGGGATTCACCTCATGAATAAGCTTGTTGGCAAGTGTCAGATAACAGATGGCGTTGTCATCCTGATGTCCGTTGAAATAGTCCCCATAGTTACAGAACGCCTCTCCCAGCCCATGACTGTAATAAAGCATGGAAGTCACTCCGTCAAAACGGAAGCCGTCAAAATGGAATTCCTCCAGCCAATACTTGCAGTTTGACAGCAGGAAATGAAGCACCTCGTTCTTTCCATAGTCAAAACACAGAGAGTCCCATGCCGGATGCTCACGTCGGTCACCCTGATAGAAGTACTGGCAAGGGTCTCCGGCAAAATTGCCCAGACCTTCCACCTCGTTCTTCACAGCGTGCGAGTGAACGATATCCATGATTACGGCAATACCCATCTTATGGGCTGTATCAATCAGCTTTTTCAGCTCATCAGGTGTACCGAAACGGGATGAAGGAGCAAAAAAGCTTGACACATGGTAGCCGAAACTTCCGTAATAAGGATGCTCCTGAATGGCCATGATCTGTATGCAGTTGTAACCGTCCTCCGCCACACGGGGAAGTACGTTCTCGCAGAACTCATTGTATGTGCCGACACGCTCCGCATCCTGACCCATGCCCACGTGACATTCGTAAATCATGAGCGGACCCACATTGGGAGTGAATGACCTCTTCCTGAACTTGTAAGGTTTTTCCGGATTCCACACCTGCGCACTGAATATTTTCGTCACATCGTCCTGTACCACACGTGTGGCCCATGCAGGAATACGTTCGCCGCAACCGCCGTTCCAATATATTTTCAGCTTATACAGGTCGCCGTGCTTCATCGCCTTTTCCGGGAGCTTGATTTCCCAATTGTCACTCTTGCGCAGACGTTTCAGCTTATAGGAAGACACTTCCTTCCAACCGTTAAAGTCCCCTATCAGATATATCTCCGTAGCGTTGGGCGCCCATTCACGGAACACCCATCCTTTATCAGTGCGATGCAGTCCGAAATACAGATGTCCGTCAGCAAAATCCGACAAGGTCTTCTTTCCGACCAATTCTTTTTCTTTTGCAACTGCATGTTGATAACGTCCGTTAATTGCATCCGCATACGGTTCCAGCCACGGATCGTTCTTAATGATATTCAACACCTTATCCATTATCAGTTACTTATTAAATCAATTATTTCACACGAATTTTCACGATCACTTTGTCCACGCCACCAGCGCTCACTCCCGGAGCATGCGCATCCTCAGGAAAGAAGATAACAAACATTCCCGGCTTTACCGTCAGATAGTCCGTCGTCGGTCCATCATGAAAAGTGACATCCTTTTCAGCATCATATACGCCCTCCGGCAGATCGGCACGCGGCATATATCCCATCACCTCTACCCCCGACAGAGGAATCTGGATATCAATAAAATCATTATGTGTTTCTATTTTCGCCTCTTCCTTCGTTTGGGGAGGCACATGCGAGAAATTGACTATCAGTTCACCTTCTTTCAAGACTACCTTATCTTTGTCTTGCGCGGACAGATTTGCGGATTTCAGATATTCTGCAACCTGCGCAAACATAGGATTCAAGGAAACGTACTTTTCCAAGTTTTCTAATCTGTCAATAACCATATAGTAAATATTTTGATATTAATAAACATGTTCGGAAAACCGCCATTTGAGTCATACAAACTTACGAAATATATTCTTATATACCGAACGAAAACGAGTGTTTTTTATTCTCATTTCAATATTTTCAAAAGAAAAGCGTGGATCTTCCCGTTCGATGCCACTACCTGATGCCCGGATTCATATCCGTTTCCGCCGCAAAAGTCGGTGACGTACCCTCCTGCGTTCTTTACAATCAGGATACCGGCCGCCACGTCCCACTCCTTCAGGAAAGCCTCCACACGTGCATCCAGCCGTCCGCACGCCACATAACACATTTCTGCTGCGGCCGCCCCCACAACCCTTGTTCCGGCCACGTTTCCGTATATCCCGTCGATGAGCTTCCGCAGGACGGTCTTGTACGCTTCCGCATCATACGGCAGGCCGAGAGCCACAAACGCATTGTCCGGGTCATCCACATCCGACACGTGTATCACCTCTCCGTTGCAATAGGACGAAGCTCCCTTATATGTCCAGAAACACTCGTCACGACAGATTTCGTACACCACCCCCAACAATATCTCCG
Source organism: uncultured Phocaeicola sp. (assembly GCA_964611375.1). Classification (GTDB taxonomy): domain Bacteria; phylum Bacteroidota; class Bacteroidia; order Bacteroidales; family Bacteroidaceae; genus Phocaeicola. The sequence continues at coordinate 9,468 of CAZSYY010000008.1, read as the reverse complement.
ACCTGTCGCGCAAGGCGATGCTTACGCAATATGGGGCGTTGTCATGAATGAAGTTGGTGGTTCCGTCCAGCGGATCGACAACCCAGCAGTAAGGTTCCCCATCAAATGTCGCGCTTCCTTCCTCCACAATGAAACCCGCCTCCGGGAGCAACTCCTTGAGACCGGCTACAATTCGGCGTTCCGATTCCTTATCTACATACGAGACATAATCGTGCGCATGTTTCCGTTCTATCCGTTCGCGGCTGAACCTTCCACGTTCTCCGCGAATGAACTTCCCGGTTTCCACGGCAAGGCAACGCACCTTTTCTGTAAGTCCTTTTAAGTCGAGTGTCATTTCTTTTCCTCCAGCAAGCGTCCGTACCTGAATGTACCCTGACGGATAACCTTTCCATCAGCGTCGGTTTCCACGAATGGGCCATCCTTTTTACCCTGCTTAAAGAATCCTTCAAAACGTATGCCATCCTTGCTGATGAGGGTTCCCTTTCCATCTTCCTTGCCACGCACAAAATTTCCCGTATAGACCGATCCGTCAGCCATGCGCAACGTGCCTTTTCCTTCCGCCATATTGTCTTTCCACTGCCCCTCATACACGTCACCGTTGGCCCAGCGGTAAGTACCCGTCCCCGAGCGTTGGTTTCTTTCCCATTGTCCTTCGTAAACGGCTCCGTTGGCCCACGTGAAAGTACCCTTTCCGTTCTGCCATCCTTCCGAGAAATGTCCTACGTATCTGTCACCATTGGGATAGGTATATATGCCTTCGCCCGTACGCATTCCGCCCACGTAATCGCCTTCATATTTTTCTCCGTTCTGGAAATAATATATGCCTTTGCCTTCCTGCACATCGTTTTTCCAGTCGCCTACATATTTGTCACCGTTCGTATAATAAAACGTTCCTTTCCCCTCGCGCATGCCATATTTCCATTCGCCTTCATATCTTGACTGATCCTCCCATACCATGATTCCGTGTCCGTCCTTCACGTCATTTTTCCAGTCACCTTCATAATAGGCTCCGCCTTTCCACGTGTATCTGCCTTTTCCATTGCGCATGTCATGATGCCACTTGCCAACGTACATATCGCCGTTATAATATGTCATCGTGCCCTCACCTTCCTGAAAATCCTCGAACCACGATCCGTCATAGCGGTTATTGTTCATGAAATAGAATGTCCCCTTTCCATGCTGATGGTCCTGATTCCATTCCCCGATGTACTTTTCTCCGTCACTGAATATATATGTTCCATTACCCTGACGCTTTCCTTTCACGTAGTCACCTTCATATACGTCCCCGTTCTTGAATACAGTACGTCCTTTCCCGTTCGGACGACGCCCCTTCAACTCTCCCGTGTATTCCGAACCATCCTTGAACTTATAATAACCCACTGACAGCTGGGCCGACATATTTCCACCTCCAACCGTCAACAAGGCTAACAACAAAACACCGTATTTGATCATTACTTGAATTTCTATTTTTGACGCCCAAAAATAACTTTTTTTCGGCATTGCGCCGGTGTCGGGTTCATACTTTTTTTCCTGCCACCACCTCTATTAAGTTTTCTTTACAGAAATATTTCCGGGCCAGCAGACGTATGTCTTCGGAGGTTGTCTCGCGTATGGCAGCAAGCGAACGGGCATAAAAATCCGTGTCAAGATCTGACGTCTCGATGAATATCCATGCATCCGACAAAGAAAACGGACTTTCGTATGAGCGACAGAAATCCCCAAGCATGTAATTGCGTACCATCTTCAGTTCTTCGTCTCCTACAAGCTCTTCCCTGAGACGATCCATCTCACGATATACCTCCTTTACCACCGGTTCGACATACTCGTTTCCTGTCTCAGTACCTATCACCAACACGCAAGCATCCGGATATGCCACAAGACCCGCCCCGATACCGTAAGTATATCCCTTTTCTTCACGTATGTTCGACATCAGACGGCTTCCGAAATATCCACCGAACAGAGTGACCAGCACTCGCAGCTTCATATAGTCGGGATGTTTCCGTCCGGGCATGAACCCTCCTATACGGAGCGAACTTTGCATGGCATCCTCCTTTTCCACGAACACGCGCCTGCGCGAATCCGTCGTGACCGGAATATCCGTCATCATACGCTCGGAAGGGATTCTCCCCCATTCCGCATCGCCGAAGTGCAACTCCACGCATCGCACGACATCAGGAGTTATCTTGCCGGAAAGGAAAGCCAGACAGTTGTCTGAACTGTAGTTTCGGGAATAATATTCTTTGAGTTCCTCCACACCAATCCGTTCATAGTCATCGATATCGGCATAATGCCCCAACGGATGCTCAGCACCGAAAAGCGAACGGTTCAGCTGTTTGCGCGACAGTACGTCCACGCGCTGTTCATTCACCATATACTGCTGCTTATGTACATCCCTTATGACAGAAAACTCCTTTTCCGGAAACACGGATTCCTTCACCATAGAAGCCACAACCTCAATTGTCTTGCTGAAGTATTTCGACAGCGAATAGAGCGTAACGAAACTGCAGTCCACAGATACGGACGTATCGAGCCACGCACCGTAATAATCCAAGGTCTCGGCTATCTCGGCCGAAGAAAAGTTGCGCGCCCCTTCCCTAAGCATCCGGTTGGCAAACACTGCCTGAAGCGGACGTTCCTGATGAAGCTGGCCGCTCCTGACCACTATGTCAAAACGCACCACATCCTCGCTTCCCGCCTGAATGGTAAAAAGTGGTATTCCATTACGCATCATGCGTCTTTCGGGGCGTATAATCGAGAAATCGTCCAACGGACGGATCTCGGGAGCTATTGTCCTGTCGGGAATATTCATATACCGCCCATGTGATTGTGTAAAAATTCTTCGGCACGCTCCAGATCCTGCGGAGTGTCTATGCCGATAGTCTCCACTTCACTGATGCCCACCTTGATTACATACCCGTTTTCGAGCCAGCGCAACTGTTCAAGCGATTCCGCCAGTTCCAACGGCGACTGCGGCAGGGAGGTTATCTCCTTCAGCACAGAAGCGCGGTAAGCGTACAGACCGATATGTTTGTAGTAGACATGGCCGGACAGCCATTCCTTACGTTCTCTGTTACGTTGGAACGGGATGACGGAACGGCTGAAGTACAATGCATGCATCTGTCTGTCCACAACTACCTTGGGAGAGTTCACATTCTCTAAGGCATCCAGCCCGTCCTCAGGAGTGAACGGCTTCACCAATGTGGCTATCCGGGTGGTGTCGTCACTGAAGCAGGCTTTCAACGCCTCCAGTTGGGAGCGTTGTATGAAAGGTTCGTCACCCTGTATGTTGACCACCACATCATATCCCTGCCCTACCTTGCAATATGCCTCATAGCAACGGTCGGTTCCGCTCTTGTGATGTACTGAGGTCATCACAACCTTTCCTCCGAAATCTTTTACTGCCGCTTCAATCCGTTCATCGTCCGTAGCCACATAGGTCTTGTCCAACACACCTTCTACCTGTTCGTACACTCTCTGAATCACCGTTTTCCCTCCTAACATTGCCAACGGCTTTCCCGGAAAACGAGTGGACGTATATCTTGCCGGAATAATTCCTATAAACTTCATAATTCTACGTTTAAAGACTGCGGCAAATTTAGAAAAAATCCCCAAAATACGAGAATAAAAACCGGAATCCTCCATCATTTATCTGTGACAAAACACAGGGTAGAGTCATCTGCCGCAGATTTTGGCCTCTACAAGCATAAGTATGCAATTCTTTACTTAACTTTGTTGCAAAAGCGTGATAATCACAATCGGAAGATATGCAATACCCATTGATTTCAGAATATGTCGATGCCATCCGCTCGGCCATCGCTCGTATACATAAGGCATTCGCGAATGTCTTGTCCCGGCTGTTAGTGGTCGTAAAGTTACAAAATCAAGAAGTAATAGAGGCGGAAGAAGAGCTGTCCATGGAAGTGACAGACGAAGACTGGAAAAATGCCATTAAAGATAACTTCGGAGTCAGATACAGCCGAGATGGGAAGCGGTTGTTGAAAGGAGCAAATGTAGAGAGTTATAAGATAAAGGAAAAGACAAAGGTTATTTGTGACGGTGCATTTAAATGGTGGTACCATTCATTGCGAGAGATATCCATTCCTGAAAGTGTGACAAGCATTGGAAACGAAGCGTTTTCAAAGTGTACCTCGTTGCAGCAGATATCAATTCCATTGAGCGTGACAAGCATTGGTAACGATCCGTTTTGTGGATGCGAATCATTGTGGATAATTAAAATCCCCAAATGCAGCCGGAAACATTTCGAGCAATTATTACCTGACTATAAAGACAAATTAGTTGAGGTGGACAACATCTAAGATTTTAATACATGGTCCAAACAGGAGGAACATAAAGACAATGGTAAAACTCCGTATTCGGTCATAAAAAACACCACGTAAGTTCTCAAAAAACTATCTGTCGTTTTGATACAAATGACAGATAGTTTTTTTAATGGCGTATTTGAGACCTAACCAGGCACCAAGATGACGTAAAGGGACGATTTATTTTGAAGAAAACAAATGATTTGATTACCTTTGCCACAAGTAAAAACATAAACTTATAGCTGTTGAAGATGAAAAAAGAAAAAATTATCCTGACGGGCGATCGCCCCACCGGAAAACTTCATATCGGACATTATGTCGGCTCTCTGCGACGTCGCGTAGAACTTCAGAATTCAGGCCTTTATGACAGGATCTTTGTGTTCGAGGCAGACGCGCAAGCCCTCACCGACAATATCGACAATCCTTCCAAAGTCCGCTCCAATGTCATAGAAGTTGCACTTGACTATCTGTCAGTGGGACTGGATCCTGCCCTGACCACTATCTTCATCCAGTCACAGATTCCGGAACTTTGCGAACTGAGTTTCTACTACCTCGACCTTGTAAGCGTTTCACGCCTGCAACGCAATCCGACTGTAAAATCAGAAATCAAGCTGCGAGGATTCGGTGAGAGCATACCGGCAGGCTTCCTCGCCTATCCGGTAAGCCAGGCCGCTGACATCACTGCATTCCGTGCCACGCACGTACCGGCTGGCGAGGATCAGGAACCGATGATCGAACAATGCCGTGAGATTGTGCGCAGATTCAACAACATATACGGCCCTGCGCTGGTCGAACCCGAAATCATGCTACCTGACAACTCGGCATGTATGCGCCTGCCGGGAACGGACGGGAAGGCAAAGATGAGCAAATCGCTCGGCAACTGTATCTATCTGTCTGATACGGCAGACGAGGTGGAACGTAAAGTGAAATCGATGTACACTGACCCGGGACACATACGCGTAAGCGACCCCGGAAAGGTGGAGGGCAACTGTGTGTTCACTTATCTCGACGCTTTCTGCCGTCCGGAACACTTCGGACGCTACCTGCCCGACTACCAGAATCTGGATGAACTGAAAGCGCACTATATGCGTGGCGGATTAGGAGACATGAAAGTGAAGAAATTCCTTGCGGCAGTGATTCAGGAAACGCTCGAACCGATACGCGAACGGCGCCATGAGTTTGAGAAGGACATCCCCTCGGTTTGGGAAATCCTGCGACGCGGATGCATCGAAGCACGCGAAGTGGCGGCAAACACCCTTTCGGATGTGCGCAAAGCCATGGGACTCGAATATTTTGCCGACATGAAGGAGGATTGAGTAATGGAAGACCTGGATGCGCTCTATCAAAAGTTCCTTGAGTGTCCGGGAGGAGTGGTCACAGACAGCCGTCACCCGGTACGCGGAGCAATGTTTTTCGCCTTGAAAGGGGAAAATTTTGACGGGAACCGCTTTGCATCCGATGCCTTGACAGGAGGATGCAGTTACGCAGTGGTTGACAATGCCGAGATTGTCCCGACAGATGACAACGGACACTATTTTCTTGTGGACAATGTACTGGAGGCTTTGCGGATGCTGGCACGCGAGCACAGACGTCGCATGAACGCACGCATCATAGGCGTGACAGGTACCAACGGGAAAACGACCACAAAGGAACTGCTGCGTGCAGTCTTGGAAAAAAAGTTCAGGGTGCTGGCTACAGAAGGAAATCTGAACAACGATATCGGAGTGCCGCTTACGCTGTTGCGTCTGCGTCCGGAACACGAAATAGGAATCATAGAAATGGGGGCGAGCCATCCGGGTGACATCAGGAAACTGACAGAAGTGGCTGAACCTGATTTCGGTATTATAACCAATGTGGGCGAAGCACACATGCAGGGATTCGGCTCGCCGGAAGGAGTGGCCAGGACAAAAGGAGAACTGTATGACTTCCTTCGCTCCAAGCCCGGAACGCAGGTGTTTGTCAACGCTGATGACGAACTTCTGTGCCGCATGTCGACGGGCATTGATACAGTGAGGTACGGCTGCTCTGCAAGTCCGGTAACCGTATGTGGAGAAAACGGAGCTTCCGACCCTTTTCTTTCATTCTCATGGAGAGAAATGCAGTGCCCGTCCGTTGTCCATCAGGTGCATACACATCTGGTAGGAGGATACAATCTTCAGAACGCACTGGCTGCCTGTGCAGTAGGTGTCCGTTTCAAGGTGTCGCCCGAAGATATCTGTGTAGCCATTGAAAATTACGTGCCCCTACCGGGACGTTCACGTATGGTGGATACAGGAAACAACATGGTAGTGGCAGATGCATACAACGCGAATCCGACAAGCATGGAGGCGGCATTGCGGAACTTTGCCGCAATGACTTCAAAAAATAAAATGGCTATCATAGGTGACATGAAAGAACTCGGCAGCGTCTCCTATAAAGAGCACTGCCGTATCCTCGATCTCGCTGTCAATTCCGGAATAGATTGCCTGATAGCAGTAGGCCCGGAATTTACGGCAGCTGCAACATCGTGTGGAATTGCTGCCGTGAAATGCTGTCCGGATGCTATAACTGCGGGCAAACTTTTGCAAGGATTGTCCCCAAAAGGGTTCCTGATACTTCTGAAAGGCTCACACAGCATGAATCTTGAGTCGTTGCTTCCCCTGCTTTAATCGCATTGCAGGGGACTCGCTACACTTACTTCCTGAACGGAGGCTTGACCACTTTCATCTTCAGCTTGCGGCCACGGCAGTCAAGATATATTTCCGTACCGGGCTTTGCATACTCTGTACTGACGTAACCAAGACCTATACCGATTTTCCGGATGGGCGACATGGTACCGGAAGTGACATGACCGATTTCACTCCCGGAAGCATCTGTCAGCTTATAGCCCTGGCGCGGAATGCCACGATCGATCATCTCCAGACCAACCAGCCTGCGTTTCGTACTTTCTGCCTTCTGCCTCTCCAATATATCACGGGCCGTAAAGTTTTTCCCTTCTACAAACTTAGTAATCCATCCCAACCCGGCTTCTATGGGCGAAGTAGTGTCGTCAATGTCATTTCCATAAAGACAGAATCCCATCTCTATACGTAGCGTGTCACGTGCCCCCAGACCTACAGGTTTGATACCGAACTCCATACCTGCTTCAAAAATGGCATTCCATATTGTCATCGCATCTTCAGGGCGGAAGTAGAGTTCGAAGCCTCCGGCACCCGTATAGCCTGTATTTGATATAATCACTTCAGGCACACCTGCCAGCTCGCCTGTCGTAAAAGCATAGTATGATATTTCTGAAAGGTTCACAGGAGTCAGTTTCTGAAGGGTGGCAAGTGCTTTCGGTCCCTGTACGGCCAACTGTCCTGTGCGGTCGGACAAATTCTCAAGCTCAGCATTCACTTTATTGTGAATCACGCACCAGTCCCAGTCCTTATCTATGTTTGATGCATTTACCACCATCATATAGCAATCACTGTTAAAACAATAGATCACGATATCATCAACTATTCCCCCTTTCTCGTTTGGGAGACAAGAATATTGTGCCTTACCCGGAAAGAGTGCCGCAACATTGTTGGAAGTCACTTCCTGCAGAAATTCAAATGCATTAGGGCCTTTCACCATAAATTCACCCATGTGTGACACATCGAACACCCCTACGCCATGGCATACGGCAAGATGCTCGTTGATAATGCCGTCAGAATACTCTATCGGCATGTTATAGCCCGCAAATTCATGCATTTTTGCACCGAGAGCCAAATGAGTCCCAGTAAACGGAGTCGTTTTCATAAAACTGAATAATTAAAATCTTTCCTTTATATTCCGGTTCAATATCTCTTTGCAGTCAGTTCAGCTATCTTCACCACCACTTTCATGGCCTTTTCAATAGACTGTACAGGAATAAACTCGTAACGACCGTGAAAGTTCAGTCCACCGGCAAATATGTTCGGACATGGAAGTCCCTTAAACGAGAGTTGCGCACCATCCGTTCCTCCGCGTATCGCCTTAACTTTAGGCTCCACACCGACCTCCTGCATGGCAGCAAACGCAATATCAATGATATGCATCAAAGGCTCCACCTGCTGACGCATATTGTAGTACTGGTCTTTCAGTGAAACGGTCACCGTATTCTTTCCATACTTCTCATTCAACTTCTCCGCTATCTCAAGGATCAGAGCCTTACGTGCCTCGAACTTCTTGCGGTCATGGTCACGTATGATATAGCTGACCGATGTATTCTCCACATCCCCCTTCATACCGACAAGATGGAAAAAGCCCTCATACCCTTCGGTCATGGCAGGAATTTCACCGGCCGGAAGCATCGACACAAATTCATTGGCAACAAGCAGCGAGTTGATCATCTTGCCTTTTGCATATCCCGGATGAACGTTCAGTCCCTTAACGCTTACTACCGCCGAAGCCGCATTGAAGTTTTCAAATTCAAGCTCACCCACTTCTCCTCCGTCCATTGTGTACGCCCATTTTGCACCGAATTTTTCCACATCAAACTTATGGGCGCCCATACCTATTTCCTCGTCAGGATTGAAACCGATACGAATCTTTCCATGCCGGATCTCAGGATGCTCCATCATATATGCCATCGCACCTATGATTTCAGCGATGCCCGCCTTGTCGTCTGCACCCAGCAGCGTATGTCCGTCGGTAACGACCAAATCCTCTCCCACATGGTCGAGCAGTTCGGGAAAGCTGTCAGGCGATAGCACTATGTTGTCCTCCTCACAGAGAGTAATATCTTTTCCGTCATACTTCTCTACAATGCGGGGCCTGACATTCTCGCCGCTCATGTCGGGACTTGTATCCATGTGGGCTATGAACCCTATCACAGGCACTTCTCTGTCAACATTGGAAGGAAGTGTAGCAAACAAATAGCCGTTGTCATCAAGAGTAATGTCATCCAGCCCCATAGCTTCAAGTTCAGATTTCAAATACTCTGCAAATACCATCTGTTTTTTCGTACTCGGAGTAACCCCTGTCGACTCGTCAGACTGGGTATCAAAAGTCACATACTTCAAAAAACGTTCTATTGCTGTCATAAAACCTATTCTAAAAAACAACGTAAAAATAATCATTAGCTACCGAACAGCCAAACGAATCATTATTTTACGTGAGTTCGGGATAAACAAATAACAGAAAAGAATAGGTAATCACAGAATTA
>CAZSYY010000007.1:0-54584 GCA_964611375.1 uncultured Phocaeicola sp. | reverse complement strand
AACGATTGACACACAGCTTGCTTTGTTCTGAATTCGTCGAACTCACGTTAAATAGGATGTATGGAGGCAATCCGTAAAACATTTGCCTTCCATCATCCTATCAAAAACTTCTCATAAACATCCACATCAAATGAGCTCATCCTTATGGTTGGCATAATAGGCTCGGAGCGGAGTCGAAAGTATCTTGATGAAACCTTTGGCGTCATCTGCCGTCCAGCCTTTCTGCATTTCTCCATATTCACCGAACTTATTCTTCACCAGGTCGTCCTCCGAATCCACACCTACGGTAGAGAAGCTATAAGGACGAAGTTCGAGTATCGCCGTGCCGTTAACATTGCGCTGGGATTCTGTCAGCATAGCTTCCATATCACGCATTACAGGTTCAAGATACTGACTTTCATGCAGGAACATGCCATACCAGTTCGCTATCTGATCTTTCCAATACTGCTGCCATTTGCTGAGCGTATACTTTTCCAGAAAACGGTGCGCACCGATAATGAGCATAGGAGCGGCTGCTTCAAATCCCACGCGTCCCTTTATTCCTATGATAGTGTCGCCCACATGCATGTCACGGCCAATTCCGTAAGGTGCACCTATTTCCTCAACCTTCTGAATAGCCTTAATCTTGTCGTCAAACTCTTCTCCGTTAACCGAATGCAGTTCTCCTTTCCTGAACCCCAATTTCAACTGTTCGCTTCCGTTCTTTGTCACCTGCTTGAGATAGGCTGTTTCCGGCAATCCCATTGCTGAGTCCAGTATCTCTCCACCACAGATTGAAGTTCCCCAAATACCTACATTATATGAATACTTCAGCTTGGTGAAATCCGCTTCAAACCCGTGTTGCTTCAAATAGTCGATTTCATAGTCACGGCTGAGAGCCATGTCACGTGTCAAGGTAATTATCTCCACTCCCGGTGCCATAACCAAAAAAGTCATGTCGAAACGAACCTGGTCGTTTCCGGCCCCTGTTGATCCATGAGCAATGGCATGCGCACCAATCTCGTTCGCATAGCGAGCTATTGCCAGAGCCTGGAAAATGCGTTCGGAGCTGACCGAGACCGGATAAGTCCCGTTGCGCAGGACATTTCCGAAAATCATGTATTTCAGGCTCTTCTCATAATATTCCCGAGTGACGTCGAGAGTGACATATTTCACCGCCCCAAGCTTATAGGCATTCTCCTCGTTCTTCTTCAGTTGCTCCGCACTGAATCCGCCGGTGTTGGCACAGGCTGCATACACTTCATATCCTTTTTCTTTCGCCAGATACATCACTGTAAACGATGTGTCCAATCCGCCGCTGAAAGCGACAACCACTTTTTTCTTTCCTTCCATGATCGATATGTTTTCGGTTCTTGTCTTTAAAAGTTGGTGATTTTATCGTCCGTATGCAGCGCAGGGTCATATAGCATGGCCGTACAGATACAGAACTTGCGGTTCTTGGCCATAAGAATGTCATGATTGATACATCCCTCGCACCCTTTCCAGAACGCAGCATCGTCGGTCAGTTCGTTGAACGTCACCGGCACATAACCCAGTTCTGTATTCATCTTCATCACCGCCGCTCCCGATGTCAGACTGAATATTTTTGCCTTCGGCCACCGTAGACGAGCCAGTGTGAACGAAGCATGTTTGATACGTTTGGCAAGACCAAGTCCCCGATACTTCGGATGCACTATAAGTCCTGATGTGGCTACATATTGCCTGTTTCCCCATGATTCAATGTAGGTAAATCCCGCAAAGTCGTCTCCGCACAGTGCGATGATAGCCTTCCCTTCTTTCATTTTGGTGGCCACGTACTCATGTGTGCGTTCGGCAATGCCTGTACCGCGCACCTTTGCGGCCTCTCTGATTGTATCCAATATTGTGTCAACATAAACCTCGTGTGAGGCATCGGCTACCATTACATCAATTTGTTTAGTAGGTTCCATTCTCTTTTATTCTGCTAACTGATTATATATGGTTTATATTCGGAATAATGACCGACAATGCCTGCCGCACGGAAGTACGTGAAGCGTTCTCACGGATAACCAGCATGATTGTGTCGTCCCCGGCTACCGTGCCGATAATCTCATGGAAGCAGTGCATGTCGATGTCATAGGCTAAGCTGCTGGCATAACCCGGACGAGTCTTGATGACTGCGATGTTTGCCGAAAATTCGATGGAGACAAATCCATTGTGTCTCAGCATATCACCGGCTCTTCGAGGATCGGTCATGCGCTTGTACATGGTGTTGTTCGGCAACACATACACGTAGTTACCGTTCATGCTTGCAGCCTTTGCAACTTTCAGCTGTTTCAGGTCACGCGAAAGTGTAGCCTGAGTAAGCCGGAAACCCTCTTTCGCAAGCTCGCCCAGCAACTCTTCCTGACTGCCTATCTCTTTGCTCGATATGATCATCTTGATGGAATCAAGCCTGCTATTTTTGTTCTTCATTGCATAATTATACCTTAATCGGCCACAAATATACGGATAAAGTTGGAATAATATGCAGAATCATCTTATTTTTTCTGGAATACGCCCTAATCATAAACACTGACTTGATGCAGACAAGGCCTGTCCAGTGTAGACACTATCTATCCCAACGTGTCTGCAGGACAATATGTAGATGCTGCCATAGCCGGGATGTCCATTGTATGGCGTATCTGCATGTTCATCAATTCATTCGTTATAGGTTTTGGGCAAGGATTCCAGCCGGTATGCGGACACAATTACGGGGCAGGCATATATTCACGCGTCAGCATAGGTTATTCGTTCAATAAAAAGTATAAAAACAACCAACTGGGGACTAACGTAAAGCATCAGTATCATATAGAATATTCCGATGATTTTACATAACTTTGCACCCCCAAAACCACATACAAACCAATGGAACTGAAGAAACATTTTACAGACAACATATTCAAACTGATTTCTGAAACGGCTGATGAACTGCGTATAGAATGCTATGTGGTAGGTGGCTATGTACGCGACATTTTCCTTAACCGCCCGTCGAAAGACATAGATGTGGTAGTGGTGGGCAGCGGAATAGAGATGGCAAAAGCACTCGGAAAGAAGCTGGGAAATAAAGCACGCGTTTCGGTTTTCAAGAATTTCGGCACGGCACAAGTGAAATTCCACAACATGGAGGTAGAGTTTGTCGGTGCACGCAAGGAATCATACAGTCATGACAGCCGCAAGCCCATCGTGGAAAACGGAACATTGGAAGACGACCAGAACAGGAGAGACTTCACAATCAATACTCTGGCCGTCTGCATGAACGAAGAGCGGTTCGGAGAACTGGTAGATCCATTCGGAGGACTGGAAGACCTAAAAGAACGTGTCATACGTACTCCCCTCGATCCGGACATCACATTCAGCGATGACCCTTTGCGCATGATGCGCTGCATACGCTTTGCCACACAACTGAACTTTTATATAAATGATGACACATTCAGCGCACTCGAACGCAATAAGGACCGGATCAAAATCGTATCACACGAGCGGATTACCGATGAGCTGAACAAGATCCTGCTCTCACCGATACCGTCAAAAGGATTTATTGATCTGGACAGGTGCGGACTATTGGAACTGATTTTCCCCGAACTTGCCGCCCTGCAGGGAGTAGAGATACGCAACGGACGGGGACATAAGGATAACTTTTACCACACGCTTGAAGTGACGGACAACATAGCCAGAAACAGTGACAACCTCTGGCTCCGCTGGGCAACTCTCCTGCACGACATCGGAAAACCACGCACCAAACGCTGGGATCCGCGTATCGGATGGACTTTTCACAACCACAACTATGTTGGAGAAAAAATGGTGCCTGAAATCTTCCGCAGGATGAAGCTCCCGATGAACGAAAAGATGAAATACGTACAGAAACTCGTGGGACTGCACATGCGCCCCATCGTAATCGCCGATGAAGAAGTGACCGACTCGGCCGTACGACGTCTGCTTTTCGAAGCCGGTGATGACATTGATGACCTGATGATGTTGTGCGAGGCGGACATAACTTCAAAAAACGAGGCACGAAAACAGCGTTTTTTAGACAACTTCAGGCTGGTGCGCCAGAAACTGAAGGATCTGGAAGAGAAAGACCGCATACGCAACTTTCAGCCACCGGTGGACGGTGAAGAAATCATGCGTGTATTCGGCCTGCAGCCATGCCGGGAGATAGGCATCCTGAAAAGTTCCATCAAAGACGCAATACTCGACGGGGTTATACCCAACGAACATAATGCCGCACTCGAATATGCGCTGGAAAAGGCAAAGGAAATGAATCTGCAACCAGTCACACCTCCTGTATCAGAGACAGCAGGCAATCTGCATGCATAAATCCCGGACAGGCTTATACATTATAAAAAACTCCCGTTCGTTTTAACCGAAATTACCGCTCATCCGAATCAAGATAAGCGGTAATTTTATCGGAACTGTCCAGTTTGGCTGAGAGGGGCAAGGCAAAATGGATAAATCCGGATTTTATTATTGGAGAATTGCAATGTGGCAGATAGCAGAATTTTCCCAAAAGAAAAACTCATATAAATTACAGTTATCCATTTAAACACGCTACAGCATGCTATATGGCATTTTGCCCGATAAAAAGTTCTCATAATTTAGACAGAATTTCAAGGACTGATTTTTTATTTGGTGTTTTTATTTCTAATTTTGACCTGGCTTTTAAAGGTGGAGAGATCAGTCAGAAGACCTGCCTGAGAAAGCGGACAAGTTGATTTTTAACTCTTAAATCCAAAGAAATGAGCCAGACAGGAATCTGTATCATCAAACGTGACGGAAAGCGGGAGAACTTTTCGGCAGACAAGATCAGCAATGCCATCAGGAAAGCATATCAGGCGACAGGCATTGAAAATCAGGGGAACCGGATTGAAATGGTTACACGCAAAGTAGTCGGACACATCACACAGGAAACAATAGGAGTGGAAGAGGTCCAGGATCTTGTCGAGACTGAGCTGATGAAGGAACAGCCGGAGGTGGCTAAGCGTTATATCATCTACCGTCAATGGAGAAACACAGAACGAGAGCGCAAGACACAAATCAAGCACATCATGGACGGCATTGTAGCCATAGAGAAAAACGATGTCAATTTGAGCAATGCCAATATGTCGAGCCACACACCTGCCGGACAGATGATGACGTTTGCATCGGAAATCACCAAAGACTACACTTACAAGTACCTGCTTCCCACGCAATATGCATTGGCACACCGCAACGGTGACATACATATACACGATCTTGACTATTACCCAACGAAAACCACAACATGCATCCAGTATGATTTGGAGGATCTGTTCGAACGCGGGTTCCACACGAAGAACGGAAGCATACGTACACCACAGTCCATACATAGCTATGCGACACTGGCCACCATCATTTTCCAGACGAACCAGAACGAACAGCACGGAGGACAGTCTATCCCGGCATTCGACTTCTTTATGGCAAAAGGTGTACTGAAGACATTCCAAAAGGCCGTTGCCTCCGGCATTTCGTTCTACATGGACATGAAGGGTGTGAAGACTGATGAAAAATCCGTCCTGCAAAAGGCACGCCCGGTACTGACATGCATTCTTCCCGATGAGAAAATGAAGGCGGATTTTCTCAAGTCGCTGAGCGAAAGCAACATTCCTGTTACCCATGAGGAACTGGAACATATTTTATGCCAAGCCTTAAAACAAACACGCAAGGATACACACCAGGCGATGGAAGGCTTCATACACAATCTGAATACCATGCACTCACGAGGCGGCAATCAAGTGGTTTTCAGCTCGATAAACTATGGGACTGACACATCGCACGAAGGGCGCATGGTAATGGATGAACTGATGAACGCCACCATAGAAGGACTGGGCACACAAGGAGAAGTGCCGGTGTTCCCGATTCAGATATTCAAGATAAAAGACGGTGTCTCCTACTCAGAGAACGACTACAACCGGGCAATGAAAGACTTCGATGCGGCAATGAACGGCGACATGAAGTTTGAAGCTCCAAACTTCGACCTGTTTCTGAAAGCATGCCGCACCACCGCAAAGGCTCTGTTCCCGAATTTCATATTTCTCGACACCCCGTTCAACCACCATGAAAAGTGGTCGGTGAACGATCCGAAACGATACCGCTATGAGCTGGCTTCCATGGGATGCCGCACACGTGTCTTTGAAAACATCAACGGAGAAAAGACCTCACTCGGCAGAGGCAACCTTTCATTTACCACGATGAACCTTCCCCGTCTGGCCATAGAAGCCGTCAGAAAAGCCAAAGAATCGGCGATTGACGACAACGACAGAGAAGAAAAGGCGAAAGGACTGTTTCTGCAATCAGTACATGAGATGACAGGATTCATAGCCGAACAGCTATATGTACGCTACCAATACCAACGTACGGCATTGGCGCGCCAGTTCCCTTTCATGATGGGCAACGATGTGTGGAAAGGCGGAAAGCAGCTGGAACCTAATGACAAGGTCGGTGACGTACTAAAGCAAGGGACACTGGGCATAGGATTCATAGGAGGACACAACGCAATGGCCGCCATTTACGGGCAGGGTCACGGACAATGCCGAAAAGCATGGGACACCCTTTACGAAGCCGTAAAAGAGATGAACAGGGTTGTTGAAGAATACAAGGCCAAGTACCACCTTAACTATTCCGTCCTGGCAACTCCGGCCGAAGGCCTATCCGGAAGATTCACCAAACTTGACAAAAGCAAATACGGCATAATAAAAGGAGTGACAGACCGTGAATATTACGTCAACTCATTTCATGTGGACGTGAAAGAACACATAAGCATCATCGATAAGATAAAATGCGAGGCCCCTTTCCATGCACTGACACGCGGCGGACACATCACTTATGTGGAACTTGACGGAGAGGCACAGAAGAATGTCAGAGCCATCGCTAAGATCGTGAAAGTGATGCACGATGAAAACATCGGTTACGGTTCAATAAACCACCCGGTGGACACCTGCCACCATTGCGGCTACAAAGGGGTCATCTACAACAGATGCCCGATATGCAACAGTGACAACATCCTTCGCATGAGGCGCATCACCGGCTATCTGACAGGCGACCTGAACAGTTGGAATTCCGCAAAACTGGCAGAAGAAAGAGACAGAGTAAAGCACGGATGACAATGTTGAACTATCTTTACACTTACCCGGAAACCATTGTCGACGGTGAGGGCATCCGGTATTCCATTTATTTGGCCGGATGCTCCCACCATTGTCCGGGTTGCCACAATCCTCAGTCATGGAATCCGTATGCCGGACATCCGCTCACTCCAGAAACGATACAGCGTTTCGTCAATGAAATTAATGCAAACCCCTTGCTTGACGGAGTGACATTTTCCGGAGGAGATCCCTTTTTCAACCCGAAAGAATTCTTGCCGGTCCTGCAAGAAATCAAATCCCGGACAGGAATGAACGTATGGTGCTACACCGGATATACATTGGAAGAATTACAGGCCGACCCTGTACGCCGCAGTCTGCTGGACTATATCGATGTGCTGGTTGACGGCAGATTTGACAAAGCCCTTTATTCTCCATATCTGGAGTTTCGCGGAAGCAGCAACCAAAATATCGTGAGATTGAACACACGACAATACAAGTTAACATAAAAACAGGCATTTTCTTGATTTATGTCATAAAAGTGCCAGTTTCGATAAAATATAACGTACAAATGATTGATATTTCAAGAAAAGCATATACATTTGCAACGTAAACATAAAACTAAAAGACTATAAGGGATAATAATAAGGTATTAGATAATTATAAGGCAATTGGTATTTAGGTTTAAGTTTTTAATAGGCAAAAATAAGTTTTCATAGGTTAAGTGCTTATTTATAGGTAAAAGTATTGAAAAGGGATAACACAAACACAGAAAAAAGAACCCGTAATGGGGGTTCTTTTATGAGGCAGGTGGGATTCAAGTGATTTTCAGAAAAACATACAATATTGGGTAATTCCTTATTTATCTTACAATAACAGGTTTTATTCCAAAAATATCAGCAGAAATCAGACATAAAATTTGGTAGTTTAAAGAAAACTCCATACCTTTGCACTCGCAACTTAGAAAAAGTCGTAAAAAGGTTTGATTCGCTAGCTCAGCAGGTAGAGCACAACACTTTTAATGTTGGGGTCTTGGGTTCGAGCCCCAAGCGAATCACCAAAGAATCAAGCGGTTATCTAATCTGATAGTCGCTTTTT
Organism: uncultured Phocaeicola sp.; assembly: GCA_964611375.1. Taxonomy (GTDB): domain Bacteria; phylum Bacteroidota; class Bacteroidia; order Bacteroidales; family Bacteroidaceae; genus Phocaeicola. Next base: position 46,392 of record CAZSYY010000007.1, on the reverse strand, counting down.
TCGTGCTTATATGGTTTATAAATTTATTTTTCTAATGACCGCCATTAGAAAATTAGACTTGCAATATACTTGTTTTCAACATTTCATAAGCAATACCACGGAAATAGGGTATTCTAACGACCGATTTGGGTTGAACACATACGACTGTCTCAGCTTCTAATCTTTAGACAAGTAAGAAATCTGAAAAAATGGCTTTTATAAGGTCAGTATCAGATTTTCTACCTGTTTTTGTTTTTTTAACACAGCAATGAGCTTTATTGTGGATGTATTAAATAAATTTGTTGAACACAAAGGAGCATAGACTTTTTTATTTAACATAAAACAAAAAACAATGAAAACATTAAGATTTATCGGAATGGCTTTGTTAGCCATAGCATTAAGTTGGAATTTTGCATCCTGTTCTGATGACGATAAAGACGAACTTATTGAGGATGTCCAGGATGGGAATGAAGATGAGAATGGAAATGAGAGTGAGGATGAGAATGAAGATGGACTCATCAAGACAATTCATGTTGAGGAAGCGGGAACTTTAAAGGATTTGATGACTGAAGAAGAACAGTCACAAGTTACGGACCTGACTTTATCCGGATTCCTGAACGCGACAGATATTGGATTTATCAGAGGAATGACTAATTTGGCAAAAGCAGATTTTACAGACGCACATATTGTTGAGGGTGGAGAAACTTATTCTGTTTATTATTATAATGTTCATTACATACTTAGTACTTATGACAATATTTTCCCTTATTTTTGTTTTTTTGGTTTCGCTTCTTTGCATGAAATTAAATTACCAAATAGCGTCACAGAGATTGGATATGATGCTTTTCATGGCTGTTCAAGCCTGACAACTATTGAAATACCTAATAGTATCACAGTGATTGGAGCTGCTGCTTTTTATTATTGTACAAGCCTGGAAACTGTTGAAATACCCAATAGCGTTACAGTGATTAAAGATTCTGCCTTTAGTGACTGTACAAGCCTGGCGACTATTGAAATACCAAATAGCGTCACAGAGATTGAACTTTATGCTTTTTACAACTGTTCAAGCCTGACAACTATTGAAATACCTAATAGTGTTACAGAGATTGGAGATTATGCTTTTTACTGGTGTCCCTTGAAAGAAATACATGTAAAAGGAGCTACCCCTCCTAATGTCTATAGCTCCACTTTCTCAACATATGATTATGCTACATTATACGTTCCTACAGGCAGCAAAGATGTTTATATGGAAGATAGTATATGGGGAATGTTTAGCAATATTATTGAAGAGTAACCTGCTTTATTAATCCAAGAAAAAACAGAGAACTTTCTTTTGTTTTCTATTACTACTGAATTTCAGAACGGCATTCACGCAATATTGGCATGAGTGCCGTTTCTTTTCAAGCTGTTCAATTTTTCTTCCTGACACTCTTAAAAGAAAGAACTAAGATAGGTTGAAAATTGGATATAATAATATGAGGACTTTTTTGGAAAAACTGTGTTTTACAGGGAGAAATTAAAAAAATACCACCTATCAAAAAAGTCGTTTTATCCTATATTTCTATACTTGATTTTCTTATCATTACTTGCAAATCTCAATTAAAAATACTAACTTTACAATTATAGAAAAGAGAAGACATCAGATATGCAGGATTTCTTTCTGCAGATTATCCAAAAAACATGAAGCGTGGGCGCCATCCATTTGTGTATGATGAAACTGAAAAGAGATTGTCAGCGTACGCCTCCATAAATTCCGTTTGTACTTGCCCCAAATCAGAAACGGATTATTAATTGCTTTACTGCGGTACTACATTTAATAATGAACACTTTTTTTGACAACAAGAAAATTAAAGTCGATATTATTTTTCGATAAATTCAGTCGATTGTTGTACCTTTACTTTCAATCTAACAATATAAAGATGTATAAGAAACTGTTTGTTGGTGTTTTGTTTTTTACGTTTTGTCTGATGATGAAGGCTTCATCTCCAGATGATGACCTGTATCTCACTCCGGGAAGGCTTTTCCATATCGCCAGAAGCATCAACCGTAATCTGGTATGTTATGATGTCAATACTACATCCGACGGCAAGCTGAATACGAGCAAACCGATTAATGTCTATTGGATAAACAGAGAAGAACGGATGGGCGAAAAGAACGGACTTAATTTTTTCCAGCGGAAGATGGCATACGGTTATAAAGTGGTGGACGAGGGAGACGATTCCAGCACCGTCACTCTTACGGCTTACTCCGGATGCAGATTGAAAATATGCCGGCAAGGAACAGGATATGTATGCCGCACAACAATAAACGGCAAGCCCTCGATACTCAAATACATTTATGTAAAGGTGAGCGACCACAATCCGATCAGCGCAGATTACATCGAGCTTCATGGGATAACCTTAGATGCAGACAGACAGGAAGTGACAGAAAGGATTGACAAATAAGCTTTCAGGACATCAAGGATGCTTACGCAACCTGGATATCCTGAATACTCATTTTTGCCAAAGGCTTCCGTCACTTCAATTTATCCTTCAAAAAAACCGGCAATACGGGCATTGCCCCGTTTTGCGTACATACGTATGCAGACACTTCCACTGCCAACTTATGCGCCTCGTCCACAGGTCTGCCCTTCAGGATAGAAGCTACAAAAGTTGCTGTAAACGAATCACCTGCCCCGACCGTATCGGCAACATCAACTTTCGGAGTCTCGACAAACGAGACCTCTCCAGGCGTGAATACATAACTTCCGTTTACTCCACAAGTCAGGATCAACATCTTCAGGTTATACTTGGCAAGGAGAATCCAGCATTTGTCCTGCAAATCTATTCCGGGATACCCGAACATACGGCTGACAGTCACCAATTCTTCGTCATTAATCTTAAGTATATTGCATTTGCGCATTGAAGAACAAAGAATATCCTTTGTATAGAATCCCTGACGCAAATTTACATCAAAGATCTTATATTGACCCTCTCCATCGGGCATGGCATCGAGAAAATTGTTGATAGTCTCGCGTGAAACGATACTTCTTTGTGCAAGCGATCCGAAACATACGGCACGGGTCTGTTTGGCCAACCCTTCCAATGCCGGCGTATAAGGGATATTGTCCCATGCAACGCCTTCTTTAATATCATAACAAGGTATGCCCACTGCATCAAGTTCCACCTGCACAGTACCCGTCGGATATGGTACCGTTTCAATCATGCAGTTCAGTTTCTTTTCGTGGAAGTTGTTCAGGATTTCGAATCCCAGCGAATCATCTCCCACCGCACTCACCACACGACTGTCCAGCCCGAACTGCGATACATGATATGCAAAGTTAGCCGGAGCACCGCCCAGTTTCTTACCTTCCGGAAGCATGTCCCACAATGCTTCGCCCATACCTACAACGATAGTGTTATTCATGATATATAAAATTAATATTTGATTTTCAATGTATAAAACAATAGATAAAGAACCCCGACAGTCATTACGGCAACTGCTCCGTCCTGTCCGACCGCATCACTGGCAAATCCCATCAGCAATGGGAATACCGTTCCGCCAAACAGACCCATAATCATCAGTCCCGATACCTCATTCTTCTTGTCCGGCTGAGCGAGCAATGCCTGCGAGAATACAATGGAGAACACATTTGAATTGCCGAAGCCGATCAGTGCAATACATACATATATTATGTACAACGAATGGAAAGCGAAAAGGCCTGCCATTGCCAACAACATACAGCAAACGCTGACGAAGAAGAAAGATTTGGCAGATACCGCGCGCAGGATGAACGCTCCGGAAAAACAGCCCAAAGTACGGAATATAAAATACAGGCTGGTAGCAAATCCGGCATCTGTAAGGCTCATTCCTATCCGTTCCATCAATATTTTCGGCGCCGTAGTGTTTGTACCTACATCAATTCCAACATGGCACATTATTCCTATGAAAGAAAACAGGACAAACGGCTTACCGAGAAGTTTCAGGCAGGCTTTGAAACCGGAAGCATTGTCCGACTTCTCTTCCTCAATAGGAGTAGCCGAGAGAAGAACAATGGCGAACACCGCAATAATCATATATATCGGGAACAGCACACGCCATCCCAGACCGAAAGCAGGAATGCTCTGCAAAGCCCCCCACATGGCTATATAAGGAGCAAGGAAAGAAGCGATGGCCTTCACAAACTGGCCGAAAGTCAGCGTACTTGCAAGCCTGTCGCCAGAAATGATATTACTCAACAGCGGATTGAGAGAGGTCTGCATCAGCGCGTTCCCTATGCCCAGCAGGGAGAACGAGCACAGCATCACCACATAACCGTCCCCGAAAATCGGAATAAGCAACGAGACGAATGTGACAAAAAGGCTGAGCAACACCGTTTTCTTACGGCCGATCTTGTTCATCAGCACACCGGTAGGAACTGAAAAAATCAGGAACCAAAAGAATACCAGCGAAGGAAAGATGTTTGCCTCAGAATCACTCAGATTCAAATCTGCTTTCACATAGTTTGATGCGATTCCCACAAGGTCAACAAAACCCATCGCAAAGAAGCAGAACATAACGGGAATCAGCTTGCCATATTTGACTTTTGTATCTGTTGTCATTGTCATATTATTTACAGGTTATCTACCCAACTTATATACAGTCATTGACTTGACGGTGAAGCCTCCTTGCAACGAAGCAAGCGACATTCTGTTGTAAGGAGCGGAAGGAAATATCTGATTGGTCATCACGAACTTGCCGCCTTCTCCGAACGCCTCGATACTGGAACAGTCGACAAACAAGCGAAGACGCACATTATCAGTATCAGGCACCGGAGCTACAGTCACAGCAGGGAAATCCGTACTGAAATCCACCTTTCCGCTCTCACTACGATCCATCACAAACTGCCTGCGCATCATGTCGTAATACATATCCACACGCTCTCCTCTATCATTCGACAATGTCAGCATTATCTTCGAAGCACCCGAATTTTCGATTGTCATGTCTATTTCGTAAGCACCTTCATTGTCAGACAGCAGACTGGCAATGTCATAGGAACCATCCACTTTGAACGATGGAATGTTCGCATTCCCTTTTCTCGCGCTTTCAATTTCAACGGAAGGAGCACATCTCAACATCAATTCCCCGTCTTGTCTGTAAAGGGTAAGGTCACGGGCTATTGTGTTCGAGCCACGGAACTGCATTGTAGGAAGCACAGTCTGATACTGCCAGTTGCTCATCCATCCAATGGCTATACAACGTCCGTCGGGAGCATTGTTGAAAGTGACTGTCGCATAATGATCCTTTCCCCAGTCCATCCATTTGGTTTGTGTAGGCGATTCGTTGACAAATTTCTTCCCGTCAAATGTTCCGACAAAATACTGGGCAGCATTACCGCCGAAAGGTCCTCCAGGATTGATATTGCAGATCAGAACCCATCTCTTTTCTTTTGTACCCTCAACCGGCAACTCTACCAAATCCGGGCACTCCCACACGCCTCCGTGCGCACCTTGCTTTGCCCCGAAACTGCTTTCATACGTCCAGTCTTTCAGGTTCTCCGATGAATATATGTCCATCTCCTGCCCTCCTGCCAGAATCATTACCCAATGCTTTCCCGGTGCATACCAGAACACCTTAGGATCGCGGAAATCGCGTTTTGAAGACATCACAATCGGATTGTTCTCATATTTGACAAAAGTCTTGCCATTGTCAAGGCTATAAGCCATACTCTGCATCTGGGTGTCACCCCATGGGGTAGATTTCGCTGATGTATAGAAAGCCACTACCGCACCCTTTCCGAAGCCGGCCGTATTCTTGTGATCCACCACAGCCGAACCACTGAAAACAGCCCCCCACGCATCCGGCTTGATAGCGTTTCCTTCAAATGTCCAGTCCACAAGGTCGGTGCTGGTGGAGTGCCCCCAAGTCATGTTTCCCCATGTAGAGCCGTAAGGATTATACTGGAAATAAAGATGGTACACGCCGTCTTTGTAGAACATTCCGTTCGGATCGTTCATCCATCCGTATACCGGCGTATGGTGATAGACCGGACGGAACATTTCGCGGTTTGATGTATCGAATGTATCAGAGAGGGTGAGTTTTTCCCAGCAGAGAGATGATTCAGGCACGCCCTGTATATCTACCGAAATGTTCTGTCCCTGATATTCCGACAAGTCGAGAGGCACATAATAGTCTACCCTCTCCCGTGCCAGACGGACATTGATTGCTACTTCCTGATATTGGTTATTGACCACAATGTAGAGTTTTCCCTCAGGTGCGTCATCCTGTACCGGAAGCATCAGATACTTTTGCACGTCATTTACAATAAGTATGTTCTGTTCGTTCGCCAGATGACGAGCGGTTATGGAAGTGTCTCCCGCATGTGCCGTCGGAGCGAGACTGATAAGTGTGCATACACAGGCCGTCTTCATGATACCGGTGATGCTCGGTTTCTTCAAGTTGATCATGTTTTAAGGTCTTAGAAGATTATACAATTCTTTTTCTTCCGTAAAGATAGGGTTATAACCAAGAATTATATGTAAAATAAGTTTCAATTACTAATAAATCTGTTACATGTATTCAAAAATGAATCATTAGTTTCATTGACACCTCCCTTACTGCACAATCCTTACAGAAATCCAAAAAACGGGTGTGCCAAGATAACATTGCCAATTATCGGCACACCCTTCTTCTTTTTGTCTAAGCAATTGTTCTTACGTCTGTTGTTTAGAAACTTCCGTATCCTGGATTCTGAACATACGTGCCTAAAGAGAAGTTATACTGATTTCTCGGAATGGGCATATACTCGTCTTTACCTGCTTCGAACTGAGAGTTCACGTAGTAAGTCCGGGACTTCTTTTCCTTTTCAAAAAAAGCGTTCATCACATCTTCAGCAATTCCCCAACGAACCAAGTCGAAGAAACGTTCGCCTTCCATAGCTTTCTCCAGACGGGTCTCGAAACGCAGTGCCTCGCGTGCATAGTCCTGCGTCCATCCTGTTGCCGGATATTCATTAATCAGATAGTTAGCCGCGTCTTGATCCGAATTATTAAAATCTTTGACATACGGGCTGTTTTTTGCACGGCGGCGGATCTGGTTGATCAGTTCACGGGCATCATCCAGCCTTCCATCATTCAGTTCTATCAAAGCCTCAGCTTTCCATAACAGAATGTCTGCATAACGTATAATCTGCCAGTTCAAGCCTGACGCTCCCCATGGCCAGCCTTCGATCATGTCCGAACTTTCAGGAGAAACCAGGAAACGTTTGGAACAGTGGAAGCCATAGGTTCCACGATCGCGCACCCAGGAAGCACCACACGCGGCATCAGTGTATGTCTTCCATCTAATGGTAGGACGCCCTACAACAAAGTCCAAGCGAGGATCTACAGTATTATTACTCTGCTGATAAGTACTTTCATCATCCGTTTGTGACATTTCGTCAAAGTCATTGTCATTGAACGTATCGAACAATGGCAGACCATCTTCGTCTGTCTGATATGCATTTACCAGGTTCTGGCTCGGAAGGAAGAATCCATCGCCGCTATACGGACCAAGCGGAGTATTCAGCAAGTTACTCCAATTAATGCGGCCGCCGTTGTCTGAACCGTCATTTGTTGAATACTGAACGGCAAATACAGATTCCACACCATTCTCGTAGGCCAGCAAATCGAGCTGCTGAAAATCCTCAAGCAAGCCGTATCTGTTGCTGGAAATCAGTTCATCGCATAAATTCGCCACCTCCTGCAACAAGGTATGGTTGATATTGATTACGGCATGGGTAGTTTCATCCTGTACATAGGCTTGATACAACTTTACCTTTGCCTCGTATGCGTATGCGATATACTTGTTCACGCGCCCCAGCTCAGTTTGCGTTTCAGGAAGTATCTCTGCAGCCTCAGCCAACTCCTGTGCTATCATTCCCAATATCTCGTCACGGGTATATTCATCATTGGAAATATAAACATATTCTTCATTTTCCACATTCTCGTCGAAATAAGGAATTTTGTTGAACAGACGGCTTAATTCGAAATAAAAATGAGCACGCAGTACACGCATCTCCGCCTTTTGGATTTCCAGATTGTCCACCTCATCTTCCGTACATGTATTCAATACACGCAAGGCCGAGTTGCAACGCTGTACGCAGCAATACAGCTGAAACCATTTACTGTCCAGATTGCTTAATGTTTCATCAATATCATATGTCTCTATAGTATGTATATCGGAAACATCTGACACTCCACCTCCACCTTTGTAAGCGTTGTCTGCATGAACTTCACCATAGCTCCAGTTAGTCATAGGCATTTGTGCGGTGGCATCTGCTCCGTCCGTACCCATCAGGCCTGCGTATGCAGCCGTTACCAGATAATCTACACCGTCTGCATTTGCAAGGTTCTCCTCGCTCAATGATCCCTGCGGCTTAATGTCCAAAAACTTGTCTTCATTACAGCCAAATGCCAAAGCTGACACGGACATTGCGAAAAATATATGCTTAAGTTTCATGTTTGTATATCGTTTGAATATTATATATCATTAAAATCCTAAGGACAATCCGAATGTATAAGTTGTAGCCTGCGGATAAGTATATCCCAAACTTTCAGGGTCAGCACCACTGTATCCGGTGATGGTAAACAGATTCTGTGACTGGAAGTACACTCTCAAGTTATTGATACGCAACTTGTCAACAATCTTCTTCGGGAAAGTATATCCGAGAGTCAGTGTCTTCAGCTTGATGAAAGAGGCATTCTCGACATAATAGTCAGAAGTGCGGCTTTCATTGTTTGTATCCTCTGCGGTCAAAGCCGGATACTTGCAGCTATACACACCGGTCTGTTCATATACGGTCCATGCATCTTTGGCTTCCAGCAAATTGGTAGAGTGGTTGCCAGTCCACAATTGGAAGAAATCCGTGTATGTTTTCGCACTGTTGTAGGCATCCCTAACCATTCCGTTGAAGAACAGGCTCAAGTCGAAACCCTTCCACGATGCCCCCAGATTCAAGCCGGCAATGATTTTCGGCGTATCGCAGCATATCCATGTCTGGTCGGAGGTATTGATAATGCCATCATTGTTTACATCCACATAACGGATACGTCCTACACCGGGATCGCCAATCTGTACATCATACTGCTCGAGATATGCATCTACTTCAGCCTGTGTCTGGAATATGCCGTCGGTCTTGTATCCCATTACCGAGCCATAAGGCTGACCTACAATGCTCTGGCTCACGCCGTCACCGCCGCCATACGTATAATAAATATCTTCAGGAAGGTCTGTAATCTTGTTCTTATAATAAGAGATATTGAAAGAAATGTCATAGTTGAAATCTTTCACATGGTCACGCCAAGTCAATGTACCTTCAAATCCCTTGTTGTTCATCGAGATGCCGTTGTAGTAATAATATCCACCTTCACCCATTACAGCTATATAATCACGGAGGATCAGCATATCGCTTGTATTCTTGTTGAAATAATCCAATGTGACACCTAAACGGTTGTTCAAGAACATGGCATCAATACCGATATTGAACTGTTCTGTCTGCTCCCATTTCAAGTCATTGTTTGCCGACATGTCACGATATACGCCCGGTGACAATGTAGTTCCGTCTCCGCTCAAGTTATAAGAAGCCTTGTTCAAGTCGATGATGTATTTCGCATATGTAGCATCGTTGGCGATCATATCGTTACCGTTTATACCCCATGATGCGCGGATTTTCAGGTCGCTCAGCCAATTCTGTGTTTTCTCCATGAACTTTTCGCTTGAGACTCTCCATCCCAAAGAAGCCGAAGGGAATATGGCCGAGTTGTGAGATGCGCCGAAGCGTGAAGAAGCATCCCGACGTACTGTAGCAGAAACCAGATACTTGTCGGCATAGTTATAGTTGGCTTTTGCAAAATAAGAAACCATTGCGTATTTCTCTGCTATATTACTTACAGTCTGATTGGAGGTCACTCCGTCCAGATAACGATAATCCCCGTCTTCGATGGCCAAGCCTTGTCCATAACCGGTAAGCGTTTCATTATATTCTTTTTTTGCCTCCATACCGACCAAAGCCGTAACGGAATGTTTCTTGATATCGAAAGAATAGTTCAATGTGTTGGACCATACCCAGTCTGTATCATATACATGGCTTACTGTCAGCTCATTGGTAGTAACCGTACGGCTGCCTTCCTGCCATGCCGGGACAAATACGGAATTAAACTCCGAGTAATAGTTCACACCGAAATTGGAACGGAATATCAACCGCTTGATCGGTTCAATTTCCAGATATGCGTTACCGAATATGCGCCAGTAGGTGTGACGGTTATTTGCTTCATTGTCTGTAAGGCGAACCAGGTTTGGCGTATCACCCAGAATATCCACATATCCGCCCGCATAGTTACCGCTTTCGTCATATACCGGAATAGCCGGATGCTGTTTTATAACGCTTTCCTCAATACCATCCGGATTCAAGTGACGTGACCAGCGGTTGATGGCAAAGCTTTCCCCAACACGTATCTTATTGTCCAAAAAGCGAAAATCTGAAGTCAGGCGAGTATTGAAACGCTGGAAATCTGTATTACGGCACACTCCGTCCTGATCCATATAGTTCATCGTCAACGCCACATTGCCATCCTTGAAACCTTTTGACAACGACAGGTTGTAATTCTGCATAAATGCCGTGCTATAGATTTCCTTAGCCCAGTCAGTATTTCCGGTACGGATCTTAACTCCGTTCTGATCATAATAATATTCCTGAATGACCGGAGTATCACCGTTGCCGTAAACAGAACTGCTGGGATAACTGCCATACGAATTGTAGTAGGCTTGCCAGTAAACTTCACCCCATTGTTGCGTGTTCAACATATCAAGCCCTGTAGTGAACGTCTGCGCCGTAAGTGACATATCGAAGTTTACCCTCACATCACCTTCTTTCGCACGTTTCGTCGTTATGATGATGACACCGTTGGCCGCCTGTGCACCATAGATGGCTGCAGAGGCAGCATCTTTCAATACCTGGATGGATTCCACATCATTAGAAGAAAGAATGGACGCAATGTTCTCACGCGTCTGCACACCATCGATGACATAAAGCGGAGAACTGTCGTTTATGGTAGTCGTACCGCGAACCAATGCTGATGTGTTCATACCGCCCGGCGTACCGTCTGTGGTAATGTTCATACCTGCTACACGACCTTGCAGGGCAGACATTACGTTACCTGTAGGGATGTCTGCCACATCCTGCATCTTCACTACAGCTACAGATCCGGTCAGATCAGCTTTCTTTTCAGTCATATAACCGGTCACCACAACTTCTTCAAGCATCTCCGAGTCCTCAACGAGAGTGATTTTCATCAAACTCTGCGCTTTGAGTGTCTGGGTTTTGCATCCTAAATAGGAAACGGATATTTCCGCCCCTTGCTTTACAGTCAGAACAAAGTTGCCTTCAAAGTCGGTGATGATACCGTTGGAAGTGTTCCCCACTTCGATTACGGAAGCTCCGATCACGGGCATACCGTCCGATTCGGCAATTACCGTTCCGCTCACTTTCAGGTCCTGAGCCTGAACCGCCATGCACGTCCCTATAAAAAGAAGCGCAAGCAGGAATGTTCTTTTTATGCCTTCCATCATGCATTAAATTTTAATTGTTAAACATTTGGTTCTTTTCAGAAACACTGCAAATGTATAATGCAACTGAAAAAAGCAATAAAAAGAATGTTTCATTCTCACGGATATTTGTTGCCATGCAACAATTTTAACCACTTAGGAAACATGCGTACAAATTTGACATGACGGATAACCTCTGCATGCTTAATTGAGTCAGGACATTTCCACCGTAACGTCCTGACTCCTCCAAAAGATGAGGGGCAGCAGACATAAAATTCTGCCTGCTGCCTTAGAGTATTTTTTAAACCATAAATCAATAATAATTTACTTTTACATTACTTATCTCTATCTCCCCGCCATAGTTGTTGATTGACCAGCAGTTTTTTTGCACTCCGTAAATCCGGTTCGTATAGGCCACGTTGTCATTAATGTAGACAACACAGACCGAGTTGTCAGTATAGACCGTCACATCATATATATTGTCTTCCGGAGTATCGAATACATAGCCGTCTATGCCATCGACAAAGCCAATGCCTTCATCACCTTCTTCTTCAAAATTTATTTTTCTGGTCGCATCAGATTCAGGATTTACTATCAGCGAATAATATTTGCCGGAATCAGTGCCACGTACAAACGAGAAGCCGAACATGTCACTTGCAGAAGCAGTTTTTACCGTAAACGAAATTTTATTGTGTATTTGTAACCTATTGAACAACATGTATGAATCGCCGGTCATTGTATAAACTCCATTGTTGTCAGAGATTCCTGACTCACTTTGCGCCATTACTGTAAGTTCTGATTCTGAAGAATATTTTTTGTCTATACCATCCACCGCACCTAAAGTAAGTGTTCCGTCAGTGTGCTGGACAATCTTGTGGGCGACAAGATTTCCTCCCCATTCAGGTTCGTTTGGTGCGGCGCCGACAGCGGTATTGTCATTGCCCTCACGCGTAGGACACCATCCCCAGATGTATCGGTTTGTTCCGTCCGAGGCAGTCTTTCCGGCATAAAACCCTCGTGAGTCCAAAAATCCTTCATGATCATCAGGCCACAGACCAGCATCATCGGCAGTACAAGCCTTCAGTTCATCGAGAGTCCGTCCTTTGAAATACTGTACCTTGCGTATAGCACTTAATTGTTCGGAATAGATAAGATACCACCAATCACCCATTTTGAAGATGTCCGGACATTCATAGAACCGATCCCACATCATGGTCATGAATACGCCCACGTGTTCCCATACCTGAAGGTCCGGAGAAGTAAACTCTACCAAAGAGCCTTTCGTGCCTTCTTTGGTGGAAATCAACATATGATACAGCCCGTCATCCCCCTTAAAGACAAACGGATCGCGAAAGTCTGTCGTGCTGTATCCATAATCACTTCCTTTAAGATAGAAACTTTTGCTCTTTGACCATTCCCTGAAATCGGACGAGATAGCCATCATAACCACTTCCTGACTTGCCGTATGTCCGGTATAGAATGTATAATACAATTTGTCCGATTCATTATAGACGGTACTTCCTGTCCCGAGAGCCGCATCCGCTTCAGAGGCCGTCCCGGTAGGAATCAGTTCACCTAAAGACGTGTATGAGGATGCATCATCGGTTGCCAACCCCCAAATGGGATGATAGGTGGTTTCCTGGTTCGGTCGATAGTCCTGCAGATAGAGAATCTTGAAATTTTGTTCCACAGGGTCGTAGAAAGGCATCGGGTCACCCACATAACCCACATACGGCTTGTAATACGTCCCGAACGTGTTCTCATCAGTCGGCTCGAAATATGTAGTCGTACCGTCCCAGTCCTTCTGTGTCAATACCGGATCATTGTCGTCATTACAACTTCCAAGCGACAACAACATGGCAGTCAAAAAGAAAGAATATATCATTGTTTTCATAATTTTGTTGCTTATAATATTATTCACCTGTTAAATAGTTGATAGCGTTCATAGTCATCGTAGCCACATTGCCATGATATTGGTCCGCTGAAGTGTCCACCCCATAAGAATACCAGTCATAACATCCGGAACCTATGCAAAGGATACGGCCTCCGGCTGTATTCTCAGGATATTCCCAAACAACAACTGCGCCGTCGCTCCCATATCCCAGATCTATTCCGCCGTGGTTGTTCTGCCAGTCTTCCAATGTAGGATATCCACCCCAATCAGAGCCCAAATGCCATTGTGCGGTACTGTTCGTTATTCTGTAGCCAGTGTCACAAGTATAAACACCGTTTCGTCCGTCTATTGTTGAGACAACGCCTGAATAAATGGAATGGTCTGCATTGTCATCCACATAGAAGCTCCATGGAGCAGTGGTGATTTCACCACTTTCTTCCGACTGTCCCCAACAGTTATTCGGATAGTTTTCATCTGATGTCGCACCCATCTTTACAGCATAATATGTGGCAAAGCGAGTAAGGAGAAGGCTACCACCATTGTCATAGAACTCCTTCATCTTTACAATGGCACTGACTGCATCAGACGCAGCCGAATCAAAACCGTTCATAGAGTCAATACCTCCATCGACATGGAAATGCCACCACATCACTTTGCACTCGCTCAAGTCGATCTGGTCTGTGCGCACATCTTCAAACGAAATGTATTGAGAGTTAGCCACATTCTGCAACATCCAACTTGCGGCTTCATATTCCTCATAATTCAGCTGAGCTATTGATGAAGCCAGTCCGACATATACTGCACTTGGAGAATCTGACTGTTCAACAGTTACGGTATAAACAGTAGTAGCAGTATTGTAAGTAACCGTGAATTCTACCGGTTCCGTAAAATCAACCGTCTGCCCGGAAGCCGGAGAAACCTCTGCACCATCTGTTGTAGTGATATTCGGTACCATATTTGTAATATCAACCGTAGTCGGAACACGGACAAGAATAGTGTGACTTGTCTCACTGATTATTCCAATATAGCTGTCATTCAACGTAAAAGCCGTTATTCTTGCCTCATCATGTTTCACACTGACTGTATATTCCAGAAAAGCATCCCCGTTTACCACCTGCAAAGTATGCGAAAAAGAAAAGTCTACCACGTCACCTTCTTTCATGGATGCCGTAGCCCCTTCTGACACTTCTATTGAGGTTACCTCCATCGCCTTCTCGTCATAGTCAATGGGAATACCCACTGTTACAGTCATGTCTGTATTGTCAATGATTCCGTCATAATTATCCAAAGCAAATTCTGTCAACCAGCAATCGCCGTCCAATTGAAGACCGGAAGTATTGTCATCACTACACCCTGCCAAAACAAAACCTATTATCCCTAACAAGAGGGACATCTTATCGATTACCTTTTTCATATCCTTTGTATAAAAATTTTACCAACCTCCACAATTCTGCGTGTAATTGCCGTTACTTGCACTGATCTGTGCATAAGGAATAGGCAAGTATTCATTCTTGTTTTTCGTGAAATAAGCATTTGAATAGATAGAACAATCATTCGCTTCTTTCGCATAATATTCGTTCAAAACCACATCCGCCTCTCCCCAACGGACCAGATCATAGAAACGGTCGCATTCCATCGCCAACTCGACACGGCGTTCAAACTTCAACATTTTCAATGCTTCTTCCTGTGAATAAGTCCCTGTATAAGGCTGTACATTGAATGTCACCCCATAATCCGACGGATAGTTTGAAATCATGGATATGCTCTGTTTTGCCCTGTTGCGAACCTCATTGATAAGTTCTATAGCTTCGTTTAATCTTCCATCATTCAGCTGGATCAGAGCCTCTGCACGCATCAGCAACACATCGGAATAACGGATGACAATATGGTTCATCGAACTACCCCAATACCCGTCACCTTTTATTATATAGTCACAATCAGGATCAACATTCTGTTTCAAGGCTACATAATACCCGTACAGTCCGTTGCTCCGGCTCCATGTTGATGACCGCTCCATTATATAATTCGTATTGAACTCATACGGCAGGCCAGGCATTCCGACTGTAAGGAACAGACGGGGGTCGGCATAGTCTGTAGTCATGTCATAGTCACTGTCATTGAATGTGTCAAACAGCGGATGACCGTCTGTGTCAGTCTTGAATGCATTCACAAGGTTCTGGCTCGGTTTGTAGAAATCGCATCCTCCGTCTGTCACTCCCGGAATGTTGGGAACTATCAGACCATATCCCCAATTACAGTTTCCATAAGTCGTCCCGTCATTCATCGAATACTGCATGGCCCATAGCGACTCCACACCATTCTCATACTGAGGTTCCGGACGGAAATTGTTATGAAAATCAGATTCAAGTCCATATCCGCCTGCTGTCATGATACTCTCTTCGGTGTATTGTACGACCTTTTCCAGATCATCCGTATTGATGCTCGTAACTTGATTGTTTTCCAGATTGTCCTGATGATAGGCTTTATAAAGATAAGTCTTCGCCAGATATGCAGCTGCCGCTGCCTTTGTTGGTCTTCCCTTATCTGACTGAGTATCGGGAAGATTGTCATAGGCAAACTGGAAATCATCGGCAATCACCTGCCAACCTTCGTCATTTGTATAAGTTCTGTTTGACAAGTCATTGTACTCCTCCAGCGAAAGGCTTTCGTCATTTACAAAAACGATATACTTAAAAAGCTGTTTCAGAAGAAAATGACCATGTGCCCGCAGGAATCTCATTTCTGCTATGCGCTGTTGCTTGAGCGAATACGTGTCCTCATCAACCTGATTCAGCAACTGCAACGCTGTATTGGCACGGGAAATACAATTGTACAAACGCTGCCATATATCACTGATATTCCATGCCGTTGTCACAATACCCTGCGATATTTCCAATGCATGAAACACGTCTCCATCCTCCGTTCCGTTTCCTCCTTTGTAAGCATCGTCAGAACGCACATCATAATTCCACATTGTGAAAGAAGAGTTGATATCTTCTGCTGTAATCCATATGGCATAAGCCGAAATGATAAGGTTATCCACATATTCAGGATCCTGAAGTGTCTCATCGTCAATAGTTCCCTGAGGAACCTGGTCTTCCAGGAAGTCAGAACAACCGGCAAATATCAAACAAAGCCCTAAAACAGTTGAGTATAATATCTTTTTCATAATATTTCAAGCATTAACCGTTCATTAAAAATTAACATTGACCCCAAAAGTCAGGTTCAGCGGTATAGGATATCCGAAGTTCGGGTTTTCAGGATCCACACCAGTAAAGTTCTTGCTCTTTATGGTAAACACATTCTGAGCACTTACATAAAGCCGCAAACGTTCCATCTTCATCTTTTGCGACCATTTCTGAGGAACATTATATCCTAATTGGATATTACGGAGCTTCAGGAACGAACCGTTTTCGACGAAATAAGTAGATACACGTTTTTCATTATTGGTATCGTCACGTGACAACGCCGGAATATCCGAATCCGGGTTTGTCGGCGACCATGCATCGAGAAGCCTTTTTCCCTTGTTGAGGAACCCGATATTCAGCCCGCTCCACAAATCTGTTTCCTTTTTCAGATCACTCATCACATCCACTCCTTGTACACCCTGGAAGAACATGGTCAGATCAAAATTCTTATATTCAAGATAGATATTCAAGCCATAGCTGAAAGCCGGAGTCGGATCATAGATCCAGGTCTGATCCTCCTCATTAATCACACCGTCTCCATTGAGGTCACGCCAGCGTATGCGCCCCAGACCTGCACCTTCTTGAGTAGCATGATTGTCTATCTCTTCCTGCGATTTGAAGATTCCGTCAGCAACATAACCCACTTGTGCTCCATAAGGATGTCCGACAACACTTTCAACACCGTTGCCACCGAACGTACCGTTGGCCGCCACAGTAGCAGGAAGTGCAGTGATTTTGTTACGGTAAGCCGAGATGTTTGCACTCAGATCATACTTCAGGCCGAATGCCGTCTCATTACGGTAACCAATGTTTAACTCGAATCCCTTGTTTTCCATTTCTCCTGCATTAATCCACTGTGTACTGCCTTCTCCCATAACCGCAATACCTGTCATCTCTACAAGAATGTCTGAGGTCTTTTTCCAGTACCAGTCAAACGAACCATACAAAGTCTGGTTGAATAATGAAAAATCCAATCCGATATTTGTCTGGGTTGTCGTTTCCCACTTGAGATCGTCATTGCCGATCTGGTTCCTTTTGAATCCGGATTGTAAGGTACTGCCTCCATTGGATCCCTCAATATCGTATGAAGTTCCGTAGGTCTGCCCTCCGAATGAGGATGTTCCGTAATTCGTCTCATAAATTGTATATCTTGCAGTATTGGAGATTTCCTGATTACCGGTCTGTCCCCATGACAAACGGATTTTAAGGTCATCCAACCATGTAAGATCCTTCATGAAATTTTCTTTGCTGATACGCCAGCCGACAGATACAGACGGGAAAGTGGCATAACGGTTGTTCTTACCGAAACGTGAAGAGCCGTCACGACGTATGGTGAAAGAAGAAAGGTATTTGTCATCATATGTATAATTCAGTTTTCCGAAAAAAGAGACCAAAGAATATCCCTCTGCTGCACCGTAAGCCTGTGATGTACCGACACCGGCATCAGGCCACATGTAATCCGGTGTCAGAATGGCAAAATCCTGTTTGTATGCAGAGAAGCTACTGTCATCCTCACGATTCAACTCTATACCGGCCATTACATCGCCGCGATGTTTCCCTATCTCAAGATTATAAGATGCAACGGCATTCCACATCCATTTGGTCCAGTGCTCCTGCTTGGCTTCCACGGCATTTGTATCATTAGCCACGTTTCCTTCAGTTATCGGATAGGTAAAGATACGCTGCTGTTTCTGGGAATAATCCAAACCGAATGTTGAGCGGACATTGAATCCATTGAACAGACTCAGGTTAATGTATGCGTCACCGAACATCCGCCAGTATGTATATCGGTTGTCTGCATTACGCTGCAATATTGCCACAGGATTTTCACGGTCGGGATATCCTCCTACCGGACCTGCATAATCACCATTGATATCATATACCGGCAATGATGGGTTGAACTGCAATACATTTTCCATGAAACCGTCCGGAGCCTGCACTTCCGAAGTGCGGCTCATCGTGAAATGTTCACCAATGGTCAGGATGTCACCAATCAATTTGTAATCTGAGTTCATACGCGCAGAAAAACGCTCGAAATCTGTCTGTTTGATTATTCCTTCATTCTTGTAATATCCCAAAGAAAAGAACGAAGAACCTTTTTCCGAGCCGTTGCTTACCGCCACATTATACTGCTGGATAACTCCGGTACGTGTTGTCTCATCAAACCAGTCGGTGTCTGCCGACGGGACGGTATTCCCTGAATCAAGAAAACGATTCATGCTGATGCTGTTCAATTGCGGATAGCCGTTGGCGTCATATCCCCAATCATATCTGTACCCTAAGGCATTGGTGTTCGGATCTTCTCCTCCGTTGACATAGGCCTGCCACATGACCCTTCCATATTCTTCTGCATTAAGCACCTCCATCTTATTAGTGTACATAGACGCAGAAACAGAAGCGTCAAAAGTTACTTTCAGCTGTCCGGCCTTACCTTTTTTTGTCGTTATGATAATCACCCCGTTTGCTGCGCGTGAACCATAAATGGAAGCTGATGCTGCGTCCTTCAACACCTGTATTGACTCGATGTCATTTCCATTCAGCTCGTGCATACCAGCCTTTGTAGGGACTCCGTCAATGATATAAAGAGGATCATTGTTGTTAAGAGTACCGATACCACGTACACGGATCGTGGTAGAACCGCTCGGATTACCGTCTGCCGTAATAGTCATACCCGGCACGCGACCCTGAAGAGCCTTCATCGGATTGTTCTCATTTGTCTTAGACAATTCATCCATATCAACAACTGAGATTGCTCCTGTAAGATCTGCCTTTCTTTGAGTGGTATAACCAGTCACAACAACCTCATCAAGCATCTCCGAATCTTCTTCGATAATGATTTTCATCACGCTCTGAGCTTTCAGCGTCTGAGGCTTGCACCCTATATAAGAGACAGATATTTCTGCACCCTCCTTTACAGTAAGAATAAAGTTGCCCTCAAAGTCAGTGATGATACCGTTGGAAGTGTTTCCCACTTCGACTACGGATGCTCCGATTACAGGCATGCCGTCCGACTTGGCTATTACCGTCCCGCTCACTTTCAGGTCCTGAGCCTGAACCGCCATGCACGTCCCTATGAAAAAGAGAAGCGCAAAGAAGACTGTTCTTTTTATGCCTTCCATACATGAATTAGATTTTAATTGTTAAACATTTGTTTTATAATGTTCAGTTTATGAACACAACAAAATTATATCACACATGTCATTATCTATGAAATAAATGTTTCATGCACATGCATATTTGTTACAATACAACAATTTTAATCAACAAAGAAACATGCGTACAAAATTTAACATGACAGAAATACCATGAAAAGCATTTTCGGCTCGTTCCGCAACAAAAAAACGTCCCGACGTTTCACACAAAACGCCGGGACACAACACCATAAATAAAAGCTCGTTCTCAGAAAGTTTCCTTACGTTTCCTGCAGGTAGATATCAGATATATTCCCAAAAGAATGAGCGGGACACTGAGCCACTGTCCGATATTCAAGGTCATGTCAAGCTCTTCGGCAACTTGAGGGTTTTTCATGAATTCCAGTCCGAAACGTGCACCGAAAAATATCAGAAGAGACACTCCGGTAATGAGTCCGATGTATTTCTGAAGATGATACTTGTGATACATCACCCAAGATACGATAAAAGCAGCAAGGCAATAGAGCATCTCATAAATCTGGGTGGGGTGACAGGCCTGAGCCTCTCCGTTACGGTTATACAGTTCCTGCCACTCGCGCGAACGCACGAACTCGAATCCCCAAGGAAGAGTTGTAGGATAGCCGAATATTTCGGAGTTCATCAGATTGCCGAAACGTATGCACAGGCAAACAGCTGCCACAGCGGGAATCATGCGGTCAAAAAGCCACCATACATTCTTTTTAGTCACAGTCTTTGAATACCATATCAGGGCAAGTATCAGCAGGAACACTCCCCCGTGGCTTGCAAGTCCTCCCTTCCATATCTTCAGTATCTCTACAGGGTGTGCCCCGTAATAGTCCCACTCATAAAACAGGCAATGGCCGAGACGCGAACCTATCACACTGCTAACAATACAGTAGACGAACAGCTTGTCTGACCATTTGTCAGGATAACCTTCCTTTTTGAACAGGCGGGAAACCATTTCATAGGCCAGGATGAATCCCACTCCCCACATCAGTCCGTACCATCGTATTTCAATCGAGCCAAGATGCAACATGACGGGATCCACATCCCATACGATACTCGCTAAAGTCATATCTTTTCCATTTAGTATTAATTGTTTTGTAAAGGTACAAAAAAAAAAACTTGCGGCAAGAAGCTATGTTAAAATTTGAAAATTAAAAAGGTATTACATCACCTATTGTTGTCCTTTGACATCATCTGTGGGGCATTCACTGCATGGTATGAATGTAATGCTTTATGATGATATTATCGGATATAGTAAGCAAAATGTCTATAAACAAGTTATTTTCTGCCTACCGTTCATATAATTCTAAGTTTTTTTTTACATTTGTCCCGAAAACATAACGGAATTAAGGAATATCATGCAGAATAATCTGGTTATTGTCGAATCTCCGGCGAAAGCCAAAACAATTGAAAAATTTTTGGGTGAGGGCTACAAAGTGCTGTCCAGCTACGGGCATATACGCGACCTGAAGCCAAAAGCATTCAGTATAGACATAAAAGACCACTTCAAGCCCATATACGAAATACCCGACGACAAGAAAAAGATAGTTTCCGAACTTAAAGCCGAATCAAAAAAGGCAGACATGGTATGGCTTGCCTCCGATGAAGACCGCGAAGGGGAGGCAATATCATGGCATTTGTTTGAGGTGTTGGAACTTGACCCGAAAAAAACAAGACGGATCGTATTCCATGAGATCACCGAACCTGCCATACTGAAAGCCATCGAAAATCCACGCGACATCGACATAAATCTGGTCAACGCGCAGCAGGCCAGACGAGTGCTCGACCGTATCGTAGGCTTTGAACTGTCACCGGTATTATGGCGGAAGATCAAACCGGCACTGTCGGCCGGGAGAGTCCAGTCGGTTGCAGTAAGACTGATTGTAGAGCGTGAACGCGAAATTAACGCATTCGTCAGTGAGTCATCCTACAAGGTTGTAGCAATCTTTACCAGCCAGGACGGGAATGAAATCCGCGCCGCCCTGAACAAACGCTTCAACACCGAAGAGGAGGCTCAGGCTTTTCTCGAGAAATGCAAGGGAGCGGAGTTCACAATCGAAGACATCGTGACACGACCGGTAAAAAGATCTCCGGCACCGCCATTCACGACATCCACACTGCAACAGGAGGCTGCACGCAAACTTGGGTACTCTGTGGCGCAGACCATGACAATCGCACAAAGACTCTACGAGAACGGATTGATCACGTACATGCGTACCGACTCTGTCAACCTGTCTGAACTGGCACTGAATGCCAGCCGCGAGACAATCATGTCGCTAATGGGCGAAGAATATGTGCAGACACGCCAGTTCTCCACCAAAGCCAAAGGAGCCCAGGAAGCCCACGAAGCCATTCGTCCGACAAATATGCAGAAAGAATCCATCAGCGGGAGCCATCAGGAGAAGCGCTTGTATGAACTGATATGGAAACGCACACTGGCCTCACAGATGGCTGATGCAAGGATGCAGAAGACAACGGCCACCATAGGCATAAGCGGAAATGCAGACCAGTTCGTGGCTGTTGGAGAAGCCATAGTGTTCGACGGGTTCCTGCGGGTATATAAGGAATCATGCGACGACGAGACGGAACAGGAGGACGAAAGCCGCCTGCTTCCCAAACTGGAGAAAGGACAGATTCTATCGAGAAAGGAAATATCGGCTGTCGAACGATTCACCCAGCCTCCGGCACGCTATACCGAAGCGAGCCTGGTTCGCAAGCTGGAGGAGTTGGGCATAGGACGACCGTCCACGTATGCGCCTACCATCTCCACCATCCAACATAGAGACTATGTGGAGAAAGGAAGCAAAGAAGGAACGAAACGCTCCTACCGTGTCCTCCAACTGACAGGAGACGACATCAACAAAAGCATCATGAGCGAGACCGTCGGGAATGAAAAGTCAAAACTGATTCCAACGGATGTAGGTTGTGTTGTCAATGATTTCCTCCTGCAATATTTCCCTCAGATCATGGATTATAATTTCACGGCTAAAGTGGAAAAAGAATTTGACGAGGTGGCAGAAGGAGAAAAGCCATGGACGGACATGATGGAACAGTTTTACGAAAACTTCCATCCGTACGTAGAAAAAACATTGGCAACAAGGAACGAACGTAAGGCGGGGGAAAGGGAACTCGGCATCGACCCGGCCAGCGGGAAGCCCGTATTCGTAAAAATCGGCCGCTTCGGACCTGTGGTACAGATAGGATCACCGGATGATGAGGAAAAGCCTCGTTTTACACAGCTCAACAAAGAACATTCTTTGGAAACTATTACACTGCAAGAAGCGCTTGACCTGTTCAAGTTGCCGCGTAAATTAGGTGAACTTGACGGGAAAGAGATTACCGTAGGCATCGGCAAGTTCGGTCCCTACGTGCGCCACAATAACCGCTTTGTATCCATACCGAAAAGCATGAATCCGTTAACCATAACATTGGAAGAGGCGGAGACCCTGCTGAAAGACAAGGATGAGGCCGAAGCTAAAAGAGTCATCAAGACTTTTGCGGAAAATCCGGATATGCAGATTCTCAACGGACGCTACGGACCTTATATTTCCTACCAGAAAAAGAACTACAAGATACCGGAAAGCGTGGAGCCTGCCGACCTGAACCTTGAAGCGTGCTTTAAGGTTATAGAACTGCATAATCAGAAAGCGGACATACGCAAGTCAAAAAGTACAAAAGGCAAGAAGAAGTAGAAAATAGATGAAAAGAATCTTTTTAATCGGTTACATGGGTTCTGGAAAGACGACACTGGGAAAAGCCTATGCCAGCTCTGCCGGACTGGAATTTATCGACCTTGACTGGTATGTGGAGGAGCGCATGCACAAGACAATAGGGGAACTGTTTGCGGAAAGAGGAGAAAGCGGCTTCCGTGAGATAGAAAGGAACATGCTCCACGAAGCGGGGGAGTTTGAGAATGTGATAATTGCATGCGGAGGGGGGACACCTTGCTTCTTCGATAACATCACATATATGAACGATAAAGGAAGCACCGTATTTTTAAACGTCTGTCCGGAGGTGCTGTTCCGCCGGCTTAAAGTTGCGAAGTCAAAACGTCCGCTGCTGGCGGAAAAGACAGACGAAGAACTGATGGACACCATCATCTCGACGCTTGAACAAAGAATGCCTTACTACTCAAAGGCCAAATATCACCTCAACGCCGAACAGTTAGAAAGTCACAGCCAAATAGATGAAACGGTAAAATGTCTGGACGGACTGTTAAGCGGACGTACTGATGAAATATAAACACTGATATAGAATTATGTCGAAAAAATGAGAAAATGGCGTATTGAAGATTCAGAAGAGCTCTACAACATCACGGGATGGGGCGTTTCGTACTTTAGCATCAATGACAAAGGTCATGTAGTGGTAACTCCAAGGAAAGACGGCGTAGCCGTCGATTTGAAGGAACTGGTGGATGAGTTGCAGCTGCGGGACGTGACAGCCCCTATGCTGGTACGTTTCCCCGACATTCTTGACAACCGCATAGAAAAAATATCCAACTGTTTCCGGCTGGCATCTGAACAATATGGTTACAATGCAAAAAATTTTATAATTTACCCAATCAAAGTAAATCAGATGCGGCCGGTGGTGGAAGAAATAATCAGTCACGGGAAAAAGTTCAACCTGGGACTGGAAGCCGGTTCAAAGCCCGAACTTCACGCCGTAATCGGCATCAACACGGATTCTGATTCGTTGATCATCTGCAACGGCTATAAAGACGAAAACTATATCGAACTGGCTCTGCTGGCACAAAAAATGGGCAAACGCATCTTTCTAGTAGTGGAGAAGCTGAACGAATTACGTCTGATAGCAAGAATGGCAAAACAGCTGTCTGTACGCCCGAATATCGGGATACGTATCAAGCTGGCTTCTTCCGGAAGCGGGAAATGGGAAGAAAGCGGTGGAGACGCAAGCAAATTCGGACTAACCTCCAGCGAACTTCTCGAAGCTCTCGATTTCATAGAAGAAAAGAAGATGAAAGACTGCCTGAAACTGATTCATTTTCATATCGGAAGCCAGGTAACCAAAATACGCCGTATCAAGACGGCCTTGCGAGAGGCCTCACAATTTTACGTGCAGCTGCACAGGATGGGATTCCCCGTAGAATTCGTCGATATAGGCGGAGGACTCGGAGTTGATTATGACGGTACACGCTCGTCAAACAGTGAAAGCAGCGTCAATTACTCCATTCAGGAATATGTCAATGACTCTATCTCCATCATGGTGGACACGAGCAACAAAAACGGCATACCTCATCCTAACATCATTACAGAAAGCGGACGCTCGCTGACAGCGCATCATTCCGTATTGATTTTTGAAGTGCTCGAAACAGCATCCCTTCCTTCTATGGATGAGGATTTTGTGGTGTGTCCTGAAGATCACGAACTGGTTCATGAACTATACGATATATGGGACAATCTTAACCAAAGCAGAATGTTGGAGGCATGGCACGATGCGCAACAGATCAGGGAAGAAAGCCTCGACCTGTTCAGTCACGGCATCGTAGATCTGAAGACACGGGCACAAATTGAACGGATGTACTGGTCTGTAACGCGGGAAATCTGCCAGATAGCCTCCGGACTGAAGCACGCCCCCGACGAGTTCCGTAATCTTGACAAGCTACTTGCCGACAAGTATTTCTGCAATTTCTCTCTGTTCCAGTCTCTTCCAGATTCATGGGCCATTGACCAGATATTCCCTATCATGCCGATCCAACGCCTTGACGAACGTCCGGACCGCACAGCGACATTGCAGGACATAACATGTGATTCTGATGGGAAAATAGCCAATTTCGCATCCCCCCGCAATGTATCCCACAATCTGCCGGTACATTCCATAAAAGCGAAAGAGTCATATTACATCGGAGTATTTCTTGTCGGCGCATATCAGGAAATTCTGGGAGACATGCACAATCTGTTCGGCGACACGAATGCCGTACATGTCAGCGTAAACGACAAAGGCTACACAATCGATCAAGTAATTGACGGAGAGACTGTGGCTGAGGTACTTGACTATGTGCAATACAATCCTAAGAAATTGGTACGCACACTGGAAACGTGGGTGACAAAATCAATAAAGGAAGGAAAGATCTCACTGGAAGAAGGAAAGGAGTTCCTGTCCAATTACCGGTCCGGTCTGTACGGATATACATATCTGGAATAAACACAGTATCATTATGAAAGAAAAACTCACCATTATAAAGGTAGGAGGAAAAATCGTAGAGGAAGCCGACACACTTTGCCAGCTTTTGAAAGATTTCTCGACCCTGCCGGGTTACAAATTACTTGTACACGGCGGAGGACGTTCTGCCACACGGATAGCCTCTATGCTGGGAATCGAAAGCAGAATGGTCAACGGGCGACGCATTACAGATGCCGAGACGCTAAAAGTGGTCACCATGGTCTATGGAGGACTGGTAAACAAAAACATTGTGACGGGACTTCAGGCAAGAGGGATCAATGCCATAGGACTGACAGGAGCAGATATGGACGTGATACGCTCCGTGAAACGTCCTGTGAAAGACATTGACTATGGCTTTGTCGGCGATGTGGAGAAAGTGGATGCAAAGGCACTTGCGTCACTCATCAGGCAAGGTGCGGTTCCGGTGCTGGCACCACTTACACACGACGGGCAGGGACATATCCTCAACACGAATGCCGACACGATTGCCGGAGAAGTCGCCAAAGCTCTGGCAACGATTTTTGATGTCACACTGGTCTTTTGCTTCGAGAAAAAAGGAGTACTGTTAGACGAGAATGATGATGACAGTGTGATACCCGTCTTGACTAAAGACATGTTCAAAAAATACATATCGGAAGGAATCATCAAAGAAGGGATGATACCAAAATTAGAGAACTCCTTTTCAGCCGTTGAAGACGGAGTCACACAGGTCATAATAACCTCTGCATCAAACATTGGGAAAAATACCGGAACCATAATCGGAAAATAATTCAAAAAAAATGGGCGGGTGAGTGTAACTTTTTTTTCACTCACCCGTCATCTTTATATAAAGCAATGCACGAAATCAGTTTTCGAAATGATATATTGCCGCTAAAAGACAAGCTTTTCAGGTTGGCATTACGCATCACGCTTGACCGTGCTGAAGCGGAAGATATCGTTCAGGAAACACTGATAAAAGTATGGAACAGGCGGGACGAATGGTCTCAAGTAAAATCAATGGAGGCATTTTGCCTCACCGCAGTACGTAATCTGGCCATTGACAGGAGCCAGAAAACGGAAGCACGTAATGTTGAGTTGACACCGGAAGCCCAAGACGTACCCGATACGTTGACTCCCGAGAAAGAGTTAGAGCGCGATGAGCAGGTACAACTGATACACCGCATAATCAACGGACTTCCCGAAAAGCAGCGTAGCATTGTGCAACTGAGGGATATTGAAGGAAAAAGTTACAAGGAAATTGCAGATGTGCTGGGACTTACTGAAGAACAGGTGAAAGTAAACCTTTTCAGAGCACGCCAACGCATCAGATTAAAGATAAATGAAATTAACGGATATGGACTATAAATACATCGAACAACTTCTGGAACGCTATTGGAACTGCGAAACGTCCCTCGAAGAAGAACAGATTCTGCGGATTTTCTTTCGTCAGAAAGAGATTCCCTTGCATCTGCGTCATTACCGCTCACTATTCGTATATCAGGAAAAAGCCGGAGAGATGAGCACGGACGAAAATCTCGAAGAACGTATTCTGAAAGAAATTGAACGCCCGGTTGTAAAGGCACGCCACATATCGTTATATACACGTCTCATGCCGCTGTTCAAAGCCGCTGCCATGCTGATTCTGCTACTCATACTGGGAGGTCTGATGAAATACACGGCATACAACGATAACAATGGGATTGTGTATGTCTATGACCAGTTCGACAATCACACCAGCAAGCCGCAAGTAGCTTATGAAGGAGACTCGGTGAATACAATCATACACGACAAGTCACCAAAGCCAAACCCGGAAGCAAACCAAAAACAATAGAAACTTTTCATTTGCTTTTATATAAATAGTTAGTGCTTATCTTATAAACTTAAAAACGGAAAAAGAGACTGTGAAGTTTCTATTCTCTTAATTGTAACCTACTAACTCAAAGAGGATTGCCGCGTGAGCAGCAATCCTCTTTTTCTGTTCTGTCAAGCAAATAACAAAACCCCATATCACGTCATTTTAAGCTTCCTCACACTTTAATGAAAACCTCAGGACATTTTCAAGAAAGGCTCCGCAGGTTTTAATATCATAAAAACAGACGAGTGGAATACCCTTTTTACGAAATAATGTTATTTATCAGGCATGATTTTGAAAATATTTCATTTTCAATTGTGTATTTGGATAAAAGTCTGTATTTTTGACATTCGCAAACAGTCCATTTAATTAAAAAACATCAATTAACAAAAAACAGACATGGAACAGGTATTCAGTTACATCATTGGGCTCGGAGCTGCCGTAATGATGCCTATTTTGTTTACTATTTTAGGAGTATGTATCGGCATCAGATTTGGCAAAGCCCTGAAAAGCGGCCTTTTAGTAGGAGTCGGATTCGTCGGGCTTTCTGTAGTTACGGCATTGTTGACAAGCAGTTTGGGTGAACCATTGAAAAAAGTAACCGAAATATACGGCCTGAGCCTTCAGATTTTCGATATGGGATGGCCTGCCGCCGCCTCTGTAGCATACAATACGTCAGTAGGGGCATTCATCATACCGGTATGTTTAGGGATAAACATACTCATGCTGCTTACAAAAACCACCAAAACCGTAAATATCGACCTTTGGAATTATTGGCACTTCGCCTTTATCGGAGCGGTAGTATATTTTGCTTCCGACAATATCTGGTGGGGATTCTTTGCAGCCATAATATGCTATATCATAACGCTGGTAATGGCAGACCTTACCTGCAAACAGTTCCAGTCATACTACGACAAGATGGATGGAATCTCCATTCCCCAACCATTCTGTCAGGGTTTTGTCCCGTTTGCACTGATCATCAACAAAGTCCTCGACAAGATTCCCGGATTCGACAAGCTGAATATCGACGCGGAAGGCATGAAAAGAAAGTTCGGAATCATGGGAGATCCATTGTTTCTTGGTGTTATTGTGGGATGCGCCATCGGTGCACTGGCATGCAAAAACACGGATGAACTCATAGACGGAATCCCTGCCATACTGGGATTAGGAATAAAGATGGGAGCCGTGATGGAACTGATTCCGCGCATCACTTCTCTGTTCATCGAAGGATTGCGTCCGATTTCCGATGCTACGCGAGAACTCATCGCACGGAAGTTCAAGAACAGTGCCAGCCTGAACATCGGCATGAGTCCGGCACTGGTAATAGGACATCCGACCACACTGGTTGTATCCTTGCTGCTGATTCCTGTCGCATTGTTCCTTTCCGTTGTTCTTCCGGGCAACCAGTTTCTGCCGTTGGCATCGCTGGCCGGAATGTTCTATCTCTTTCCTGCCGTACTGCCAATCACGAAAGGAAACGTACCGAAGACATTCATCATAGGACTGATAGCACTGATTGTAGGACTGTATTTTGTAACAGACCTGGCTCCGTTCTTCACACAGGCTGCACAGGATGTATATGACAGGACAAAAGATACAGCTGTTAAGATACCGGAAGGATTTCAAGGAGGAGCACTTGATTTCGCATCAAGTATCTTCTCCTGGGTAATTTTCCACGCGATTCACAGCTTCAAATGGGTAGGTTCGGCCGTTCTTGTTATCATTGCATTGGGTATGGCAATATATAACCGGACACGCATCATCAGAGAAGTGAGCCACCATACCGAAGATTGAGGAACTAACCATATAAATATATAACCTATGAGAAAAATTGCAATGGCTATGATGTTGGGCGTAGCCGCATTGTCGGCAAACGCCCAGATTAACAGTGTGCAGATGAGGACAGCCTGCCATCCTGAAGACGTGAAACACTACGACACTGAAACGCTTCGCAGCAGATTCCTGATGGAAAAGGTGATGGTAGCCGACGAAATCAATCTGACATACTCTATGTATGACCGCTTTGTCTTTGGAGGGGCTGTACCTGTAACCAAAGAACTCACCTTGGAAACATTTGATGCATTGAAGGCTCCCTACTTCCTGTTCAACCGTGAGTTGGGTGTAATCAACATCGGTGGTGCCGGAATCGTGACTGTAGACGGAAAAGAATACGAGCTGAACTTCAAGGAAGCACTGTATGTCGGACGCGGCAATGAGAGTGTGACATTCAAAAGCAAAGACGCTTCAAACCCGGCAAAATTCTACATCAACTCTGCACTCGCGCACAAGGAATACAAGACCCAATGGATTACCATAGACGGACGTAAAGGATCACTGAAAGCCAATTCAATGGCAGCCGGGAAAATGGAAGAAAGCAATGACAGAGTTATCAACCAGCTCATCGTGACCAATGTATTGGAGGAAGGTCCGTGTCAGCTTCAGATGGGGTTGACAGAACTGAAGCCCGGAAGCGTTTGGAACACTATGCCCGCACACATTCACAGTCGCCGCATGGAAACCTATCTTTACTTCAATGTTCCAGAAGGAAACATGATTTGCCATCTGATGGGTGAACCGCAGGAAGAACGCTTGGTATGGATGTCCAACGAACAGGCCATCACAGCTCCAGAATGGTCAATCCACGCAGCCGCAGGTACAAGCAACTATATGTTCATCTGGGGTATGGCAGGCGAGAATTTGGACTATGGGGACATGGACAAAATCCCATATACAGAAATGAGATAACAATAAAAGATTCGTTAGTTAAAGAAACAGGGGTTGGAACGACATTATGTTCCAACCCCTGTTTCTTTTCATTAAACCTGTATAATGGAGTTTCGCTTCTTGCGCAATAAAGACACCTTTAATCGTCCGGCCCCACAGGATGAACCACACTTTCAAGTTTCAGATCAAAAATCAGTACGGAATGTCCCGGAATGTCATCAGTAGCGTTATCACCGTACCCCAGATCAGACGGAACATACAGCATTACACGTTCACCCTCTTTCATATTCTGCAAAGCGGTTTCCCATCCGACAATCAAGTTGTCATATCCGCTTGAACTTTGCAGGGCAAAAGCTGTGGGAGAATATATATCAGTGTTCAAATCGTTTTCATAATTCTCGTCAAATACTGTTCCGTTGATCAGTGAACCACGATAATACACATATACGGTATCTGTATATAAAGGAGAAATACCGTCCGCATCAGCCGGTTCAATTATCCTCATATAAATCGAATCCGTCTCATCGGCAGTAGTATCATACTGACTGATGGTACCGACCAATACATTCTCGGAATTAACCTTGTAGTTACGGTAAATTTCCCAGTCTCCATCCACATTCGCACGTGCCACCTCCACTATGGAGTCAAGAAAATGTTCGTTGCGTGCCTGCCAGTCGACATAAGGATTTTCTACTTCCGTATCCTCCACACATGACACGAGACCTTGGGAAAACACAGCCAGCACGACCATTAGAAAAAAAATGCTTCTCTTCATCCGTTGTTGATTTATTATTGAAGTGTTTTCAGCAGACTTGTAATACTTACTTTGTCTGCAATGATATTGTTCAAATCAGCCACAGGTACACGTTCTTGTTTCATGGTATCACGGTTGCGCAGCGTAACGCAGTTGTCTTCCAATGTCTGATGATCGACAGTCACGCAGTACGGAGTACCTATTGCATCCTGACGACGGTAACGTTTTCCTATGGAGTCTTTTTCATCATACTGACAATGGAAATGGAACTTCAGATCATCCATGATTTCACGTGCTTTTTCAGGAAGTCCGTCTTTTTTCACAAGAGGCATGACAGCCAGCTTCACCGGAGCCAATGCTGCCGGCAGCTTCAGCACAACGCGTGTTTCTCCATTATCCAGTTTCTCCTCACAATAGGCGGCACTTATCACACTGAGGAACATACGGTCAACCCCTATCGATGTTTCAATGACATACGGTGTGTATGACTCATTGATTTCCGGGTCAAAATATTTTATGCTCTTGCCTGAATACTTTTCGTGTTGACTCAAGTCGAAATCAGTACGGCTATGGATTCCCTCCACTTCCTTGAAGCCGAACGGCATCAGAAACTCTATGTCTGTGGCCGCATTAGCATAATGAGCAAGTTTCTCATGGTCATGATAGCGGTAATGATCGTCCCCAAAGCCCAATGCCTTGTGCCATTTCAGGCGAATCTCTTTCCATTTTCCGAACCATTCGAGTTCCGTTCCGGGTTTGACGAAGAACTGCATTTCCATTTGCTCAAACTCACGCATCCGGAAAATGAACTGACGGGCTACAATCTCATTGCGGAATGCCTTCCCTATCTGGGCAATACCGAACGGTACCTTCATTCGTCCAGTCTTTTGTACGTTCAGGTAATTTACAAAAATCCCCTGAGCGGTTTCCGGACGCAGATACACTTTCATCGCACCGTCAGCGGTGGAACCCATCTCTGTGGAGAACATCAGATTGAACTGGCGCACTTCCGTCCAGTTTTTCGTCCCGGAAATCGGACAAACAATCTCCTCGTCCAAAATAATCTGACGCAACTCGTTCAGGTCTGGTCCGGCATTCATCGCATTAGTGTAACGTTCGTGCAGCGCATTACGTTTGGCCTGATGCTCCTGCACACGTGCGTTTGTCTGACGGAACTCCTCCTCATTGAAAGCATCACCATATTTCTTGGCAGCCTTGGCCACCTCCTTGTTTATCTTCTCATCGTATTTGGCAATCTGATCCTCAATCAGGACATCGGCACGGTAACGTTTCTTTGAGTCACGGTTGTCAATGAGTGGGTCATTAAACGCATCCACATGTCCGGAAGCCTTCCAGATAGTAGGATGCATAAAAATTGCCGAATCAATTCCCACTATATTTTCGTGCAGCAGAACCATGCTCTGCCACCAATATTGCTTGATATTGTTCTTCAGCTCCACACCATTCTGCCCATAGTCGTACACTGCTCCCAATCCGTCATATATTTCGCTTGACGGGAACACAAACCCATATTCCTTACAGTGTGAAACCAGTTTCTTGAAAACGTCTTCTTGTGCCATCTTTCCTTATACTTTTAATTTTGCTTTTGTATGCAAATCATATATTAGTGAGGCACAAAGATACGGAATTATAAATAAAAAAGCAGTTTACCCATATTAATTTATCTTAGGAAGCCGTTTTTGATTGGATTGTATGACGGATAAATGCTCTCCATTACCCTAATTCCAAAGGACATGACAACATGCTGACAAGTCGATAAGAAAACAACGGGAGATTTTGATTCGAACGTCCTGAAGTTAAATACAAAACCTGCGGAGGCTTTGTGGAGGACTGTATATATGTGAGCTGTTTTCGCAATTCATCTTTATTAACATATCAATATAACTGAATCAGATAGAATACTCGTAGTTTTGTAAGGATTTAACAAAGCAGATTATGAAACTGAATACCACTATCATATCCATACTGACCATATTAGCCTGCGCTGTAAACAGTGTGCAGGTCGCCGCACAGGATAGCAAAAAGCAGGCATTCAGAATCACCGTAGTCAACACGGAAGGAAATCCGCAAGCGGGCATGATTTTGAAGATCACGGGGTACAACGGAGAATATATCGGGAACGAGCAAGGAATCATTGAGTTTGAGCGCGAAATCAACAAAAAAAACATCCGCACTGCCAATCTGTATTTCCCGTCTGACAAACAGAAGCCGGTGAAAACCATGCGTTTTGACGAATCTCTTGCCGACACCATCATCCGCATCGACAGCCAAGAGGACATAATACGATACAAACAAAATGCAAGGACTTTCCCAATAGAGGGTATTGTGCAGTGTAAAGGGAGGCCGGTGGCCAATGCCGAAGTAATCATACAAGGTACTGGCAGACGGGCATTCACGGACAGAGACGGAAAGTTTTCCATCGAAGCAGACTATAACCACTCCATTATGATCCGTGCGGAAAAGATGGAAAACAAATACATGGATGTAGATCTTTTCCTGATGAATCCCGACAAACCATATACGATAAACATGACGAGGAAAAGCTCAGACCGCATCTACACAAGTGCGGAACAGATGCCGAAGTATCCGGGAGGAATGAAAGCATTTTTCAACTATCTGAAAAGGAAAACACGTTCTACAGAACTGGCGGAGCAGACCCAGACTGAAGGAACGGTAATAGTCCAGTTTGTAGTGGAAAAGGACGGGAGCATTACCTCTCCACGTATTGTACGAGGATTGCACGCCTTGCTTGATACAGCCGCACTTGAAGCAATAGTTGTGATGCGCGACTGGATTCCGGCGAAAGACCATGGAATGACTGTCCGGTGCAAATATTCCGTACCGGTTACGTTCAAACTTCCGAAGCCCATAGTGCCGGAGCCTGAACCGGTCGTCACACTGCCTAAAGATTCACTCCGCAATGACAGCATAGCCAATGATTCGATACCGAACGACTCGATATTGAACGATTCCATCATGCCGATTCTTCCTGTCATGGAAAGCGACTCTTTGCATACTGACACGCTGAAAAAAGAACTGACACTTGCAGCCGACTCACTCCAGGCGGACAGTATTATCAGTCAAAAAGCTGATACACTACAGGCAAATTTGCCAGAGCACTTGCCGAAACCGTCCGCAACAGAGGTGAAGCCCAAAAAGCGGAATGCTTTTGTACGCTTCTTCCGTCGTCTGTTCGGCATAAAGGACAAAAATGAAGAGGTACAGGATGCACCTCCCATTCACGAAATGCCTGAAATACCCGGACAAGAAACCATTCCTGACATGGCAACGAAAAATGAAACTGTAGACGAACAACAAAATGACATAGAATAATGAAAAAGACTCTCACAATTCTGTTTTTACTGGTAATATCCTTATACGGAGCCTATGCCCAGAAGATTACACTGAAGGATGTAGCCGAAGGTACCTATCGCGCACAGAACATACATGGTCTCAAACCCATGCTTGACGGGGAACACTATACACAGATCAGCAGCGACCACAAGCGTATCGTAAAATATTCATTCAAGACGGGGGAAGAGGTCGGAACAATATTCGATGTGACAACCGCCCGCAACGTAGAACTGGAATCGTTTGACAACTATATCATGTCGCCCGATGAAAGTCTGATTCTGATTCAGACTGAAACAAAAGCCATTTACCGCAGATCATTCACGGCAGTATATTATATCTACAACGTCAAGAACCGTACACTCGAGCCGCTGTCGGACAACGGGCCTCAACAGGTTCCGCTTTTTTCACCCGACAGCCACCAGATAGCTTTCGTACGCGACAACAACATATATCTGGTAAAACTGCTCTTCGGGAACAGCGAGTCGCAGATCACAAAAGACGGAGAATACGGCAAGGTACTCAACGGCATTCCGGACTGGGTATATGAAGAAGAATTTGCGTTCAACCGTGCGTTCGATTTCAGCGCTGACAGCAAAATGATCGCATACATCCGCTTCGACGAAAGCCAAGTACCCATGTATTCTTTCCAGTGGTACAAAGGCATGTCACCTGATATGAACGAATATGCCACTTATCCCGGAAGTTACGACTACAAATATCCTAAGTCCGGGAT
This sequence comes from uncultured Phocaeicola sp., assembly GCA_964611375.1. Taxonomy (GTDB): domain Bacteria; phylum Bacteroidota; class Bacteroidia; order Bacteroidales; family Bacteroidaceae; genus Phocaeicola. The sequence continues at coordinate 11,035 of CAZSYY010000007.1, read as the reverse complement.
GCCAAACTCAAAAGTTACCGTACATACATTTGACATAAAAAGCCGAGTGACCCACAAGATGGATTTGCCCATTGATGACGAAAGCTATATCCCTCGAATAAAATTCACATCCGACCCGGACAAGCTGGCCATTATGACACTGAATCGCCGCCAGAACCGCCTCAGCCTTTACATGGCAAATCCGAAAAGCGCGGTATGCAAGGTGATAATCCGTGATGAATCGGAACAATACATCAAGGAAGAGGCCTACTCCGACATCAAGTTCTATCCGGAAAACATCGTGATGATGAGCGAACGCGACGGGTACAATCATTTATATCTGTACACTATCGGAGGAAATCTGGTAAGGCAAATCACAAAGGGAAAATTCGAAGTAAAGGAATTTCTCGGATGGGATCAGAAGGCAAACGAATTCTACTATACCAGCAATGAAGAAAGTCCGCTAAGGACAGCTGTCTACAAGACTGACGGAAAAGGGAAAAAGACCAGGCTATCCTCACGAACAGGAACAAACACAGCCGTGTTCAGTGCCGACATGAAATATTACATCAACACTTTCTCTAACATCGACACGCCTACGCTCATCACACTGAACGACAATAAAGGGAAAGAGCTGGCCACACTGCTCGACAACAAGCAACTGAAAAATCAGATTGCCGGTCTGAATATGCCCAAAAAGGAATTTTTCACCTTCACGACCTCACAGGGGGTAGAACTTAACGGGTGGATGATGAAACCGGCCGACTTTGATGAGAACAAAAAATATCCGGTCATTATGTACCAATACAGCGGGCCCGGTTCACAGCAAGTCCTTGACAAATGGGGCATCGGCGGCTTCAGTGACGGAGGCATGTTTGAAGCCTATATGTGCGACAATGGATTTGTGATGGTCTGTGTAGATGGCAGGGGAACAGGCGGGCGCGGAGCCTCTTTCGAGAAATGTACATATCTGGTCATCGGCATCAAGGAAGCTGCCGACCAGGTGGAAGCAGCCAGATATTTGGGAAGCCTTCCATACATAGACGGGGACAGAATCGGCATCTGGGGATGGAGCTACGGAGGATATAACACTCTTATGTCCATGAGTGATGGCTCTGGAGCATTCAAAGCAGGGGTGGCCATCGCCGCCCCGACCAACTGGTATTTTTATGACACGATCTATACCGAACGCTTCATGCGCACACCGAAAGAAAACGGAGACGGCTACAGAGTATCATCGGCTATCAGTCGTGCGAATGATTTGAAAGGTGATCTTCTGCTGGTACACGGAAGTGCAGATGACAACGTGCATTTCCAGAATTTCATGGAATACAACGAAGCATTGATTCAGGCTGACAAATATTTCGAGACACAAATCTATACGAACCGGAATCATGGGATTTTCGGAGGTAACACACGGTATCACCTGATGAATAGGATAACCGACTTCTTAATCAGAAAATTATGAAACCAGACGCGATGCACATCAAGAAACCGGAATGGCTTAAGACAAGCATCGGTACAAACGCACGTTATACCGAGACCAAACGGATTGTTGACACACATAAACTGCATACGATCTGTAACAGCGGACGGTGCCCAAATCTCGGTGAATGCTGGGGAAGAGGAACGGCTACCTTTATGATTGGAGGGAATATCTGCACGCGAGCCTGCAAGTTTTGCAATACACTCTCCGGCAAGCCTCTTCCTCTCGATCCGCACGAGCCTGAACGGATTGCCAGGTCTGTCCAGCTGATGAAACTGCATCATGCCGTCATCACATCAGTTGACAGAGATGATTTGGAAGACTTGGGGGCACACCATTGGACGGAAACCATCCGTACTGTTCGACAAGCCAATCCACAGACTACCATAGAGGCTTTAATCCCCGATTTTCAGGGACGAACCGAACTGATAAGACTGCTTACAGACACACGTCCTGAGATCCTTTCACATAACATCGAGACTGTACGCCGCCTTACTCCCGACATCCGCAGTGTGGCACGCTACGACACCAGTCTGGCTGTGCTTCGCCAGATTGCGGATAGTGGCATAAGAACAAAATCCGGTATCATGGTCGGATTGGGAGAAACTACGGAAGAAGTGGAGGAGACAATGGATGACCTTCTCGCAAATGGATGTATCATCCTTACCATTGGACAATATCTGCAACCGAGCAGAAGACATTACCCCGTAAAAGAGTATGTCACTCCCCAACAATTTCTGGAATATAAGGAAACAGGCTTACGAAAAGGATTTAAACAAGTGGAAAGCGGCCCGTTGGTGCGATCTTCTTATCATGCAGAGAAGCACCTGTAGATTTATTTGTAAATTAGAAAGATACATGGAATCTTGTTTAGTTCGGGGAGATTCCCTTTCCATTCCTTCAATGTACGCGTACGGATAAACTCGTCTTCACACGTGATATTGGCAGCAATACACAAGCGCGTCTGCGGACGACAGATACGGATTATCTCTTCCAGCAGTTTCCGGTTCCGGTAGGGTGTTTCGATAAATATCTGTGTCTGATCCTCCTGATAAACACGATTTTCAAGTTCTTTCAACCGTCTGGTCCTTTCCGCAGGTTCAATCGGAAGATAACCGTTGAAAGCAAAATTCTGCCCATTGAAACCAGCACCCATAACCGACAGGATGATGGAAGAAGGTCCTACCAGAGGTATTACCTTCAGACATTTCCTTTGTGCAATAGCTACCACATCCGCTCCCGGATCGGCAACGGCCGGGCACCCGGCCTCTGATATGACACCCATAGAATGACCTTCCACCAAAGGCTGCAAATAACCGGAAATAGCTGCAGGAGCAGTATGCTTGTTCAACTCATAGAAAGCCAGTCCGTCGATATCAATAGACGGTTCCACTTTCTTCAAAAACCTACGGGCAGAACGTACATCCTCTACAATAAAATGCCTGATGTTAACAATAATTTCCCTGTTATACGGAGGTAGCACCTTTTCCACAGGAGTATCGCCCAGCGTAACGGGTAGTAAATACAAAGCCGTTTCCATAAAAGAAATTATTCAATGTAAACCGGAAAGAATATCTTCAAAATCAGTACAAGCCAGCAAATCTGCAATCGTTGCACCTTTATGCTTCTTCATCCATATGTCAGACAAATTCATGCCCAACCATATTCCTATGCCGGGAGGCATTTGCTGGGTCAGAAAAACATATCCGGGATATGATGATGTATAGTAGCGTATTATCATCGGATCAGTACTTGCCAGATGATGGTTGTCAGACATCCATTTCCACAGCTGGTTTTTATTTTTTCTGCACCATTCCAGTTCCTCATCCGTATATCCCAAAGCTAATGACCCAAGTTTTCCTGCACCCAACACATGTTCTACAATCCATGCGATTTTTCCACGATACATAATAACATCGGACAACGTCCTATGCCCCTCCTCCCACGCAAAAGTATACTGACCCTGCAAATAAAATATGAGACAATCAGGAACTATGCGTTCAGGAGACATGGAATATCTTTGATATGAATGGTAATACTGTTTATATAAAGGATAATCGGCTTCCATATACTTGTCGAGGCTAACCCCCAACAGACTGTCTGCCACAACTACAGACTGGTTCAGCGCGGAAATCTGGGAATACACGCGAGGCACAGGGAGCAAAGGCAACTCTTCCTTCAGCTTTCTGAATCCTTTTGTCAGGCTGTTTTCTATCTCTGACAAGTCTTTAAACTTCCTGTTGACATCTTCCATAAGATCCACCAATGCGGTGTCTGAGAAGTAGACATTCATGCACTCATAAATGTCCGGCTGATCCACCGAACCTATTTCAAGCACGTCTTCTATTAGCAAACGGGTAGCATGTGACCATTCCGTGTTCATTTTCTGCCATGCGAGAAGACTGTTCAGGACTGTTGCCTCGTATTGCAGGCGGTCATATCGAAAAATTCTGATATCCACATTATCTGACGGATCGTCTTTCCACCTATCCGTATGGCAGGCGGAAAGCACGACCACGCCCAACAATATGAATATCACTCTGTGCATCGGAATTTATCCGTAAATGATGTTTCCGTTGGCATCTTTATACTCGTCCAGACCTTTCTCATAGGTGGCCATAGCACGCAGACTCATGCCGACACTGGAGAATCCGCCATCGTGGAACAGATTCTGCATAGTCACCTTGCGTGTCAGGTCAGAAAACATAACGATACAATAGTCAGCACATTCATCGGCTGTAGCATTTCCGAGCGGAGACATGCGGTTGGCAAAATCGAACAGCTTGTCCATGCCTTTCACTCCCGACCCCGCCGTTGTCATGGTAGGTGACTGGGAAATGGTGTTGATGCGCACATTATGCTCACGCCCGTAAATATATCCGAAACTGCGTGCGATTGACTCCAGCAGAGCTTTCGCATCAGCCATGTCATTGTAGCCATAGAACGTGCGTTGTGCAGCCACATAACTTAAAGCAACAATCGAACCATAATCACTGATTGCATTCAATTTCTTGGCAGACTGAATCATCTTGTGGAATGAGACAGCCGATATATCCAGCGTCTTGCCCAACATGTCATAATCAAGATCATCGTATGTGCGTTTCTTGCGGACATTCGGTGACATGCCGATTGAGTGCAGTACAAAGTCTATTTTTCCACCCAGCACTTCCATAGAACGCTTGAACACGTTTTCCAAATCTTCCACACAAGTCGCGTCAGCCGGGATAACCTCACATTTCAGTTTTTCCGACAATGCAGACACCTCTCCCATACGGACAGCCACCGGAGTGTTGGACAATGTAATCGTTGCACCTTCTTCTACAGCACGTTCTGCTACCTTCCATGCGATAGACTTATCGTTCAACGCTCCAAAAACAATACCTCGTTTCCCATTCAGTAAATTATAGCTCATAGTTCTTCATTTGAATTTACCGGGCAAAGATACAAACTTAATTTGCATTTCTTATATCTTCTTCTGTAAAAAGACCTCCGAACTCCGCCTCAACACTTTTCCTGTTCAACCACTGACTGCTATTCCACCAATACGAAATCAAGCTGTTTTTTGGTCAGATTCGCCTTTGCCACCTTGATTTTTATGGGATCTCCAAGACTGAATTTACGGTGAAAACGCCTTCCAATCAAACAATAATTCTTTTCGTCAAACTCATAAAAATCATTGTCGAGGTCACGTATCGGGATCATACCCTCACATTTATTTTCGTTAATTTCAACATACAGCCCCCATTCAGTAACACCGGAAATCACTCCATCGTAAACATTTCCGATGCGTTCGCTCATAAATTCCACCTGCTTGTACTTGATGGAAGCACGTTCTGCACTGGCAGCAACCTGCTCCATATCCGAGCTGTGCTTGCACAACGTTTCGTATTTATCGGCCTGTACACTCCGTCCTCCCGACAGATACCTGGTCAGCAACCGGTGTACCATCAGATCCGGATAGCGACGGATAGGCGAGGTAAAATGAGTGTAATAATCAAACCCCAATCCATAGTGCCCGATATTGTTGACGGAATAGCAGGCCTTCTGCATGGTGCGTATGGATATTGTCTCCACCAGATTTTGTTCTTTCTTCCCCCTGACCTCGTTCAGCATACGGTTAATCGATTTCGATACCTCCGCTTTGCTTCCTCCGGTGCGAATCTTGTAGCCGAAGCGTACGATGAACTGATTCAGGTTGTCCAGCTTGTCGGGATCCGGAAGATCATGAATCCGGTACGGCAACACTTTCGGTTTTTTGTTCTTCGGGACCTTGCCAATATGTTCCGCAACCGTACGGTTTGCAAGCAGCATGAATTCCTCGATAAGTTTGTTTGCCTCCTTTGACTCCTTAAAATACACGCTGAGCGGCTTCCCTTCGTCATCAATTTCAAATTTCACCTCAGTGCGGTCAAAATCTATGGAACCGGCCTGCATACGTTTTTCACGCAAAATTTGCGCCAGACGGTTCAACTCCAGAATTTCATCCTTGTACTCCCCTACTCCGGTTTCTATGATCTGTTGTGCCTCTTCGTACGCAAAACGCCGGTTTGATTTGATGACCGTATGCCGTATGCGGTAGTCTTTCACCTCCGCATTGTCATTCATGTCAAAAATCACGGAATAGGCCAGTTTTTCTTCATCCGGACGGAGCGAGCAAATGAAATTACACAGACGCTCCGGAAGCATCGGTATCGTGCGGTCCACCAGATAGACGGAAGTGGCACGCCTTACAGCTTCCTTGTCGATGATACTGCCTTCCTTGACATAATGTGACACATCGGCAATGTGAACTCCCACTTCCCAGATACCCGGTTTCAGCTGACGGATAGACAACGCATCGTCAAAATCCTTCGCATCTTTCGGATCAATGGTGAAAGTCACTACTTCACGGAAGTCCTCCCGTTCCGCATAATCTTCGGGAGTGATTTCGGGCGAAATCTTCTCTGCCGCACTTTCCACAGCCTGTGGATAAGTGTACGGCAATCCGTATTCAGCCAGAATAGCATGCATTTCCGTGGTGTTGTCACCGGCCTTCCCCAATATGTCTATAACCTTCCCGAACGGATTCTTCGACTCTTCAGGCCATTCGGTGATTTTCACTACTGCCTTTTCTCCGTTTTTTCCACCTTTCAGCTTCTCCTTGGGAATGAAGATGTCATTAGCCAACGTGTTTGATTCGGTCAGCAGGAAAGCGTAGTTCTTGCTTACGCTCAACGTACCCACGAATGTTTCGTTGGCACGCTTCAGTATCTCAATCACCTGTCCTTCCGGACTGTGTCTCTTGCATTTCGCACTCAGCGCCACCTTCACCTTGTCGTTGTTCATTGCGTGGGCAGAGTTGCGCTCGGCAATGAAAACAGGCTCCCCACCATCATCGGGGATAAATGAGTTTTTGCCGTTACTTTTTCGCAGGAACGTTCCCGTAAGTATCTGCCCCCTGTCATTAATCCGGAAACGTCCTTTTTCCGGCTCTATGAGAAAGTTGTCCTCAAGCATTTCCCTTATGATGTCGGAACACAGCATCTTGAGCGGATGAGTGGTAAGTTTCAGTCCTTGACACAATTGCTTGACACTGACTGCCATACCGGATTTATTTCGGAAATAGCTCACGATCAGTTCGACCAGTTCCTTTTTTTTCATGCGCTTTCCGCCTTTTTTTTCTTTTTTCCCTTTAGCCATGTTGCTCGATTTTAGTTATATCACAAAGTAAACAAATTAAACGGAATAAATGGCTGATCCCGACTATATTTTCCGCAATGACCAGAAAAAAGGCTATCTTTGCCATAAACATTCATATATAAATCAAGAATTTTGAGAGTGCGTATGAAAAAGAAAATATTGGTCACGGGAGCCAGCGGATTTATCGGGAGTTTCCTGGTGGAAGGTGCCTTGGAAAGAGATATGCAGGTATGGGCCGGAGTCCGCAAGACCAGCAGCCGAAGATACCTGCAGGACGGGCGCATCCGTTTTGCCGAACTGGATTTCACTGACTCCGGCAGACTGGCAAACCAACTGGCCGCCCACAAGGATGAACATGGAGGATGGGATTGCATCATCCACTGCGCAGGGGTGACAAAATGCACGGACATACATGAGTTCGAGAACGGAAACTATTGGGCTACCAGACACTTCATAGAGTCACTAAGACGCTTGGACATGGTTCCGGAGAGTTTCATATTCATCAGTTCGCTGAGCGTGTTCGGGCCGGTACGTGAACACGACTATTCTGAGATAAGGGAGGAAGACACACCTCGCCCCAATACAGCCTATGGAATCAGCAAGCTCCATGCGGAAGAATACCTGCGCTCTGTACCCGACTTCCCCTACGTGATTTTCCGTCCGACCGGAGTCTATGGTCCTCGCGAGAAGGACTATCACCTGATGGCCAAATCCATCAAAAACCATTTAGACATCGCCGCCGGTTTCAAGCGTCAGGATATAACCTTCGTTTATGTAAAGGATCTGGTGCAGGCAGTCTATCTGGCCGTCGAGAAGCAGATAGTGCACCGTGAGTATTTTGTAAGCGACGGAGCAGTGTATAACAGCCGCACATTTTCCGACCTGATATGGGAGGAGCTTGGTAGGCCACGCATGGTGCGCTTCGTCTGTCCCCTTGCCCTGTTGAAGGTAATTTCCCTCATCGTTGGGAATATAGGCAAACTTACGCACAAGCCCACCACATTGAACAGTGACAAATACAGAATCATGAAGCAGCGCAACTGGAGATGTGACATTACACCGTTAGAGCATGAGTTGGGTTACCGTCCCCAATATTCTCTGGAAAAAGGCGTAAAGGAAACGATAGCATGGTATAAAAAAGAAGGATGGCTATAAGCCGTAAGACTATCTCAAGTATGAAATAAAACCGCCGTATGTCTTTGCCAAAATGAGCGTCCGTTTCCGTTAAAACATCGGGGCGTCAATTAAAAGCCGCGTAAGGTATTTTTCAGCCGGAGAAAGGACCTAATCCTGCCTGTCGCCGAATTTCTGTTCTATACAGTCAAGAATCCTGTTCAGTTCGTCTATGGTATCAGCCCGCAGCATGGCAATGCGAGTATCCCTAAAATTCGGAATTCCCTTGAAAAGAGGCGATGCAGCAAGGTGGCGGCGTACATGAAGAATCCCCCTACGTTCATCAAGCAGGTCAACACTGTCCTGTACCTCACGACGCAGCACATTCATCTTCCATCCGAAAGACAGTGGTGGAAGTTCCTCGCCTGTTTTCAGATAATGCTTCACCTCCTTGAATATCCACGGCCGTCCGAAACTGGCACGGCCTATCATGACGGCATCCACGCCATAGATGTCAAAACACTCTCCGGCACGTTGTGGAGTGGAAACATCCCCGTTTCCGATAATGGGGATGTGCATGCGGGGATTCTTTTTCACCTCACCGATAAGTGTCCAGTCAGCCTCACCCGTGTACATCTGTGCCCGAGTGCGTCCGTGTATGGTAAGTGCTTCGATTCCGCAATCCTGCAATCGCTCCGCCAACTCAACGATGATGCGGTGGCTGTCATCCCATCCAATACGTGTCTTTACAGTTACAGGTATCTTGACGGCATCCACTACCGAACGGGTGATTTCCAGCATCTTTGGTACGTTCTGAAGCATTCCCGCTCCGGCACCTTTCCCAGCCACACGCTTCACCGGACAACCGAAGTTCAGGTCGAGGATGTCCGGATGAGCCTCCTCCACGATACGAGCGGCTTCGACCATCGTATCCGTGTCTTTCCCATAGATCTGTATGGCCACAGGACGTTCCTTGTCACTGATGTGCAGTTTCAGCATAGTCTTTTCCACCGAACGAACCAGCGCATCGCTCGATACGAACTCCGTATATACCATGTCCGCACCGAACTCCTTGCAGAGCAGGCGGAAAGCTGGATCAGTCACGTCCTCCATCGGAGCAAGCACTATTGGCCTGTCTCCCAAATCTATATTTCTTATCTTCATTACGTTGATATTGAGTCACAAAGGTAACGAAATTTTTTATATCACGGAAAATGGCTACCTTTGTCCGACAAATTACGGAAGAAATGAATCATTCAATCAAAGATTTTGAGATAATGGCTCCGGTCGGGTCGCGCGAATCGCTTGCTGCCGCCCTTCATGCCGGTGCCGATTCCATCTACTTCGGAATAGAAAGCCTGAACATGCGTGCACGCTCATCCAATACATTTACCATAGATGACTTGCATGAAATTGCCCGTATATGCGATCTGTCAGGTGTGAAGAGCTATCTGACCATAAACACAATCATCTATGATGAAGACATCGAACTGATGCGCAGAATCGTAGATGCAGCCAAAGAAGCTGGTATCAGTGCGGTTATCGCAGCCGATGTAGCCGTAATGGAATACTGTAACCGCGTGGGACAGGAAGTGCACCTGTCAACACAGTTGAATATCAGCAATATAGAAGCACTGAAGTTTTATTCCCGATTTGCAGATGTAGTGGTACTGGCACGCGAACTGAATCTGAAGCAGGTGCGCAAAATCTATGACGCAATACAGGAACAGAATATAAAAGGACCTATGGGTGATCCGGTACGAATCGAAATGTTCTGTCACGGAGCATTGTGCATGGCCGTATCGGGCAAATGCTACCTTAGCCTGAATGAACTGAACGCTTCTGCCAATCGCGGTGCCTGTATGCAGGTCTGCCGCCGTTCCTACATTGTCAAGGACAGGGACAGCGACATTGAATTGGAAGTGGACAACAAATATATAATGTCACCAAAAGACCTGAAAACAATCCATTTCATGGACGAAATGATCGAGGCGGGTGTACGTGTATTCAAGATTGAGGGACGTGCCAGAGGACCGGAATATGTAAAAACGGTGGTGGAATGCTATAAGGAAGCCATCCGTTCATGTATAGAAGGGACATTTACTAAGGAAAAAGTAGCCGGTTGGGACGAACGACTAAAGACCGTATTCAACCGCGGGTTCTGGAACGGATACTATCTGGGACAACGACTGGGAGAATGGAGCAGCCACTACGGGTCTGAAGCCATCGAAAAGAAAGTGTATGCAGGGAAAGGCATAAAATATTTCCCCCGCATAGGTGTGGCTGAGTTCCTGATAGAAGCCACCGAACTCCATGTTGGCGACAAACTGCTTATCACAGGACCTACCACCGGAGCGATGTATGCCACCCTTGATGAGGCGCGTGTCGATCTTAATCCTGTTGAGGTCGTGAAGAAAGGTGAGCATGTGTCTTTCAAAGTTCCTGACAGAATACGTCCGAATGACAAACTCTACCGAATAGTCCCTTCCGAAATGCTAAAGGACGTACACCCTTGAGAAACAATCAAAAAAGCGGAGCCTTTCTCTTAAGGTTCCGCTTCTTATCTTCAGTGTTTCATTGTTTTTCCAGATTGTTGAAAAACAGATTGAACATGACACAATCCACCGGTATCAGGGATGAAGCATCGTGTGCAAAGTTCTCGCATGCGTCCTTAAGCGTAGCCAACTCCACATTCTCCTTAGTCTTTACATATACGAAGAAGATATTTACGTGAGTTCGGGATAAACAAATAACAGAAAAGAATAGGTAATCACAGAA
>CAZSYY010000006.1:0-65452 GCA_964611375.1 uncultured Phocaeicola sp. | reverse complement strand
GTTTTGTGTTTTGATAGACTTTCTTTTGCAACACAGTTTTTAACCTCACTTTCCGATGCAAAAATTTTTAAAAATATTTCCAAGAACTTCGTCTGTAGTTACTTCGCCTACGATATCATTCAGGTGGAAGATGCATTCACGGAGATCTTGAGATATTAAGTCACCGGACATGTTCGTATCTAATCCTTTCTGGACACGGCTGATAGATTCCAGTGCATGGGTAAGTGCTTCATAATGACGTATGTTCGTTACGATGACATCACCTGTCTGTATCTCAGGAATAGAGGCGAGTTGCACCAACAAGTCTTGCAGGTGGGTGACATTATGTCTATTCTTGGCAGATATTTCTATTATTGTACCTTGAGGTGGAGTGAAAGCGGAGGCGGCGGAAATGTCGCATTTGTTAAGTGCTATAATGATTTTCTTGCCTTTCAGATGCGGCTCCACCTTCCTGTAAAAGTTTCGGAATGCGGATTCACCTTGCTGTTTGTCGTGTACAATAATGACAACTTGCGATTTGTCAACGGCACGGAAACTGCGCTCGATGCCTAACGACTCTATGACATTGTCTGTTTGTCGTATGCCGGCAGTGTCGATAAAGCGAAAAGTGATGCCGCTAATGTTTATGGTATCTTCGATTATATCGCGTGTCGTACCGTGTATGTCGCTAACTATCGCCCTGTCCTCGTTCAGTAAGGCATTGAGCAGAGTTGATTTTCCGGCATTAGTTTCTCCTATGATAGCAACAGGGATACCTTTTTTGATGGCGTTGCCCATGCTGAATGAATCTGCAAGACGGCTGATAAGACCTTTAATTCGTGATGTCAGATTCTGAAGTTCAGAGCGGTCTGCAAATTCCAGATCTTCATGATCGCTGAAGTCAAGTTCAAGTTCCAGAAGCGAAGTCAGGTGCAGCAGTTGATCACGCAATTCTTTCAGTTCCAAACTGAAACCGCCACGCATCTGATTGAGCGCCAACCTATGTTGTCCGGCAGAGGTCGAAGCGATAAGGTCGGCTACGGCTTCAGCTTGGCAAAGATCCATTTTTCCGTTGAGGTAAGCCCGTTGGGTGTACTCACCCGGATGAGCCGAACGGCATCCGTGGGCGATAAGGAGTTGCATCACCTGGCTGAGGATGTATGGAGAACCGTGGCAGGAAATTTCGGTGGAATCTTCGCCCGTGTATGAATGGGGCGCGCGGAAAAGACTGACCAATACTTCGTCAACCAATTCTCCTTTGTCGTTCTTGATATGTCCGAAAGTCTGTGTATAAGGCTTACGTCCGGCCAGTGGGGTAGGAGTGCCTGCAGGTGTGAAAATGCTGTCTGTAATGGCAATGGCTTCTGAGCCGGACACACGGATGATTCCTATGGCTCCGCCTTGTGCGGTGGCTATGGCACAGATGGTATCTTGTATGTCGTTCATGAATTTTCTTTTCTGTTTTTATTATATAGTTTGTCGGCAAGGATATTTACGGTCTCTTCCAAGAATCTGCGATCGATTTCATCGAAAGAGTCGAGTTGGTCGGAGTCTATGTCGAGCACGCCTTTCACTTCATTGCCGATTATGATGGGAACTACAATCTCGGAGCGCGAGAGCGAACTGCAGGCTATATGTCCGGGAAATTGTTCTACATCGGGAACTATCAGTGTCTGCATTTTCTCCCATGCAGTTCCGCATACACCCCGTCCGCACCGGATACGGTAACAGGCCACGCTTCCCTGGAAGGGGCCGAGCACGAGCTCGTTATTCTTTACCAGATAGAAGCCTACCCAGAAGAAACCGAAGGCATCATGCAGGGCGGCACTGGCATTGGCTAACAGAGCCGTTTCATCGGTTTCGCCTTCGATGAGGGCGGACAGTTGCTCCACGAAGAGGCGGTAGCGTTCTTCTTTGTCAATGTCGGATGCTTGTTTGAATGTTGGTTCCATGTATTTTTTGTTTTTCATCTTCTATATTGAAGTCATTCTATTTTATTCCCTCTCCGGCGAAACTTCCTGCCCATACTCCCACAATCCCCAGCACCAGACTCAATCCTGTGTAGAAAACGAAGGTGATGGTATGTCCTTGGCGTAAGAGGGTAAGATTTTCGTTACAGAAGGTAGAAAAAGTTGTGAACCCTCCACACAGACCGGTGGTAAGCAACAGGCGTACTTCTGACGAGAGATGTAGGCGGGCAGAAAGGGCGTAGAAAAAGCCTATGAGGAAACTCCCTGTCACATTGACCGTGAACGTGGCCCACGGAAAGTGGTAGGGATGGATGCATTCGTGCAACAGGAGTTGTACGGTATAACGCAGCACGCTTCCCACACCTCCGGCCAGGAAAATATAGATGACTTCTTTCATATCCTTTCCAGTACGGTCTCTATCAGCGTGCCGATGGTGTTCTTGTAGCCGATGTCAGCTTTTTTTGCAACACGGTTGGCGATGACCATGCACACTGTGGTCGCCTTATGTCCGAGAAGGAGTGAGAGACCGGCAAGAGCCGAACTTTCCATTTCGAAATTAGTGATGCGTTTGCCTTTGTATTCAAAACTTTCTAATTTTTCGTTTTGGTGCGGATCAGCGAGTGGGATGCGCAGGCGTCTTCCCTGAGGACCGAAAAAACCTCCACATGCAATTGTAATTCCTTTCACCATATCGGTTCCTGCAATGCGTTCCACGATACTTTCGTCAGCATGCACGACATAGGGAGCCGGAGCGCAGAGGTTGCCTGACCATCCGAGATGGTTCAGCAGCGCGCGTTCCATAGGAAGATCGCATATTGCATTGCGCCCTTCATAGAAGTTGAGCAGTCCATCAAAGCCGATGGAGATTTCCGAACAGACGAATGTGCCGGTAGGGGTATATTCCTGAAGTCCTCCGCATGTGCCGATACGCACGAGTTCCAGTTGGCGAAGCTGTTTTTTTTCTTCCCGTTTACAGAAGTCTATGTTTGCGAGAGCGTCCAGCTCGTTTACCACAATGTCTATGTTGTCACATCCTATGCCGGTTGAGACGACTGTGATTCGTTTGCCATTGCAGAGTCCCGTAACCGTATGAAATTCCCGGTTCATGATGTCGCATTCTTTCATCTCGAAATAGGAGGTGACGAGATCTACACGCCCAGGATCGCCCACGAGAATTACCTTGTCGGCCAGTTGTTCCGGCTTTACGTGCAGATGGAATATAGATCCGTCCTCATTTATGATAAGTTCCGATGGTGGAAAATAACTGTTCATTTTCATAACAAATCTTGTTTTATCTTTGTCATTTGCCTATCGGGTCATTTCCTGCCGGATGCCGTTCCGGTCGGGCAATGCTGTTGCGCATGTCCGTGTCGGCCTCAATATTCTTCATACGGTAATAATCCATTATGCCGAGATTTCCGTTTCGGAATGCATCTGCCATCGCTTTGGGCACTTCGGCTTCTGCCTGTATCACGTTGGCACGCGCTTCCTCTGCCTTGGCTTTCATTTCCTGTTCAAGCGCTACAGCCATGGCCCGTCTTTCTTCCGCCTTTGCCTGAGCTATGTTCTTGTCGGCATTGGCCTGGTCTATCTGTAGTGATGCCCCGATGTTGCGCCCTATGTCGATGTCGGCAATGTCGATGGAAAGTATTTCAAATGCTGTCCCGGCATCAAGTCCCTTGCGCAGTACGAGCTTCGATATGGAATCCGGATTTTCAAGTACCGACTTATGGTTTTCCGAAGAACCGATGGACGACACTATGCCTTCACCCACACGTGCCAGTACAGTATCTTCGCCGGCTCCTCCCACCAACTGCCGGATGTTGGCGCGTACCGTCACCCGAGCTTTAGCTATGAGCTGGATGCCGTCTTTGGCAACGGCTGTCACCGGAGGCGTATCAATTACTTTCGGATTTACGGACATCTGTACTGCTTCAAACACGTCACGTCCGGCAAGGTCGATTCCTGTTGCCATCTGAAACGACAGTTCGATGTTGGCTTTCGAGGCGGAAACAAGCGCATGGACCACTTTCTCCACATGTCCCCCTGCCATGTAGTGTGCTTCCAGTTCATCACGGGTAATGTTGCTCAGTCCGGCTTTGTGCGCTTCTATCATCGCAGGTACAATGGTGTATGGAGGCACGTTTCGGATGCGCATCAGAAAGAGTTGTATCAATGAAATGCTCACACCCGACACTTTGGCCGAGAGCCAAAGAAAAAAAGGTACGTAGTGGAAAAATACTGCCAGCAGGATAATGATTCCCACTGCAATTAGTACGAGTGACAGATTAAACATGGTACTTGTTTTTTAGGGTTGTTATGAATTTTGAATCTTTATGCTTTAGCTTTCACGTAGACCGTGCCATTGGCGATGCGTACTATTTCTACCGTCGTCTTTTCATCGATGAATCCGTCAGTCGACTGAACCTCAATTATTTTCCCGTTGAAGTCGGCATTTCCTATAAGTGTGAGACGTGTGGTTGATGTCCCTGTGTCTCCCGGCTTCAGATCGAGTCCTTCGAGCGGATCAGGCCTGTAGTTGAGTGTCTTGTGCAGTGCCAGTCGATCGACTGTTTTTGAGCGCATGAACCATATGGTAACGGCAGCAATGCCTATGGCTGAACCTCCGACGGCAATGAATCCTGCCGTAACGCCTGCATATGCAAACGCATGGAATATGGCATAGAGAATGCACAGTGCAGCTCCGATACCCGCCACGCTAATGCCCGGTATCAGAAACACTTCGACGGCAAACAGAATTACTCCTACGATAATAAACGCTATGATGATAAAAGCAGTCATACAGGAAATGGTGTTAAAGGTTTTCCAATGTTTTGATTTCCGTATTGCGCACCTGAAGAACCAGTGCATCGATTTCTTCACAAAGTTCTCTCACCCGTTTTTCCTGGTCAAGGATGGCAGGCGACAGACGTTCCCTGACTGTGATATCGGACGATGCGGCATAGTTGTCGCGCATGTCAGACAATGTCTTTTCGAGTGCGGCAAGATCCTTTTTCTTCTGCCGAAGAATCTGGAACAGTTTCTGTGCCTCTGCAGAGCGGAAGTCGGATAACAGATGATATACATGGCTGTCGTTTACGATGAATTTGAAATCCGTATTTTTCTGTTTCTGTTCGTTGCCGTATGTGGCTTCCGCCAGGCTTTGTTTGGCGACGAGCAGTTTGTCCGCATCATTATGGGTGTCACTTATGCTTGTCAGCATGGCAAGGCTTCTGAGCTTTTCGGAATCGATGGAATCATAGTCGTAAACTACTTTCGACGTGTTGGGGACAAACACATAAACACATACTTTCCCCTCCGGCTGGTAGCGGTCAGAAGCGAACCATCCAAGTCCGTTCAGGTCATCTATGACATACATGTAGTCGTTGTACTGTGAATTGAACGGAAACCCTATATTGTCAGGCTTCAGGTAGCTGCCGTCTTCTGAGGAATATCGTGTAACGAATATGTCATATCCGCCTATGCTTTCATCTCCTTCAGAAGCAAAATAAAGGGTGATTCCGTCGGAATCTACGAAAGGGTAGTTCTGGTCGTATCTTTCCGTTCCGATTCCGTCCAGCGGTCGTGGGGTATCCCACATGTTACCCAATTTCACGCACGAAAACAGATGCGTTTCCCCTTCCTGGTCGGTTTGTGCGAAAACCATCATGTCTTCCCATTCGTTGGTGTAGTATGTGCCTTTCTCGTCATCCGTCATTCCTATATGTCCTGTCGCCTTACTGAGCTTGTAGGCATTGATGAAAGCGTCCTTGTCTACCACGAAGCTGTCCACTATCGTCACGTTTTCCACGCCGCGTAGCATGCGTGCACCCATACGGTATTTCTCCATCAGCTTTTCCGCAGACGAAGTGTTACGATTCTTCTGTTTCAGCCAATAAATGTGGTTTTTTATGTTTTCTATGGCTTCATCAAAACGGTACAGGTCGCAATATGCTCTGCTCAAGTACAGATAGGCGTCTACGACTTTGCGGTCGGAACTTTTCTTAAGATAGGGCAGGGACTCTTTCAGTTCTCCCGTTTCGTAACAGCATGCTCCGTACCAGAAACTGTAGCCCGCGTTCGAAGGCACCTGTTTCGCCAGCCGTCTGAATACCGGTTTTGCCTTCTCGAACTCTCCATCTGCAAACCATTTCTTTGCTTGTGCAAGTGTCTGCGCAAACATTCCACTGCAACAGCAGAGTGCAAGAAGCGTCATTGCATATCTTTTCATTGGTTTAGTCATTGCAGTTAATTTTATTCAAATATACAATCTTTCTTTTGAATGTCCTCTTTCTGCCTGTTCTATTTCTTTATTTTTTTCATAAAGTGATTCTTTTAGTGTAATTTTGTGTCTGTTTTTGTGAAATTATGGATAAACAGACTGACGAAGCAAAATTGATGCGGCGCATCAGGACGCGGTTCTCAAAAGGCGTGTGCCGGTACGGACTGATTGAAGACGGTGACAGGATACTTGTGGGACTTTCTGGAGGGAAGGACTCTTTGGCTCTGTTGGAGCTGCTGTCGGCGCGATCGCGCATCTACAAGCCGAAATTTTCCGTGATAGCCGCCCATGTGGTGATGAAGAACATTGCCTATGAGTCGGATATCAGCTATCTGAAAGCTTTTGCAGAGGATAGGGGAGTGCCTTTCGTATGCAGGGAAACATCGTTCGATTCATCTTCCGACACACGGAAATCACCTTGTTTCCTCTGTTCATGGAACCGGCGCAAGACGTTGTTTACGCTTGCAAAGGAGTTGGGATGTAACAAAATAGCATTGGGACATCACATGGACGACATTCTGGAAACTCTGCTCATGAACATGACGTTTCAAGGCGCGTTCGGTACGATGCCCCCGCGTCTGGTGATGCGGAAATTCGACATGACCGTCATCCGGCCGATGTGCATGGTGCATGAAGCCGACCTAAAAGAGCTGGCTGATCTGAAAGGCTACCGCAAGCAGATAAAGAATTGTCCCTATGAACATGATTCACACCGCTCGGATATGAAAGAGATCCTTCACCGGCTGGAGAAGATGAATCCGGAAGCAAGGTACAGTCTTTGGGGAAGCATGAACAACATCCAAACCGATTTGTTGCCGGAACCGACGGACGGCAGTGACGAACGGAACACGTAACGTGTCACATTACAGATAATACCGTCAGTTGCTCATCTCGCGAAGACGCCATATCTGGCGTTGTATGTCGTAGGGATTGGTGTTGGCATTGTCTTTTCTGGGTTTTTCCCGTGAACGTATGGAGTCTTCTCTCTGCTTGAGACGAATAAGCTCATAAAGGTTGTCTTCATTTTCTACAGATGAAGGTTCGTTCGTCTCCGTACCTTTCATCTGTACAACCGTATCGGCCTGCATGGGAGGGGGAGTGACGCTGTCAGTGTCGTTCGAAACATGGACAGGCAGGGATAGTCTGCGGTAGAAATTTGGCACCTTCATGCTGTCTTCTTTGGTCGGCTTGTAGTCCTTGTAGTTTTTCCATACATCGGAATGTTTGCGGTTGTATGCCAGCATCCGCCCGTGTCTGGTGAAGTTATGGTAGATGAATCCGATGAAGTCAAGACCGCCTATTGTTGCTCCTACACCTGCACTACCCGTTGCGCTCCTGTTCATTCTGCCCGTTGATGGCGTGATGCTCCTGCCGTAATCCTTGTCATAATGCGTTGCATTGGGATTGAGCTCCCAACTGAATTCCAGTTTCTTGGGGCGTCCCATAACCAACTTGTCATAAATGGGATCTTCTCCAAACCTGGTCCAGATGGTGTATGGCTCAAATCGGAAATAATCGCCTGGCTTCCACAGTCTGGCCGTGTCGGTCATGTTTCTTGGCATACGGAGATCCTCCTTGAAGTTCATCCATTTCTTTTCAATCGGTGCCTGCCGTGGAGATTCCTGTTCGGAGGGATTGCCGCTGAAGTCGAAAAGAATCATCTTTACGGCATCCTTGTTGAGCTGCAGCTCCGTCTCTTTCTCGTTTTGGGCAGAAGGTTGCAGTATGCCTGCCATACAAAGCACGACAGACAAACACATCCTTGCAGTTCCTGTGTGACAAGTAAGTATTCTCATAGGTGTTTTGTTATCCTTCCTCCCCCCATCCAGTTTTTTTTGTATGCCGGTTCATTCAGACTGCTCACGATGACTCCACGTCCGATACTGGCATGAATGAACTTATTGTCTTTCAGGTAAATCCCAACATGGCTTGCTTTCTTTTTCTTTTTTCCGTCGTGGAAGAACACGAGGTCGCCTTCCCGCAGTTTTCTTTTGGATATACGTCTGCAATCTTTTGTCCGCTGCTCTTCTGAGTTCCTGCTTAAAGTTTTGTGATATACTTCCTTATAGATGGAGCAGGTAAGTCCGGAGCAATCCACTCCGCTTTTGCTGTTGCCATTGTATCGGTAAGGTACGCCTATCCATTTTGCCGATTCGACATAGAGCGGATGATAGTCGTTCACATCAATGTCCATTTCAAGCCTGACAGCCGCACGGACAATGTCCCGGTAGTCCAGTTTCGGGATGGCAGTATTACAGGAAAGCATCATCTGTACCGTGATTGCCAGCAGAAAATATTTTATCGGAACGATTAGTCTGGACATGTCTTGAGTCTGATGTTCGGGCAAATATACGGAAAATCCACTCATCCAGGTTTTCTGTTTAGACTATTTAATAAACACAAAGGACAGCGTATCACCCTTTCATGTGATCACGCTGTCCTTTGTGACTGATATACTAACCGGCACCCTGTGCCGAATGTATTATCATTTCCTATTTGTCGGTCGGAGAACTCATGCTTACTTCAATCTGGTTGTTCTGTTCGAAGAAAGCCTTGGCAAACTCTCTCAGGTCGTTCACACTGATGCTTTCCACCATCTGCTCGTAATCAGTATCCATATCGATATTCTCCCAGTAATATTCCTGAAGCATTTCAATCCAATATTCGTTTTCTTTCTGGTTCTGCCGGTAGGTCTTCAGCATATATTCCTTTACCTTGTTCAGGTCGCCTTCATTCGGTCCTTCGGCTATGAAATTATGAATGCCTTCCTTTATCAGTTCCACCATATCGGCGCGTCTTGCTGGGTCGGTATCGAAATAGATCTGGAACATGCCTTCCTCTTTTGGATATTTGCTAAGCGATCCGTAACAGCTTACGCCATATGTACCACCCGCTTCCTCACGTACCGTCTGGGTATAGATGATGCGCAGCAGTTGTCCCATAATGTTCATCAGGAGATTGTTCTTCTGATTGTATTCACATTTGCCGCTGTTTATTATCACAACGGTCGCTTTCGGTGTTTCCAACTGGCGGACGAAATCGTTGTTGTAAATTCCCGGACGTATGTCCAGCTTTGTGTCGCGGAAGTTTTCCTGACGTCTTATGGCAGGCAGTCCTCCAAGATACTGTTCGATCAGCGGGGTTGCAGTTGCCGTGTCAACATTTCCTACAAGAATAAATGTGAAGTCGCTCGCATCGGCGAAGCGGTCCCTGTAAAGTGACATCACCTTGTTGTAATCTATTTCATCAAGCATGTCTGCCTTAAGGCTGAGCGCACGCGGATGATTGTCGTAGAGGGCAACTTTCAACGTATCGGCAAATGCGGACATCGGGTTGGCCTCCTGATTGCTCAGTGCCGCCTTGTTGCGCTGTATGAGTGATGTGAACGCTTCCTCATCCATGCGTGGCGCTGTAAACCGCAGATAGGTGAGCTGCAACATCGTTTCAAGGTCTTTCGGCGAGCAGCCTCCGTTCAGGCCTTCGGTCAGTCTTCCCACTGAAGCGTCGGCGGAAGCAACTTTCCCGGCAAGCACCTTTTCAAGGTCCACGCTACTGAAATTGCCAAGTCCGCCAGCCAGCACAATATCGTTCAGCATATAGTATTGCAATACATCGCTGTCACTGAACAGTGAGTTGCCGCCTGGACTGAACGCTGTCATGCGGATCTCATCAGCCTTGAAGTCAGTGCTTTTCACGATGACACGCACCCCGTTGTTCAAAGTCATTATTGTGGATCCGAACTGCCCGTCTTCTGTCTTTATTACCTTGCCGCCAACAGGCTCTTCATTCATCAGCGGCTCGTCGGACACCTTATCCACATACGGTTCCAGTTCTTCCGTGCGCACTCTTTCTATAATAGCTTTCAAATCGTCTTCTGTCGGATAGTTCATCGTTTCCTTGTCGGGACAGAACACACACAGTACGATGTTTTCCTCTCCGATGAACTGTTTCATGACTTCGTTGACCGCCTCCACCGGAATGCCGGGTGCCAGCTGGTTCATGACGGTATATTCATATTCGATTCCGGGAATAGGCTCGTTGTCTATGAAATGTCTGACATACTCGTTGACGTATGTATTCGTCTTTTGTTTGTCGCGTTCGTTATAGGCCACTTCGAGCTTTCTCAGATAGTCTATCCTTGCACGGGTGTATTCACTGGCTGTAAAACCGAAGCGGCGTACCCGTTCAATCTCCTTCATCAGCGTTTCGGTTGATGTCGTGATGCCGTCTTCCTTTGCGGCGGCTATGCCGGTGAATGCGCTCTTTGTCTTTGCCACGGCAAAATCACCGTCATAGGTGAATGCTTCAAGGAACGGAGGATCGCTGCGTTGCATGAGTTCGTTCAGACGAGCGTTCAACATACTGGAAATCATAGACTTGATATAGGTAATGACAAGGTAGTCCATGCTGCCTTTCTGCTCGTTCGGAATAGCATCATGCTTGTGGAACAGATAGATGACCGGTACATCCTGTTCCTTGTCCTTTGCAATAGCCACAATCGGTTCGCTGTTGTCCGGTACCGGGAAGTATTCGCGTACAGCGGCATTTTCCGGCATCTCGATGGAAGAGAAAATCTCTGTGATTTTCTGTTCTATCCTGTCAACGTCGATGTCACCTACAACGATGATACCCTGTTGGTCGGGGCGGTACCATTTCTCGTAATAGTCACGCAACGCCTGATAGGGGAAGTTGTCCACTACCTCCATTGTCCCGATGGGCAGGCGGTAAGCATATTTGCTGTCCTTATAAATGATGGGGAACACCTTTTCGTACATGCGCATCATAGCACCTGTGCGTGTGCGCCATTCTTCGTGTATGACGCTACGTTCCTTGTCTATCTGTTTCGGGTCGAGAGTCAGATCGTTCGCCCAGTCGTGCAGTATCAGCAGGCAGGAGTCAACAAGTCCGTCGCGCACCGGCACGTTCGTTATGTTGTAAACGGTTTCGTCAACCGATGTATAGGCATTGAGGTTGCTGCCAAACTTCACTCCGTTATGTTCCAGATATTCCCGGAGCAGGCTGTCCGGAAAATGTGTTGTTCCGTTGAAACACATGTGTTCAAGGAAATGCGCCAGACCACGCTGGTTGTCTTCCTCGAGAATGGAACCCACCTTTTGGGCTATATAGAAATAGGCCTGGTTTTCGGGCAGTCCGTTGTGGCGGATGTAGTAGGTCAGTCCGTTGTCCAACTTGCCTATGCGCACGTTGGGATCTGTCGGGATGGGAGGCATTTGCTGGGCAAATGTCGTTGCTACGCTTCCTATCAGCAGGAAAGCTGCAAAGGCTCTTCTGAAAATGTTCTTCATAAATCAATATTTATTTTTTGTACTCGTATGTTCCGTATCACAGCATTCCCTGTGCCGACAGATAACGTTCGGCTTCGAGGGCCGCCATGCATCCGCTTCCTGCCGCAGTGACGGCCTGGCGGTAGTGCGGGTCGGCTACATCACCGGCGGCAAACACACCCGGTATTCCCGTGCGTGGCGTACCCGGTTCGGTGATGATGTATCCGGTCTCATCGGTCTTCACCCACGGCTTGAATATGCCGGAGTTGGGATTGTATCCGATGGCAAGGAAGAATCCGTCGATTGGCACGTCATAATGTTCCTCGTCGGGCATGCCGCTACGTCTCACCACATGCATTCCTTCCACCCCGTTTTCTCCGTACAGTCCTATGGCGTTGTGCTCGAAAAGCACCGTAATTCCTGGATGGTTCATAACGCGTTCCTGCATGATCTTGGAGGCGCGAAGATATGGTTTCCGCACGACCATATATACCTTGCTTGCCAGTCCCGCCAGATAAAGGGCTTCTTCACAGGCAGTGTCTCCTCCGCCCACTACGGCAACCGTCTTCTTACGATAGAAGAATCCGTCGCACGTGGCACATGCGCTTACTCCCATGCCGGCATACTTCTTTTCGTCCTCCAGTCCAAGATATTTTGCTGTGGCTCCGGTGGCGATGATGACCGTGTCGGCAGTGATTTCCTTTTCTTCATCAATGATAAATGTATATGGCGCCTTTCCCAAATCTGCTTTTGTTACAATTCCGCTGCGGATATCGACACCGAAACGTTCAGCCTGCCTGCGGAGGTCATCCATCAGGACAGGGCCTGTCACCCCTTCGGGATAACCCGGAAAATTCTCCACCTCAGTGGTGATGGTAAGCTGTCCTCCCGACTGTATGCCTTCATACATTACGGGAGCAAGGTTTGCCCGTCCCGTATATATTGCGGCTGTATATCCGGCAGGTCCGGATCCGATGATAAGGCATTTTACATGTTCTGTTGTCATAATTATTAATTTTGTGTTTTGTCTGTTATGTTAAAAAAGCAAGGCAAAATTATATCTTTTTATTTTTTGATGCAATTATATTGCATGATTATTGTCCAAAATAAGCGGGCGGACATCTTATGTAAGACAAACTGATGTTCCGGCCTGAACGACGGCCTGTTTTGATGAAAGGCCCGGACAGCATATTGCATAAGTCAAAAATAGATGCTACCTTTGCCTCCGTTTGGAATAAAAAAATAGCATACAGATATGTTCAGAAGTCATACTTGCGGTGAGTTGCGGCTCGCCGATGCAGGCAAGAGCGTGACGCTGGCCGGATGGGTGCAGCGTGTGCGCAAGATGGGAGGAATGACATTTGTGGATCTGCGCGACCGCTATGGCATCACACAGCTGGTATTCAATGCAGAGGCCGATACAGAACTTTGCGAACGTGCCAATCATCTGGGACGGGAATTTGTTGTTCAGGTCAAAGGAACGGTCAGCGAGAGGTCGAACAAGAATACACACATCCCTACGGGCGAAATCGAAATAACGGTGTCTGAACTGAATGTGCTGAACGCTGCGCAGACTCCTCCGTTCACCATCGAGGACAATACCGACGGAGGTGACGACCTGCGGATGAAATACCGCTATTTGGATTTGCGCCGTACCGTTGTGCGCAAGAATATGGAACTTCGCCACAGAATGACGATGGAAGTGCGCCGTTATCTCGACGGCAAGGGCTTCCTTGAGGTTGAGACGCCGATGCTCATCGGATCGACGCCGGAGGGTGCACGCGATTTTGTGGTGCCTTCCCGCATGAATCCGGGACAGTTCTACGCGCTTCCACAATCGCCCCAGACACTGAAGCAGCTGTTGATGGTTTCAGGTTTCGACCGCTATTTCCAGATTGTAAAGTGTTTCCGTGACGAAGATTTGCGTGCCGACCGCCAGCCTGAATTTACACAGATAGACTGTGAGATGAGTTTCGTGGAACAGGAAGACATTATCCAAACATTCGAGGGTATGACAAGACACCTGTTCAGGACATTGAGGGGCGTGGAACTTGATGAGCCGTTCTTGCGGATGCCGTGGGCGGATGCCATGAAATATTATGGCAGCGACAAACCCGACCTGCGTTTCGGAATGAAGATCGTTGAGCTTATGGACGTGATGAAAGGCTACGGATTCCTCGTGTTCGACAGTGCCGCCTATATCGGAGGTATCTGTGCCGAAGGAGCGGCAAGCTATACGCGCAAGCAGCTTGACCAGCTGACGGATTTCGTGAAACGTCCGCAAATCGGTGCCAAAGGCCTGGTTTATGCACGTGTGGAGGCAGACGGCAACGTGAAGTCGAGTGTTGACAAGTTCTATAGCCAAGAGACGCTTCAGGAACTGAAGAATGCGTTCGGCGCAAAACCTGGCGACCTGATACTGATTATGAGCGGTGACGATGCCATGAAGACACGCAAACAGTTGTGTGAATTGCGTCTTGAAATGGGCAACCGTCTTGGCTTGCGGGATAAGGACAAATTCGCCTGCCTGTGGGTGGTCGATTTCCCGATGTTCGAGTGGAGCGACGAAGAAGGCCGTCTGATGGCAATGCACCATCCTTTCACTCATCCTAAAGACGAGGATATTCCTCTGCTTGACACTGACCCTGCCGCTGTCAGGGCCGATGCCTACGATATGGTAATCAACGGTGTTGAGGTTGGCGGAGGCTCAATCCGTATTCATGATCCTGCACTTCAGGAAAAGATGTTCGAGATACTGGGATTTACGCCGGAAAAGGCTCAGGAGCAGTTCGGCTTCCTAATGAACGCTTTCAAGTTTGGTGCACCTCCTCATGGAGGGCTGGCCTACGGTCTCGACCGTTGGGTGTCGTTGTTTGCCGGACTGGATTCCATCCGCGACTGCATTGCTTTCCCGAAAAACAATTCCGGTCGCGATGTGATGCTTGACGCACCCGGATATCTTGACGAAAAGCAACTTGACGAGCTTCATCTGAAGATAGACGACATCGAGTAAATAGATAAACGCAAAATAGGCAAGAAGTTACCGGATGAAAGAGACTGTCCGCATTTTTCGCTTTGCGATAGTAGGCACGCTCAATGCGTTGATTACCGCAGTGGTGGTATGGATGTTGATGCACATTGAGGGGGAGAGCTACATCACAGCGAACATAATTGCCTATATCGTTGCACAGATTCACAATTTCATCTGGTGCAAATATTGGATATTTCCGATAAAAGGCAATAGTAAAAAGAACAGCATCTGGCGTCAGATGCTGTTCTTTGGCTTAGCATTCCTTCTGGCCTACAGTGCCCAATTCCTGTTTCTGCTGGTGTTGGTAGAGCTGTTGGATTGCAACGAATACCTTGCCCAGTTTCTTGGCCTGTTCATTTACGGTTCCGTCAATTTTATGCTCAACAGGAATGTCACTTTCCTTTAGGCCATTTCGAGGAGATGTTTTTCTTCTATGTATTGTAATTTCTTCTCTGTAATCACTTTGCGTGTCAGCTCCGGATTGTCGGTGCGGAACACCAATATTCCCTTGCCTGAAAGCAGGAACGAGTAGAGGTATGAGATGCCTATTCCGGTTTCGCTGAAGCTGCGTATGGCATCGGCAGCACGTCCGGGAGTGTTGTCAAGCATGATGGCGAACACTTCAGAAAGGTTGGTTGATATGCCCGCTTCTTTCAGCGTATCGTAGGCTCTTATCGGTTCAGAGCAGATGATGCGGTAGATGCCATATTCCACAGTGTCGGAGATGGTGGAGGCAATCAGTTGGATATCTGCTTCTTTCAGAAGTTCGAGCACACGCAGCAGCGTACCCGACTTGTTTTCTATAAATACAGATAATTGATGTACGGTCATATTTCTGATATTTGAGGGTTATAACGGAAAATCATATCAGTGTCCGGCGCAGGTCTTTCACACGGACTGCTTTTCCCTCCTGCTTTGGAAGGCTTCCTTTCGGAAGAAGTTTCACACGCGGAGTGATAAGTATCTCGTCTTTCAGCTGTCGTGTGATTTCCTTGGTCAGTCCTTGCAGGAATCCGTAGTCATCGATGAATTCGTTCACCTCCACCTCAACGGTCATCTCGTCGTTGGCTTCAAGGTTGGTCAAAGTGATAAGGTATTCGTTGCCAAGCTCCTTGAACTGCATCAGTATATTTTCGATCTGTATCGGGAAGATATTTACTCCCTTCAGTATCATCATGTCGTCACTCCGTCCTTTCATCCTGTCGAGCCGTTTGTGATGGCGTCCGCAGGGACAGTCGCCCGGCAGTATGCAAGTGAGGTCACGTGTGCGGTAGCGCAGCAGCGGCATGGCCTCACGGTTGATGGTGGTGAGCACCAGTTCTCCCACCTCTCCCTCAGGGACAGGTTCAAGTGTGACGGGATCCACGATCTCCACTATGTAGTAGTCTTCCCATATGTGCAGCCCGTTCTGTTCTTGACATTCAAATGCCACTCCGGGTCCGCACATTTCCGACATGCCGAACGAGTTGTATGCCTTTACTCCAAGCATGTTTTCAATTCGTCTCCGCTGTTCGTCGGAATGGGGTTCAGCCCCTATAATCAATGTGCGGAGCCTTGTGTCACGGCGCGGATCAATACCCATTTCTTCCATCACCTCGTACAGCCTTCCGGCATAGCTCGGAATGGCATGGAGTGCTGTCGTCCCGAAATCTGTGATAAATTTGATCTGCCGTTTGGTGTTCCCTGCGGCTGCCGGGACAGTCAACATTCCTAACTTTTCTGCTCCGTACTGGAATCCCAGTCCGCCCGTGAACATACCGTACCCCGAAGAGTTCTGGAAGATGTCACCTTTTCGCAATCCAACCATGTAGAGACAGCGTGCCACAGCTTTGGCCCATTCATCAAGGTCATGCCGGGTATGCAGGATTACCGTGGGCGTTCCTGTTGTTCCGCTTGAAGAGTGCAGCCGTACTACTTCCTCCAACGGAACCGCTGAAAGTCCAAAGGGATAGTGGTCGCGCAAATCCTGCTTTGTGGTAAAAGGAACTTTCTGCAGGTCATCAAGCGAGCGGATATCCTCAGGCTTCAGACCAGCTTCGTCAAAACGTTGCCTGTAGAAAGGAGAGTGCATGCAACGTGCTATGGTATCCTTCAGTCTTTCTATCTGTAGCTTTTCAATCTCCGGACGGGACATAGTCTCCAGTTCCGGATGCAGGTAATATGATTGTTCGTGTCTCATCGCAGTCATATTGTTTCGTTTCTTGTAGGCAACAGCTTTCTGTCTCCCAGTGTATTGTCTATGCGTGCAACATTAATCCAAAACTTGCTCTCGCGTACATATTCGATGGGATAAGCCGCTTTTTCACGTCCGTATTCGTGCGTCCACTCATCTCCTGTCACTTCATATTCAGGATGCGGAGCATTAATCAGTACATTATCACTTTCAGATGCAACCCCGTTTCTGATTTCTTCGATTTCATTCCAGATACTCAGCATGGCATCTACGAAGCGTCTTAATTCTGCAAGGCTTTCGCTTTCAGTAGGTTCAATCATAAGTGTACCGTGAACGGGAAAGGATAGAGTAGGGGCGTGATAACCGTAATCCATCAGCCTTTTTGCGATATCATCTTCAGAGACTCCGCTCTCTTTATGGATGTTGCGGCATTCCAGAATCATTTCGTGTCCGACAAAACCGTTATTTCCCCGATAGACTATGCCGTATGTGTCTTTCAGGCGTGCTGCCAGATAATTGGCGTTCAGTATGGCCGCTTCCGTAGCATGGCGGAGGCTTTCTTCGCCCATCATGCAGATGTAGGCATATGTGATTGGCAAAATTCCCGCACTCCCGTATGGAGCCGATGACACTTCGTTCTCTGCGTTTCCGTCAGAAACATGTCCCGGAAGAAACGGCAATAAATGTCTGGCCACACATACCGGTCCCGCTCCCGGACCTCCTCCTCCGTGCGGACTGGCAAATGTCTTGTGCAGGTTCAGATGGCAAAGGTCGGCTCCGATAGTCGCAGGATTTGTCAGTCCCACCTGTGCGTTCATGTTCGCCCCGTCCATATACACCTGTGCCCCGCATTGGTGGATGAATCTGCATATCTCCGCGATGTCCTCTTCAAAAATGCCGTGAGTTGAAGGATATGTGATCATAAGCGCAGCCAGTTTGTCTTTGTTCGTTTCCGCCTTTTCTTTCAGATCATTTATGTCTACGTTTCCGTGTTCGTCACAGGCGCAGGTGAGCGGTTTGTAACCTGCCTGTACTGCTGATGCTGGATTAGTGCCGTGAGCCGAAGCCGGGATCAGCACAATGTTCCGGTGTCCCTGCCCGATGCTTTCCATGTAACTCCTGATAATGCGCAGTCCGGCATATTCTCCTGCCGCTCCCGAATTGGGCTGGAATGTCACTCCGTCGAATCCCGTAATAGCAAGCAACTGGTCAGACAGGTTGTTTATCAGTGCCCTGTAGCCTTCCTTTTGTTCTTCAGGAGCCAGTGGATGGATATCCGTCCATGCTCTTTCTCCCAGTGGGAGCAGTTCGGCTGCCGCATTCAGTTTCATGGTACATGAGCCGAGCGGAATCATGGAATGGGTCAGCGATACGTCTTTTCGTTCCAGACGCTTGATGTATCGCATCATCTCAGTTTCTGTATGGTATTTGCTGAAAATTTCGTGAGTGAGAAAAGCTGATTGGCGGCGTAGCCTCTCCGGAACGGGAGCCGTATCCGGTATTTTATTGTTTTTGTGTACACTCTTTTCTGCCGCGACTCCGAAAATGTAAACCAGCATATTTGCATCGGCTTCAGTGGTCGTTTCGTCAACGCTGACACCCACGTCACCGTTTTCGAAATAGCGCAGGTTGATTTCGTTACTTTCTGCTATGGTCCGAAGTTTCATGACGGTGACCTGTTCCGGCAATCTTATACGCAGTGTATCGAAGAATGTTTCGTTTGTCTGTATATATCCCAAATTAGTGAGATGTTCGGACAGCCAGACTGCGGTAGCATGAATTTTCTCAGCTATTTCTCTGATGCCTTCCGGGCCGTGGTAAATGGCATAGAATCCTGACATTACAGCCAGAAGTGCCTGTGCGGTGCAGATATTTGAGGTCGCCCTTTCGCGTTTGATATGCTGTTCACGTGTCTGCAGAGCCAGGCGATAGCACTGATGACCGTATTTGTCCTTTGAAAGTCCGATGATGCGTCCCGGCATATTGCGTTTGAATTCATCGCGTGTGGCAAAGTAAGCGGCCGATGGCCCTCCGCAAAACATCGGGATTCCCATCCGTTGGGTGCTTCCATACACTATGTCGGCTCCCCATTCACCAGGAGGCACTAACAGAGCCAGTGAGAGTATGTCGGCGCCTACGGCAACCTTGCATCCTGCGGCATGGGCCTGTTCGGTGAATGTCCGATAGTCTTCCACATTTCCGCTGTTTCCAGGATATTGGATGATGCAGCCGAAAATGTCAGGGGTAAACGTCATGGTCTTGTAGTTGCCAACTCTTACGTTGATGCCCTGCGGCAGAGCACGCGTGCGGATTACGGCCAGTACCTGCGGAAACATTTCTTCATCGACGAACAGCGTGTCTGCTCCGCTGTTCTGTTGTGTGCGGCTGCGCAGCGCGTACATCATGGCAGCGGCTTCGGCAGCGGCTGTCGCTTCGTCCAGCAGCGAACAGTTGGCCAGCGGCATGGCGGTCATGTCGCATACCATAGTCTGGAAGTTCATCAGTGCTTCAAGGCGTCCCTGTGAAATTTCTGCCTGATACGGCGTGTATGAAGTGTACCATACGGGGTTCTCGAACACATTTCTTCTGATAACTGCCGGAGTGACCGTATCATACCATCCTGTTCCGATATATGATTTGTATATCTTGTTCTGTGAAGCGAGCGAGGATATATGTATGGCAAATTCCCGTTCGGTCATTGGTGGATCGAGTTGCAGCTTCTCCTTAAGGCGGATATTGGCTGGGACGGTCTTGTCAATCAGTTCATCAAGGGTACTTACCCCTATTTCCTTCAGCATGACAGGTATGTCTTCTTCATTTATTCCTATGTGTCTGCGGGCGAATGTTGTTGTTTTCATGATTGTTGAGTTTTATGATTTTAGCTTTTCGGAGGAAGTTCAACGGAAAAATGGGTTGTTCATTTTTTCATGACCGATATTTGTCTCGTCGCCGTGTCCCGGAAATACTGTAGTCTCGTCAGGTAGTACAAAAAGTCTGGAGACAATGTTTTCACGAAGATCATCGAAATTTCCTCCTTCCAAGTCTGCCCGTCCTATGCTTCCCTTGAAGATAGTGTCACCGCTGAAGAGGCAATGATCCTTTTCGCAGTAGTACACCATGCTCCCCGGAGAGTGTCCTGGTACGGATATGGCTTTCAGTTCCGTATTCCCGAAGCGGATGATTTCTCCATCGGTGACGTAGTGTCCTAACGAGACTGTATCTTCGTTCAGGGGGAACCCGAATGACATGCAAAATGCGGAAAGTCCGGCAAGCATGAATTCGTCGCCTTGCCCGGCTTCCGGCTTCACCCCAAATTCTCGTTCCACAAAAGCATTCCCGAATATATGGTCGGCATGGAGATGAGTGTTTAGCAAGTGCTTTACGGTGAGACGGTGTTCCGTGATGAAACTTTTCAACCGCTGCTGTTCTTCCTTATAGTAGCATCCTGCATCGATGATGACAGCCTCGTCCGTTGTCTCGTCGGCCAGTACGTAGCAGTTGACCGGAAACATGTTGAATTCAAAACACTTTATTTTCATCGTTGTTATTATTAGTTGACAGCTACATATACCACTTTCTTTGTGTCGAAATACTCTTCAGTAAAATAGGTCTTCAGTTCGATGACTTCCGATTTGTGCTTGAACGGTTGTATTTCGCGAGTGATATCGCCTCCTTTCAGACATATCAATCCGTTGGGGAAGGAATTCTTCTGCTCTTTCTTGATGTTATTTCGGATGACTTTCAGCAGGTCTGCAAGCGTCATCGTGGCGCGGCTCACAGCAAAGTCGAACTTTCCTTTTTCTTCTTCTGCACGGCATTGACAGATGGTTACGTTTGTCAGTCCGATAGCATGTGCCACTTCAGATGCCACCTTTATTTTTTTACCTACGCTGTCTACCAGGTGGAAATGCGATTCCGGGAACATTATGGCAAGCGGAATTCCCGGAAAGCCACCTCCTGTACCTACATCCATGATTTCCGTACCGGGACGAAACCGGATGACTTTGGCTATGCCCAATGAATGCAGAACATGATGTTCATAGAGATTAGTGATGTCCTTGCGCGAGATCACGTTTATCTTGCTGTTCCATTCCGTGTACAGTTCATACAAGGCTGCAAACTGCCGTTTCTGTTCTTCTGTCAGTTCAGGGAAATATTTGTTGATGATTTCCATTTGTGTTTCTGTATCTTTTTATTGTTTTTCAGTCAAATATGGTGATATATCCTCATCTGGGATCTTAAACTCAAAACTGCCCATGGAGTAGGAAGCTATTTCGTAAGGATTGTATAGGAACTCCACTCCATCGTTTTTCAGCAGGAAATTTTCTGGTATGAATACGTCTTCATTGAGCAGCACTCCGTTAGCCCGCAACCCTTCAATTGAAGTGATGGTGTCCGTATCGAGCCGGCTGTTTGAGATAGCGATTATGTTTTCGAGTATCAGATTGTGAATTCCTGCACTGTCAGCTTTGGCAAATACCGTTTTTCCTTCAATTGGTTTCCCTGTCTTCTCATCAATGTTTACCCATTTCGACCAGCGGTTGGGGTGTGCCCCTCCCGTGTATTGGAAAGTTGCTATCCGGTAGTTCCATATGCCGTTACGCCCTTTCTCCAGTTCTGACGTGATTTCAAACTCATAGTTATACCATGATGGCATGTTTTCAGCTCTGACACCGTTTCTTAAGTCTGTGAAGTAGGATTCTTCTACGTCATGGCGATAGTCATCTATCAGGCCGGCTGTGATTGTGTCGATGAATTTGTGCGGAGAAAGTCCGGCATATAGGTCACCGAAGTACATTTGCTTCAGCGTATGGTTGACCGCTTCCGATGAAGAGTCGTTCTTTTCGTAAGGATTGAGATAGGCAAATTTCAGTTTTATGTGACAGTAGGGGGACGATTCGTCACCACTGACAAGGCGTACGGTCGTATCGTTCAGGCACACATTGACTATGGCGTTTTCGGAATATTGTCCTTCTGTGCATCCGACAAGCGTCATGTATATTCCAACACCCGTTATGAGGGTCGTAAAAAGCAGTTTTTTTGTATTCATTGATCGTTCTGTTTGCAGAATAACTGTTCAGCCTTTATAGGCTTGCGGTTGGTTCCGTTTGATGTACAAATATAGTATAATTTGCCAAAATAACAAAGCAGCAGCCAATCAATATTCAAGTGATTGGCTGCTGCTTTTGTTGCCGACAGTTACGGTAGTCCGTCTTATGTCATGATTTCGGTACGAGACGGATTGCGAAGCCGCCTCCCGCCGCAATTTTCTGTTTCATTACTGTTTTACTGGTGACTGTTTTGTGGTAAATGCTGTATGACTGAGGATTATCTTTCCAATCTGCGTCTTTCCCGTCAGCATAAACGGTTGCCTCATACTTCACGCCCTGAGGCAAGAAACTGAAGTCTATGACAGCGGTGCGCGCATTTTCGTCGGTAATACCGCCAACATACCATTCATCAGAGTTTTTATCTTTGCGGGCTACGGTGATATAGTCTCCCGGTTCTGCTTCCAGGTAACGGCTGTCGCTCCAGTTTACAGGCACATCCTTAATAAACTGAAAAGCATCCTCGAAACGTCTGTAGTTGTCCGGCAGGTCACAAGCCATTTGCAGCGGACTTGGCATTGTGAGGTACAAGGCCAGCTGTCGGGCAATCGTGGTACCAGCCTGTCCTTTTTTCCCTTCATCATAATAAGACATCCTTGTTTCGAACAGACCCGGCGTATAATCCATCGGGCCGCCTTTCAGACGGGTGAACGGAAGTATGCAGGTATGCTCAGGAGGATTGCCGCCCATAGACTCAAATTCGCCTCCGCGTGCAGACTCTTGTGCCAGCCAGTTGGGATATGTACGGCACAGTCCTGTCGGACGTACAGCTTCGTGGCTGTTCACCATTATTTCGTAGTCTGCTGCACGTTTGGCCACATAGATGTAATGGTCAACCATCCATTGTGAAGAGTGATGTTCGCTTCTCGGTATTATGGCACCCACGTAACCAGTCTTGACGGTGTTGTATCCGTGTTCTTTCATATAACGGAATGCAGCGTCCAGCTGCCGCTCATAATCAGCAGCATTGGCAGCCGTCTCATGGTGCATAATCAGCCGCACTCCTCTGTCTGAAGCATACTTTTGCAATCCGTCAACATCGAAGTCAGGGTAGGGAGAGTCATACAGGAAGTGCCGGTTCTTGCGGTAGCTTGCCCAGTCTTCCCAACCTTCGTTCCAACCTTCCACCAGTACGGAAGGAATGCCGTTTTCCGCAGCAAAATCAATATATTTCTTTACGTTCTCTGTATTGGCCGCATGGCGCCCATTCGGTTCCAGTTTGGTGTAATCAGTCACCCCGGGCTTTGCATTATAGCAGTCGCTGTATGCCCATGTCCGGTCGGTCACGAACATCTCCCACCATACTCCAATGAATTTTTGCGGTGTTATCCACGATACATCTTCCAAGGCGCATGGCTCGTTCAGGTTATAGACGAGCTGTGAGGAAAGTATGTCGCATGCATCATCACTGACGATGACAGTGCGCCAAGGCGTATTGAAAGGCAGTTGCAGATAGGCACGCACTCCGTTGCGGTCGGGAGTGAGATGTGCCGACAACTTTCGCGACACAGTATCCACATCGAGCGACATGGCCGGGTAACCCACCAGTGCAGCCTCGTGGATGTTGACATATTGGCTACCGTCAGGACTTTTCATCATAAGAGGTGTCTGCACGGACAGTCTGTCTATTGCCTGGCTTTCAGAGTGTCTGCCTTTCCTTT
The DNA here is from genome assembly GCA_964611375.1 of uncultured Phocaeicola sp. GTDB lineage: Bacteria > Bacteroidota > Bacteroidia > Bacteroidales > Bacteroidaceae > Phocaeicola. The sequence goes on along the minus strand of CAZSYY010000006.1, from coordinate 41,963 downwards.
GCATGATTGGAGCCGCGATCTCCGACAGAGGAGCGGTCACATACAGATATTCGTCAGTATCGTAGTCACCGGGAATGCAGTACATGATATTGTCCGCAGGAAGGTTGAACTCTGTCGCCTCACCCGTCAGAGTAAGGTAGTTGTTTCTCTGTTCGGGAAGCTCATACCGGAATCCAAGTCCGTCATCGAACAGACGGAAACGCACTACCATCTCCACATCATCATTGCGGGTGAATGTGACCGCCATTTCGTTGTAATGGTTTCGCACTTTTGCATATTCTCCCCAGACAGGCTCCCAAGTTTCGTCACATGCAGAATATGCCGTGTCGCCGACATAGAATCCGGCCGTAAAGTCTGTCTCACGTGCAGACAATCCCAAACAGCTCTTTTCGAGCACAGTCGCTCCTTTGTAGTACAATGAATATTCCGGTTGTCCGGCTTGAGTGACACTAACGGTAAGACGCAATTCACCGTCGGGGGAAAGCAATTCTTGTGCTCCCGCAGGCAATGCCTGCAACGACAGGCAAAGCAGTGTTGTTCCCAACATCTTGTTGCTATAAATCATATTCATGTTCGTTCAGTTTGAATTTGATATCCGCATTCGCCACACCTCCCGGAACAGTACCGTTGTGTGTGGCCGGATGCGGATATGAATTGTTATTTCCCGTCATAGCCTTTCGTGCTGCTTTCCGGTTTGCTATTTATAATATACTGCATACCCGTATGCTTCCAGATTTACGGATACGGGCATTTCCGCAACATCTCCGGAAAACATATCCTGCATCGAAATGCCTTCGTAAGCGATTGGCACTTTCACTGTCACCGTATTGTTCGTAACGTTAACCATCACCAGCAGGCTGTGTTCAGAAGTGATATGCGCGAACACGGCAGCTTCGTCTCCTTCATTATACGACAGTATGTCTCCGCCGCGCACCTCTGCAGTAGCGGCATACACGCTGTTGATGGAAGCATACAGATCTTTCATGTTTTCATCCCATTGTAGGGGATTGTACGTGAAGAAGGAAAGAGAACTGTTTCCATTGATGACCGTTTCCATGGAAGAATACAACAACGGGACCCCGTCAAGCATAGCTGTCAGTACGTAGGCCGCCGGAAGTGCATCAACCGCTCCGTACAAGTCGTTCAGCGTATTTTCGGATGCCACATCGTGATTGTACACATACCGCATGACTGCTTTGCCTTCCGGCGTGCTCTCATAATCCTCTACGGCATATTCCAGGAAGTCGTAAGGCGTCACACTGCCCTTAAACAGTCTGGCAAGCCTTGAGGCGTAATCCCAACCGTACATCATGTCGAATCCGTCGTCCCAATAGTCTGAACCCTCGCTTTCCGACAGCATGATAAAGTCCGGATTGACAGCGCGCAGACGTGTGATAGCTTCCGACCAGAAGTCATGGGGCACTCCGTCCGTATAGTCACAGCGGAAACCGTCTATTCCAGCAGCGTTCACCCAATAAAGCATTGCATCCATCATGGCCTCCCGCATGTCTTCATTGTCATAATTCAGGTCGGCCACATCGGTCCAGTTCTGGCCTTCCGGCGAAATGATATTGCCGTCCTCGTCCTGCGTGTACCAGTCCGGGTGCTCCGTTATCCACACATTGTCCCACGAAGTGTGGTTGGCCACCCAGTCCAGCATCACTTTCATGCCCGCAGTGTGTGCTTTTTCCACCAATGCCGTCAGGTCATCCAGCGTGCCGTATGTCGGGTTCACTGCAGTAAAGTTCTTTATGCAGTATGGAGAACCTATCGAGTTCAATTCGCCAGGCTCATAGATGGGCATAAGCCACAATACCGTGGCTCCCATGCTCTTTATGTCATCCAACTGTTCGCTTATCGCATTCAAACATTGGGATGCTGCAAAGAAACGCGGATTGGCTTCGTATATAATCATCTCGTTTCCTTTCAGCTCATCCGATGCCGTTTGTTCGTCCGTTGCAGACGATTTGTTGTCATCCGAACAGGCGCCAATACCGATCATACAACTCGCAGTCAGTAGTGACACCAATATTTTTATTGTTTTATTCATATACACAATTTTTAGATTTAATTAGTATCGATTTCTGTCACCCCGTCGGCTGTCACCTCCAGATAGTAGTCACGGTTCAGCGTCACTTCAAAGTCCGCAAGTTGTGAGCCATTGTTGTTATTGTTGAAAATGAGGTTCAGCGTAAGCCCTTCATTATCGGCTCCGGTATCGAAGTAGACATATTCTTGTCCGGATATTGTTACTGTTCCTGTCTGCGTCATGCCAGGCCATGAACCGAATGCTTCGGCATCTCCCCAGGCATACAATGCCAATGTCTCGTATCCGCTATTGTCTATCGCATATATCGTATAGCCGTCGTGCGTTATCGAATAGTCGTCAGGATCGATTTCCGTCACCCCATCGGCTGTCACCAGCAGATAGTAGTCGCGGCTTAACGTCACTTCAAAGTCCGCAAGTTGTGAGCCATTGTTGTTATTGTTGAAAATGAGGTTCAGCGTAAGCCCTTCATTATCGGCTCCGGTATCGAAGTAGACATATTCTTGTCCGGATATTGTTACTGTTCCTGTCTGCGTCATGCCAGGCCATGAACCGAATGCTTCGGCATCTCCCCAGGCATACAATGCCAGTGTCTCGTATCCGCTATCATCTATCACGTATATCACATAGCCGTCGTGCGTTATCGCATCTTCATCATCGTTATCGGAACTTGTGAAATAAGAAGCCCAGCGGGGAATCGTAATGTTGGTGCGTGTCCCCACTTCCTGATCATCAGTGTGTATAACCTCGTTTCCTTTAAGATCACGCTCAGCTCCCTGTGAAGCAGAATAGAAGTAGAATCCGTCGCCTAACGAAGTGTCTGTGACAAAAGTTGAAGGATTAAGGTAGATGCCGTATCTATAGTTGTAATCGGACGACATCTCCAATTGCCATTCCAGATTGCCAACTGCGCTCTCTTCACCTCCGTTAAAGGCTCCCACAATGTATATCTCGTCATTTGTAGGGGTGGAAGAAGGTACGAGAACTTCTATCAGTATCCGGTCTTCCCGTATTTCAAACCGTGGAATATCGCTTTCAAAAACAATTTCCTCTTCGTCGCAGCCGGTAAGCAGAGTCAATGCCGGCACTATGGACAACAACCATTTGAATATATATTTTCTTTTCATCACGTCTCGATTGTTAAATGATTAATAATTGGGATTCTGTACCAGACCGGGGTTCACCATCAGTGCCGTTTGTGGCAAAGGGAACCATTCATATTTGCGGTCACGTGTGGCTGAAATGTCATAACCCGTTTCCGTGTCACGTCCGAAGAACCACCATTGTCCCTGCGTGAACTTGTCGAAACGGCGCAGATCGGTACGGCGGCGTCGGCCCTCGTTCAGAAATTCCAGACCCCACTCGCTCAGCATCCAGTCCATGTCGAAACTGGTAAATCCCGGTCCCGGATCATTTATCACGCTCTGGTCTTCAAAATAGCGTGAGCGCACAGTGTTGACCAATGTCTTGGCTGCTTCACTGTTGCCGTTACGCATGCGGCATTCGGCCAGTGTATAGTAGACTTCAGCCAGCCTGAATTCCACTTCATCAATGTCCACATAGCTCAATCCTGTCGATGACGGCAGCATCGGGTACTTCATCAGGCGGATTCCGGAATTTGTCTCTCCCCATCGCGGATTCATTACCGTTGACAGGGTGCGTCCGTTGTTCAGGAATGTACCCACCTGATCTACATAGACCAGATCCTGTCCGTCGCGCTCAGCGTCCGCCACGACAGCCTCTCCTGTATCATAGTTGTACATTGCACCTATTAGGAACATCCCGTAGTATTCTCCCGTTGACTCATCATAGTGAAAATTCTGCTTGCGCACATCGCTGTCATTGTAGCGGTCCATCACGGCACCAAGTTTGTCGCCGTAATCAAACAGGAAACTTTGCGGATTGTCGGTTCCTCCGGTTGACAGTACCGTACCCGAATTATCCTTCGAGGGAACCAGGCAGAAGCAGTTCCAGCCGCTTGCAGAAAAGGTCTGTCCCACAATCTCGTCATAGTTGTAGGGCAGGAAAGGCGTGTTCCGGTTGTTATTGGTCAGTTGTCCGTCTTCTTGCGCAAAAGCGAAAACTATTTCCGGACAGCTTTCATTGCCGTTTGAGAAGATATCTCGCCAGTCGGTCGCCAAAGAATATGTGCCATAATCGCCGTTGATGATGTCTTCGCACAGTTCGGCGCATTCATCATAATGATCTTCGTTGATGAACACTTCAGAGTTGAGAAGCAGGCGCATCTTCAGCATACGGTTTGTTGCCTGGTTGACGCGTGTGCGGGCACTTCCCGAACCGTCTTCTTTCATCAGATCGACCCACGTCTCGTCAAGTTCGGTGCTTATGAAATCGTAGATTATCTTGCATCCTGTATCGAAATCCTCATCGGCAGAACCGGGAATATCTCCGCTTGCACTGGTACATAGAGGCAAGGCGCCTCCCCACAGCTCAAAGTTATTGTAATAGGCCCATGCCCTCAGCGTACGAACTTCGGCGATGTACATTGTCATATCGTCTTCGGACATGTTGAGGGATGAGGGATCCAGTGAATTCATGTCTTCGAGGAGCGTATTGCACAAGCCAATGGTTTCCCATGCAGATTCCCATGCCGAACGTATGATAACGGATTCCGTGTTCCACGACTGGCTTGACAGTACGAACTTCTCTCCTTCGTCCCATCCCCATGAGCCGCCGTTCCACGAACGCCATGCCACCTGGTCGGCACTCAATTCGTTAAGATACCAGAAATACTCAAGGAAACCGGTTGTGGCAGACGAGTAAATGGCAGCCACTGCAGCTATCACACTATTTTCGTCCTGATAGTAGATGGACGAGTCGATACGGTCAAAAACCTTTTCATCCAAATCGGTGCACGACAGCAGGAAACATCCTGTCAATATTGCAGCCAATTTATTATATTTGATATTTCTCATAGTGATTCTGTTTAGATTTATTTGAAACGAAAAGTTACACCCAATGTTACCTGTGTAGCCTGCGGATAGGCACTTGTTTCGTCTACACCGGGGGTAATCCCTGTCTGTGTCACGATAGAGGGGTCGTTGCCCGAATACCCTGTCAAGGTAAATAGGTTCTTGGCAACCAAGTAAACACGCAGGCTTTCCACAATCTTGCGGTTCTTGAACGGGACATTATAGCCAAGCGTTACGTTGGACAGCTTGAAGTAGTTGCCTTTCTCCAGGAAATAAGATGATATTACACCACCGCTGCTCTGTACGTCACTGTCTTCCAGATAGGCGCTGCGCAGCACATTGTCCGAACCGCTGCCTTGAAGTCCCATGCTGTATTTGCGCATATTGAATATCTTATGTCCGAAAGCTCCCTGGAACATCAGGCTGAGATCGAAGTCGCGCCAGCGCAGCGTATTGTTCCATGTAAGGAAATGCTTTGGAACACCGCTGCCAATATAACGCTTGTCATCAGCTGTGGCTTCAGACGTAAGTATTTTCTCTCCGTTGGCATTATAGACGAGCATGTTTCCGTCATCGTCCGTACCGGCAAACTCATATCCGTAGAACTGGCCTACTTCACCGCCTTCCTCGACACGGAAGAAATATTCGGTCGTACCTACACCAGGCTTCAGATACAGATCCAGATATGACGCTTCATAGATGTCATTTGACAGTTTTGTAAGTTTAGTCTTTCCGTACGAATAGTTGATACCAGTGCTCCATTTCACCGGCGTGTCAACGAATATATCTCCGTTAAGCTGGACTTCTACTCCAGTGTTCTTTGTGGTTCCGACGTTCACAAGGATGTCGGAATAAACATACGGGGGCTGCGGAGCTGTATAGGTGTAAAGCAAGTCTTTGGAACGACGGTCGAAGAATTCGATGGATCCGTAGAAGCGGTTCCAGAGCATAAAGTCAATGCCGTAGTTGGTGCTTGACAGTTTCTCCCACGACAAGTTCGGATTGGAATTGTTGGATGGTGCGTAACCTGTCACCCATTTCCCGTTCATAAGGTATGGTCCGGTGGAAGAATAGGTTGATATGGACTGGTAGGCATCAAAGTCGCTTCGCCCCGTCATACCGTATGAGATGCGTGGTTTCAGGCTCTGCACCACGTCTTTATGCTCTTCAAGGAATGGCATGTTGGTCATTTCCCATGCCAGTGAGACAGAAGGGAAAGCTCCCCACTTGTGGTCTGCCCCGAACTTTGTGGAACCTTCATAACGCAGTGAGGCTGAAGCAATGAGCAGGTCTTGCCAGTTGTAGTTCACACGTCCGAAGAAGCCGATCAGCGTTGATTCGGTCTTGCCGGAATATATGTTTGCCTTGCCCTCGCTAAGGTAAGTGCCGGCACCTATATCGTGCCACAAGGTATTATCGAACGTAAAGTCGGAATTTTCCATGTACATCTGTTCATATTCGGTGCGTTCAAAGGTATATCCCACCATCAGCTTGAGGTCATGACCATTGTTATTGTACATGTAATTGCCAATCCATTCCAGCCGGTTTGTCCACCATTTCTGGTATTGTATGGAAGCACGCCCGTTGTACCCTCCCCAGTATGATTCACTGGATGTGGAGGGAGTATAATAATCACTTTTCAGGTCATTGTAATCGTATGAATATGACAGCACGGTATTGACGGCATGCTTGTCATTGTTCCAGATGTTTACTTTGGCATCCACCGTACCCAACAGATAAGTGCGGCTTCCCTGACTGGTGTTTTGTCTTAGATTCCCCACCGGGTTGGAAGCGTCAGTAGGTGATGTGGGCTGGTAGTAAGTGCCGTCGTCATTATATACAGGCATTGTGGGGTTCATCTGCAGGGCAGTGTCGAACAGGCTGCTGTCGCCCCAGTCTTCCTTTACCTTGCGTCCGTTGAGGCTGAACGTAAGCTGTAACCGTTTGTCGAGCATCAGCTGTTGCAGGGAGGCTCTTGCTCCGTATTCTTCTCGTCCGCTCGCAATGTCTAATCCCACAGCCCTCTTGTAGTTGAGTGAAGCCGTATAGTATCCGTTTCCTGTATTGCCGTCCACCGAAATATACTGGTTGGTATCATACGAGAAGTCACGCATCAGTTCGTTATACCAGTCTGTGCTGGAACCATAATCATTGCCACGACGTGAGCGACGCCATTCATCGGCTGACAGTACATCGGGAGTGTTTCTGGCAAAATTGACGGCAAAATAACTGTCGTATGTGAAAGTTGGCTTGCCTGGATCTCCAGAACCTTTCTTCGTGGTGATAAGTATGACACCGTTAGCTCCACGTGTACCGTATATGGCCGCTGATGCTGCATCTTTTAGGACAGTCATCGACTCTACGTCTTGCGGAGCCAAAGTACGGATATCACCTCCCGCCACTCCGTCAATTACTATAAGCGGTTCATTGCCGGCCGAAAGAGAAGTTGCTCCGCGCACTTGCAGTGTGGAGCTGCCGTTAGGGTCGGCGGGAGCCGTGTTGGAAACATTAAGGCCGGCCACCTTTCCGTCAAGCATTTGCATGATATTGTTCATGCCTCCCTGCTGGAATTCGTCCTTGTTTATCTGTACGATGGAACTCGACAGCTCCTTGCGGCTCAGCGATCCATAGCCCACTACCACAACCTCATCAAGCATCTGTTTTTCCACAATCAGACTTATGTTGACGGTAGTACGTCCGCCGACTTCCACTTCCTGTGTCTGATAGCCGATGTAGGAGAAAACGAGTACAGCATCCGACTGTACATTGTTTAATAAATAGTTTCCGTCAAAATCGGTAATTGTGCCGTTTGAAGTGCCTTTTACCATGACCGAAGCTCCGATTACCGTTTGACCGGTTTCGTCAATGACGGTTCCTTTAACCGTCTGTTGTGCCCATGCGGTGGCCGATGTCACGACCATTCCCAAGAACACCAGCAACTGCCGCCAGCGACATTGCTTGTTTCGATAAAAAATGCCATTCATGTGAATTAGTTTTAGGTTGATTTTAAATGTGTGTTACAATATTACAATTAATATAACAAGCATCTTGGCATCACAAATTACAATCTAAAACTTAAATATTCACATATTGTTAATTATCAATATATTATATTAATTATGTCATTTCAAAAATCAAAATTCGTATAATCCTTTTTTAAGGTGTCAAATCCCTATTTTCAGGATTTCCGCATCGAATTTTTCCGGTTCAAGTGACTGTTTTTTGCGTCTGGAACGGTAGGAATAGATTGTCGTTATGGAACAGCGGAGAAATTCGGCAATCTTGTTGCTGTCTGTCATTCCAAGACGTATCAAGGCAAACGTACGCAACTCTGTGTTGAGTTTCTCGCCATGTTTCAGCACCACCTGCTTTTCTTCGGGGAACAGGGCATTGAACTGTTGCACGAACGTGGGAAAGATGTTCAAAAATGCCGTATCGAAAGTTGAATAGAAGTCCTTTAGCGTGTCATTGATGATATTTTCCGAGCGCAGCAGCTTGTAAAGTTCCTCCACCTTTCTTCCTGAAGCCTGGCGTATCAGTGATTTCCGGTACTGCTCCAGCGTAGAGATATAAATGGAGCAAAGCTCCATGAACTTGCCGATGTATTCCTCTTTGATGTGATTCGATTCCGTGAGTTCAGAGTTGACATCGACCAGCTTGCAGTTGGCTTGCGACAGCTTGTAGTTGATTTCTTCCATCTGGTTCTTGGTCTTCAACACAAGCCGGAAGCTGCGCGATACCAGACGAAACTGCTTGGACAGATAGAACAAGGTTATGACCAGACCTGCGGCCAGTACACTGATTATGACCAGATATATTTTCAGTCTGAACCGGGATTCTGACTGCATCACTGAATATGTCTGCATAACCAGCGGAAGCAGCTTGGCCGACTGGTTCTTTCGCATGCGTGCCGAAAAGAAGTTGGCATCCTCCATACTTTTCATCATGTACTTATGGGCGCGGTCCACTTCGCCGGTTGCGAAACACAGTTCAGCCAGTGCGCGTATGGCCATGTTTTCCTTGATACTTCCCTGCATGTCGGAAATTGCGCTCAGTGCTATTAGCCGTCCGTATTCGTTGAGCTTTCCTTCTGTCTGGAAAACATAGGCGAGGATAGACATCAGCACCGAATATTCCCGCGTGCCGGAAGTGTAACGTTTTATCCTGTCTTCATAAAACTCAATGGCATCTTCTGATTTTCCCTGATGCAGCAGTCGGGAACCGTAATCCATGTCGTAGATGAAAGAACCTCGTGAAGTCACCTGCAACACGGAATCGCGATATGTTATGATTTTATCCACATAGCGCCCGCCATATTCGTTTCCGTCAAGATATTCGTTCATGTGCAGATAAGTGGTCTCATAAGTCTGATAGTACAATCCTTTCAGATCAGCCGGTATGGAGTCTCCGCAGATGGAAGACAACAGGGCCAGAGACTCTGTGAAAAGACCTCCCTTTACCATGAGGTCGGCCTTCTGCAATATTGCCCAGACCAGGATGTCTTTTCTTCCTACATTGCGGGCTATCTCGATATTTTCGTTGATGTAGTGCAGGGCCGAATCACATATATATGACTTATATTGCTCAAACAACAGTCTGTTCTTGGTGAAAAGCTCCAACGGCGTATTGGCTTCCTTTGCTTTCAGGCGGTTGATAGCCGTCGTTTTCAAGGAATCATATTTATCAGTCTCGGATATTGCCTTATCCACCTGGCGTAACAGGTCCTCATCAAGGCCTTCTCCTGATTCAGATGTACATGAAAAAAGAAAAAACAATAGACTTATCGCCGGAATCTGAAGGCATAAAACAAAGACAAAGCGTTTGAATTCCATAGAAACAGATACAAGGTTATACATACTATAATAATACACAACGGCAAGCGCCTCTCAGCGTTGCTCACCTTCAGGCTGGTAGAACACAAAAAACGTCTTGTCTGCGTATTTACGGGGATTTGTCTGCTGTGTGTCAGGAAATTGCAGATTACACGTGGATGAGCCGAAAGCGGGACTCGAACCCGCGACTTACTCATTACGAATGAGTTACTCTACCAACTGAGTTATTTCGGCGTTGTCTCTTTCGGAAAACGTGTGCAAAGATACAGCTTTCCCAGAAAATCCAAAACAAATCGGATTTTTTTTTGAATGTATCTGGCAAACTTTCTCAAAAAAGTACGGAAATCCGGCAAAAAGCGGTGTAAGAAAAACAACAGCTTCCTTTAATGAAGATGTCCGCCTGTCATGTCCAAAATGACAGTTCGTTTTTCTGTTACTTCATTATTGCTGACAAGACATCATTGTGTCACTTTTTTTCCTTTTCTTTTTCCGCAGAAGGAGAAGGCGGTGGGGTCTCATCCAAGTTGACATTCTTTTCCACTTCGTTCATTCCTTCCTTGAAACTTCTTATTCCCCTTCCCAATCCCCTCATCATTTCAGGTATCTTGCGTCCTCCGAAAAGAAGCAGAATGATCAGAGCTATTACAAGTACTTCAGACATTCCTAATCCGAACATAATCTTTAGTTTTATTATTTAGATTCAATATTACGTTTTTCCTCCTGTTGTGACGGATTGCCCTTCATTCTCGTCACGAAATCGCTGATTACCGGGTAGAGCTTTTCCGGCGTGTCGGCCACATCGCAGGCGGTTTCAAGAGGGCATCGCCCCGTATGCGTCCGGTTGATGATGAACGGCACCCTGTCATCCCAGTTTACTGTTATTCCGGCATCATGAAGCAGTCTGCACGCAGATTCGCTCAATACATCCGCCCACACGTCGGCCACTTTCCCGAGTGCAAGTATAGCCGCAACCCCTTTGCCAACCACCTTGTCGGCCACTTCCGATCCTTTCATGAAAGTGGGATCAGAGCGGTACAGTTCGAACAAGTCGATTACCCCGTCCCGTGAGAATGTACGGACTTTACCGCCATTTCTTACCACACACGAATAGTTCCCTTCATGCAGGAGCCTGATCAAGTCTTCGGTCATATTTGCGATCTTTAAGTCATGCAAAAATATAAGATTTCCGGATTCTTCCGGAAGAACCGTCTGCAAAAAAAATAAAAAAGCAGATATAAGTATCCCGGTGGAACATGAAAATTGTGATTTCAAGAACAATATTGCAATAAAAACTATCAAAAAGAAATAAAATTGCTCCCAGCTGTTGATAATTTGAAATAAATATTCTAATTTTGCCGAAAGACTTATATCAAATTAACTATTTATACAGAGTTGCGATTATGAACTATCCTTTCATTTCAGCGGCGGAAGCGGCTGCAACTATACGGCACGGTGACACAGTCGGCATCGGCGGATTCTCTTCAGTTGGTACCCCGAAAGCGGTTCCTGCCGCACTTGCGGAACATGCCGGATCACTGCACAGAGAAGGTAAGGAATTTAAGATAGGACTGATTACCGGTGGGGCGACCGGAAATCAGGTGGACAGTGCACTGACGCTTGCCGATGCAGTATCGTTCCGGACACCGTTTCAGTCGAATAAGGATATGCGCAACTCCATCAACGGAGGGGAAATACAGTATTTCGACTTGCACCTGTCACATATAGGACAGGATGTGCGCTACGGTTTCTTGGGAAAAGTCGACGTGGCAATTGTCGAAGCCTCCGACATTACGGATGACGGAGAAATCATACCGAGTACATCGGTTGGCATCACCCCGACCTTGTTGAAGGTGGCCGACAGAATCATTATAGAGCTCAACGAAGCGCATTCGGGACGGCTCGACGGTATGCACGACATCTATGTGCCGGCAACTCCGCCATACCGTACAGAAATTCCCATTTATCGCGTCAACGACCGTATAGGGACAAAAGGTGTAAAGGTGGATCCGGAAAAGGTGACAGGTGTTGTCCGTACCAATGAGCGGGACAATATGGGAGCATTCACTCCTCTGAACGAAACGACCCTGCAAATCGGACACAATGTGGCTGAATTCCTATATAATGAATGGAAACGGGGTGCCATCCCTCATGAATTCCTTCCCCTCCAGTCTGGCGTAGGCAATATTGCCAATGCCGTGTTGGGAGCGCTGGGAGAGAACCAGCAGCTTCCCGCTTTCTCGATGTTCACTGAGGTTATTCAGAATTCCGTCATCGACCTGATGTTGAAAGACCGCATCCGCTTTGTGACCGGAAGCTCGCTGACTCTTTCGGAAGACCGTCTGGACATGATGTATAACAATATTGATTATTTCCGCAGCCGCGTGCTTCTTCGTTCGCAGGAGATAACCAACCATCCGGAACTTATCCGCCGTTTGGGTATCATTGCGGTGAATACGGCGCTTGAAGCCGATATTTTCGGCAATGTGAACAGTACGCACGTGTCCGGCAGGAAGATGATGAACGGCATCGGCGGGTCGGGAGATTTCGCGCGCAACGCATACCTTTCCATTTTCACCACTCCTTCCACTGCGAAGGGCGGGCTTATTTCATCCATTGTGCCACAGGTGTCTCACGTGGACAGCACCGAACACGACGTGCGTATCCTGGTTACCGAACATGGCGTGGCCGATCTTCGCGGAAAATCTCCGTTGCAACGTGCTCGCTGCATCATAGAGAACTGTGCACATCCGGATTACAGACAACTGCTTTGGGACTATCTGAAACTTTCTGAAGGACATTCATGCCACACGCCTATGTCGCTCAGAAACGCGTTCAAGATGCACATTGCTTTTGAGGAAACAGGCGACATGAGAAATGTAAAATTCGAGTGATTCCTCTGTCCGTCCCGGGAAAACACTTATCTTTGCTTCATGGAAAGATTTGATGTTCATATATTGGGCTGTGGTTCGGCGCTGCCCACTCTTCATCATAATGCCAGTTCCCAAGTGGTCAATGTACGCGAAAAGCTGTTCATGATTGACTGTGGGGAAGGCACGCAGGTGCAGCTCCGGCGCTCGCGGCTCCGTTTCAACCGGCTGAACCACATATTCATCTCCCATCTGCACGGTGACCATTGTTTCGGCCTGATGGGACTTATCTCCACATTCGGTATGATTGAGCGTACCGCACAGCTTCATGTCTATGCACATCCCGAACTGGAGCGTCTGCTTTATCCACAGATAGGATTCTTTTGCAAAGGAATGCCGTTCAAGGTGGTTTTTCATCCGATAGAGCCAGACAAAAGGGGAATCATCTATGACGACCGTTCGGTGAGCGTAGAGACCATTCCGCTGAGGCATCGCCTGCCCACATGCGGTTTTCTTATAAAAGAAAAGCCGTCTCCCAACCACATCCGTCGTGACATGATAGACTTCTACAGGATACCGATCTGTATGATAAACCGCATCAAGAACGGCGAGGACTATGTGCTTGAGGATGGAACCGTAGTGCCCAACTCACGCCTTACCTTTCCTTCCGCTCCTCCGCGTGCGTATGCCTATTGCTCTGACACATCCTATCTTCCCGATATGACTGAGCAGATAGAGGGGGTAGACCTCCTCTTTCATGAAGCCACATTTGCGAGCAGTGAAGCGGCAAGGGCAAAGCAGACACGCCATTCTACCGCCGCACAAGCCGCGCAGATAGCGCGCGACGCAAAGGTGAAGCGTCTGTTAATAGGACATTTTTCCGCACGGTATGAAGACGAACGGCTGTTGCTGGAAGAAGCGAGGGCAATTTTTCCTAACACGATATTGGCGAACGAGAACATGACAGTCAGGGTAGGGGAGGTCGGCGAAAGCTGATCTTTTAAAAATCGAATACAGGTTTCCCGTAGCAGAGTGAATCTAAAGGCATGAACAGATATAAAGAAAAAGAGACGATAATACGGCTTCAGGATCCTTCCATGCGCCGCGAGGCGTTTGCAGAGGTGGTGCGCGCATACAGCGAACAGCTCTATTGGCAGATAAGACGCATGGTCTTTTCGCACGATGATGCAGACGACTTGCTTCAGAACACGTTCATGAAGGCATGGGACAGTCTGGAATATTTTAGAGGAGAAGCCAGGCTTTCGACATGGCTCTACCGTATTGCCATCAATGAGTGTCTGAACTTCCTGAACCGCCGCCGTGCCGAAAATCGGCTTTCGATTGACGATGCTGACTCTGCCATGCTGAACTCGTTGGAGAGTGACCCGTACTTTGACGGCGACGAAACACAGAAGATGCTCCAGGAAGCCATCATGACCCTTCCGGAAAAACAGAGAATTGTCTTCAACCTGAAATATTTTCAGGAAATGAAGTATGAAGAAATTTCTGAAATTCTCGGGACAAGCGTGGGTGCTTTGAAAGCATCTTATTTCCATGCGGTGAAAAAAATTGAAGAATTTTTTGAGCAAAACGATTAAACCTTTTTGACTGAATTTCATCAAACTTATAAAGGTGCAAAGAATCATGAAGAAGGAAGAAACCAGATTGTTTGACAGATGCGGCAGGAAAAATGCTTTCAAGGTTCCCGAAGGATACTTTGAGGATTTCGCCGGACGAATGATGGACAGGCTTCCGGAAAAAATGCCCGTTGGGGAAGAAACTGTTTCCCTGTGGATGCGCGTAAAGCCGTGGATATATATGGCGGCCATGTTCTGTGGCATCATGCTGATGGTCCGTATGTTCGTCGGGGAAAAGGAAAGCACAGCGGAGTCTGATTTTCCTTACATCAATCTCACTGAACTTCCTGATGAATACATCGACCCTATCGTCAACCAGACAATGATGGACGATTACACGCTCTATCAGTATCTGACAGACGTCAATATCGAAATTTACAATTAAAAATAAGGCTATAATGAAAAAAATCCTGGCCATATTCCTGCTGTTGTTTCCGTTCTGTTCCTTAGTTGGACTTCAGGCGCAAAGTCCTAAGCTGAGTAAAGAGGAATTTCGTGAACGTCAGCGCGAGTTTATCGTTCGGCGTGCGGAGTTAACAAATGAAGAAGCTGACAGGTTTTTTCCTCTCTATTTTGAACTTCAGGACAAAAAAGGAGCACATAATAAGGAGGCAATGGAGAAAATGAAGAAAGGGAAAAATCCGGCCACATCCGAAGAAGAATACAGACAGATTGTCGAGGAGGTGATACAAGCCCGTATAGCAAATGACGAACTGGATCTGGAATATGTCAGGAAATACAGTGAATTCCTCACGGCTAAAAAAATTTATACCATACAGAAAGCGGAGATGCGTTTCCATCGCGAACTGTTGAAAGGAACTCATATTCACGAAAAAAACGTAAGGGACAAACCTCCTGGCGACAGACCTGAATGATACATCTTCATGAATGACTCTGATGACCGAGTCCATATCGGGAGCGTCTCTTATTCTTTGTATAGCTTCGCAATAAGATCGCTACGACCTATTTTCTTCAGTTCGTTTATGATTGCCCGACGCTCTTCGGGCTTGTACCAGAAAAAGAACATGCGTTGTGCCAGTTTTTCTTCCTTTGTCTTTGCCGAGAAGACAGGTCCCAGCGTATAGGGATGGAATCCCGTGTACCATGTTTCGGTGGCGACAGTCATGGGGGTAGGAGTGAAGTCCTGCACTTGTTCCAGATGGAAATTCATGCGTTTTGTGATGACAGCAAGTTCTGCCATGTCTTCCTCAGTACATCCGGGATGGCTGCTGATAAAGTACGGAATGATCTGCTGGTGCAGGTTCTCTTCCCGGTTTATCTTGTCGAATATTTTCTTGAACTCTCGGAACAGGTTGAACGACGGTTTGCGCATCAGACGGAGAACCTTGTCGCAGGTATGCTCCGGAGCCACCTTGAGCCGTCCGCTCACGTGCCTTGTGATAAGTTCATGCGTATATTCCTCCGTACTCCTGTCAGTATCCTTGTCGTTTGTCCTGTGCATTAGCAGGTCGTAACGGACTCCGCTTCCTATAAAGCTTTTCTTTATACCCGGCATGGCATCGACCGCATGGTATATGTCAAGCAGCGGACGGTGGTCAGTATTCAGGTTCGGACAGATCTTCGGATGAATACATGAGGGACGTTTGCAATGCCGGCAAAGCGCGTCATTTTTTCCGCCCATGCGATACATGTTGGCCGATGGCCCTCCCAGATCGCTCAGATACCCTTTGAAGTCGGGCATTTCCGTGATGGCCTTCACCTCTTTCAATATGCTTTCCTTGCTACGGTTTACGATGAACTTGCCCTGATGGGCAGAGATGGTACAGAACGCACATCCTCCGAAACATCCCCTGTGGATGTTGACAGAGAACTTGATCATTTCGTATGCCGGAATGCGCTTGTTCTTGTATTTCGGATGAGGGAGACGCGTGTAGGGAAGATCAAACGAACGGTCAAGCTCCCCTTGTGTCATCGGCGGGTAGGGAGGATTCACCACTACAATACGGTCACCTGTATGTTGCAGAATACGTGCAGCCGCATACCGATTCGATTCTTCTTCAATATGACGGAAGTTCTGTGCCTGCTTTTTCTTGTCCTTCAGGCACTCCTCATGTGAGAACAGTGTCAGGTCGCCTTCTCCGTTCGGATTTGGAGGGAGCGAGTCCGACATGTTTCTTTCTGTAAGGTAAACAGTCTGGAGAATATCGTGCGGCACATCGGCGGCTGTCGCTTCTCCGGTTTCTCCCAGCACAGCCGTGAAACGCCGGCATAGGTCGATGACAGGCTTTTCTCCCATTCCATAAATAAGGAGATCCGCCCTTGATTCTGTCAAGATGGACGGGCGCACCCTGTCTGCCCAATAATCATAATGCGTAAGACGTCGCAGGGAAGCCTCTATGCCTCCCAGTATTACCGGTGCATCGGGATATATGTCTTTCAGGATTTTCGCGTAAACGATGCTGGGATATTCCGGACGCATGTCATGTCTTCCGTCAGGAGTATATGCATCCTCACTCCGCAAGCGCTTGTTGGCCGTATATTTGTTGACCATGCTGTCCATACACCCGGCCGATATTCCGAAAAAGAGACGTGGACGTCCCAGTTTCCTGAAGTCGCGCAGGTCATCCCTCCAGTTCGGTTGTGGGACGATGGCTACCTTCAGTCCCAAAGCCTCTATCGTACGTCCAATCACGGCTGCTCCGAATGACGGATGGTCAACATATGCATCACCGCTGAAAATAATGACATCCAGCGTGTCCCACCCCCTCATTTCCACCTCTTTCCTGGTTGTAGGCAACCAGTCGGTCAGTTTATGGTCTTTCAATGCCTGTTCATTGATTGTCGTCTTCTTCCTTATCTTCTCTCTCTTTCTTCCACTTGATGTATAGCATTATGAGCTGGTGAAGCCCGAACGCCTTCATATTGTTGTGATATATTACATCAATGCACAGATCAAGCAGATCCTTGCTGTCTTCTTCCATCGAGGCGATGAGCGAACGCACGTTCAGCTTGAGCTTGTCGAGAACCGATTCGTCGATGATTCCGTTGCTGTCTATCAGTTGGCGGAAGAGCGCATATTTTTCGATTGTTTCCAGATGCTTTTCCGAGATGTCCATGCTCCGGGTGCCCGAAGCGTTAGTCTGTATCGTGTACATGGCGGAGTTTTTATTTGTTTTCAAGACAAAGTTATGATTTTTTCGGGATATGTCCTTGCGTTCCACCTATTTCTTTTATGTTTTTTGGTAACTGGACAAGCGACGATCGTACTTGCGACACATTTTTATTGTCATAAATCAATTTTTAGAGGGGCTTATGGCATTTTGTCTTTTTTATTTGTTGAATTTCGCGGAATTTTATTATGTTTGTCATTCCAATTGTCCGAATAGAAAAAATATGTTGGTATATAATACAACCTACCATGTAGAGATGGATGATGCACGCAATTTCATCATCTGGTTGAACGAATGCTATATTCCTGAAGTGGAACGGGAGGGGGAACTGAAAAATCCGCGCATTCTCCGCATACTGAGCCATAAGGAGGAGGACAGCGAATGCTTTTCATTACAGTGGGAAGTAGAGGATTCGGCTACACTACACCGTTGGCTTGTGAAAAAAGGAGAACGACTGAATGGGGAAATCAAAAAAGTGTTCAAGGATAAAGTGGTCGGATTTCCGACACTGATGGAGATTGTCAGGTGATAAGGCCGGTCAAGGAAAAAATAATACTGGGTATAGACCCCGGAACGAATCTTATGGGATACGGGGTGTTGCGTATTACTGGAGTAAATCCTGAGGTAATGGCATTGGGGGTTGTCGATCTCCGCAAGTGTAGCGATTCATATATGAAGCTGAGACGTATATATGAGCGTGTTCAGGGAATCATAAGCTCGTACCTTCCTGACGAACTGGCCATCGAAGCCCCGTTTTTCGGGAAAAATGTACAGTCGATGCTGAAGCTGGGACGGGCACAGGGAGTGGCAATCGTGGCGGCTCTTTGCCGCGACATTCCTGTCACAGAATATGCTCCACTGAAAATTAAGATGGCCATTACCGGGAACGGGCAGGCAAGCAAGGAGCAGGTAGCAGACATGCTGAAGCGGATGCTACACATACCTGACTCAGAAATGGTACCTTTTCTTGACGCTACAGATGCATTGGGGGCAGCTTATTGCCATTATCTTCAGATGGGAAGGCCGGAAATGGGGAAATCATATCTCGGATGGAAAGATTTCATTGAAAAAAATCCTAATAGAATAAAAAAATAAAAGTTATGATCAAGTTGAAGCATTTGTTTCTGGTGTCTGCGGTAGCTGCCGCAGGGTGTACTTCTTCACACAAAAGCCAGACCTCTTTGTATGACAGTTATCCTGTCCCTGAGGGAGAATGGAAGGAGATGGTGTACAGTCCGTCATCTACACGCTTTTCACTGTGGGCTCCTACTGCTGAAGAAGTGCGTGTCTCGCTCTATGACGAAGGTTCTGGCGGTGCAGCTTTTCGTATGCTCCCGATGAAAGAGGGGAAAGACGGTATGTGGACTGTATCGGCAGAAGGTGACCTTATGGGGAAATTTTATACGTTCAGTGTCAAGTCAGGCGACAGGTGGTTGGGAGAAACTCCGGGACTGTTGGCGAAAGCTGTCGGAGTCAACGGTGAGCGCGGTGCAGTCATAGACCTTGCCTCCACTGATCCTGAAGGATGGGAAGAAGACAAGCGTCCGCCGATGAAAGATTTCTCGGAGATGATGATCTACGAGATGCACCACCGTGATTTTTCCATCGATTCCCTTTCGGGAATTACAAATCGTGGAAAGTTTTTGGCTCTGACAGAAGAGGAAACGTCCAGCATATGGGGTGAAAAGACAGGTATAGACCACCTGAAGGAGTTGGGTATCACTCATGTGCAGATACTTCCGTCTTTTGACTTTGCGACTGTCGATGAATCACGACCTGACAGACCGCAATACAATTGGGGGTACGATCCGAAGAACTATAATGTACCGGAAGGCTCGTATTCAACCGATCCTTACACTCCCGATGTGCGTATCCGTGAATTCAAACAGATGGTTATGGCTCTGCATCAGGCAGGAATCCGCGTAATAATGGACGTGGTTTATAACCATACGGCAGTAACGGAAGGCAGTTGCTTCGAGCGCACGGTGCCAGGCTATTTCTATCGCCATACGGAGGACGGAAAGTTTGCTGACGCCTCAGGATGTGGCAACGAGACGGCAAGCGA
The DNA here is from genome assembly GCA_964611375.1 of uncultured Phocaeicola sp. Taxonomy (GTDB): domain Bacteria; phylum Bacteroidota; class Bacteroidia; order Bacteroidales; family Bacteroidaceae; genus Phocaeicola. Next base: position 22,451 of record CAZSYY010000006.1, on the reverse strand, counting down.
ACGTGCCATGATGAGAAGATTCATGGTAGAATCGGTATGCTATTGGGTGAAGGAATATCATGTTGACGGTTTCCGCTTCGACCTTATGGCCATCCATGATATCGAGACCATGAGAGAAATACGTTCCGCACTCGACAAGATTGATCCTACAATCTATATCGGCGGAGAAGGATGGGCTGCCAAGGCTCCGCAGTTGCCTGAAGAAGAGTCGGCTTTGAAGAAAAACATGAAAAAACTTCCGGGTATCGCCGCTTTCGGCGACGAGTTCCGGGACAGTCTGCGTGGCGCATGGGGTGATGATTCGAAAGGTGCATTCATTATCGGTCTCAAAGGATTCTCCGAAGGTATCAAGTTCGGAATTGCCGGTGGAGTGTCACATCCTCAGATAGAGACCGATTCGCTGGAAGGACCGCTACGTAATTGGGCGGAAGAACCCACACAGATGATCGGCTATATGAGCTGTCACGATGATATGTGTATAGCTGACCGTATCCGTGCCACCGTCCCTGACGCGACTGAAAAGGAACAGAAGGAGTTGGTTAAACTGGGAATGACAGCAGTGTTTACATCCCAGGGGATACCGTTTATATTTGCGGGAGACGAGATAATGCGCAACAAGCACGGCGTTGCAAATTCGTACGTCAGTCCGGACAGTATCAATGCCATCGACTGGCATAACAAGACTGTACACCGTGACCTTTTTGACTATACGAAAGGACTGATTGCCATGCGCAAGGCACATCCGTCATTCCGTATGGGTGATGCCGACAAAGTGCGGAAACATTTGGAATTTCTGTCTGTGCCATCGGACAATGTAGTGGCTTTCCGCATCAACGGAGCTCCGGAAGGTGACACTTGGCGTAACATCACGGTAGTGTTGAATGCGGATGACAAACCTGCGGAGATTGAGATTCCGGAAGGAAAATACCGGATAGTATGCTGTGACGGAAAAATAAGTCTGGATGATAAGCTCGGAATCGTAAACGGTGCCAAGATGACTGTGGCTCCGAGAAGTGCGATGATTGTACATCAGTAGAAAATCATGAGCAATGTTATAAATATAGTTAACGGAGTTCCCCGCAATCCTATATACCGGATGCGTGAGCCGGTCAACTTCCGGATAGAGGAAGGGGAACACGTAGCCATTGTGGGACCGAACGGTGCCGGGAAAAGCCTGTTGGTAGGAATGGTGACAGGACGTTATCCGCTTCTGCTAAACGAGGTGGAGTACAGCTTTCCCGGTTCCGGGTCAAAGATGGCATGCGACAACATCAAATATATCGCTTTCCGTGATTCGTATGGAGATTCGGATGCAACTTATTATTATCAGCAGCGTTGGAACACTCATGACATAGATGATGCGCCCTTGGTGCGCCACTTGCTTCCACCATGCAAGGATGAAGAGCTGAAGACGGCCCTCTACGATTTGTTCGGGATGGAGGATATGCTCGACAAGCACATCATTCTGCTGTCAAGCGGAGAATTGAGGAAATTCCAGCTCACGAAGACGTTGTTGACCGGCCCGCGTATGCTGATCATGGACAATCCGTTCGTAGGACTTGATTCCGGGACGCGCAGCCAGCTTCGGGAGCTTTTGAACAGGTTGACGGAAAGGAGTGGACTGCAAGTTGTCCTGGTACTTTCAAGGGCAGACGAAATACCAGAGTTTATCACACACGTTATTCCTGTTGAGAATCGTGTTGTGGGGACAAAGGTCACATCGGAAGAATATCTCCGACATCGTCCTCAGATACCTTTGCATGTATTTCCGGAAGAAAAGAAAAAACGTCTGATCGACCTTCCTTATGCAGAGGTACTTTATCGTGCGGAACATGTCGTTGACCTGAACAAGGTCAGCATCCGTTACGGTAAACGGACTATTCTGAAAGATTTGGACTGGAGCGTGAAATGCGGTGAAAGATGGGCTTTGTGTGGAGACAACGGTTCAGGAAAATCAACGCTTCTGAGTCTCGTGTGTGCCGACAATCCGCAAAGCTATGCCTGCGACATAACCCTTTTCGGGCGTAAAAGAGGAAGCGGAGAAAGCATCTGGGAAATAAAGCGGCACATCGGTTATGTCAGTCCGGAGATGCACAGGGCTTATCTGAAAGACCTTCCGGCTGTCGATATTGTTGCAAGTGGGTTGCATGACTCTGTCGGCCTTTATAAAAAGGTAAGGGAGGAAGACCGTGCGATATGCGAATGGTGGATGGATATATTCGGTATTGCCGGGCTGAAAGACAGAAGCTTTCTTCAGCTTTCGAGCGGCGAACAGCGTATGGTTCTGTTGGCACGCGCCTTTGTAAAGGATCCGGAGCTGTTGGTCCTTGACGAACCGCTTCACGGACTTGACGCATATAACCGCCGTTTGGTGAAGGACGTAATCGAAACTTTCTGTGCACGAAAGGACAAGACCATGATTATGGTCACACACTACAAGGAGGAACTTCCCGATGTCATTACTGATTTTCTGTATTTGAAAAGAAACTGATTCTGCTTATAAACAAAGAGTTTCCGGTGTTTGTCTCCGTGAAACTCTTTTTTTACGGCCATTTTGGGACGGTTTGTCAGATTACTGAAAAAGTGACTGATAATGAATGTGAATTTGCCAATAACCCTCGTTAACTGCGGTTAACCGCTTTACAAGCTCTGTTAAAAGACGGAAAAAAGATACTGTTGACGATACAATCGTATAGAATTTGTTCTACTTTAGCAAATAAAAAGTTAAAAACTGCGCTTAATTAACAATTAAAAGACTTTAAACGTATGAAAACTGTAACTAAATTCGTAATAGGTGCTGCGGCAGTCGTAGCTGTCAGTGCAGGGGTGGCCGGGGTGACGGCCTATGCGGTGATGAAGAAAAACAATGCGGAAAGCAGTTCTTTCTATGAAGCTTTCAATGCAGCCTTTCCGTTGCGGACGGCAGCTTTGGATACCTCCAATATGCAGCCTGTCGATTTGACCAAGGCGGCCGAGAGTTCTCTCAATTCAGTTGTTCACATCATGGCCGTCCAGCGGAGCAAGACCCAAGTGATAGAGACGCAGCCCGACTTTTTCGACTTCTTCTTCGGTGACGGCCGGGGACGCCAGCAACAGGTACAGACACCTGAGCAACGCGGTTTCGGTTCGGGTGTGATAATATCGAAGGACGGTTACATCGTAACAAACAACCACGTGATAGATGGAGCTGATGAAATCAACGTAAAACTGCATGACGGCCGTGAACTGAAAGGCCGTGTCATAGGTACAGACCCGACTACTGACTTGGCTCTGGTGAAAATCGAGGGTGATGATTTTCCTGCCATGCCGGTCGGCAATTCCGATGATCTGAAAGTGGGAGAGTGGGTGCTGGCAGTCGGCAATCCGTTTAATTTGGGTTCTACTGTCACAGCTGGTGTGGTTAGTGCGAAAGCGCGCGGACTGGGCGCGAATCAGGTTGAGTCATTCATACAGACTGATGCGGCCATCAATCAGGGTAACAGTGGAGGTGCACTGGTGAACGTACGCGGAGAACTGGTAGGAATCAATGCTATGCTGTATTCTCCCACAGGTGCATATTCCGGTTATGGTTTTGCCATTCCGACAAGTATCATGACAAAGGTTGTGACCGACCTTAAGCAATATGGAACCGTACAGCGGGCATTACTTGGCATCAGCGGGCGTGACATGGGCAAGGAAAACTATCCGGAAAACATTCGCAAAGAGCAGAAAGAGCTTGGTATCGGCTACGGCGTACAGGTTGTTGAGGTTACAGAGGAGGGTTCTGCAGCAGGAGTCCTGAAGAAGAATGATGTAATCATAGGCATTGACGGTGAGAAGATTGAGTCTATGGCTGCATTGCAGGGCATACTTGCCCAAAAACGTCCCGGCGATAAAGTAAAAGTGAAAGTATTCAGAGAAAAGAACGAGAAGGAGTTTTCTTTGACACTTAAAAACGCTCAGGGCACTACGAAAGTGATAAAGAAAGCCGACATGGAAATCTTGGGTGCAGCGTTCCGTGCAGTCCCGGATGAACTGAAGCGCGAGCTGAATCTCGGTTACGGTCTGGAGGTGACCGGTGTAACAAACGGACGTATGAAGGAGAGTGATATCCGCAAAGGATTCATCATCTTGAAAGCCAACAACAAGCAGTTGCGTACTGTGAGCGATTTGGAAGAAGCAGTGAAATCTGCATCTCAGTCGCCCGAACCGGTGCTGTTTCTGAGCGGTATGTATCCTTCAGGCAAGACAGCTTACTACGCAGTAGATTTGTCAGACAAAGAATAAATAAGATCGATGGGTAAGTTTTAAGGGAAAGATTGACGAAGGTTCGGAAGAACCTAATTTTAGGGAGTGTGTCCGGCTATGGATGAATAATCTGTTGCCGGACACACTTTGCATATTTACCATATTTGTGTGCCGCATATAAAAAACTTGCGTAAAAATATCAGAACTCTGATAAAAAAATTGTACCTTTGTGACCAAATCGTTTTATGTAGAATGAGACAGTTAAAGATTACTAAAAGTATCACTAACAGGGAGAGTGCTTCTTTAGACAAATACCTGCAGGAAATAGGGCGTGAAGACCTTATTACAGTAGAAGAAGAAGTGGAACTTGCCCAACGTATCCGCAAAGGCGATCGTGCAGCTTTGGAAAAACTTACGCGTGCAAATCTGCGTTTTGTAGTATCAGTAGCAAAGCAGTATCAGAATCAGGGACTTAGTTTGCCGGACTTAATCAATGAAGGTAATCTGGGTCTGATTAAGGCGGCTGAAAAGTTTGATGAGACTCGTGGATTCAAGTTTATCAGTTATGCTGTATGGTGGATTCGTCAGTCCATTTTACAAGCTTTGGCAGAACAGTCGCGAATTGTACGTCTGCCGTTGAATCAGGTGGGTTCACTGAATAAGATCAGCAAGGCTTTCTCCAAATTTGAGCAGGAAAATGAAAGACGTCCGTCACCTGAAGAGCTGGCCGACGAACTGGAAATACCGGTTGACAAGATTTCGGATACACTGAAAGTTTCGGGTCGTCATGTCTCTGTTGACGCTCCCTTTGTGGAAGGGGAAGACAACAGTCTGCTGGATGTACTGGTGAACGATGATTCACCTATGGCCGACCGTTCCCTTGTGAACGAATCACTTTCCAAGGAAATCGACAGGGCACTTTCCACGCTGACCGAAAGGGAGAAGGAGATTATCCAGATGTTTTTCGGCATCAATACGCAGGAAATGACGCTGGAAGAAATCGGTGACAAATTCGGACTTACGCGTGAGCGTGTGCGTCAGATTAAGGAAAAGGCAATCAGACGATTAAGACAAAATTCGCGAAGCAAGTTGCTCAAGTCATATTTGGGATAAGCAATATCAATTTGTCGGGAATAAAGGAAGGGATGGAGAAATCTGTCTCTTCCTTGTTAATTTTTATGTTATCCTTCAGTATTTGTCTGTAAATGCTTATATTTGCGGCAACAAAAAGAGAAAATGTTATGCGTGGTGTAAAAATTCTTTGCTTCTTGTTCATGACTCTATTGACTGTATCTGTATTGGGTAAAAAACCAAAAAATAAGATTCAGTACGGTGTATATTTGGTAGGTGGATCTGCTTCTTTTACCGACTCATTGGTTTATTTTACAGATATCCAGTATCTTGACAGTGCTATGATTGACCCTAACGGTATGTTGGTAGGGCGTTCGGCTTACAGTTTTCAGTTGAAAGATTATCTTGAACATAAGGAGGGACAAAAGAACCGCACATGTTTTGTATTCTTTAATACAAAAAAGAAAAACCTCCAGAAGGAAATAGACAAAATAAAGGAAAAATACAATAAAGGTAATTCATTGGTTATCTTGGACGTAAATCCTGATTTTGTTTTTGAAAAACCTGAATGGTGATGAAAATGCGGCAAAGATTCTTCTTTTTCTGTGCAAGTGTAGCTACACTTTTTCTGGCCTCATGCTCCAACGAGATACCGGAAGAAAAAATATCAGAGCGTGAGGGACGCACGGTATTGGCTTATCTGGTAGCAAACAATAATCTGAGCACTTATCTGAAAAATAATGTTATATGGATGTATGAAGGCCTGTCTTCAATGACTGATGCGTGTACATTGCTGATTTATTATCGTCCCAGAGAAAGCGACTCTACATTTGAAGGCCCTACACTGATGAAGTTTATCACTGACGGTGAAGGGAATATCAACGGCGTACCTGCCTTGAGTGGCAGTATAACCATTGACGATGTGTTGGAAGTGGCAGAAAAGAAAGTCTATACGGACAACGGCTCGTATGTAGCTGTTGACCCTTCCGTAATGCTGAAAGTGTTTCAGGATATGCAGGAGGTCGCTCCTTCCAAAAGCTACGGCCTGATATTCGGATCACATGCCTCCAGTTGGATGGAAGGCAATTCCGTGCAGACAATGGCATTCGGGGTTGACAACGGCTATAACATCGATATACCGGATTTGGCCGATGTACTTCAATCCAGTTTCTCTGACAAACTTGATTTCATACTTTTTGATGCCTGCATGATGGGGACGGCAGAAGTGGGTTATGAACTTCGCAACGTGACGGATTATCTGATAGGCTCAGTCATGGAAACTCCGGTATATGGATTTCCATACGACAGGATACTTCCAACGCTTTATGGTGACACGTCCGGCTTTTCCCAAGTATGCAGTGACTTTATCTCTTATAATAAGGAAAATGATTGGTGGGGGACATGTGCACTGATGGACTGTTCGCAAATGGAACAGTTGGCGGATGCAGTGAAGGAAACCATTTCGGAAGCTGACTTTTCCAGCTTTGACTATCATGATGTACAGCAGTATGGCTATAGCGGTAACAGTTACAAGTATTTTTCTTTTGATGTAGGAGATTTTTTCCGTGTTCTGAACGATGGAATAGTGCCTGAGACGATTCAGTCAGCTCTTAATAAAGCTGTAGTTGCCAAGTACTGCCTTTCCGGTTCGGAATATGCCTATGGTAATGTGGTGGTGGATGAATCCCGTTTCTGCGGCATAGGAATGTATTATCCGGATCAGGGAATCAATACATCGTGGGATGAATATTACAGCACTTCGGTTGCATGGTACCAGGCGGCGGGGTGGGGAAGCCTCCAGACCTCCGACTAAAATTAATCTGACTGACTTTTTTGTTTTTGTGGACTTTCTGTATTTTCATGACGTTTTAACGATATGAACAATTTGTCATGTGGAATATAATAAAGGAGCTGAAACGTAAGGATCACAAGCGTTATCTTGGTGGTCTTGACATTTTCAAGTATATTGGTCCTGGTCTTCTTGTAACGGTGGGTTTTATCGATCCGGGAAACTGGGCTTCCAATTTTGCGGCCGGGTCAGATTTTGGATATACACTGCTGTGGGTGGTTACCTTGTCCACCGTCATGCTGATCATATTGCAACATAATGTCGCACATCTTGGTATTGTGACGGGATTGTGCCTGAGTGAGGCAGCTACGCAATACACGCCCAAATGGGTGTCACGTCCCATTCTCGGAAGTGCGGTGTTGGCTTCTGTCTCAACTTCGCTGGCTGAGATATTGGGAGGTGCCATTGCACTACAGATGCTTGTAGACATGCCTATAATATGGGGAGCGTTGTTCACTGCTGTCCTGGTGACGATTCTGCTGTTCACCAATTCCTACAAGCGAATAGAACGTTCCATAATCGGGTTCGTTTCCGTAATAGGGCTTTCCTTTCTGTATGAGCTGTTTCTGGTTGACATCGACTGGCCTTTGGCTGTCTGCTCATGGGTCAAGCCGAGCATACCCGAAGGCAGTCTGCTTATTATCATGAGCGTGCTGGGGGCTGTGGTGATGCCTCATAACCTGTTCCTTCATTCTGAAGTGGTACAGAGCCGCGAATACAATAAGCGAGACGACAGTTCTATTCGCCGTCTGCTCAAATATGAATTTTATGACACACTTTTTTCCATGAGCATAGGGTGGGCCATCAACAGTGCGATGATACTGCTTGCAGCCGCTACGTTTTTTGCCAATGGCGTACAAGTGGAGGAACTGCAGGAGGCAAAGTCGCTCCTTGACCCACTATTGGGAAGCCAGGCCGGTACTATTTTTGCTTTGGCGCTTCTTATGGCCGGTCTCTCGTCCACCGTTACCAGCGGTATGGCGGCAGGATCCATTTTTGCCGGTATGTTCGGAGAATCGTACCACATCAAAGATATACATTCAAAGGTCGGTGTGATACTGTCATTGGGATTGGCTTTGTTGGTGATATTCTTCATCAATGACCCGTTTCAGGGACTTATAATTTCACAAATGATATTGAGTGTACAGCTACCATTTACTGTTTTCCTTCAGGTGAGCCTCACTTCTTCCAAACGCGTGATGGGAAAATATGCAAATTCCCGTTGGAGTACATTCGTGCTGTATTCCATTGCCATTGTGGTATCCGCGATGAACATTGCACTGCTGTTCAGCTGATCTGGGAAAAGACTGTCTTCATACGATTCTTTTTCGTTAAAATCACTATTAAAGTTAGGAATATGAGAGGATATTTGCAAACTTTGCGCCATCTAACAATTTGAATCAAAATTTAATGAAAATGGACTTTACCAAAAATGTGGCTGCCCTTTTTGATTTCGATGGGGTGGTTATGGATACGGAATCCCAGTACAGCATCTTCTGGAATGGAGTGGGTGAGAAATATCATCCTGAGTATAAAGAATTTGGAAAGATAATCAAGGGGCAGACACTTCAACAGATTTACGGCAAATATTTTGACGGGATGGAGAAGGAACAGGCAGAGATCACCGAAAGGCTCAATGACTTCGAGGCTCACATGGATTACAGATACGTGACGGGCGTGACGGATTTCATGTGCGATCTGCGGATTCACGGTGTGAAGACAGCTATCGTGACCAGCTCAAACGAAAAGAAAATGGAAAGCGTGTATTCGGTTCATCCTGAGCTGAAAGAATTGGCCGACAGGATTCTGACGGCGGAAATGTTCACACACTCCAAACCCGCTCCCGACTGTTTCCTGCTCGGTGCCCGGACATTTGCCACGATTCCTGAAAATTGTGTGGTATTCGAAGATTCATTTCACGGCATTGCAGCCGGAAACGCTGCCGGAATGGCGGTTGTAGGCTTGTGTACAACCAATCCGAGAGAGGCTATTGCCGACAAGTGCAGGATGGTGATCCCTGATTTCTCAGACTTCACCTATGACAAGATGATGGAACTGATCCGCTGACATCGGCATAATACTTGACCGATGGAAAGTATATGGACATAAAAAAAGGAGTACCGCCGTACTCCAACCTTTGTTAACCTTAAAATCTAATACTATGAAAAACACAGTGCAAATGTACAGACTTTTCTTTATTCTGCAAACAAATGACATGGTTTTTGTCTGTATTGTAACATTTATTATGATTTTAAGTGTATTGCCTTTCAGTCTATAAAACGCTTGGTGAGCTGGCCGAACTCTTCCACGCGACGGTCGCGAAGGAACGGCCACCAGCGACGTACGTTCTCGCTGCGGTCCATGTCTATCTCAACTACCATATTTTCTTCCTTGAAGCCGTCTGCCTGTGCTATGATTTCACCTTGCGGGCCGGCAACGAAACTGTTTCCCCAAAACTGAATACCGTTTGTAATGCCAGACGGATCGGACTCATGCCCCACACGGTTTACGGCTATAACAGGAAGTCCGTTGGCTATGGCGTGTCCCCGCTGCACGGTCATCCATGCATCTAACTGACGTTTCTTTTCATCCTCAGTGTCAGTGCTTTCCCATCCTATGGCAGTAGGATAAATCAGCAGTTCGGCTCCTTTCAACGCCATCAGTCTCGCCCCTTCCGGGTACCATTGATCCCAGCATACCTGCACACCGAGTTTTCCGAGAGAAGTCTGAATAGGCTCAAAACCGAGATCCCCCGGTGTGAAATAGAATTTTTCATAATAGGCCGGATCATCGGGGATATGCATCTTGCGGTATTTTCCGGCGATGTTTCCATCTGTATCGAACACTACGGCAGTGTTGTGATATAGTCCCGGACTTCGCCGTTCGAAAAGCGAAGTGACCAGCACTATGTGATAATCTGCTGCTATTTTGCTGTAAAACTCGGTAGATGCACCCGGAACAGGTTCAGCAAAGTCAAACATGGAGGTGTTTTCCGTCTGGCAGAAATACAGAGTGTTGTGAAGTTCCTGCAAAACGACAAGCTGTGCACCTTTCTCAGCCACAGACCCAATGTTGCGGCGCAACTTTTCCATGTTCATTCCGGTCTCATCAGTACACGATTGCTGGACAATGCCAACACGAATGGTTTTCTTCATAAGTGATTGATAAATATTTGTTTCTAAATAAAATCATATGCGGTCGCCGACAGAATCGGGATATTGCATGGTGACGCAATGCAGCGAACCGTGCTGACGTATCAGAGCACGACAGTCTATTCCTACTATATCGCGTCCGGGGAAAGCGTTTGCAAGCACTTCGGCTGCAAGCGAATCGTTTTCCGGCTGAGCATAAGTGGGATAGAGTATGGCTGTATTCATAATCAGGAAGTTGGCGTAAGTGGCAGGAAGCCGTTGTCCATATTCGTCACGGATAGCCTCCGGCATGGGCAGAGGCAACAGCCGGTACGGAGATCCATCAATCGTACTGAATGTCCTTAGCTGGTTTTCCATTGACTGCAAAGCCTCGTAATGTTCATCTTTTTTGTCAGTACATTTTACGTAAACGATAGTATTGTTCGGACAAAAGCGTGCCAGCGTATCGATGTGACTGTCAGTATCGTCTCCAGCTAGATAGCCGTAGTCAAGCCATAACACCTTCCGTAGATTGAAACGTTTCATAAGATATTGTTCGATATCCGAGCGCGACATTGTATCATTCCGGTTGGGTGCGAGCAGACAGGTCGATGTGGTCAGCAACGTACCCTCACCGTTGCTCTCTATCGAGCCTCCTTCGAGCACAAAGTCACGACAGTTGCAGTACCTCCCGTTCAGCACTCCCTCTTCCGCAAGACGGGAATTGATGAGATTGTCCTTGTTAGCCGCAAATTTCATTCCCCATCCATTGAAGCAGAAATCAAGCAACAGCGGGGAGGAATCCCGTCCGACAAGGGTTATGAAAGCATGGTCGCGAGCCCAGGTGTCGTTTGTCGGACACTGGACAAAATGTATGCGGTTTCGGAAAGGAAAGTCATCGAGTGCTGTGGGAAATTCTGGGGCAACAAGCAGAAGCGACTGTCTCGATGCGATTTCCCGTGCGATATCCACAAAACACTTTTCCACCTCGTCGAGCATGTATGCCCAGTCGGTTCCTGCATGTGGCCATGTAAGCTGTATGTAACTTTGCGGATGCCATTCTGATGGCAGAAAAAAATTGTTATCCATTATTGTCTGATTTAATTTTGATTCTGTACTGAAGGCGTTGTCTCATTTTGTGCAGCAGCCTTGTTTTCATCTTCCTGTTTCTGTTGGGTGGAACGGTTGCGACGACGGCGGAGAAACCAATCAAGCAGTTCGCTCCAATGACTGAAATCTTTGTTGTATATCAAACCGATGCCTTGAGTCGTCAATGTCGACTTTGTAAAGTAGCGGTCGTTGGTCTCGTTGTATCCGCGCAGACGGAATTCCCCGCTTGGAGTCAGAAGCCAGATAGCTTCAAAATCTCCCACGAAATTGGTGTTCTGCAGTATGTTTTCCCGGTAGCCGAAGTTTCCGTTGATGATGAGACGGTTGTTCAGCAATCGTCCCGACAGTATGGCTTCCGCTTCCACATCGCTCCATCCCCTTTCACCCGTAGTGAGGTTAGTGCCAATGTTCCAGTTCTGACTGTTTATGACTTCCGAGAGCATGTTGTTTAGTTGTCCCGACAAAGTGTTGAACGCCAACGAGCTGGTGGGATCCGACATGGTGGAGTTCTCCGCCGCTATGTCATACGTATAAAATTTCCCTACACTCAGCAGATAGATTATTTGCGTGTTCATCTGTTCTTCCGTACTTGTCAGGCTGCGTACAAGTTCCTGGTCTTCATCGCTTACCGTAGGCAGTTCTATGTCGAACTTCAAATCCGGCGAAGTCAGGTTTCCGCTAAGATTCAACAGGCAGTTCACACGGACATTTCCCTTTGAAGACGAAGCGTCAGCAATCAGGTCATTGAGCGAGGCCGAATTGACCGTATAGACGGCCTGCACGTTCATGGTGGCATTGCGCGGATTGCCGTTGAACGTAACTGTTCCTCCGGGTTGCAACGTAAAATCCTTGCGTATGACGTTCTGAAGGCTCATCTTGTATATTCCGTCAGTGATATTGTAAGTACCGAAAATCTGGAAATCACCCTTATTAAAGAAGTTGATGCGCAGATTGCCGGTACCGTGCGCCAGAATATTGTCACCAGCCGCAGGATCCATTATGATTCTCATGCTTGCCTGTTCTGTCGGTTCAATCTGCAGATTTATATATACGTCGGTTTGTTCGCCTTCATCGTTCTTTTCAGTCTTCGCATTGAGATAATGATAAATTTCCGTTTCGGTGTCCAGTTGTTTGCGGCGTGGGGTATGATCCACAAATGTGATAAATCCGCTGTTGGTGGCTTCGGCCGCACTTCCGAACACATAAAAGAAGTTTGTTTGTGCATCGGCACGTACTGTCCCGTCTACGTTCAGCTGGTTCCTGCCTCCACGTATGAGAATGTTGCCTGTAGTGTATATCTGTCCGTAAAACGGAAATTCAGGTGTGGATGCCGAAGTGTTATATACAAGCATGTTATCCGTGTTGAAAGAAAACCTATACCGTATATCCTTCATATTCGAGTGGTACAGCGTGCCGTTTGCCGTTCCCATATGTCCTTCAGTGTCCGATATCCTGACATCGGTAAAGCGGATCTCACCCGGCGTTATGCGGACAGAATCCGCATGGGCCTCAAAACCGGTGTTGAGAATGCCCACTTTCATGCCCATTCTTGCCTTTACCGCACCTTCGAGATCCAGTTGTGAGAATGGTCCGAAAAGCCGTACTCTTCCGTATGCTTCCCCGTATACGCCATCGAATATTTTCTGTACGAAAGGCTGGAGGAATGACAATGGGGTACCTCCGGCCTGAATGTTCAGGTCAAGTCCTTTTTGTTTGGGCGAGATGTGTCCATCCACTATGGTAGTACAGTCTTTGTCCTTCCTGATATCGGCATACAGATGAATCCCTTCTGCTTCATTGTTCCACATACCTGTAACGTCCGCGTTTCCGAGCAGCGCCCCGTTCAACAGGAAATTGTCTATCTTGAGCTTGGCTTTCATGGACGGTTCTTTAAGCAGATGAAGGAGTTGTGCCTTTCCGCTTATCTGTCCGTCGAAACTTACGTCGTGGAACTGTACCATGTCCATTATATACCGGAAACCGATGTTTTTCAGTTCTGCAATACATGAGTCGTTGTCAGTCTTTCCTATCCGTCCGTTGATGCGCAGGTGCTGGTCGGCGTGCTCAAAAAGGAAGTTACGTATCTCGATGCTGTCTTTTGCCAGCGAAACAGTGGCAGGGTGTACGTGCCATACAGTATCGTTGAGGACTATTTCGCTCCGATTAATGTCGATTCTTGTTCCGAACGGCTTGTCTGGGGATTTCGGAAAGAATGTTGTAACGGCATCCAATTTCCCGCTGAAAGTTTTTTGGGCATTGTTTCCCCAATACAGGGTGGTGTGCATTCTGTCGTCATTGGCCTGTGCAAATAGGGAGAAATTGAACATAATCCCTTTCTTCATCAACGCACTTAGCCGAAACTGGCACTCCAGTGTGTCATTAGTGTTCTTGCACAGCAATGTTCCCGCTTCATATTGATTCCCATTATAGCTGAATTGCGGCAGATATCCGCTGATACTTATATCGCCGGTGCTGTCATTGACATGCCCGTTGAGGTTTGCAGGCATCTGCAGTGTTAATGGTATGTTGAACGCTTTTGAAAGTATGTCGCTGTTCTCCATTGACAGGCTGAAACGGAATTTGTTGCTTGTTTCGTGCGTTTCTCGTCCTTCCGAAAGCAATGATGGGATATACTTCCGTATGAGTTTTCTGATACTTGCAGCAATTGAACGGTATGAGTATTGTCCCTGCAATGTTCCGTGTAAGAACGGAGAGTTTATCCGGATAGCCTTCCCGTCATCACTTTCGGAAGAGCCTGCCGTTATATTGAAATAAGGCATGAAGAAATCAAGATTGTTGTCTTCCGAGTCTATGGTAAGACTGTCAATCGTGATTTGCCCCAGCATGTCATCGATGGAATTCCCTCTGAAGTCGGCAGTAAGATTAAGGGAGAATTCGGTGTCCTCATACTTATTTGTCAGGTTGAGTCTGTTAGGCCGAAAATTTTTCATGACAGCTTTCAGATTGATGGCTGGTACGACCTGGTCGGTGACAAAACTGCCGTCGAAGCGAACACTGCCGTTGGGATCGTCGATTGACATATGTCCGTTGAAACATCCGGGCCTGACGTTTCCGTCCAAAACGATCTGGGAATAAGTATAGTTGTTGTATTCCAATGCGGTTACCGTTCCCTTTATGTATGATTCGAACTGCCGGTTGCTGTATTTGAGGTCTTTAAGTTCGAGGTTGAACGAGGCTTTTCCTATTTGGTTTTCTTTGCCGAGCAATTGTCCGAGTCCGAAGTCTTCGGATGCCACCTGTCCTGATAAGGTTTTGACCCCATTCAAAGTATCGGTGTACATGGTCACATTGGCATTGACATATCCAGGGTCTATCTGCAACAGACCGTGTGCAGTGAACTTAGTGGGATAGCCGGACACCTGTCCCCCGAAACGCAGAAACTTCATACGCTCAAGGGTTGAGGGTATGGATGAACCTCCGTTAATGTTACGGACAAGCCATTTCATTCCTTCTTCGCTGCAATATACCTGTGACACATTTCCGTAAAGATAAGGTGGGAGAGTATTCGAATTGGCATCAAGCGTTCCCTCAGCGCGTACCATAACTTCTTTCCCCGCACCTGATACGACAAATTCCGGGCACGACAGGCGTTTGCCACGTCCGAAAAAGCGCATCTGCATGCCGACCGTGTCACTGAAATGCGAAAGGGCCGGAAAGAACATGGAGAGGTCGGCAGGAGTGACTGTCGCACGTGCGTTTCCGGAATAGCGTATTTGTTCGTTTATGTTGGGAAACTCATCGGGAGAGAAGTCGGAAATGAGAAACGTATCCACAGACAGGACACTGCCGGGAAGAGCCAGCGAAAAGTCCCCAAGTGTGATTCTTTCGCGGTTAGCCGTCAGCCTGAAGCGGAAACGTTTCAGTTGCAGTCCGCTCTGTTCGTTGAAACTCATGCGCCGCAGTTGCAGGTTCAGCGAATCCGTCCGAAGTGCCTTCAGGGAGACCGTAGCCGAGAGATCGTTTATGGCAATATGGCCGGGATTGAACCGCCCCTTCGTCTCCGGTACAGACACCACATCGTAGCTTATCTGTCCGCGACGTATGAGTACGGAGTTGATCCTCAAATCAATGTTCATTTCTTTTTTCACCGTGTCTTTCGGCGCGAAGGCATCAATGATAAACTGACAGTTGAGTGGCATGTCCGGATTCTCACGGTTCATACGGATATCCAGGCCGAACAGCTGCACGCTGCTTATGCTTATTTTCCTGTGGAACAATGACGGCATGTCAAATGTTGCCGAGATGCGTGACACGCGGAACATTTCCCGATTTTGTCTGTCATTAATCTTGACGTTCTGTATGATGATCCGGTTAAGGAAACCGAGATCGATATTACCCACTGTTACTTCCGTTTGCAATAAGGAGGACAATTCGGCTGACACACAGTCCGAAAGCCGGCGCTGTATGCCTGAAAGATTGATCAGAGCGATCAATCCGAAATAGCACACCAATAAGAAAATTATGGTGAAGCGAATAGTTCCCTTTATGCATGTGGCAAGGCTCATTCGTATAGAAGTAGTAAATGTAACAGACAAAAATACAAATATCGCTTGAATAACTATCTTTTCGCAGCCGGTAATTTGAAAAATTTCACGTCCTGCACAGGACACTAAGGAGAAGAATTTGTAGTTTTATACATGAAAACAACCTGAAAAAAACGCGCGGAGGCTTTATCGAAAACAAGCTGAGGTTTTGCCTGAAGTATAAGCATGTTTGAGTTGATGCCCTGCGGCGATTCAAAACTTTGCATCCTTTATATTGCAAAATGATACAGACAAGACAGAAATTGATGTATATGGAAAAATATTTTTGCAATCAGACAGGCAAATAGGAGATAATTCATCCTTTTTTCGCTATTTTTGCGTCTGAAAAAACAGAAACCATTTTTATAAACCTAACATGGCAAATATCATTAAATTGCGCAAAGGATTGGACATAAACCTGAAAGGTAAGGCTGTTGCTGAGGTGAAAAAAGTGGACGAACCGGGATTTTATACTTTGTGTCCCGATGACTTCACTGGCGTTTCGCCGAAAATGGTCGTGAAGGAACAGGAATATGTCATGGCTGGAGGTCCTTTGTTTATAGACAAGAACCATCCTGAGATGAAGTTCGTGTCGCCCGTCAGCGGCGTAGTTACAAGCGTGGAGAGGGGTGCACGGCGGAAAATAATGAACATTACGGTGGAAGCTGCTGCCGAACAGGACTTTGTGGAGTACGGCAGAAAGGATGTGGCCTCGATGGACGGGCAGGCAGTGAAGGATGCGCTGCTCGAATCGGGACTGTTCGCCTTTGTCCGCCAGCGTCCGTATGACGTGGTGGCCGACCCGGGCGTGGCTCCCCGCGCCGTATTCGTGTCGGCATTCGACAGCAGTCCGCTCGCTCCTGATTTCGAATTTGTGCTCAAGGGCCAGGAGGATGATTTCCAGACAGGGCTTGATGCTTTGGCAAAAATAGCAAAGACCTATCTGGGAGTCAGTGCAAGGCAGAAGGCCCCTGCTTTGGTGCAGGCGAAAAACGTCACGGTGACGTTGTTTGACGGTCCGCATCCGGCAGGAAACGTTGGTGTGCAGATCAACCATGTGGCCCCCGTGAACAAGGGGGAAACCGTATGGACCGTTGACCCGCAGGTTGTGATATTCATAGGCAGGCTGTTCAATATCGGCCGTGTCGATCTGACACGTACGGTGGCTGTAACCGGTTCGGAAGTGCTTGAACCTTTCTACTGCAAGCTGAAGGCAGGTGCAATGCTTACAGGTGTATTTGCCGGAAACGTGACCGGAGGAAAGGAGTTGCGATATATAAGCGGCAACGTGCTTACAGGCAAGCAGGTGGCGTCCAACGGATTTCTCGGAGCCTTCCACAACCAGCTGACCGTGATTCCTGAGGGAAATAACAAGCATGAGATGCTGGGATGGATTATGCCGCGCCCCAATGACTTCAGCACGAGCCACTCTTATTTCAGCTGGCTCACGGGCAGAAAAAAGGAATATGTGCTCGATGCACGCGTAAAAGGCGGAGAACGCCACATGATCATGTCGAACGAGTACGACCGCGTGTTCCCGATGGACATCCTTCCCGAATACCTCATCAAGGCAATAATAGCCGGTGACATTGACAGGATGGAGGCTCTGGGCATCTACGAAGTGGCTCCGGAAGATTTTGCCTTGTGTGAGTTCGTATGCTCTTCGAAGATGGAACTGCAGCGTATCGTACGCGAAGGCTTGGATATGCTCCGCAAAGAAATGTGCTAATCTAAATCAATGACAATAATGAATGCATTAAGAAACTATCTTGACAAGATAAGGCCAAACTTCGAGGAGGGAGGCAAGTATCATGCTTTCCGTTCCGTATTCGATGGGTTTGAGACGTTTCTGTTCGTTCCGAACACCACCTCGAAGACGGGGACACACATCCACGATGCCATCGACAGCAAGCGTATAATGTCGTTTGTGGTGATTGCGCTCATGCCGGCCCTGCTGTTCGGCATGTACAACGTGGGCTATCAGCATTTCCATGCCACAGGTACCGAAGGCAACTTCTGGCAGATGTTCGCTTACGGATTCCTGTCGGTACTGCCGAAGATCATCGTCTCGTATGTGGTGGGACTGGGTATCGAGTTTGCAGTGGCTCAGTGGAAGAAGGAAGAGATACAGGAAGGTTTCCTGGTCTCCGGTATTCTTATACCTATGATTGTGCCGGTAGGATGTCCTCTGTGGATGCTGGCCATTGCGGTTGCTTTTTCTGTCATCTTCGCAAAGGAAGTGTTCGGAGGGACGGGAATGAACATTTTCAATCCTGCGCTCGTTACCCGTGCTTTCCTGTTTTTCGCCTATCCCGCCAGCATGTCGGGAGACGCGGTCTGGGTGTCAGGCAACAGCGTATTGGGTCTGGGCGCATCAGTTGACGGACTGACGGCAGCCACTCCGCTGGGCATTGCCAAGACAGCCGAATGTCCGGAGTTCTCATGGGACATGGTTGCCGGTTTCATCCCCGGCTCTATCGGTGAAACGAGTGTGATTGCCATCGCCATCGGTGCCGTGATTTTGCTGTGGAGCGGTGTGGCAAGCTGGAGGACGATGCTGTCCGTGTTTGTCGGCGGCGCAGTGATGGGATTGATTTTCAACGCATGGGGACCGGATACGGCCATCGCCCACATGCCGTGGTACGAACATCTGTGTCTGGGAGGATTCTGTTTCGGTGCCGTGTTCATGGCTACGGATCCAGTGACTTCTTCACGTACCGAGAACGGAAAGTTTGTCTATGGCTTCCTTATCGGTGCCATGGCCATAATCATCCGTGTGCTCAATCCGGGCTATCCCGAAGGAATGATGCTCGCCATTCTGCTGATGAACATATTCGCTCCGCTGATAGACTATGTAGTGGTGGAAAACAATATCTCACGGCGTGCCAAACGTGCAGTGTCTAATAAATAAAAAACGAAAAGCAATGAACACGAACAGTAATTCCTATACTATAATATATGCTTCGGTTCTGGTTGTAATCGTGGCATTTCTGCTGGCTTTCGTCAACTCTTCCCTGAGTGACTTGCAGGGGAAGAATGTAGAGCTTGACACCAAAAAACAGATCCTGTCTTCATTGGGTATCCGGAATGCCGCAGATGTTGAAACCATGTTTGCTGAAGTGGTAAAGGCTGACCGGATTGTGTCTGAAGACGGTACGTTGACTCCCTATGAAGGGGCGTTTGTGACCGGATATGAAAAGGAATTAAAGGAAAATGGCCGTGCGCACGTATTTGTGTGCGAGGTTGACGGTCAGACAAAATATGTTATTCCCGTATTTGGCGCCGGTCTCTGGGGAGCAATATGGGGATATGTGGCTCTCAATGACGACAGAAATACGGTGTACGGCACATATTTCTCACATGCTTCCGAGACTCCCGGTCTTGGAGCTGAGATTGCTGGCGAACATTTTCAGGACGAGTTTAAGGGCAAACACGTGATGGACGGTAATGATGTCAGTCTTAGTGTCGTGAAGTTCGGAAAGGTTGACAAGCCGGACTTTCAGGTGGACGGCATATCCGGCGGAACGATCACTTCTGTCGGAGTGGACTCCATGCTGAAAAATTGTCTGGCTTACTACTGCAATTTTTTAACATCAAAAGACTAAAAAGGAGACCAAACGATGGGAAATCTATTTTCAACAAAAAACAAGGAGGTCTTTTCGGCTCCTATAAGCATGAACAACCCGGTTACGGTACAGGTGTTGGGCATATGTTCGGCCTTGGCCGTGACTTCCAAACTGGAACCGGCAATCGTGATGGGCTTGTCTGTCACCGTCATTACCGCATTCTCGAATGTAGTGATTTCATTGATACGAAAAACCATACCGAACCGCATACGCATCATCGTCCAGTTGGTGGTTGTGGCTGCTTTGGTGACGATAGTGAGCGAACTGCTGAAAGCATTCGCTTACGATGTGAGTGTACAGCTTTCAGTTTATGTGGGTCTTATTATCACAAACTGTATCCTGATGGGACGGCTCGAAGCCTTTGCCATGTCAAACGGACCGTGGGAGTCATGTCTTGACGGTCTTGGGAACGGACTGGGATATGCAAAAATTCTGGTGATGGTGGCATTCATCCGCGAACTTCTCGGATCCGGAACATTGCTTGGGTATAACATACTTAACTATGATGCGGTGAAGGATGCCGGTTACGTAAACAACGGGCTGATGCTGATGCCTCCGATGGCTCTCATCATCGTGGCTTGCTTCATCTGGTATCAGCGTTCGAGACATAAAGAACTGCAGGAAAACGAATAACAATCAATTCTGAGAATTATGGAACATTTTTTTAGCTTGCTGGTCCGTTCTATATTTGTGGACAATATGATCTTTGCCTTCTTCCTGGGTATGTGTTCGTATCTTGCCGTATCGAAGAATGTGAAGACTGCCGTCGGGTTGGGTATAGCCGTCACGTTTGTACTGGTGGTGACGCTTCCTGTCAACTATCTGCTCCAGACCAAGGTTCTGGCGGCCGACGGTATTTTGGGAGTTGACCTTAGCTTTCTGAGCTTCATACTTTTTATTGCCGTCATCGCAGCCATCACACAGCTTGTCGAGATGGTGGTGGAACGTTTCAGTCCGTCACTTTATGCTTCGCTGGGCATCTTCCTGCCGCTGATAGCCGTGAACTGCGCCATCATGGGAGCTTCTCTTTTCATGCAACAGCGTATCAACCTCAGTCCGTCTGATGCAAAATACATCGGAGATGTGTGGGATTCCATTTCATACGCTTTGGGATCGGGACTGGGATGGATGCTTGCCATTGTAGGGTTGGCGGCTGTCCGTGAAAAGATGGCCTACTCGAATGTTCCTGCTCCGTTGAGGGGGCTGGGCATCACGTTCATCACCGTTGGGCTTATGGCGATGGCTTTTATGTGTTTCTCTGGTTTGGACATTTAACGGAAGAAGACTATGGATATAAATTTTATATTGGCAAGTATAGGTGTGTTTCTGGTTACCATCCTTGTATTGGTGGTTATATTGCTGGTGGCGAAGAATTTTCTTGTCACTTCCGGAAATGTGAAACTGACCATCAACAGTGACAAAGAACTGAACGTTGAATCTGGTTCTACACTGCTGAATACGCTGGCTGTCAACGATGTATTCCTGTCATCGGCATGCGGAGGTAAAGGTTCGTGCGGGCAATGCAAGTGTCAGGTTATTGAAGGAGGAGGGGAGATCCTTCCGTCCGAGATCGGTCATTTTAGCCGCAAGCAGCAGAAAGACCATTGGCGTCTGGGCTGTCAAGTGAAAGTGAAGAGCGACATGTCCATCAAAGTACCCGAATCTGTCATGGGCGTTAAGGAATGGGAATGTGAAGTCATATCAAACAAAAACGTGGCCACGTTCATCAAGGAATTTATTGTGGCGCTGCCGAAAGGCGAACACATGAACTTCATACCGGGTTCGTATGCACAGATAAAGATACCGAAATTTGAAATGGACTATGACAAGGATATAGACAAGAGCATGATTGGCAGCGAATATATGCCGTCGTGGGAAAAATTCGGTCTGTTCGGCTTGAAATGCAAGAATACTGAAGAAACCGTCCGTGCCTATTCGATGGCGAATTATCCGGCTGAGGGGGATCGGATAATGTTGACAGTCCGTATCGCCACGCCTCCATTCAAGCCGAAACCACAGGTAGGATTCCAGGACGTGATGCCCGGTATCGCCTCCTCTTATATATTTACGCTGAAACCGGGAGACAAAGTGACAATGAGTGGTCCCTACGGTGACTTCCATCCTATATTCGACTCGAAGAAGGAAATGATATGGGTGGGAGGAGGTGCAGGAATGGCTCCGTTGCGTGCACAGATCATGCACATGACCCGTTCACTGAATACGAGAGACCGTGTGATGCACTATTTTTACGGTGCACGCGCACTGAACGAGGTATTCTATCTTGATGATTTTCTACAGTTGGAAAAGGATTTCAAGAACTTTCATTTCCATTTGGCTCTCGACCGTCCTGATCCGGCAGCTGATGCAGCCGGAGTCAAATATACTCCGGGATTTGTGCATCAGGTGATGTATGAGACTTACTTGAAAGCTCACGAATCTCCGGAAGATATTGAATATTACATGTGCGGACCCGGACCGATGTCGAATGCTGTTATCAAAATGCTTGACAGTTTGGGCGTTGACAGTAATGCCATTATGTATGACAATTTCGGAGGGTAGTTAGAGATATTTGGTAAATAACATAAAATTAGCCAGCTGGTTCATATACAAAATATTATGAATTGGTTGGCTAATTTTATGATATTTACAGAATGTCACTACTGAATATCCATATATATTGTCATGAAACTAATAAATCACCTTTTTAAGAAACAAGTATATATCGTCTATAAAGATAACTTACCCATTCTGAAAGATTGGGAATGGTCTTGTCATCAAGGCAATCACGCATCAAAGGGAATAATTTTTCGTATGTGAAATGCCTGAAGGTAGGTAAGTATCCGATAAAATACACATTGTAAAGCCCTCCACTCTTCCGTTACTTTGCCAATAA
>CAZSYY010000005.1:0-79794 GCA_964611375.1 uncultured Phocaeicola sp. | reverse complement strand
TTTCTATTTTCCCCTTTCCGGAGCTGTTTCAGTGAAGGAAAGGGGATTTTTTTGTCTTGTCAGTTCGGGAAAATGGTCAATTACGGGCAACTGACCATGTTTTGATCTTGTACCGAATTCCTTTAAAATAAGAAATTTTATCAGTCAGGATTCCGGTTTTTCATGGAAAAAAGATACCTTTGCGCGCAAAATGCAAAAAAAGTAAATATTTAAACTATCGTATGGACAAATTCAGTTATGCCATCGGTCTCGGAATCGGCCAGAATCTGCTGAGCATGGGTGCGAAAGACCTTCAGACGGACGATTTCGCACAGGCCGTGAAAGACGTGCTGGAGGGCAACAAGACAGCTATCACACACAACGAGGCGCGTGAAATCGTAAACAGATATTTCACGGAACTTGAGAGCAGAATCAATGCGGAAAACATAGAAAAAGGCAGGCTCTTCCTCGAAGAGAACAAGAAGAAACCCAATATAGTCACCCTGCCAAGCGGACTGCAGTATGAGGTCATCAAGGAAGGAAACGGGAAGAAGCCGAAAGCAAGCGACCGTGTACGGTGCCACTATGAAGGCACTCTGATTGACGGAACGCTGTTCGACAGTTCTGTCAAGCGCGGAGAACCGGCTGTATTCGGTGTAAATCAGGTCATCAAGGGATGGGTGGAAGCGCTCCAGCTGATGTCGGAAGGCGCAAAATGGAAGCTGTACATCCCGTCCGATCTCGCATACGGGCCTCAGGGAGCGGGAGAAATGATTCCTCCACACAGCACCCTGATCTTTGAAGTGGAATTAATTGAAGTATTATAAAAACAAAATGCAAATGAAAAAAGGAACATTCTTAATGGTGCTTGCCGCTGCCGCAGGACTGGCATCATGTTCTCAGGCTCCGAAAGCGAACCTGAAAAGCGATGTGGACACACTGTCTTACATGTTGGGTGCGGCAAACACACGCGGTCTGATGGATTACGTACACGGACGTCTGGGCGTAGACACAGCCAACGTAGCCGATTTCATCAGAGGTATAGAACAGGGATGCAAGGAAACAAGCGCTAAGGAAAAGGCTTATCTGGCAGGTATGCAGATAGGACAGCAAATCAGCAACGATGAGATGATCACATATAACAACAACAGAATCTTCGGAAAAGACTCTACACAGTCCCTCGACAAGGACAACTTCATCGCAGGCTTCATTGCCACGATAAAAGGTGAAGGACTCGTCAAAAACATTGACGACGCCAATGCCTATGTGGATGCAAAATCTGAAGAAATCAAGATGAAAGCTCTGGAGGAAGAATTCGGCGAATACAGGATACAGAACGAAGAATTCATAGCCAACAACAAGTCGAAAGAAGGCATCCAGACGACTGAAAGCGGCCTTCAGTACAGAATCATCAAGAAAGGCAACGGCCCAATCCCGACAGAAAAGTCAAGAGTGAAGGTGAACTACAAAGGAACGCTGATTGACGGAACCGAGTTTGACAAGTCTAAAGATAACAAACCGTCCTCATTGGCCGTAAGGGGTGTCATCAAAGGATGGCAGGAAGCCCTGAAAATGATGCCGGTAGGATCAAAATGGGAATTGTACATTCCGCAAGAACTGGCTTACGGAACCCGTCAACAAGGAAAGATCAAGCCTTTCTCCGCACTGATATTTGAAGTGGAACTGGTGGATATCGAGAAATAAAGATACATATATCTTAAAACGACAAAATCCCTTTATCTCGTCCTAACGGACTTGATAAAGGGATTTTTTATGTCAAACACGCTTTGAATTCTTCCGGAAAAGCCTTTATTTTGCGAAATAAAACGACTAATAATGACTGTAATATGAAAGGTATTGTATTGGCCGGAGGTTCGGGTACGCGCCTCTACCCCATCACGAAAGGAGTCAGCAAACAGCTGCTTCCTATTTTTGACAAACCAATGATCTATTATCCCATATCCGTACTCATGCTGGCGGGAATCCGTGAAATCCTGATTATCTCCACTCCATACGACCTTCCCGGATTCCGCAGACTGCTGGGTGACGGAAGTGATTTCGGGGTACACTTCGAATATGCCGAACAACCTTCTCCGGACGGACTGGCACAGGCCTTCATCATCGGCAAGGAATTCATCGGAAACGACACGGCATGCCTGATATTGGGTGACAATATCTTTCACGGGAACGGCTTTACATCAATGTTGAAAGAAGCCGTACGCACGGCGGAACAGGAAGGGAAGGCTACGGTGTTCGGCTACTGGGTGAACGACCCGGAACGCTACGGAGTGGCAGAATTCGATAGGAACGGCAACTGCCTTTCCATCGAGGAAAAGCCTGAGAAACCGAAATCAAACTATGCGGTGACGGGATTATACTTCTATCCGAACGAAGTAGTGGAAATAGCAGGACACATCAAACCGTCAGCGCGAGGAGAATTGGAGATTACCACGGTGAACCAGGAATTCCTGGCCGGAGGAAAACTGAAAGTACAGACTTTGGGACGCGGATTCGCATGGCTGGACACCGGCACACACGACTCGCTGGCTGAGGCATCCACATATATTGAGGTCATCGAAAAACGTCAGGGACTGAAAGTGGCATGTCTGGAAGGCATCGCCTACCGTAAAGGATGGATTACTGCGGACAAGATGCGCGAACTGGCACGTCCGATGCTGAAGAACCAATACGGGCAATATCTGCTGAAGGTGATAGACGAAGTGGAACGCACGGGAATAGAAAACCTGGATTGAACAGACAGCTAACAAGATAAAGAGATGGAAGCCATAAAGACAGGAATAGACGGCGTGGTAATAATAGAGCCGCGCATTTTCAAGGACGAGAGAGGCTATTTCTTCGAGTCCTACTCAGAAAGGGATTTCAACGCACAGGTACGCACGGTAAAATTCGTACAGGACAACGAAAGCAAATCAAGCTATGGCGTGCTGCGCGGACTGCACTTCCAGAAACCGCCATTCACACAGAGCAAGCTGGTAAGGGTCATCAAAGGTGCCGTACTTGATGTGGCTGTCGATATCCGGAAAGGTTCGCCCACCTTCGGACAGCATGTGGCCGTAGAACTTTCCGAAGACAACCACCGCCAACTGTTCGTACCGAGAGGATTCGCACACGGATTCAGTGTATTGACACCGGAAGTGATATTCCAATACAAATGCGACAACTTCTATGCACCGCAAAGCGAGGGTGCCATCGCCTGGGATGATCCTGACCTGCACATCGACTGGAGAATCCCGTCAGACAAAGTGATTCTTTCAGAGAAGGACAGACACCATCCGCTTCTGAAAGATGCGGAATGGCTGTTCGACTACGGAGAGGACCTGTACTGATACGGACAGCAAAACAAAGGCGGAACCGTTAAATGTTCCGCCTTATTTCATCCCCCTTTCCTTGAAGATTCGTTCTTTGGCCTCATTTATGGCCTGCATTTTTTCTTCTGCAGCCTTTCTTATATCTTCTCCCAAAGCAGCCACCTTGTCGGGATGATGTTTCAGCACCAGACGACGGTAGGCAGCACGGACTTCTCCGTCAGTGGCAGAGGGAGATACCTCAAGCACCTTATAAGCCTCATCCAGCGAATTTCCGCCCATATTCAACATTGAATCCACATCCTGCACATTGAGCCGCATATATAAAGCAACCTCTTTCAGTGCATCGATTTCCGCTGCGCATATATTGCCGTCCGCCTGTGCTATCTTCACCAAGAAATCCAGCAACTGAAGACGCTGTTCGTAACTCAGGTTTACGGCAATCTGTTCTCCGCAATCGTGTATGATATTCTTGAATGCCGCAGGATCGGTACGCTCCATACGCTTGCGCTGTTCAAAAAGATTGAGCAAGATGCGTTCACCTTCCTCCTCTGCCTGCTCTCCGAAATTCGTGCGAAGGAACCGGCGTACATACTCCATCTCACTGTGCATGACACGTCCGTCGGCACGGATGATGTAAGATGACATCACCAGCATGGAGAACAGGAAACTGTTGCGCTGCCCCATATACATATCGTTCGGCCTCTCTCCGCCCTGAGACATCTGGGCATCTGCCGCCTTATCAAACAAAGAGCCTATGGCAAATCCTGCCAAAGCACCGAGCGGTCCCATAGTCATAAATCCCATGATGCCGCCAATCCATTTTCCGTACTTCATATCTATACTTTTTTATATTCTTATCTGTAAAAAACAACTTAGAACAGTGTGCAGATTTCCGCCCGGCATACCCTGGCCAAATCGTCCGGAGATATCTTCAACTGAAGTCCCCTGACTCCTGCACTTACATAAATGTAAGGGAAATCGTTGCAGGTATAGTGAATGTAAGTGGGGAAATGCTTTTTCATGCCGATAGGCGAACATCCTCCACGAATATAACCAGTAACAGGAAGCAACTCCTTCATAGGAATCAGGTCGCACTTCTTGTTGCCGGAAATCCTGGCTGCCATTTTCAGGTTGATTTCATGTTCCCCCGGCACGACACACACAAAATACCCGGATTTGTCGCCATGAAGCACCAGTGTCTTGAATACCTGTTCGATATTCTCTCCCAATGTAGCCGCCACATGTACACAACTCAAATCGTCCTCGTCAACTTCATAAGGAACCAATTCATACTTTATCTTATCCTTATCCAACAAACGTGCAGCATTTGTCTTCGTAATCCTTGCCTTTTCCATCATTTCCAACTATTCCAGTTCTTTCTTCAGAAACATTGCGGTATAACCCTTCCCTGAATACGCCACCTCTTCAGGAGTTCCGCAAACCAAAACCTCTCCGCCGTTCTTGCCGCCCTCAGGTCCCATGTCAATAATGTGGTCGGCCATCTTTATGACATCCAGATTATGCTCGATGACTATCACAGTATTGCCCTTGTCAACCAGCCGGTCAAGCACGTTCATCAGCACACGTATGTCTTCAAAATGCAGGCCAGTAGTAGGCTCGTCAAGTATATAGACCGTTTTTCCCGTATCACGTTTAGACAGTTCCGCAGCAAGTTTCACACGCTGGCTTTCCCCTCCCGAAAGAGTGGTCGAAGACTGGCCAAGCTTGATATATCCCAATCCCACTTCCTGGAGAACCTTGATTTTGTTCAATATCTGGGGCACATTTTCAAAAAACTCCACTGCCCTATTGATAGTCATGTCAAGCACATCGGCTATTGATTTTCCCTTGTAGCGCACTTCCAGCGTTTCACGATTGTATCGCTTTCCGTGACACACCTCACAAGGCACCAGCACATCAGGAAGAAAATTCATCTCGATAGTCTTATATCCATTACCGCCACACGCTTCGCAGCGTCCTCCGGCCACATTGAACGAGAAACGTCCCGGCTTATACCCACGTATCTTTGCCTCGGGAAGATCTACGAACAGACTGCGAATGTCAGAGAAGACTCCGGTATAAGTAGCAGGATTGGAACGCGGCGTACGTCCGAGAGGCGACTGGTCAACATTGACCACCTTATCCACAAATTTCAGTCCTTCCACCGAAGCGTATGGCAACGGTTCCTGAAGCGAACGATAGAAGTGTTGCGAAAGAATCGGCTGCAAGGTGTCGTTAATCAAAGTAGATTTTCCACTGCCCGACACTCCTGTCACACAAATAAGCTTCCCAAGAGGAAACTCCACATCCACGCCTTTCAGATTATTGCCGGCAGCTCCCTTCAGGACGATTGATTTTCCGTTTCCCTTACGTCTCACGGCCGGGACATCTATTTTCAGTTTTCCGTTCAGATAGCCTGAGGTCAGCGTGTCTGTAGCAAACATCTCAGCAGGAGTACCAGCAAACACCACCTCGCCGCCAAGTCTTCCCGCCTTGGGTCCCATGTCCACGATATAATCGGCCGCCAGCATCATATCCTTGTCGTGTTCCACCACTATTACGGTATTTCCAAGATCACGAAGCTCCTTCAATGAATTTATAAGGCGTATATTGTCACGCTGATGCAGACCGATACTCGGTTCATCAAGTATGTACAGCACGTTTACAAGCTGCGAACCTATCTGTGTGGCAAGCCGTATGCGCTGGCTCTCACCTCCCGAAAGGCTTACCGACGAACGGTTGAGCGAGAGATACTCAAGTCCTACATCAAGCAGGAATTTCACGCGGGTACGGATTTCCTTAAGTATTTCGAACGCGATGACACGCTGCCTGTTATCCATATATTCCTCCACATGGCACATCCAATCATACAGATCACGGATGTCCATCGAAGCCAGCTCATATATATTCTTGTCATGAATGCGAAAATGCAAGGCTTCCTTATTGAGACGCGCTCCGTGACATTCCGGACACACCGCAACCTTTGCGAACTGATCTGCCCATTTCTGTGCTGACGACGAGACGTCATTCTCCTGCATCATCTGGATATATTTGACTATACCCTCATAGGGTACAAAATAGTCGGAGCTGGTGTGGATAAGCGAACTTTTGATCCTCAGGCGTTCGTCGCAGCCATATAGCACCTCATGTATGACCTCATCAGGAATTTCATTAATGGGAGTCTTCAGTGACAACTCATAACGCTCCATAAGAGCTTCGATCTGCCAGAAAATCATCACATTCCTGTATTTTCCCAACGGAGCGACCGCTCCTTCATGGATGGACAGCGAACGGTCAGGAATCACCTTGTCAACATCAATCAGGTTCACGTATCCGAGCCCTTTGCAATGCGGGCAGGCTCCCTGAGGCGAATTGAATGAAAAGTTATGTGGAGCGGGTTCACGATAAGACAGCCCTGTAACCGGACACATCAGACGTCTGCTATAGTGACGCACATTCCCGGTATCAACGTCAAGTACCATCAGCAGGCCGTCGCCCAGTTGCATGGCTTTAATCACGCTCTGTTTCAGGCGGGTTCCGTCCTTGCCGCTGACTCCCATCTTATCCACGACCACCTCGACATTATGATTCCGGTATCTGTCGAGCTTCATGCCGTGTACTATCTCTTTCACCTCTCCGTCCACACGCACATATAGATAACCTTTTCTCCGTACCTGTTCGAAAAGCTCTTTGTAGTGTCCTTTACGTGTACGTACCAAAGGAGCAAGTATAAGAATCTTCCGGTTTTGATACTCCCTGAAAATAAGGTCAAGTATCTGATCTTCGGTATATTTGACCATTTTTTCTCCCGACAGGTATGAATAGGCGGTTCCTGCACG
Organism: uncultured Phocaeicola sp.; assembly: GCA_964611375.1. Lineage (GTDB taxonomy): Bacteria > Bacteroidota > Bacteroidia > Bacteroidales > Bacteroidaceae > Phocaeicola. The sequence continues at coordinate 72,647 of CAZSYY010000005.1, read as the reverse complement.
GGCAAAGAGAAGACGCAGATAGTCATAAATCTCGGTAGTCGTACCCACCGTTGAACGCGGATTCTTGTTGGTAGTCTTCTGGTCTATGGAAATTACCGGACTCAGCCCCGTAATCTTATCCACATCCGGACGCTCCATCCCTCCAAGAAAATTTCGTGCGTATGCGGAAAATGTCTCTATATACCGGCGCTGCCCTTCGGCAAAAATCGTATCGAAAGCCAGTGAGGACTTTCCGCTCCCGCTCAATCCCGTTATAACCGTAAGACTGTTGCGAGGAATCCAGACATTTATGTTTTTCAGATTATGAACACGCGCACCCTGCACGTCAATCGTTTCCGTTCCTTCAGTCATATTCAGTTCTTATATCTCCGCAAAGATAGAGATATTTGAGCTTTATTGCTTTAGATAATGAACTTTTTTTGTACTTTTGCCCATCGACTAAACCATTACGACAGAAAATGAAGCTAATGCATATACTATGCCTCTCCCTCATCCTGACAGTAGGGAGCGTCGGAGGCACGCTGAAAGCCCAGTCTGAAAACGGATATTTCCTTCATACAGTAACCAAAGGACAAAGCCTTTATTCGATAGCAAACACCTACTGCGTGAACATGGATGACATAGTCCGTCTGAATCCGGGAAGCGACAGGCAGATACGTATAGGAGAATCGCTGAAAATTCCGTTGGCCAATGACGGCTCCAACAAGGAAAAGCCGACTTTCCATACCATCCAGCCGAAAGAGACTTTGTATCAGCTTACCGTAAAATATAACGTGACAGCCCAAAAGATTTGCGAAGCCAATCCGGGACTGAGCGCAAGTAACTTCCGGGCGGGACAAGTCGTACTTATTCCGGCACAAGAAAAGGAGAAAGCCGACGCTGCAAAGTCAGGGACTCCAGCCGCTGAAGAAGAAAAAAAGAAAGAATGGAAAACAATGCACAAAGTGGAGCGAAAAGAAACCGTCTTCAGCATCTGCAAGCAATATGGCATTACTGAAAACGAGCTGATTGCACTGAATCCGGGACTCAAGAACGGAAAGCTGAAAAGAGGCACCTACCTATTCATCCCCTACTCTCAGGCTGAAAAAAATATGGAAGAGACAGCCAAGAAGACTGTACCTACCAACGAAGAACTGTTCAGACAAAGCCGGCCGACAAGCAAGAACATGAATGTGATAAGGGCAGCCGTAATCCTGCCGTTCACGACCAACGAAAACGGAATCATGAAAGATAATCCCCGCATGGTGGAATATTATGAAGGATTCCTGCTCGCAGCAGACAGTCTGAAACGTCAGGGTGTATCACTCGATATCTACACTTACGATACGGAAGGAAGCAAGACGGTAATGACATCCATACTCAACAAGCCTGAAATGAAAAACATGAACGTCATTTTCGGACCGGTAACTCCGGCAAACATACCGCTTGCCACAGATTTCGCAAAGAAGAACGGCATCCGTCTGGTCATTCCTTTCGAACCGAAAGTGGATCAGGTATTCAATACGCCCGAGATCTACCAGATAAACACGCCGCAATCCTATCTGTATCCGGAAGTGTATGAACACTTCATCCGCAAATTCAACCGATACCGTGTGATTTTCCTTGACCCAGCGAACGGAGATAATGAAAAGGCCGACTTCATTTCCGGACTGAAAAGCGAACTGCGCAACAACAACATAACCTTCGAACATATACAGTTGGGAGGAGATATCGACACGGACAAGGTAATAGCCGCCATGGACACGACAGGCCAAAACATTTTCATACCAATATCCGGTCGGGGGTCAACCCTGACACGTCTGCTTCCCCATCTTACTTTGGTACGGAAGGAACACCCAGAATTCGATATGCATCTGTTCGGATATCCTGAGTGGCAGACTTATACACAGGAACATCTGGCATCATTCTACGAGCTCGACACCTATTTCTATTCGTCATTTTATACCAACAACCTCTTTCCGGAAGCTGTGAAGTTTACGCAGGAGTACCGTAGATGGTACAGTAAGGACATGATGAATAGTTACCCGAAATACGGTATGCTGGGATTCGACACAGGATATTTCTTTCTGAAAGGACTGACGCAGGAGGGAGAGAAATTTGAAGACAACCTGAGCAAAATGAAAGTAACACCCATCCAAACAGGCTTCAAATTCGAGCGTGTCAGCAACTGGGGAGGATTCATCAACAAGAAAGTGTTCTTTGTGCATATCACCAATGATTTTGAACTGATAAAACTCGACTTTGAATGACTGCGACGAACAGATTCTTCATCCCGCTAATCATACTTATTGCGGAATGCGTATGGGCATTGCCATCCAAAGCACAGCTTCAGGATGAGCAACATAACTTTTCTGTCGGAATTAACGGAGGAGTTAACATAAGTTCTGTAAGTTTCGATCCAAGCATCAAGCAATCCAAACTAATCGGGCCGGAATTTGGTTTCACGGCACGATATATATCGGAAAAATATTTCAATATGATCTGCGGACTTCAGGTAGAAGCGAATTTATCGCAAAGGGGTTGGAAAGAAGTCATAGAAGACGGCTCGGGTGACACATACCACAGGAAAATGTCGTATATCGAAATACCGTTCATGGCTCATCTCGCTTTCGGAAAATTTGAAGGCAACGGGGTACGCTTCGTCATTAATCTCGGACCGCAAATAGGATACCTCATCAGCGAAAAAGAATTCATGAGCGATACGTGGGATGTATCCAACAGGTCTATTACCGAAGAATACGGTAAAATGGCAGAAAAGAAGTTCGACTACGGAATTATCGGAGGCGGAGGCATAGAAGTACGTACCGGGATAGGACACTTTATCATGGAAGCAAGATACTATTTCGGACTGAGCGATTTCTACAACAACTCAAAGAAAGACTATTTCTCACGTTCGGCACATACTTACATCGGTGCACGACTTACCTATCTGTTTGATTTGAAAAAATAACCGTACAGACATTATATTCAGATGATAAGACTTATTTCATGGAATGTAAACGGTTTGCGAGCTTGTTGTGACAAGGGATTCCGTGATTCATTCACACAACTTGACGCAGACTTCTTCTGTCTGCAGGAGACCAAAATGCAGGCCGGACAACTTGACATAGCATTTGACGGATATACCTCCTATTGGAACTATGCCGAGAAGAAGGGCTATTCGGGTACTGTCATCTTCACCAGACACTGCCCATTGAACGTCACCTACGGACTGGGAATAGAAGAACACGATCGTGAAGGACGTGTCATTACGATGGAAATGGAAGAATTTTTCCTTGTCACCGTCTATACCCCAAATTCGCAGGACGGGCTGAAGCGTCTTGACTACCGAATGACATGGGAAGACGAATTCAGAGCTTACCTGCAACGGCTCGATGCACGCAAACCGGTACTTGTGTGCGGAGACTTGAACGTGGCACACAAGGAAATCGACTTGAAAAACCCTAAAACTAACCGCATGAATGCCGGATTTACCGATCAGGAACGAGAAAAATTCCAGACGCTGCTCGATGCAGGCTTCATCGACACATTCCGACATTTCTATCCTGAACAGGAAGGCATATATTCGTGGTGGTCATACCGCTTCAAGGCACGCGAGAAAAATGCGGGATGGCGTATCGACTACTTCCTGGCCTCTGCACGCCTTGCCGACAAGCTGGCAGATGCAAAGATTCACACAGAAATATTCGGTTCCGACCACTGCCCTGTAGAAGTCACGCTCAATCTCTGAGTCCGATGAAGAACAACGGTTTCACAATCCGCAAACGGCTGAGAAGCTTCCGTTTTGCATTCAACGGAATCCGTCTGCTGATAACTCGCGAACATAACGCATGGATTCATTGCTTCATAGCTGCATGTGTCATTGTCACAGGATGCGCAGTACACCTCTCGCCTGCCGAATGGATTGCGATTGTGTTTGCCATCGGCATTGTTCTCTCGGCCGAAGCCGTCAACTCTTCCATAGAAGCACTTGCCGATGTAGTGTCGCCCGACTATAATGAAGCTATCAAACGCACTAAGGATCTCGCTGCAGGTGCCGTACTGATTCTGGCCATATCAGCAGCGATTGTTGGACTTATCATTTTTATTCCCAAGCTATTATGAGACATATCATATTTTTTCTTGCCGCAGTTTTCCTCGCTGTTTCAATGAACGCCCAAGAAACGGAAGTGACAGGAAGCCGCAAAGCCGTCCGCACTTCCGGTGACATCGGTGCTGTTCTGCTTCCGGTGGCCGGACTTACCGCAATACTTGTCAACAAAGACTGGCAAGGTCTGAAACAAGGAGCCTTTGCCGGAATCACCACGCTGGGAATCACATATGCCTTGAAATATGCGGTCAAGAAGGAACGTCCCGACGGAAGCGACAACCATTCCTTCCCATCCATGCACACATCAGTATCTTTCGCCGCTGCGTCATTCATCCAACGGCGTTACGGATGGAAATGGGGAATTCCGGCATATGCAGTGTCTGCATACGTAGGATGGAGCCGCGTATATGGAAAAAAACACGACTGGTGGGACGTGGCCGCCGGAGCCGTTATCGGTGTTGGTAGCTCATATATCTTCACAAGGCCGTTCGCCCAAAAACACGAACTCACGATCAGTCCCGTAGCCGGAGACGGACATTGCGGCATCTACACTTCCATGAGGTTCTAAATGTCCGGGTGTGACACTCCGTACCCGAACAAGGCAAAATCACCCAGACACGGATCACCGGGAAACACCTTTTCCAGTGCATCCGTTATCCTTCTGGCATTTGACAAAGAAAAAGAAGGCTTGTCTGTCAGTCCCAACCGAAAAGCCATACGGCATACATGCGTGTCAAGCGGAATTACCAGTTCTGCCGGTGACATGCTTTTCCATATGCCGAAGTCAACGTCAGAGCCTCTACGGACCATCCATCGGAGAAACATGTTAATCTTTTTCTGGGGACTTTTGGCCGAAACCCCGAGAAAAGCGCACAATTTTTCCATAGGGTTGCCCACATATTCCGACAATGCACCTTCCAATGTCAGTCCGGAAGCATATACTCCGTAAAGTTTCTTGATATAGATACAGAAATCCGCATAAGAAATCATCCTGTAGAAACTCCGCGTATCCGAAGTTCCAAAATCATCAGTCCACCGGCCTGACAGGAGATAACGCAAAGGCTCACCCTTCATCATGGAATCCATCTGTTCCGCTTTTTTCAGGATCTGCGTGCGATTGCCGAAACTCAACATCGCCGTAAGCAATCCGCTTATTTCTATATCCTCCTGACGGGAGTAGCGGTGCGGAAACCTGATCGGATCAGAATCAATGAATCCGACATTATGATATTGACTCGCCCACTCCCGGAGCTTTTCTTCCGTCTCGCTGTCCATCAATTAAAATAATACAGGAAAGTGGCAATCCCTTCCAGAGCCTTCTTCTTCTGATCCTTGATTTCAATCGAAAACTTCATTTCCGCCTTTGTCACACCGCGCAGGTTGACCACCGAATGCATGTCTGTCACAAGGCGCACACTCTGTCCCGCCAAGACAGCCTGACCGAACCTCATCTTGTCCATCCCGTAATTGACCATCATCCTCAAGTTGTTCACCTCTATGATCTGATTCCAAAGAAAAGGCAGCAATGAAAGAGTCAGATAACCATGTACAATTGTACTCTTGTAAGGACTGTCTTTGGCTGCCCGTTCCACATCCACGTGAATCCACTGATGATCCAACGTAGCGTCAGCAAACTGATTGATGCGCTCCTGAGAGACCTCCAACCAATCCGACACACCGATGCGTTTACCAACCAACTTTTCAAACTCCTCATACGAATTTACAACTACTTTATCCATAACAATCCATTATTGTCCATAATACTTTTACAAAAATAATCAAATCTCATCTTATTATGGACAAAATTTATCAAATAAAATGTCACAAAACTCCTTTTATTTAATGTTTTTCTCTTAATTCCGTATATAAAGTAAAAATTTATACAATCCTCCTCTCTGCAACCCGGTTGTTATTGTCGTCACCGAAGAACAGAATAGCGCGAAATGACATACCTTTGTGTCATAAAACAACAATTAAAGACAACCTATATGTCACACGAACATCATCATGCGCCAGCCTCGCTCAGCACGATATTCATACTGTGCATAGTACTCAACCTCCTGTTCGTCATCATAGAAGCCGGAGTCGGGTTCACTCATAACTCACTCGGACTCATGTCTGATGCCGGACACAACCTAAGCGACGTATTCAGCCTGCTGCTCTCTCTGTTTGCCATTCAAATGGCCAAACGTCACGGAAACAGGCATTTCACTTACGGCTACAAGAAAAGCACCGTCCTCGCATCGCTGGCCAACGCCGTCATCCTGCTCATTGCGGTGGGTGGCATTCTGATAGAAAGCATATACAAACTACAGAATCCGGAACAGGTGTCCGGTACAGTCATCTCGTGGACAGCCGGAGCAGGTATCATCGTCAACGGAGTGACCACCCTGATGCTCATGAAGAACCAGAAGCATGACCTGAACGTAAAGGGTGCTTTCCTACACATGGCCATGGACACCCTCGTCTCATTGGGGGTAGTCTTTTCAGGCATCATCATAATTTATACCGGATTCGTCATCATCGACACTATCGTAAGCCTTGCCATCGCCTGCATCATTTTAGTTTCGACATGGAACCTGCTTAAGGAAAGCCTTTATCTGTCGCTTGACGCGGTACCGGAATCCATCAGTCTGAACGAGATAGAAAAGACTATCGCCCGGACGCCCGGAATAGAAAGCTGGCATCATCTGCACGTATGGGCAGTGAGCACCACCGAAAATGCAGCCACCGTACATGTGGTTATAAATGACGTTGAAAAGATGAACGAGATCAAGCATACACTCAAACATGCCCTGTCCGAAAAGAACATCTCGCATTCAACCATTGAATTTGAATTTACAGGATGTCCATGCTGCGACGAGGATGACGTATGCTACGAACAGGAAAAATGACGTGACAAAACATGACAAAAGAGGTGCGTCTGGAACATATCGTCTCCGACGCACCTCTTTTATACGGTTCATTCAAGCTCTTCTATTTCAGCTTTACAAACAATTCACCTTCAACTTCACTTGTTTCAATTTTATCTTCCCTAAGCAACCAGCCAAGACCCAAAAAGAAATCCTTGTCAGCCCTCAACTTAGCTTCTTTTTTGATCTGCTTCTGGGTTTTGCCTTCTGTTCCGTTCAATGCCTCCCAGATCTGTCCGGCAATGACGCCCGCTTTTTCTTTCAACATAATCTTTTGCTTTTATAAAATGAGTATTATTTTGTGCGTCACAAAAATAGCAAAAAAAGCTCTATTAATAAACAAAAGGTCAAAAAAAAATCACCATATAGGTAGTTATGCCGTCTTTATGCTACAATTTTTTCTCTTTTTCAAGATAATCTCCCCAGATCCGGGCAGCAGTCTCTATCATTTTGGGACAAGGCCGCCTGACATAATACTCCGGAGTACGTGCCTCAGGCATAGAGATGACAGGTTCGTTTCCTGACAGTCCAAGCAAGTCCGCGCACCGCATCGAGCCGCATTCCGACGTGAACTTCGCGGCAAGCTCCTGAACAAGGGCATAATTGGCAGCCTTGCCATCACGGTCGGCTCCGTCCAGCGCACACCGCTCAAGTCCGGCAAGAAGGAACATGCCGCAAGCCGCCCCACATGTCTCACGCATACGTCCTATCCCTCCTCCGAATGAGGCCGACATGTGTAGAGCCTGTTCACGGGTAAAGCCGTATATATCGGCATATGCCACGACCACAGACTGGGAGCAATTATACCCTGCCCTAAACAGCGACACTGCTTTTCTGATACGTTCTTCCTTTGTCATGGCCGTCAACTTACACAGTTTATCGGATTGCCGGCCAGATATGCCTTCAGATTATCTGCGGCAAGCTCCATCAGACGCATCCGTGCCTCACAGGTCGCCCATGCGATATGGGGAGTTATGAAACAATTATCGAGCTTGAGAAGCGGGTTGTCCGGACGTGGAGGTTCGGAAACAAGCACGTCAAGTCCCGCCGCCGCAATGGTACCGTTGCCCAGAGCCTCTGCCAGGTCATGCTCATTGACCAGACCGCCACGTCCCGTATTGACAAGTATGGCGGTGGGCTTCATAATCTTCAGACGGCGGGCATCGACCATATCCCTTGTCTTTTCAGAGAGCGGACAATGCAGGCTCACGATGTCACACTTCCGGAACACCTCGTCAATTGACGGGCACTTACGCACATTGGGCGGCAACTGCGTGGCAGATTTCCGCGTATATGCATACACGTCCATACCGAAACTGACTGCAATGCGTGCCACAGCCTTTCCTGTATTCCCGAAGCCGATGACACCCAGCTTCTTTCCGGCCAACTCGTGCAGCGGTGCGTTCCAATAACAGAAATCCGGCCTGCCGCTCCACTTTCCCTTTCGTGCCTCATTAGCATATACGTCCACCCGCTGCACGATGTTCAGTATATGCGAGAATGCCATCTGTGCCACCGATTCAGTACTGTATGCAGGGATGTTTGTCACCACAATCCCACACTCGCGGGCAGCAGCGACATCGACCACATTATAGCCGGTGGCCAGCACGCCTATGTATTTCAAAACATCAAGCGAACGGATGACGTCTGCATCCAGCACCACCTTGTTGGTAAACAACGCACCGGCACCGGCTGCACGTTTCAGAACATCTTCGGGGGCAGTACGGTCATAGACCTTCAGTTCGCCCAACTGCTCCAATGCGTTCCACGAAAGGTCGCCTGGATTCAACGTATATCCGTCCAATACCACTATTTTCATATTTTCCTGTCTTTATATCAATTTTTATAACGCTCTCCCCATAACTTTACCATCCTGTCGCGAAGCTTAACCTCTGCCGGATTGTCCTGAGCATGCCAGAAACGCGACTGCTCCACGCCGTCGGGCAGGAACTGCTGTTCCACGAAATGTCCTTCAAAATCGTGTGCATATTTATAGTCTTTACCGTACCCCAACTGTTTCATCAACCCGGTAGGTGCGTTGCGCAGATGAAGCGGTACCGGAAGGTTTCCGGTCCGGCGAACCAGTTCGAGCGCCGAACCTATCCCCTTATATGCGGAATTGCTCTTGGGACTCGTGGCAAGATAGACCGCAGCTTCGGCCAGCGGTATCCTTCCTTCCGGCCAGCCTATCTTCATGACAGCATCGAAGGCTGCGTTGGCAAGAAGCAAGGCATTCGGGTTGGCAAGGCCTATATCTTCCGATGCCGAGATAACCAGACGGCGTGCGATGAAAGCCGGATCCTCTCCGCCCTCAACCATCCTTGCAAGCCAGTATAGGGCCGCATCCGGGTCGCTTCCGCGTATAGACTTTATGAAGGCGGAAATGATGTCGTAGTGCATCTCCCCGTCCTTGTCATAGGCCAGCGGATTCTGCTGCAGGCGATCGGACACCTTCTCGTCGGTAATCACGACAGGGTCACCATCATCCGCCTCAAGCACCAGTTCGAGTATGTTCAGCAATTTTCGTGCATCACCTCCCGAATAGCGGAGAATGGCATCCGTTTCCTTTATGTCAACATGTCTCCCTTTAAGCAGTGTGTCACGCCTGAGTGCGCGGTCAAGCAGTTCCAGCATTTCATCCTTCTCCAAAGGTTTCAGCACATAAATCTGGCAACGGGAAAGAAGCGGACGAATCACCTCGAACGATGGATTCTCAGTAGTTGCCCCGATAAGCGTCACCACCCCCGTCTCGACAGCACCCAACAAGGAATCCTGCTGAGACTTGCTGAAACGGTGTATTTCATCGATGAACAGAATCGGACTCTGTTGGGAAAAGAAACGGCCGGCACGCGCCTTTTCTATCACATCACGTACATCCTTCACCCCTGATGTCACCGCACTCAGTGTATAGAAAGGTGTTTCAAGCCTGTTTGCTATGATTCGGGCAAGTGTCGTTTTCCCGACTCCCGGAGGGCCCCATAATATAAAGGAGGAAATATGTCCCGCATCAATCATCTTTCGCAAGACCGCCCCCTCTCCTACCAGATGTTTCTGGCCGATATAATCATCCAGCGTCTTTGGACGCATGCGTTCTGCCAACGGTTGTGCCATAAAGTTTCATGTCTGTCAAACAATGTTCAAAGATACGGAAAGTTTTGAAAGTATGTATATAAAACAAAAAAAGGCGATTTTCACAAATGGCCTTTTTTTAAGTTTTCAATAGGTATTAGTTTTTTTTCTAAGGTAAAAAGATTGTTTTCAGGATAACGCCACAAAGATGGGGCTTTTTTCTTCCACAACAAAACAAAAATATATGTCATAAAACACATTTTTCATTTTTGTTTCATTTTCCTTTCACCTTATTCTTTTACCACATCGCAGGCATGACCGTACAAAAATAAACAATTTTAATCAAACAATGTTCACGTGAAAAAACAAATCTGGTCAGTTCATACCATTTGGAGAATAGTTTTTCTGTTATGATAAAATTCGTATATTTTCACAACACAGCTCCAGCGTCTCACAGGACTATGTATGAATCCGCTTTAAACAAGCAGGGATTCAACAAAAAACGGGCGGAAATTCCAACCTGAACCTCCGCCCGTTTTTTTAAAACAACAACGTTATTTCCCCAGTCTGTCATATTCTTCGTCATACACCGGCTCAAGCCATTCGTTTGAAGTGTTCTCGCCCGGAACTTCAAAGGCAAGATGCGCGAACCAGCTGTCTGCGGCAGCGCCGTGCCAGTGCTTCACGTTGGCAGGAATATGAACCACATCGCCGGGCAGCATCTGCACGGCAGGCTTTCCCTCCTCCTGATACCATCCTTTGCCGGCCACACAAACAAGCATCTGTCCGCCACCCTTCGTGGCATGATGTATATGCCAGTTGTTGCGACAGCGAGGTTCAAAAGTTACATTGGAGAAGCCGACCTGCTCGGAAGATATAGGGGCGAGATAACTGTTGCCGACAAAATACCGGGCATATGCCTCATTCGGCTCTCCTATGGGGAAAATCATCTCCCGCTGGAAAGCAGACTTGCCGTTGTCGTCCGTTACATCGTCCGCCCAGACATCCTTGGCCAGACGGAACGCACCCCATGCATTGGGCCATCCGGCATAGAAAGCTATATGGGTCAGGATCTCGGAAATTTCCGTCCGGGTAACACCGTTATTCTTGGCAAACTGCAAGTGATGGGACAGTGAAGAATCAATGATTCCCTTCCCCACAAGAACGGATATAGTTATCATGCTGCGGTCATGGGGACTAAGTCCCAGACGATTCCACACCTCACCAAACAGAACGTCATCATTCAGTTCTGCAAACTTGGGAGCAAACTCCCCTAACTGCACGCGACCGGCAGTCTGTGTAATTTTTTCTTGTGCCATAACGAATTGAATATTAAACACAGGAAGGAACATCCCTAAAAAGAGGACCTTCTTTAAATAAAATTTTACTTTTCTCATAAGCGTCACATATTTTGTCTGTACAAAATTAGCAGAATACAAACAAAATAAAATAACTTATTTACAGAAGAATGTACCATATTTACAGACAGCCTCCCGACCGGCTTATGAACTGCCGGCCACACAACAGACAATCTCTTTATGCATTCAATTTAATATGTAAGTCTGAAACTAACTAGACTAAAAAAAGCAAAAGAAAAAGAGAAATAGGCCAGTTTTTTTCGTCATGTACGGAAAAGCGAGTATATTTGCCTGATAATTACAGACACATAAATATTCATTTAACCGGTATCCATAATGAACGAGACAAGACAAGTAATTGAAAAAACAATAGAGGGAATACAGGAAAAGAAAGGTAAAAATATTGTCATAGCCGACATGACTGAAATAAACGATACTATCTGCAACTATTTCATAATCTGTCAGGGCAGTTCTCCAACACAGGTCATGGCCATAACCGATTCCATCAAAGAACACGTAAAAGAAGGGACAGGCATCAGGGCAGCCTTTGTCGACGGAGAAAGAAACGCACAATGGGTGGCAATGGATTACAGTGATGTGATAGTACACGTGTTCCAGCCGGAGGTGCGGAACTTCTATGACCTGGAGCATCTATGGGCAGATGCCAAGCTGATTTCCATACCGGACTTGGATTGATCACTAACCCAAACGCACGAAAGTTATGAACAAAAATCAGAACAACAATACCAACAATAAGCCAAAAATCAACGTGCCGCGTCCAAATCTGACATGGCTATATGTACTCATTGCACTGGTCTTTGCAGTTCTCTGGTTCACCGGAGAGGACGGCAGTGCAAGCAAAGACGTGAGCTATACGGAATTCAAGGAAATTATAACAAACGGATATGCCGACAAGATTGTTGCATACGACAACAACACGATTGAGGTATATATCAAACCTGAGAACATAATAGACGTATTCAAGAAAGACGCGGAAAAAGCGGGACGCAGCCCTGCCATAACAGTCCAGATAGGTTCGATGGAGTCCTTCGACAAGTTTATGGAAGAGCAGCAGAAGGAGGGAAACTTCACCGGCTCCATCCGTTATGAAAAGAAAAACGAATACTTCGGGATGCTGTTATGGAACTTCCTTCCTATCGTGTTTTTCATCGTCCTTTGGATTTTCCTTATGCGTCGCATGAGCGGTGGAGGCGGTGCCGGAGGAGCATCGAACGTGTTCAATGTGGGGAGAAGCAAAGCACAGCTATTTGAGAAAGGCACGAACCGCATCACATTCAAGGACGTGGCGGGACAGGCCGCAGCAAAACAGGAAGTGCAGGAAATCGTCGAATTTCTGAAACAGCCTCAGAAATATACGGAACTGGGAGGAAAGATACCCAAAGGAGCTTTGCTCGTGGGTCCTCCGGGAACGGGAAAGACACTGCTGGCAAAAGCGGTGGCTGGAGAAGCTGATGTGCCGTTCTTCTCCATCTCGGGTTCCGATTTCGTGGAAATGTTCGTCGGAGTGGGTGCCTCGCGTGTGCGCGACCTGTTCCGACAGGCTAAAGAAAAGGCTCCGTGCATCATTTTCATCGATGAAATAGATGCCGTAGGGCGTGCACGCGGAAGAAACCCGAGTATGGGCGGGAACGACGAGCGCGAAAACACACTTAATCAGTTGCTGACCGAAATGGACGGTTTCGGATCGAACAGCGGAGTAATTATCCTGGCAGCCACCAACCGCGTAGACATATTGGACAAAGCGTTGCTCCGCGCTGGACGTTTCGACAGACAAATATATGTTGACCTGCCTGACCTGAACGAGCGGAAGGAAGTGTTTGAAGTGCATCTCCGTCCGCTGAAGCTGGACAAGACCGTCGATGTGGATCTGCTGGCGCGCCAGACACCGGGATTCAGCGGAGCCGACATAGCAAATGTGTGCAACGAAGCGGCTCTGATTGCCGCACGCCACAAGAAGATGTCGGTCGGGAAGGATGATTTCCTGGCGGCCATCGACCGTATCGTAGGAGGACTTGAAAAGAAGACCAAGGTAATGACTTCCGCTGAAAAACGGTCCATCGCCCTGCACGAGGCAGGTCATGCAACTATCTCATGGTTCCTGCAATATGCCAATCCGCTGATAAAGGTCACCATAGTACCACGCGGACGTGCATTGGGTGCAGCATGGTATCTTCCTGAAGAACGCCAGATAACAACCAAAGAACAGATGCTCGACGAGATGTGCGCCACATTGGGAGGACGTGCCGCAGAGGAACTGTTCATAGGCCATATCTCCACGGGAGCCATGAACGACCTCGAACGGGTCACAAAACAAGCATACGGCATGATTGCATACGCCGGCATGAGCGACAATCTGCCTAACTTGTGCTATTACAACAGTACGGACGAGTACAGTCTCACCAAGCCATACAGCGAACGTACCGCAGAGATGATCGACAAGGAAGTGCAAAACATGATCAACGAACAGTACAACCGTGCAAAGGCTTTGCTGAGAGAACACGAGGAAGGACATAACCAACTGGCTCAAATGCTGATCGAACGCGAAGTGATATTTGCGGAAGACGTGGAACACATATTCGGGAAACGTCCGTGGACATCGCGTTCGGAAGAGATAATGGCAGAAAACGGCCTGCCCGATTCACAGGCAAAAGTAAAGCAATTGGAAGACAAGACTGAAACGCATACCGGATCATCCGAAGACAGCAACGGTGACCAGCCGGCAGACACGGAGAAGAAGGACGTGCGAGAAGACGAAAAGCATTAAACGAAACGGATAAGTGAAAAATAACTTTATACAACGGACACTGACGGGAATTGTTTTCGTGGCAATAATGGTAGGGTGCATATTGGCCGGCGCCTTACCATTCAGCATCCTGTTTGCCGTGATTACGGTACTGACCATTTATGAATTCGGGACTCTTGCAGGCAAGCAGGAGGGAGTGACAATCAACCGTACCGTATGTATGCTGGCAGGAGTATTTCTGTTCTTCGGCTCAGCTTACATCAGGATAACACAGGGACATAACGAAGTGTTGATACCATATCTGTTCCTGATTATCTACCTGACTGTAAGCGAACTGTATCTGAAGAGGAAGAATCCGTTTCACGATATCGCATACACCATGATGAGCCAGGTGTATGTCGCACTGCCATTTTCTCTGCTGAACGTGCTTGCTTTCCATTCAGCCCCTGACTATGACCCGACACTACCTCTGTCAATCTTCATATTTACATGGATAAATGACACGGGAGCATACTGCACCGGAGTATTGTTCGGCAAGCACCGCCTGTTTGAACGGATTTCTCCCAAAAAAACATGGGAAGGCTCTATCGGAGGATGCGTGTTCAGCATCATTGCAGCGGTCGTACTGGCTCATTTCTCCCCTATCCTCTCGCTTGTCGGATGGATTGGACTGGCCATGACCATAACAGTATTCGGCACATGGGGAGACCTGACGGAATCACTGCTGAAACGGACTGTAGGGGTAAAAGACTCGGGGAACATCCTTCCCGGACATGGAGGAATGCTCGACCGCTTTGACAGCACACTTATGGCGATTCCGGCATCTGTGGTCTATCTGTATATTATCTCGTTTTTCTGAAACGGTTCAATGTTGCTTCTCCAGACTTTCTATCATCATTCCGGCAGCACGGCGGGAAGCACCGGGTTCGCCTAAAATCCTTATCATCTCGTCATAATCCGCCAGCATTCTCTCACGTGCATCCCCTTCGGGGAGAATGCGCTTCAACTCTTCGGTGATGTTACGCACCGTCATACCATCGGCAACCAGCTCTTTCACGACTTCCCGACCGACGACAAGGTTGACCAAAGAAATGTATTTCACTTTCAGGATATGCCGCTTCAGAAAGGATACCAGTTTTCCGGCAGCAGTATAATAACAGACCACCTGTGGTACACGGAACAGGGCGGTCTCAAGGGTGGCAGTACCGCTTGTCACCAAAGCTGCAACGGAATGCTGAAGCAGACGATACGTCTGTCCATATACGATTTCCGTATCCTTATCCAAATATTTCTGATAATATGAAGGTTCAATGCCTGGTGCACCGGCCACAACAAACTGACAATCGGGAAAGGATCGGGCAACCTGAAGCATACGGGGAAGATTGTCCTTTATCTCCTGCCTGCGGCTTCCTGCCAGCAGAGCTACGACAGGCTTTCCATTCAGCCGGTTGTCGGACAAGAAACGTTCTAACGTGTCATCGGAATGAGACATACTATATTCCGACACCGAATCCACACACGGATTACCGACATAATGCACCGGATAACCATGTCTGCGGAAAAAATCCACCTCAAAAGGCAGAATGGAGTACAGCTGACTTACATCTCTCCTGATATTTTTAATACGATACTCTTTCCATGCCCATATCTTGGGAGAGATGTAGTAAAATACAGGTATTCCGGAATGTGCCCTGACATATTCGGCAATTTTCAGATTGAAACCCGGATAGTCAACCAGGATAAGCACATCAGGATTCCATTCCAACACGTCATGCTTGCAGAAATCCATGTTGCGAAAAATGGTACGGAGATGGAGCAGGACCGGAATGAATCCCATATAGGCAAGCTCCCTGTAATGCTTTACACAGGTACCTCCAACCGCCTTCATCAGATCTCCTCCGAAAAAACGGAATTCAGCGCAAGAGTCCATTTCAAGAAGCGCCTTCATCAGATTCGAAGCATGCAAATCGCCCGAAGCTTCACCAACAATCAGATAATATTTCATAGTCGCATAATAAAATGACAATTACAGACTTTTCCGAACATCAGTCTGTCATTTGCAGGTCATCCGGCATCCAGTTCCACGCACTCAAACGTTCCATATCACCATAGGCCGTCATGTCGGTACGGATAGGAGTGACAGCCACATAGCCATGTTCCAATGCCCAACGGTCCGTATCTTCAGATCCGGGTTCATTGTTGACATAAACACCCGTCAACCAATAATAGTTGCTTCTGTGCGGATGTTCCCTCTCCACGAACTCGTTCGTCCATCTCCCGTCTGTCTGCCTGCATACACGTACACCCTTCAATGTTTTCTCGGCCGGAAAATTCACATTAAGACATACCCCGTAAGGCAGTCCTTCCGTCAGGACATCCTCAACAATCTTCCGGACATAAGGCAATGTGGCAGAGAAATCCGCATCGGCAGAATGGTCGCATAAAGAGAATCCAACAGACGGAATACCTTTCAGGCAACCCTCGAGCACCACTCCCATCGTACCGGAATAGTGCACGTTTACAGAAGAATTGTCACCGTGATTGATTCCTCCTATCACAACATCCGGTATACGTGGAACAACAGCATGCAACGCCAGCTTCACACAGTCAACAGGAGTTCCCGTACATTTATATATCTCAAGTCCCGGTTCCACTGATACAGGTGTACACTCCAAAGGAACCTGCGAAGTGATGGCTCCCGAAGAGCCTGAACGCGGACCCGAAGGAGCCACCACAATCAAATCGCCTACTGGACGCAAGGATTTGACGAGTTCACGCATCCCTTGGGAATCAAAGCCGTCATCGTTCGACAACAGCAGCAACGGTCTTTTTGTCATAAATCACACTTTCGTTTATCGAGTGTAAAGTTACAACAAATCTTAATCTTACCAAACCGGCCACCAGATTTAAACAGAAATATATATCTTTGCAGATGACGAAGTTATTAACAAAAGCGGTGACTTATCAACATTTCATCAAAAAGCGACTTTGTTCAGATGGAGACTGTCACCGATTATTTGTTATTTCGCAATCAGATTAAACTGATTTATATGGGAAAAATTATTGCTATAGCCAATCAAAAGGGGGGAGTCGGAAAAACAACTACTACCATAAACTTGGCTGCATCTTTAGCTACTCTTGAAAAGAAAGTGCTTGTGATTGACGCTGACCCACAGGCAAATGCCTCATCCGGTTTGGGAGTAGACCTGAAAGATATCGACTGTTCCATTTACGAATGCCTGATAAATCAGGCTGAAATACGGGAAGCCATCTACACAACCGACATAGAGGGACTGGACATCATCCCTTCTCACATTGATCTGGTAGGGGCGGAAATTGAAATGCTTAACCTCGAAAAGAGAGAGAAAATAATGCAACATGCGCTGGAACCAGTAAAAGGAGAATACGACTATATTCTTATCGACTGTTCCCCATCGTTAGGACTGATAACTATCAATGCCCTAACCGCTGCCAATTCCGTCATAATCCCTGTGCAATGTGAATATTTTGCCCTTGAAGGAATCAGCAAACTACTGAATACCATCAAGATAATAAAAAGCAAGCTGAATCCTCCACTGGAAATAGAAGGTTTCCTCCTGACGATGTTCGATTCCCGTCTGCGTCTGGCCAACCAGATATATGACGAAGTGAAACGGCATTTTCAAGAACTGGTGTTCAAGACAATCATCCAACGTAACGTAAAGTTGAGTGAAGCTCCAAGTCACGGAATGCCGGCCATCCTGTATGATGCCGAATCGACCGGAGCGAAGAATCATCTTGCATTGGCGAACGAAATCATAACAAAAAACAGTAAGTAAGCAAAATGGCAGTACAAAAGAAATATGCTTTGGGACGTGGGCTTGACGCTCTGATTTCAAACGATGAAGTAAAGACTTCCGGGTCATCCTCCATCAACGAGATCGAAGTGGGCAGGATTTCTGTCAACCCAAATCAGCCTCGCCGCGATTTCGACCCTATTGCCCTACAGGAACTGGCTGACTCCATCGGGGAAATAGGTATCATCCAACCCATAACACTGCGCCAGCTTAGCGAAGATTCGTACCAGATCATAGCCGGCGAACGGCGCTATCGTGCGGCTGTCATGGCGGGACTGAAAACTATCCCTGCCTATATCCGCACGGCGGATGACGAGAACGTCATGGAAATGGCGCTGATAGAAAACATCCAACGGGAAGATCTCAACTCGCTGGAAATAGCTCTTGCCTACCAGCATCTCATCGAACAGTACGGACTGACACAGGAACGACTGAGCGAAAGAATAGGAAAGAAACGCACGACCATAGCCAACTATCTGCGTCTTCTGAAACTACCGGCTCCAATCCAGATGGCATTGAAAAACAAGGAAATAGATATGGGACACGCAAGGGCACTGCTGGCACTTGATGACCCCAAGACACAGATACGTATCTTCAAGGAGATTGTCGCACAGGGATATTCAGTCAGGAAAGTGGAAGAGATGGTAAAGGCACTGTCAGCAGGAGAAGGCATTGAGTCGAATGGAAAAAAAATAAATCCAAGCGGAGGAAAACTTTCCGAAGAATACACTATGCTGCAAAATCACCTATGCAACTTTTTCGGCACGAAAGTACAACTTTCATGCAATCCGAAAGGAAAAGGAAAGATCAGCATCCCATTCAACAACGAGTCAGATCTGGAACGTATCATGGAGATTCTGGACTCTTTAAAGAAAACAGAATAAAAACAACCGAGTATTTTGAAACGACAAGCATCCACATATATTCTTTCGACCGTATTGTTCTGTTGTGCCACATTGCTGGGGTACACGAATATCCATGCACAACGTGCTTTGGAACACCGGGAACGCATCCTGACATCCGACTCCATACGGGCCATAAACCAAAGGGACAGTACGGCACTGGCCGACTCGATCGACCTGCACCGGACAGAAATGCTGGAATCGCTGGAATCACCTGTTGACACAACCTTACTTGCAATACAGAACGACTCACTCCAGTCGGCCATGCCTCCGATACAGGAAAAGAAACGATGGATACCCAACTCCAACAGGACCGTGTGGCTGGCATTGGTAATACCCGGAGCCGGACAGATATACAACAGAAAATACTGGAAACTGCCAATTGTTTACGGCGGATTCGTAGGATGTGTCTATGCACTGACATGGAACGGACAGATGTACAAGGACTATATGCAGGCATATCAGGACATCATGAGCGATAACCCCAACAACAATAGCTACGAGGATTTTCTTGCACCGGGAGTGAATGTGGACGATAATCTGGAATATTATCAAGAAATATTCCAAAGAAGAAAGGATGTATATCGCCGACAGCGCGACTTGAGTATATTCGCATTTATAGGAGTATATCTGCTATCGGTAATCGATGCCTATGTGGATGCGGAACTTTCCAACTTCGACATAAGTAAGGATCTGACAATGACATGGAGTCCAACCGTTTTTAGAGACGCATTCCGAAACTGCCCGCAAGCTATCGGACTGCAATGTTGCATTAAATTTTAAGCCTATGAAGAAAAAACTACTCTGCCTGACCGTCACCGCCATCTGCGGAATGTTTTCCCTCTATGCAAGAGAAAACAAGAATAGTACCGACGAAAATCTTTCTGACGAAAAGAAAGAAATGATCTATCTGCCACTAGGCATGACCTCGATTACGGACAGCCTTTATATGAACTGGATTTACAGATACCATATCATTCCAAATGAAAACTGTATGGAGAATGAACAAAATCCGCAAGTCAGCGATTCTGTTTATAAAGAAAGACTCAAACGGATTCCTGCCATAATTGAGATGCCATACAATGACATAGTGAGGAAATTCATCGACCAATACGCCACAAAAATGCGCAAGACTGTGGCCTTCATGCTGAGTGCCAACAACTTCTATATGCCAATATTCGAAGAGGCTCTCGATCTGTATGATCTTCCTATCGAATTGAAATATCTTCCGGTCATCGAATCGGCTTTGAATCCGACAGCCGTATCTCCGAAGGGAGCTACAGGACTCTGGCAATTCATGCTCCGTACCGGAGAACTGTATGGACTGAAAGTCAATTCGTTGGTGGATGAACGTCGCGACCCTGTCAAATCCACATTCGCGGCAGCACGCTATCTGAAAGACCTATACGACATTTACCACGACTGGAATTTGGCATTGGCGGCCTATAACTGCGGTCCCGGCACCATAAACAAGGCAATAAGCCGCGCCGGAGGGGAAAAGGATTTCTGGAGCATCTACAGTTATCTGCCTAAAGAAACACGAGGATATGTGCCCGCATTCATTGCCGCAAACTACATCATGACGTACTATTGCGAACACTACATCAGTCCTATGGGCATGACGATGCCGGAAAGTACAGATACAGTACACATATCACGCCCGCTGAATCTGAACCAGGTGGCAGAGGTATGCAAAATAAACATCGACCAGCTACGGTCTCTGAATCCCGAATTCAAGAAAGATATAGTACCAGGGAACGAAGCTACATACGCACTTCGCCTTCCTACAAGTATGATAAGCAGTTTCATTGAGAATGAGGAGAGTATATACACCTACAAGACTGATGTTTATTTGTCACGACGAGAGGTTACATCCGTAAAAGGAACATCTGAAAATGGAAAAGCCGTGTACCACCGCATACGGAAAGGAGAGACTTTGGGAGGCATTGCTGCCAAATACGGAGTCACCGTCAAACAACTGCGCAAACTGAACGGAATCAAGGGAAGCAACATTCGCGCAGGAAAGTCGCTCCGTATCAGGTAAAGAAAAACGTGCATCCGCTTGCGACATTCATATTTTTCCTTATTTTTGCAAAATATACAAAAAAGGAGAGAGTATGACTGACGAAAAACTAGCTCAAGAACAGGCGGACGAAAAGGTGATAGACGATGCATTCCAGGAACTCCTGACACGATATCTGGAAAGCAAGCATCGGAGAAAGGTGGAAATTATCACCAAGGCATTCAATTTCGCCCGTCAAGCCCACAAAGGTGTACGCAGACGTTCGGGTGAACCTTATATACTGCACCCTATTGCAGTGGCACGCATTGCCTGCTGCGAAATAGGGCTGGGTTCTACGTCCATCTGTGCGGCTCTCCTGCATGATGTAGTGGAAGATACGGACTATACAGTGGAAGATATTGAAAATCTCTTCGGGACAAAAATAGCACAAATCGTTGATGGACTGACTAAAATTTCCGGAGGGATATTCGGTGGCCGGGCATCGGCACAGGCAGAAAACTTCAAGAAACTTCTGCTCACCATGAACGATGACATCCGCGTGATTCTCATCAAAATCGCCGACCGTCTCCACAACATGCGCACACTTGGTTCAATGCTTCCAAGCAAGCAGTACAAGATTGCCGGAGAGACATTATACATCTACGCTCCTCTCGCCAACCGGCTCGGATTGAACTGCATTAAAACCGAGCTGGAAGACTTGAGCTTCAAGTACGAACATCCGGAAACATATCAGGAGATCGAGAGCAAACTGAAAGCCACACAAGAAGAACGTGAAACGCTATTTGAGGAGTTCACCGCTCCCATCCGTGCACAATTGGACAAGATGGGACTGCCATACCGCATTCTTGCGAGAATAAAATCGCCTTATTCCATTTGGAACAAGATGCAAAACAAGCACATCACTTTCGAAGAAATATACGATATTCTTGCGGTAAGAATAATATTCACACCAAAAAACGAAGAAGAGGAGCTTAACGACTGCTTCAACATATATGTAGCCATCTCAAAAATATACAAGCCGCATCCCGACCGCCTGCGCGACTGGGTGAGTCACCCAAAGGCAAACGGATATCAGGCACTGCACGTTACTCTGATGAGCAACAAAGGACAATGGATTGAAGTGCAAATCCGCAGTGAACGAATGAACGAAGTGGCGGAACAAGGATTCGCCGCACACTGGAAATACAAAGATGGCGGAGGCGGAGAAGATGAAGGCGAACTGAGCAAATGGCTAAAGACAATCAAAGAAATTTTGGACGATCCGCAACCGGATGCGCTCGACTTCCTGGACACCATCAAACTGAACCTGTTCGCTTCCGAGATATTCGTATTCACCCCAAAGGGCGAAATCAAGACTATGCCGCAGAATGCCACGGCACTCGACTTTGCATTTTCCATACACACATTTTTAGGAAGCCACTGTATCGGAGCAAAAGTAAACCACAAACTTGTTCCGCTAAGCCATAAGTTGCAAAGCGGAGACCAAGTGGAAATCCTCACCTCAAAATCGCAAAGAGTACAGCCTTCGTGGATCAACTTTGCGACCACGGCAAAGGCAAAAGCAAAGATTCAATCAATTCTGAGGCGGGAAAAGAAAGAATTCCAGATGAGAGGTGAAGATATGCTCAGCGAATTCCTCAAAAAAGAGGGGCTTGAATACAACGACACCAACATCCAGAAACTCTGTACACTCCATAATCTGAAAACGACAAACGAGCTGACATATAAAATCGGACAGAAAAGCCTCATATTGGGCGATGAAGAACGAAACGAGCTGAAAGAAAAGCCGACAACTACCAGCTGGAAAAAATACATTCCGTTCGCCTTCGGAAACGGAAAGACGAAACAGACCGCTCAGTCCAAACAGACACCCCAGCCATTGAGCATTGACAAGAAAAAGATTGTCAAACTGACTCCCGACGAGCTGCAAAAAAAATATATTATCGCCGACTGTTGCAAGCCCATACCGGGCGATGATGCGCTGGGCTATATAGACAACGACAACCGCATAATCATACACAAACGACAATGCCCGATTGCCGCCCAACTTAAAACAAGTTTCGGCAACCGTTTGCTGGCAGTACAATGGGAAACAGGAAAGGCTTTGAACTTCCCCGTCAATGTTTACATAAGGGGTATAGATGGTATCGGGATACTGAACCAAGTAACCCAAATAATCTCACAACAGCTGAACGTAAACATACACAAGCTGTATATCGAGTCGAACGAAGGGATTTTTGAAGGGCGCATACGATTGCTCGTACACGATGTGGACGATGTAAACACTATCTGCTCAAATCTTAAGAAACTGGAAAGCATCAATAAAGTGACACGTATCGAAAATTTCGATGACAAGATAACAGACTGAAAGGACCTTACTCAGGTGTTACGTCAATCGCCACGGTAATAATAGAGCAAAGAATGTCGGGCTATGAAGTCGGCATTTTCCATAACCAATCCGCTACTGTTCCCTTGAGGCAACTGTGCATCGGGAAGAAAACGGTGTCTGATACAATATGCCAGCAAATCAGGAGGACAAAGCATCTCTTCCGTCAACATACGGAAAGCATTTTTCCTTGCCTCCGTCTTATTGTACAAAGGATTCTGCGGATCAGCGATATACTCGCACACATCCTTTGCCAGCAGGATGCCTTTGTTTTCATCCGCCATCAAAACAAAATTCCGATAAGGCTTCATCTGCGGTAAGGTATGAGATTCATCGTCAGGCCACTTCATCGTGTCTGTAAGGAAACTACGCAACTGATCATAGCCGTCGACATAGACAATCCGCCTTCCACCAGTTCCATCCGTAAAATTCCGGAACATTTCCGCAGTCTTCTCCCTTACAGACGCAGGTATGTCAGGAGCCTTCCAATAAAGTCCGTCCACCTGTCTCCACATGTTATCATACTCACCTGCCAGCAAGTCTGTCCACTCATGAAGGTACAATGCCAACGGACCGGTAGGCATGATCATACGGTCAGCGGAAGTGGCATACAATATATAAGGAAGCATCGAAGGCATTGACAGATATGTGTGTCCGAAAAGCCACCATAACTTCCGATCAGCATCTTTGAGGTCATCAAACCCGGCGAAATAGTTCTCAAGAAACGGATTTGCCGGGGCCTCTTCATATACCTCGTCCAGCACCTGATAAAATGCCTCTGCCTGCCTAAATATTCCTTCAGACAGCGGATCGACATACGGATGTGGTTCCTGTGTTTTCTGCCATGTATTCCAGATGATAAATCGGACATCCTCCACGTTGATAACACCACGTTCATAATTGTCAGAAAGCTGATAGAAAGGCAAAAGTTTTCCGTACAAGCGCATGTTTCCTTCAACGAAACTGTTCCAAAGTCCCAAATCCGAAATGATATCTTCCAAATAAGCGGCCACATAGATGCACATATCCTTCATACAAGACCGTGACAGACCGTCGAGTGTACATATCCCGTACAAACGGTTGGCAAGTTTCACGAAATAGCCGTCCGATTCCTGCACCACAGAGTAAGGATGGACTGTCAACCAGTCATTCATGTAAATATTCTGTTTCTTCATCGTTCCTGAATACTGACAAACTTAATACGAAGATAGCGCATTTTCCTGACAAATCATAAAAAATGACAGGACGCCAGCAAAAAGTCTGCTGACGTCCAATCTGTAATACTAGTGTCCTTTTGGAACAGAATCGAAATATCGCCCTTAAATCAATCTTCCGTAAGCTTGCGGTAACGGCCGCGTTTAGGTTCTTCATTACCCATACGCCTCATCTTGTTTTCCTCATATTCTGTGTAGGAACCCTCGAAATAAAATACATGACCGTTGCCTTCAAAAGCAAGGATATGCGTACATATACGGTCGAGGAACCAGCGGTCGTGGCTGATGATTACGGCACATCCGGCAAAGTCCTCCAGACCCTCCTCAAGCGCGCGCAATGTGTTCACGTCAATGTCATTGGTCGGCTCATCAAGCAGGAGTACGTTGCCCTCCTCTTTCAGTGCCATAGCAAGATGCAGGCGGTTGCGCTCGCCTCCGGAAAGCATACCGCAAAGTTTTTCCTGATCAGAACCTGAGAAGTTGAAGCGGCTCAGGTAAGCACGTGCATTCACGTCACGGTTGCCCATACGCAGGAGGTCATTTCCTCCGCTGATTACCTGATACACCGTCTTGTTCGGGTCAATATCCTTGTGTTGCTGATCCACATAAGCCAGCTTCACGGTATCGCCCACCTCAAACTCGCCATTGTCCGGCTTCTCAAGTCCCATGATCATGCGGAACAGTGTCGTTTTTCCGGCTCCGTTCGGGCCTATTACACCTACGATGCCGTTAGGCGGAAGCATGAAGTTCAAATCATCAAACAGCACCTTGTCGCCATACGCCTTTGCCACATGTTTCGCTTCTATAACCTTGTTGCCGAGACGCGGACCGTTCGGGATAAATATCTCCAGTTTCTCTTCCTTTTCCTTCACGTCCTCGTTGAGAAGCTTGTCGTAAGAATTCAGACGGGCTTTTCCCTTCGCCTGACGTGCCTTAGGAGCCATACGCACCCACTCCAGTTCTCGTTCCAATGTCTTGCGCCGCTTACTTGCCACCTTTTCCTCCATCTTCATGCGCATTGTCTTCTGTTCCAACCAACTCGAATAGTTTCCTTTCCATGGGATACCTTCCCCACGGTCAAGTTCAAGAATCCACCCGGCCACATGGTCAAGGAAATAACGGTCGTGCGTCACTGCGATTACCGTACCCTCATACTGTTGCAAATGCTGTTCCAACCAATCGATGCTTTCTGCATCCAAGTGGTTTGTAGGCTCGTCAAGGAGCAGGATGTCAGGCTTCTGAAGCAACAGACGGCACAGAGCCACACGACGTCGTTCACCTCCGGAAAGATATTTCACAAGCTGGTCTTCCGGCGGACAACGCAAGGCATCCATCGCACGTTCTAGCTTGCTGTCCAGATTCCAGGCATCGGTAGCATCAATAATATCCTGCAATTCAGCCTGACGCGTAAAAAGTGCATCCATCTTATCCGGATTCTCATAATACTCCGGAAGTCCGAATTTGTTGTTTATTTCTTCATATTCTGCAAGTGCATCCACGATTTGCCTGACACCTTCCATTACGACTTCCTTGACCGTCTTTTCGTTGTCAAGCTGAGGCTCCTGAGGCAGATAACCGACAGAATAGCCCGGAGAAAACACAACCTCTCCCTGATAACTTTTTTCGATTCCGGCTATGATTTTCATCAGTGTCGACTTGCCGGAACCGTTCAAGCCTATAATTCCGATTTTAGCACCATAAAAAAAGGACAGGTAAATATCTTTCAAGACCTGCCTGTTGTTTTGGAATGATTTGCTCACTCCCACCATTGAAAAGATTATTTTCTTGTCGTCTGCCATATGATTTATGTTATTATTAGATGATATTCGTATTATGCAGTTTTTCCATGCAATGCCAATGCACGTAAAGCTGATAGAACAGAAGTCCGGAAATGCCTATACATGACGTTGTAAGAAAGGGGGTTACATCGGAGACAAACGTCTGCCACTTACATAACACATATCCAGACATGATACCCGTCCCCCATAACAACTGGTATGTATGATATCCCGTTCCACGTTCACAATGTTGAGGAAGCAGAATCATCATCTGCAGAAACTGGAAAAGGGAAAGTCCCATGCCAAAACCGGCGAATACACCGGACCATGGCACGCAACGCTCTTCTCCGACAACGAAAAGCATACCCGTTGACAACCACAGCATGGACAGACCGACCCCGTTAAACCACCTTCCGCCGAGCATGGCTTGGACAAAACGGCTTACGGACAAAAATATAAGAAATCCTGCTCCCATGCAAATATAAAAGAAACTATCGGCAACCTCTGCAAGCAAAACACCAACGATGAGGGGAACAGCCGTCATGTTAAGTCCGGGAAGCAACGTGCGGAACAGCAGAAAACGGTCAAACGAGAAAAGCGGGACGTCCAAAGGGGCACGGAAATAAACTTTGGTATTTATATATCATTCTACACAACTCATGTCTACTTATGTTTACCATGTTGTGATATACGCTGAATATAAGAGGGTTAGAATTCACACTAAGAACTTAGATATGTACATTGTGTAAGGTTGTATATAATTGCCTAAACTTTAACCATAGCCACCGACAGCAGAGCCGTCACTGACAGGGCTGTGGAAATCCATAGCAGTCCGCGATATGTAAAGAACAATGTCCCGTTCAGTCCGACCAGCACTCCGAGAAACATGCCGATAATACCCGCCCATGTGAAAACAGCGTTTGCCTTGTCACGATAAGGACTCGCAGTAACATCGATAACAAGCGTGCCGCCCATCGACATGAGTATGACTCCGTAAAACGCACCCTGCAACACACGCAAGGCGACCGTCATCCACAGCTCATTGACATACTGATAAAGTGGCGAGAGGAGAGCCAATGCAATAATACTGTATACACAAACATGCTTCCGCTTGAAACGGTCCACCAACCAGGCACCCAACGCGCCCGGAATGAAAAGAGCGATTCCGAACACGGAGACAATCAACCCTGCCTGAAGGTCGGTGAACTCTTCCTCCATCACAATCATGGAATGCAGGACAGGAAACAACATGTAAACCGATGTACATAGCAATGTATTGGCAACCGTCAACAGGCAGAAGTTCCGGTTCCACAGTCCGCAACGGGAAGACGATACAGAAACATTCATAAAACCATAATAATGACAAAACGGGAGTGTGCTGCGCCCTGCAAGGCCTTGACACACTCCCGCCATCCGTTAATCAATACTGCTCAGACTCATTCGGAAAATCGCCCGACTTGACATCGGCGACATACTGCCCTATGGCATCTGTCATGACAGTGTTCAGGTCGGCATAACGGCGAAGGAAACGTGGGCTGAAGCCCTTAGTCATTCCCAGCATGTCAGCCACCACAAGCACCTGCCCGTCAACTCCCCCTCCGGCACCGATACCGATAACGGGAATAGTCAGTTCCGAAGCCACACGTGCGGCAAGCACTGCCGGAATCTTCTCGAGCACCACCCCGAAGCACCCTGCATCTTCCAGAAGATGCGAGTCGCGAAGCAGTTTCTCCGCCTCACCCGCTTCTTTAGCACGCACGCCGTATGTACCATATTTATTAATCGACTGAGGCATCAGTCCAAGATGTCCCATTACGGGAACCCCTGCTCCGATAATCTTGCGGATGGTGTCAATAACCTCCTCGCCTCCTTCCAGTTTCAATGCATCGGCATGGGTTTCCTTCATCATGCGGATAGCATTGCGTACTCCGTCGTTCGGGTCAGCCTGATATGACCCGAACGGCATATCCACCACTACAAGCGCACGCTTCACACCACGAACTACGGATTTTCCGTGATATATCATCTGATCGACCGTCATTGGGAGTGTGGTCACGTTTCCGGCCATCACGTTAGAAGCCGAATCGCCCACCAACACCACATCCATACCGGCAGAATCCACTATCTGCGCCGTAGTATAGTCATAAGCCGTCAACATGGAGATTTTCTCTCCACGCTGTTTCATTTCAATCAATCGATGAGTAGTAACCTTGCGCGTATCGCTAGATAAATATCCTCCCATAATTCCTCTTATTTTTGATAAAAAACAGGGCAAAAGTAAGAGAAATACCTGAACTAAACAAATTCAGGAAAGAATACATTGCCTATCTTCCACACTGGACACATATATGTCGGGCATTTCACTTTTTTATATTACCTTTGTCGCGAATACATACCATTTATGAAAATGAACCAGCCAAGCTCCAAATTTCAAGACGAAACAATAGCACCCATGCATACGTGCGAACATATCGTAAACCGCACTATGGTGAATCTGTTCGGATGCGGAAGAGCTGTATCGGCGCACATCGAACGCAAGAAAAGCAAGCTGGACTTCGTACTTCCACAACCTCTGTCAGATGAAGAACTGACGTGGATAGAAACCACTGTCAACGAGACCATATCACGCCATCTTGATGTCACGACTGAATTCATCTCCCTGCAGGAGGCATCAAAACGCTTTGACCTGAAGCGTCTTCCGGAAAATGTGTCCGACACGGTCAGAGTTGTCAAGGTGGGGGATTATGACGAATGCCTTTGCATCGGGACGCATGTAAGAAATACCTCCGAAATAGGTATATTCAAAA
This sequence comes from uncultured Phocaeicola sp., assembly GCA_964611375.1. Taxonomy (GTDB): domain Bacteria; phylum Bacteroidota; class Bacteroidia; order Bacteroidales; family Bacteroidaceae; genus Phocaeicola. The sequence goes on along the minus strand of CAZSYY010000005.1, from coordinate 43,508 downwards.
TCATCAGCCACGACTACAAAGACGGAATATTACGTATGCGATTCAAACTTCTGTAATATGGCAGTAAAAAGCAAGAAGAAATCCGGAGGCGGACTGAAAGGGTTCATCCTCCTCGTGATAATCATAGCCGGTTCACTTTTTTATCATCAGAACCAAGGAAAAACATTTTTCTCCGAAAGCGAGGACATTCCTTCCGCAGGGATGGAGATCCCCCGCACAGTCAAGGAACGGAACGAACAGGTCATCACCCATACCGGCTATACGGTGTCGTACAACAACTTCTACAAGACTCCCAACTGGGTAGCATGGGAGCTGACACAGTTTGAAACCACCGGAGAAGAAAGCCGCACCGACAAGTTCCTGCCCGATCCTGAACTGCCGGAGCCGCGCGTAGTGACCTCCGACTACAGCAATTCTGGTTATGACCGCGGGCACATGGCTCCCGCAGCCGACATGAAATGGAGCAAACAGGCCATGAAGGAATCCTTTTACATGAGCAACATCTGTCCGCAAAACCGGAAACTGAACCGCGATGACTGGGAAGATCTGGAAGAAACATGCCGCAGATGGGCAAAGAAATATGGCAAGGCATACATTGTCTGCGGACCCATTTATGATACAAAATCACCCAAACGCATCGGGAAAAACGGAGTAGCCGTACCCGACCGCTTCTTTAAGGTGGTATTGGTATACAAAGGAAAAGAACCTATAGCCATGGGATTCATTTTCGAGAACAAAGCGCATCATCAGAACCTGAAGAACTACATGGTCAGCGTGGACAAGGTAGAGGAAGAAACAGGACTGGACTTCTTCCATCAGTTGCCTGACAACATAGAGAACCGAATCGAAAACATTATCCCGGAAATGCCGTAGTCAAGAAGTTTACATCTCATTCATCTCCAGTCTTTCTGTCAGTGAAGGGAAAAGAGTATTGTCCTTTTCCCTTAGTCATATTTCCATATTCAATTGCGTGGTTGGAACAACAGTGGTAACAGGCCAGACACATGGCACAATCGTTTCCCCACTGAAGATGTTTCTCCCTAAAACTGATATTTCGCAAAGGACAGACATGTACGCATCTGCCACAGGAAATGCAGGAACCTGAAGTACGAAAAGCTTTGGGAGAAGTCATAAAGCGGTTGAAAAGTGGACGTATCAGATATGACTTCAGATGCGGAAGACTTCCCTCATGACAATCGAACTTCTCCACACGGGCGGACACGCAACCGGCTACGAACTCGATTCTGCCGTCCATACTCTTCAGCTTCAGACGTGCAAGCCGCTCTGAGTCCACATCAAAACCCGGAAAACAAACGTATGTATTGGGCATAATCACCGAAAATCCTGCCTTGCACTGCCATCCCTTACGTGCCACCGCCTTTGCGAATATATCTGCTGTCTTTCCTACGTCATCTCCGCATGTACAGACAAAATACACATAACTGGGGACGGATGAAAACTGCAATCGGAGCAATGATTCGGTTACGATGACTGGAGGCCCCCACGAATAAACCGGAAACACGACTCCCAACATTTCATTATCCGCCAAATCATACGGGACACTCTGCTCTCTGGCAAAGTCCACAAGCGGCAAGACCCGCTCTCCCAGTATCCTGCCCAGACTCTTTGCCACCATACGAGAATTCCCTGTCCCTGAAAAATATAAAATCATCTGTTACAGAATTTCAAACAATAAAAAACGAAGAATCCCGTCATTTAAACACCTAAGATTCCTCGCTACATAATAAGACAAAAGAGAAGCCGTACCTCGATGCGTGACGAAACTCCGATAAACAAGATTTGAGTGCTCACCCCCTTTGTAATCCACCGGCATAAATGCTACCCGAAGGCGTGGCCCGCCATTGGAGGTTGAAGCTGTTCTCGGTATTTCATATAATTTGATGAGTTTCCCGATTCTGCAAGTACGGCTTCATTTTGTATTCACAAATATACAATAATAACTTGAATAAACAAAACATATCATGAACTATAATATGAAATACGAATGCGGTTAACGATAATTAGCACATAAAGAAAGACTCCCTATCATTTTTCTGCAATCAGAAAGTATGACAAGGAGTCTTTCCAACTTCATGTGTTCGAAAAACAGACGACTATTCTTCCTTCTTCGCAGATTTTGAAGCCGTTGATTTTCTTGTACCTGTTTTCTTTGCCGCAGGCTTTTCCTTAGTTCCCTTCTTCAGTTCTTCCTGAAGTTTCTTCACCTGATCAGTCAGCTGGACAAGTTCCTGTTCCTGATTATGAATGGTAGTCAACAAGGAATTCAGTTCCTCATCCTCCATGTCCACCGGATACAAAGAGTTTACACGAGCAATAAAGTCACCCAGAATATTCATATAATTGGTGAAAGCATCATACGGAGAATCATAAATTCCGCGACTGAATCCTACCTCCATATTCTTGGTCGTCATAAAACGGAAATTATTGCTTGCCTGCAGATAATCCCAGTCCTGCTTGATACGACGGTCAGAGCAAAGATATACACGCTCGGCTACACTGTAAAGCTTGTTGAAGGCTTCGCGCTGCATCACGTTGCCCAGCCACGGACTGATGTCGCGTTCTTCGTCGACCCATGACATCGGATAAGGCACGTCAATCATATCAACAGACTTCAGTTTGGTGACGATCTCTGTCGGAGTAGAGAACGTGATGCCCCGCTGCTTGGCACATACAGGCAATGCTTTCAGGAACTCCAGAATGTTTGATGACAACGGCTGCGAAATACCCAAAGCCGACAACTCCATGAAAATGTTTATTACCTGCTCGTTTTCCGGCAATGAAGCGATCCAGTCAATATATTTGTCTGCGAACAGAGGATATTCGCTCCATTCACTGTTGGAGAACCGCAGGCTGATGTCATCAGACAGCTTGAAATCGCGAAGCAGGAGCTTGAGGTTCGGATTCTCGGCACAATGGTACAGGTAATGTGGACTCTTCCACCCCAGCACATGTTTCGCACCCTCAGCAAGCATACCTTTAAAGCCCATACTTGCTACGATGCCGCCTATCTCATTGTCGTAAATCAGGCTGGAGTTACGGAACACTTTCGGTTCCTGACCGAAATAGTCTTTCACCTTCTGACGCATACGGTTCACCTCTTCACGGAAGCAGTCCTCGTTCTTCAATGATGACAGTCCGTGTGAATAAGGCTCACACAAGAACTCGCAGCAGCCGGTGGCATTCAGCTCGTGCAGCAGTTCAATAACGGCCGGAGCATGGATTTCCAGCTGTTCCATTGCAACGCCCGAAATGGAAATGGCAACCTTGAATGCGCCTTCGTTTAACCTGGCCATCTCTATCAGTGTCTTCAGGGCAGGAATGTAAGAGCGCTCAGCCACATCGTTCATCCCCTGCTCGTTCGCATAGTCATCATAATAATAATGATCTGCACCTATATCAAAAAAACGATAGCGTTTAAGATGAATGATTTGATGTATTTCAAAATAAAGACAGATTGTTTTCATACCGATTATGTTAGATGTTTGTTATTTTCCATAATTTCTTAAAATCTGTTCGTAAAGATTCCGGATCTTTACTCCCACTTTTTCCCACACGATACCGTCAACCTCTTTCTTTCCTTCGTCACGCAGATATTCATACAACGACTCGTTCGTGCAGATAGAATGGATGGCATCAGCCATCGCATGTATGTCCCAATAGTCAATCTTGATACACTTGCTCAAGATTTCCGCGCATCCCGACTGTTTGGAAATGATTGTGGGCACGCAGCACTGCATGGCTTCAAGCGGAGAAATACCGAAAGGTTCCGAGACAGAAGGCATGATATATACATCACTCGACTTCAGCACCTCATACACCTGCTTCCCTCTCATGAAACCCGGGAAATGAAAGCGGTCGGCTATTCCACGCTCGGCAGCAAGACGTATCATTGCATTCATCATGTCACCGCTTCCCGCCATCACAAAACGCACGTTGCGTGTGCGGTTCAGCACCATTGCTGCGGCTTCCACAAAATATTCCGGCCCTTTCTGCATGGTGATACGCCCGAGGAAGGTAACAACCTTCTCCTTGGGATTCCTTCTCGGCACGATATCCTGTATTTCCTTCGACAGCGGAGAAACCGCATTGTGCATGGTGAACACCTTGCGCGGATCCTGATAGTATTTATGGATGACAGTCTGGCGTGTCAGCTCACTCACACACATGATGCAGTCCGCATAATCCATTCCATTCTTTTCGATAGAATAGACTGTCGGATTGACATTTCCACGGCTCCGGTCAAAGTCTGTGGCATGCACATGAATCACCAACGGCTTCCCGGAAACCTGCTTAGCATGAATACCCGCAGGATATGTCAGCCAATCGTGCGAATGAATGATGTCGAACGACTGCTGGCGGGCTACCACACCGGCCACAATTGAATAATTGTTTATCTCCTCATGCAGGTTGTCGGGATAGCGTCCTGAAAACTCCATGCAGCCCAGATCGTTGGTGTGCATATAACTGAAATCGGCATAGATATGGTCACGCAGGTCGTAATACAACTGAGGATCCATATAACTTCCCACACGGCTTTTCACGTAATCCCACTGCACATCGCGCCACACAATGGGCACGCTGTTCATTCCGATTATTTTAAGGAAACTCTGGTCTTCATCTCCCCACGGTTTCGGAATACAGAACGTTATTTCCATATCTGACTGCTGAGCCAGTCCGTGAGTCAAACCATAACTTGCTGTACCTAAACCTCCAAGGATATGAGGAGGAAATTCCCAGCCAAACATTAAAACCTTCATAATTAATTCCTCCTTCGCCGTTATTGATTATTATATCTGTCCAGCAAATTCAATGTACGCAGGATCTCTGCCACATTCATCGCAAACGAAACAGCTCCTCTTCCCTGGAATGGCGGATTGCCGTCGAACAATTCCGGGATGGAAGCGATACAGTGACGCGTCATCTGGTCTTCATAGCCGATCAGCTGGCGTTCCACAAACGAAACAGCACTACGCTTGTATATACGCAGGTAAGCCTCCAGATAGAAGCCTTCTAGCCACGGCCACGCTGTTCCCTGATGGTAAGCATAGTCACGCTGCAATTGAGGACCCACATAATTAGGATTGTAACCTCCGCTTTTGGGACTTAACGAACGGATGCCTTTCGGTGTCAGAAGTTCCTTCGTGACGATATCCACAACACCTTTCTTCTGTTTTGCATCCAATGGGGAATAATCAAGTGCGGCGGCAAAAATCATATTTGGACGGACACTCCAATCCATCATGTTTCCATCGACATAGTCAAGCAGATACCCGTATTCATTCAGGAAAGTGCCCACAAACGAAGGTGCCGTCTTTTCATAACAGCCCTGCAAACGAGCTACAAATTCGGCATCTTCAGAGTACAGGTCTGCAGCAAAACGGAGTGCATTATACCACAACGCGTTGAATTCGACGATATAGCCTGTACGAGGAACTACGGGACGGCCGTTCACCGTCGAGTTCATCCATGTGATCGCCTTGTCACGGCCGTTCGCATACACCAGCCCGTTGTCATGAACCTGCAGGTTTGGATGCTTTCCGGCAATCAGATATTCCATCACATCCTTAACAAGCTGTCCGTACTTGTTCTTTGCCGCCTCCCTTGAGGTGAACTTGGCATACTGCTGAATGGTCCAGAACATCCACAAAAGCACATCGGGATGTTCAATCTCAGTTATCTTCAGACTGGAGTCCTCTCCGTTTATGAAAGCATAAACAGCCTTCACTGCCGTGTCCATTATCATCTCGAACTTCTCCACCTCGCCTACGGAAAGCGTCAGGCCCGGCAAGGAAACAAACTCATCGCGTGCCCTGCACTTAAACCACGGATAACCTGCCAACAGATATGATTCACCTCCCTGCTTGTTCAGGAACTGATGTGCCGAATTTATAAGGCAGTTCTTGAAATTGTCACGTGGAGTACGACGTTCCGCTTCCGCGGCAAACAGATCGTTCAACGATCCGGTATCTATCGAAGATATGCCTCCTGAAAAGGTTATGCACTCGCCTTTCGCTATGCTCATCTCGAAATATCCGGGCACATACAGATCCTCATTGAAGTCATACCCTCTCTCCTGTTCTTTCGGATATTCGATTCCGCGATACCAGTCCGGCTGGAAATGAAAGTCCACTTTCTTGCTGAACTGCATATAAAGATCAGGATAACCGGGATACATGCATGTCTTGATTCCGTTGTCCACCTCGTCATAGGCACGGTTCGCCTGGGAATTCTCATGAGTGTACTGCCGCACACTCCGGAAAGCCAGATAAGGACGAAGGCGTAGAACAGTATCAGAATGCGCATCGACCAGCGTATAACGGATCAGGATGCGGTTCTCGTGATGCACAAACACTTTTTCCTTTTTCAGCACGACACCTCCCACACGATAGGTCGTCGTTGGCACTTTCTCACAGTCGAACTCACGGATATACTTATGTCCCCGCGGGCTGAAAGTATTTCCGCCGTACTTGTGGATGCCCAAATTAAATTCGGCTCCATGCTGTATCACCGTTTCATCCAGCGAAGACAATAATACATGGTTCTCATCGTCCATTTCCGGTACCGGAATGACCAACAATCCATGATATTTCCGCGTATTACAGTCCACTATGGTAGAACAATGATAAGCTCCGGAACGATTGGTGCGGAGAATCTCCCTTGTCAGTGATTCCTCCAGGTTTGTCATCAGAGTTTTATCAAAACGTAAATAACTCATAGTTGTATTAAGGTTATAATTTAACTTTCAATTATGAAGAAAAACACACTTCTTATGTTCAAAATTAGCAATTAAATGTAAATTCCAAAACCAAAAATCACTTTTTTTCATGTTCCTGCATTTTTTTATTTTAAAATAGCCGATTACATTATCAAAATCATGTCTTACAACATATTTTTACAGTAGGACAAAAAAAACGGCAGTATATATACGCTGAATCGTTTGCGTACATATACTGCCGAAGCAGGCAATGACTGCCCTCACATTTTTCAGTCAATCATGTCAAACCCGCAATACGGTACCAACACCTTCGGCACACGGATTCCTTCCGGAGTCTGATTGTTCTCGAGCAAGGCCGCCACGATACGCGGCAGTGCAAGAGCCGAGCCGTTCAGAGTATGGCAAAGTTCTATCTTTTTCCCGGCTGTACGATAACGGCACTTCAGGCGATTTGCCTGATACGTATCGAAATTGGAGACGGAACTTACCTCCAACCAACGCTTCTGGGCTTCTGAATACACCTCGAAATCAAAACACAAGGCAGCCGTAAAGCTCATGTCGCCTCCACACAAGCGAAGTATGCGGTACGGAAGCTCCAGCTTCTTCAACAGGTTCTCCACGTGTTCCAGCATCTCCATATGTGACTGGTGTGAATGCTCTGGAGTATCGATACGCACCAGCTCCACTTTCGAGAACTCATGCAGACGGTTCAGTCCGCGCACATCCTTGCCATAAGAACCTGCTTCCCTGCGGAAACACTCCGTATATGCACAGTTCTTTATGGGCAACTGCTTCTCGTCCAGAATGACATCACGATAAATGTTCGTCACGGGCACTTCGGCTGTGGGTATCAGATACAGATCGTCGAGATTGCAGTGGTACATCTGTCCTTCCTTGTCAGGCAACTGTCCGGTTCCATACCCGGAGCTGGCGTTGACCACAGTCGGGGGCATTATCTCGGTATAGCCGGCAGCACGGGCTTCATCAAGAAAGAAGTTGATCAGCGCACGCTGCAAACGAGCACCTTTCCCCTTATACACCGGGAAACCGGCTCCAGCAATCTTCACGCCCAAGTCGAAATCGATGATGTCATATTTTTTTGCCAACTCCCAATGAGGCAGAGCATTCTTCGGAAGTTCCGTTTCCATACCGCCCATTTTCTCCACCACATTGTCCTCCGATCCGAAACCTTCGGGCACGCTCTCATAAGGCACGTTCGGGATAGTATAAAGCAGATCACGCAGCAATTTGACGACCGTGTCCATGTCTTCCTGAAGGCTTTTGGAGGCCTCCTTCACCTGCGCCACATGCGCCTTGGCAGCCTCAGCCTCGTCTGCTCTACCCTCCTTCATCAGAAGGCCGATGCTTTTTGAGACGGAGTTTACCTCCGCAAGGTTTCTGTCCAAATCGTTTTGAATATTCTTCCTTTTGTTATTCAGATCAAGCACCTTGTCGATCACACTCTTTGCATCGGCGAAATGCTTCTTTTCCAGTCCCCTGATTACCTTGTCTGTATCTTCTGTAATTTGTTTGATGGTAAGCATATCTTTATTTATATTTTAAACTGTTGTCGGCATTTTAAGCCGCACAAAGATACTGTTTTTTATCGAATCACTGTCATGCCTGTCAAAGACTTTGGCGGATACGCATCAATTTCACAAGCAGGCCCTCCAGCAGATCGAGTCTGAGCATATTGGCACCGTCACTCTTCGCCACAGAAGGATCTTCATGGGTTTCCATAAACAAGCCGTCCACTCCGGCAGCTACACCGGCCTTCGCTATGGTCTCAATCATCTGAGGCATACCGCCCGTGACACCCGAAGTCTGGTTGGGACGCTGCAGCGAGTGAGTCACATCCAGAATCACCGGATGCCCGAACGACTGCATCAGTGGAATGGAGCGATAGTCCACTACCAGATCCTGATAACCGAACGTGGTACCTCTTTCCGTCAGCATCACCTCAGTGTTTCCGGCTTCCACCACCTTGTCTGCCGCAAATTTCATTGCCTCAGGCGAAAGGAACTGTCCTTTCTTGATGTTGACCATCTTCCCCGTCCTTGCCGCAGCCACCAGCAGATCTGTCTGACGGCACAGGAAAGCAGGTATCTGAAGCATATCGACATATTCGGCTGCCATCTCCGCCTCACATGCCGCATGGATGTCCGTCACCACCGGCACTCCGAATGTATCGCGCACCTTTTCAAGCACCTTCAATGCCTTTTCGTCGCCTATCCCGGTGAAAGAATCGAGACGGGAACGGTTTGCCTTGCGGTACGATCCCTTGAACACATAGGGAATGCCAAGCCTGTCGGTTATTTTAACCACCCTCTCCGCTATGCGCAGAGCCATGTCTTCGCCCTCTATCACGCAAGGGCCGGCCAAAAGAAAGAAGTTGTCTTTCCGGCACAAATCAGCTACACACTTTATCATATTTCAATCAGGTATTATCAATGTGATCATTCCGGGAGCAATAGTCACCTCTATCGGGAAATGCCGGTCGAGCCACAAACGCCCGTCAATGCTGACCTCCGCATTCTGGAGCCGGAGAATCTTCACACAACGCGTACGGTAAGGCTTCACCGTCTTATGGTTCAGCAGACGCCCACGCTGCAACAGCCACAGTCCGGAAATCAGTTCCTTAAGCTCCGGACGATAGACAACCGACATGTCCAGCCAGCCATTGTAAGGCACGGCACTCGGTGTCAGTCCGTATCCGTAAGCGCTGCCTATCGCCACTGCCATTATCCTTCCCCTGACATGTTCAGTATTGACTTTCAGATGCATGCGATGCAGTTTGCGTTCAAAGGTTATCAGGAATAGTGATGACAGATAGGACAGCAGCGGAATGCCCCAAAACCGGCGTGTCTCATTCGTTATGCGCACTATCCTCGCTCCCAACCCCATGTAAACGGCATTTATGAAATAACGTGTCTGATGGCGTTCGCCGTCAAAATAAGAGAACATTCCCGCATCCACCTTACGCAGACGGCGGTTGACCAGCACATCCACCGAGCGCTTGTAGTCGTCGGCGCTCAGTCCCCAGTATTTGGCAAAGTCGTTGCCTATCCCATTCGGAATGATTCCCAGTGCGATATCCGCCTTGTCCTCCGCGTCCGACCCTATGATGCCGTTCACCGCATCATTGATCGCACCGTCGCCACCCACCACAACAATGGTCCGGTAGCCGTTGTTCGCGAGCATCCGTGTGAGCCGTTCTATCGAGCCGAGCCCTTCAGACTGGACATAATCATACTTCACGCCGCGCTCATCCATATATTCGCGGATGTTATTCCACCTGCGCTGCGCCTTGCGCGTCCCAGCCTTAGGGTTATATACTATTCCCCACCTGTTCGGTTCTATCGCCATAATCTGCTTTTATTAATTCTTCTATCTGTTCCAGCTTTTCCTCCATAGGCAAAGCGGCATCAATCCAGTGGATAACGAAACCCTTGCGTTCCATGCCACGGAACCATGTCATCTGTCTTTTAGCAAACTGATGGATGGCTATCTCCAGCAGAGAGAACATCTCGTCATAGGTCAGCATGCCGGTTACGTACGATGTCACATACTTGTACTCCAAGCCATAATACATCAGGTCGTCCGCAGTGACACCTTCTGCAAGCAGAGACTTCACCTCGTCAACCAGCCCTTCTTCAAGACGTTGCTTCAGGCGACGGGTTATCTTTTCCCTTCTTTGCTCACGGCCGATGTTCACACCGACTATCAGACTTGAAATCTTCGGGAACGACCTTTCCCGGACACCCTTCTCCTTGTAATATTCCTCTATCTCAATGGCGCGGACAGCACGTTTCACCGTGTCCACATCGGTCGAATTATGCAGTTTCTTGCATGAAGCCAGAATTGCGGTCAGCTCCTCAAGCGACTTTCCGGACAACCGCCGGCGCAGTTCCGGATTTTCCGGCACGGGAAACAGACGGTAGCCTTTCAGCACGGACTCCACATACATTCCCGTCCCCCCACAGAGAATCGGAGTCTTTCCTCTCTGCCGGATATCCTCGTAAACTGTCAGGAAGTCGCGCTGATATTCGAAGACATTATACTTATAGCCGGGTTCCACAATGTCTATCAGATGATAAGGGATCTTTTGTCCGCCGTAATCATAGTCACTCAGATCCTTTCCCGTACCCAGATCCATTCTCCGATACACCTGACGGCTATCGCCGCTGATGATCTCGGCATCCAGTTTACGTGCAAGGGCAACAGCCAGCCGGGTCTTACCCGAAGCCGTAGGTCCCAATATAGTAATCAGATCATGACCCATAAATCCGCACAATTGTTCCAACGGCAAAGATAACCTTTTTCCTCGCATTTCACACACCTGCATACACAAAAAAAGCCGCCTGAAAAATCAGACGGCTTTCGCGCTTATAATCGTTTTTATCGATTAGCAGTTTACAGATGCCATGTGAGCAATCAGATCCAGCACCTTGTTAGAGTAACCGATCTCGTTGTCATACCATGAAACAACCTTAACGAAAGTATCAGTCAAGTAAACTCCTGCATTAGCATCGAAGATTGAAGTCAACGGGCAGCCCAAGAAGTCAGAAGAAACAACTGCATCCTCAGTGTAGCCCAGAACGCCCTTCAGTTCGCCTTCAGAAGCCTCTTTCATAGCAGCGCAGATAGCTTCCTTAGTAGCAGGATTAGCCAGGTTAACCGTCAGGTCAACTACAGAAACGTCCAAAGTCGGAACACGCATAGAGATACCGGTCAGCTTGCCGTTCAGTTCAGGAATAACCTTACCTACAGCCTTAGCAGCACCTGTTGATGACGGGATGATGTTGCCAGAAGCAGCACGGCCACCTCTCCAGTCCTTCATTGACGGACCGTCAACAGTCTTCTGTGTTGCAGTGGTAGAGTGAACAGTGGTCATCAAACCGTTTATGATACCGAACTTGTCGTTCAGAACCTTGGCGATCGGAGCCAAGCAGTTGGTAGTACAAGAAGCGTTAGAAACGAACTGTGTACCCTTTACATAGGTCTTTTCGTTAACGCCGCAAACGAACATCGGGGTGTCGTCCTTTGAAGGAGCTGACATAACAACATATTTGGCACCAGCCTGAATGTGAGCCTGAGCTTTTTCCTTAGTCAAGAACAGACCTGTTGACTCAACAACATATTCAGCCTCAACCTCGTTCCACTTCAGGTCAGCCGGATTTTTTTCAGCAGTCACACGGATATCCTTGCCGTTTACGATCAGCTTGCTATTTTCAACGTCAGCTTCGATAGTACCGTCAAATTGGCCGTGCATGGTATCATATTTCAACATGTAAGCCAAGTAATCTACCGGGCACAAGTCATTGATACCTACAATCTGAATGTCGTTCCTGCCCTGAGCGGCACGGAATACGAAACGGCCGATACGACCGAAACCGTTAATACCTACTTTGATCATTTTTGTTTAACTTTTAAAGGTTCTTATAATAAACTTTATAATCACTCTCTTTTCCGACAGTCCGAAATCCTTTTCCCGACTGCGATGCAAAAATAAGGAATTCTTTCCAAAATCGAACACGAAAATAATAAAAATAGATTAAAAATATAGTCCTATCCCTACCTTAACTATATATAGGTAAAAGAAAAACATTATCTCCGTGAAACAAGTTTGTAAAATTGCAATCTCAGATTTGCAAATCATCGGGAAAGGTCGTGCCTTGACGACTGCCTGTCAATACACCAGACCTACATTGTCCACCCATATCTTGTTGCCCGGAGAACCTATGTACGCCCCTCCCAGGCTAGAGGTAAACTGTAGAATCAGGTGAGTCGGGGTTTCGTCAGCATTTGCCCATCCGTTTTCCTGGATCAGCACACTCTCCCCCTCGCTGTTGCGTGCGAAGTAATGGCCTGCCCCAAGCCCCATCAGTTCTTCGTCGTAATAGTCTTCTCCCGTGATGTCTCCGTACTGTATCTCGTAGGTAGCTTCGTTATGCCAGCCTTCCGTTCTGTCATACCGCACCACTGCCGTGCCCACGCGCTTGGCTATGATGTTCCCTTCGCTGTCTTCAGTGCGTTTCTGAAGGAAACACGTCATTATGGCACAGTCCTGACCCGGGACGACCGCCTTGCGGCTGAAGCCGGTCAGACGGATACGGTCCGACTCGCCCGACATCTCCACCTTGTAGTCATAGCGCACGGCCTTCGGGCGCAAGGTGAAGGGGACACCGGAATTGAGTGCCTTTTCTCCGTCCTTCGTACCGGTTATCGGCTCCTTCATGTCACCGAGGAACATCGACCCCGACGCAAGCACCGTGATGTTCACCAGCCCGAGCACCTTCACGCTTTCGATATGTGTTTCCAGCCTTGCACAATAACCTCCCGTCTCACGCTCTTCGGGATATACGCTCGTATTGGTCTTTACGATACCCATCACCTTTGCCATCACGTTGGAGTTGCCCCACGGCGAGCCTCCCTGATTGACATAGGGCGTGTTGCCTACGATTTTCTGCGTAGGGCCAAGTTCGTAAAGCAATTTCGTCTCACCGCCTATGATTCCCGACTCGTGGATCTCGCGTGTGACCCACTGCTCCATGTCGCCGTATTTTATCGGAACGAATTCCTCCTGCGCCTGTGCCACACAGACAGATACAAGGAGAACCGCACCGGCAATCATTCTATTCAATCTCATAGTCTATCAGTCTTTATATTTCGAGGGGCAAATATACGAAAAAAAGCGACAGTTGTCACACTGCCGCTTTCAAACAAGAAATATTGAATAAGAAATCCACCTAATATACAAACGACTTTTCAGAGGCGATAAAGCAACCACGCTCCCTGAAAATCCTCGTTGTACGGATATTTTGCCTTGAATGCGTCGCGTGCCCTCACAGCCTCTTCACGCGTGTCGTACGATTCCACCACTACACGATACATGTTCAGCTCGGCGTTGTACACCACTTTCGCTTCGTAGCCTTCTCCGTCGAGCCTCGTTTTCAGGCCATCGGCATTCGCCTTGACACCGAAACTGCCGCACACAACGCTGTATGTCTTCAGGCCGTCGCCGGACACCAGTTCCACCTTTTCCTCACGTACTGGGGCAGCGACAGGGACAGGCTCGGGAACCGTCTCGACCACAGGGGCAGCTTCCACGACAGGAGCCTCTACAGGTTTTTCGGCAGCCGCATTCTCAGCCTCGGCCAGTTCCATCTGCTTCGCCTTCTCGTATGCCTTCTTGTATGCACTTTCACTTGATTTGCAGGAATATAGCGCTAATGCTGCGCATAATGTCATTCCCATTACAACTGCTTTCTTCATTTACTTATAGTCTTTATATGAATATCTGACGCATATTTTTGACAAAAGTAACAATATAAAAAAAGGTACGCTGTTAAAAACAGTTAATAATTGGATTTCAAGATAACAGATTCCTTATTTTCATAAATTAAAGAGTACAACCTATCAAGATTATTGTTAGATTTGTAAGGTAAACCTAAACACAAACAATCATGAAAGCATTAAGCATTGTAGCTGCATTTCTTGGAGGAGTCACTCTGGGAGCAGCGGCCGGCCTTTTGTTCGCCCCGGAAAAGGGTGAAGACACCCGGAAGAAAATTGCGGACGCTCTCCGCAAAAAAGGCATCCGTCTGAACCGCGCCGAAATGGACGACCTCGTTGACCAGATCGCGGCAGAAGTGAAAGATGCAGATTGATTTTCTGAAAATCCCGCCAAGGGTGTGTCAGTGTTTCACGGAACATGCCGACACACCCCTTTTTACATGTACAACCCGGACACGATGACAATATGTTTGCAAACGAAAACAGCATAGACAATCTTGAAAGCCTCGCGAAAGAAATCAAGAAGTATATCAGATTGCAAGGACAATACATCAAGCTCGATGTGGTGGAGAAGCTGACCGTGCTCCTGTCAACCCTCATACTGGTACTTGCCCTCATCATTCTGGGCATGGTGGCGCTGTTCTTCTTCTCGTCCATGCTGGCATATGCGCTGGTTCCGGTCATAGGGAGCATCACAGGCGCATACGCTGTCATCGGTACGGCAATACTGCTGGCAGGCGTCATTGTCTACCGGATGCGAAGGCGGTGGATATTCCGGCCGATAGTGAATTTTCTGGCAAGACTGTTTCTTGAAGACCCATCAGAAAAACAAAAGCAATGAACGAGATTAAAGACACGCTGCCCAAGCAATATACGGTGGAACTGATCTCACAGCTCCGCCTCCGGAAGAAACAGGAACTGAATGAAAGCAGGGAGAGAATCCAAAAGCTCGCTCAGGAACTTTTTGCCCCGCAACAGAGCAAGAACAGGATGGAAAACATGATGCAACACATCAATGCCGGTATTGCGGCATACGACGGTTTACGTACGGGCATGATGATACTGAAACGCATACGCGCCTTCTTCCGCAGGAAAAGGAAAGGCTGACACACCCATTATCACTTACAGAAAACGCCCCGTCATCCGGGACAAAACCTTTGTACGCTTCCGTCAAAGCGGCGGGACGCTTTGACGTGTTTTTATCAGTGCCTCCACAGCTTGTGCTCGATGACACATATTTCACATTTTTACTATAAAATATAACCAATGCCCGGCAAGGATACTGATTGTTTTCATTCAGGATAAATCCCTTATACATACATCTATACAATAATATTTGTACCCGAAAAGCGTTTTTACAAGAAATATTAAAATAGCACTTTTTTACTCAAAAAAAAATATAAAATATTAGATTTTGAAGAATGATATTGGTATCAAACTCTATATAGGTGGATTCCCGACCCAATATAATATGTCAGACAATAGATAACATTGTAGTGACTAATGGATATGGAATAAAAACTGAAACAAGTACAAACAATTTCATTTGCACACCTATCAATGGTAAAACTTCTGTAAGTTCATACGTAGTAATAAACTATAACAATAACAATTACGCATTTAATGGCGACAATGAAAATTATGGTATAAGTGCAAACGAGACCAAGATTGTCACAGTTGTTTACAGCATAGAAGAATTGTTTCAAGCACTTAGCAGCTCCTCTAATGAAGCAACAACATATTCCCGTGCTTCAGGCAACGGATTCAAGACTCTTGACCTGAAACCGATAAAAGTAATCTACGGAAATTAATCTTCACTCATTTTATTTTGAGAAATCCGTTACAAGTGATTGTGGCGGATCTTTTTTTTTGCACATACCCCGCCACAAAAAGCGGGATGCTACGTTGCAAAAACACAGGACGGCATCTTAGAAGAAAGTAAAATATTTTAAATCCTTTTCTGTTAACGCATAAGTTTTTTACCGGAAAAAAGCCGTATGTTTGTGTGTTGAATAAAAAAAAGACAAGTATGAATCTGTATCTAATAGTATTCAATGCCAATACATACCGTAAAGAGAAAATATATGATGCACACAAATCGCTGTTCCTGGCACTCGAGCGACATTTCACGCTCCATCTGGTCAACTATACGGAGGCGGAAAGCATCCCCTCAAACGCATACAAAATGGCATTCATAGCCAGCGGAGAAGTAGAAAACATAGTGGTTCGCAACTTCAGCCTCCTGCCCTACCCGATAACACTCCTCACTGACGGCACAAACAATTCGCTCGCCGCAGCCCTCGAAATATCTTCGTGGATACGCACGCGCGACATGAAGATGAAGATAATACACGGAACGCCGGAAGAGATGACAGCCCAGACACTCATGCACCACCAGGCCTTTGCCGCCAAACGCAGTCTGAAAGGCAAACGAATCGGAGTGGTGGGAACGCCCGCCCCGTGGCTCATCGCAAGCCATGTCGACTACCTGCTGGCAGGACAGCGGTGGGGAGTGAGCTATGTCGACATTCCCATCGAAGACGTGAAAAAGAATTTCTATAACGCCCCGAAAAAGGAAATAGAGGATGAAGCCTCCGATTTTATGGCGCGCGTGAAAGCATTCCAGGACGCTGTCCCGGAAGACCTGCTCCGCGCCATGCGCCTCTACAAGGCGATAAAAGAAGTATGTGCGGAGCACAGTCTCGATGCAGTGACCGTCTCCTGCTTCACGCTGCTCAACACGCTGAAGACAAGCGGATGCCTTGCCATCGCCCTCCTCAACGACGATGGCATCCCTGCCGGATGTGAAGGCGACCTGCAATCCATCATGACTCTGCTGATGACCAGAGAATTGACCGGACAGACGGGCTTCATAGCCAACCCCTCGTTCGTGGACAGGAAACGCAACGAGGTACTGCTCGCCCACTGCTCCATACCGACCACAATGACTGACGAGTTCATCATCCGCAGCCATTTCGAGTCGGGAAGCGGCATAGCCATACAGGGGATAATGCACGAAGGCAACGTGACACTGTTCAAATGCGGCGGCGAGTGCCTTGACGAATATTTTCTGTCATCTGGCTACCTCACGGAAAACACGAACCTGGTGACATGCTGCCGCACGCAGGTGAAGGTAAGGCTCGACAGCCCCGTCACCTACTTCATGCAGAACCCGCTGGGCAACCACCACATACTTATAAAAGGAAACCACACGGAGGCCATACAGGAATTCATGGAGCAGAACCGGTGCAGGCAGCGCGAATGAAGGTTTTTCAGGATTTTGTTCCTCCGTCCGATTATTAGTCGTATCTTTGTACAAGAAGACACATCCATACATTGACTAATTCTGAAGATTACGAAACGAATATGATGCACAACTGGTTTGAATGCAAGATACGCTATGAGAAAGTGGCCGAGAACGGCATGAACAAAAAAGTGACTGAACCTTACTTGGTGGACGCACTCAGTTTCACGGAAGCCGAATCACGTATCATCGAAGAGATAACCCCGTTCATAAGCGGTGAATTCACGGTGGCCGACATCAAGCGCGCCAACTACAGCGAACTGTTCTTTTCCGAAGACACCGCCGCCGACCGCTGGTTCAAGTGCAAGCTGTATTTCATCACTCTCGATGAAAAGAGCGGAGCCGAGAAGAAGACATCAACCAACGTGCTGGTGCAGGCTGCCGATCTACGCGATGCGGTGAAGAAGCTCGACGAAGGCATGAAGGGTACGATGGCGGACTACGTGATAGCGTCAATGGCGGAAACAGCCATCATGGACGTATATCCCTACAAGGCCGAACCGGACGTAAAGCCGGAATTCCCCGATGCAGACAAACGATAACAAAAAAAATGAAACAGATGACTGACACAGATATACAGAGAAACCTAAGGGAGGTGCTCAGCGAGCTTCCTCCGCATGTCCGTCTGACGGCTGTCTCAAAGTTTCATACCAATGAGGCGATCGAAGCGGCATACGCAGCCGGACAACGCATATTCGGAGAAAGCAGGGAACAGGAACTGACAGCGAAACAAGCATCCCTGCCAAAAGACATAGAATGGCACTTCATCGGACACTTGCAGACCAACAAGGTAAAACACATAGTCCCGTACATAGCCATGATAGAGGCTGTGGACTCATACAAGCTGCTGGAAGAAATAAACCGGCAGGCAGGAAAGTGCGGGCGTATCATCCCGTGCCTGCTCGAAGTACACATTGCCGAAGAGGACACGAAATACGGATTCACGTTCGGATCATGCCGACAGATGCTGGAGGAAGGAGGATGGAGGCAGCTGAAGAACGTCACCATCGCCGGAGTGATGGGGATGGCAACCAACACGGACAACGAGGACGAGATACGCCGGGAGTTCAGGAGTCTGCGGCTGTTCTTCGATGAGATAAAAGCTGCACACTTCAATGACTGCGACACATTCAGAGAGGTATCCATGGGGATGTCGCACGACTATCCGTTGGCAGTGGAGGAAGGAAGCACAATGGTGCGCGTGGGAAGCAAGATATTCGGCGAACGGACATACTGAGTAGGAAGCGACACACTGCACGGCCATAAACGCACATCGCCGGGACGGATTCATCGTTTTCCATCCCGGCGATGCGTGTTTTACCGCTTGAGCAATCCTACCTTAAGGTTCAGTTTGAAATAGTAGACCCCATTCTCGCGTTCCAGAAAGCCGTACTTGTCCTTATCGACAGAACCTTTCTCCAGACGGGTGTTGCGGAACAGGAAGTCGGCATACGTCTGCCGGAACGCACGTTGGTAGCAAAGCAGCTTCCCGTCACCGGCAACGAACATCATCCCTCCTATCGCTGACTCCGTCCCGTTATAAAGCTTTGCCGGGCGCATACCTGTGGCGACAGCCAAGAGGAACTCCTTCATCTTGTATTCATAGAATCCGTGTCTTGTAATAAGCTCGTCCTTAATCTTCAACGGGTTCATCTTCTTGATGCCTTCGGTCAGATCTGACACCTTCGTGATTCCGTCTATCCACATCATCCGGGTCAGCTCGCCCAGCAGACGACCCATGTGAAGGTCGATCATGGAAAGGTTGCTGCGGAAAATCTTGTCAGCCACGTCACTGTATTTCAACACGCCACCCAGACGTTCTATCATCAACATTCGCCCCACGACATCATCACTCTCACCCTGAGCATTGATCTTATTGACTGTGGGCATAGCGAACTTCACTCCGGTCTGCTCAAACTTAAAGTTTGCCGCACGCCCACCGTCGAGCAGCGGAAACATCACGCCGAGTCGCGAGCGCACTATGAATCCCGTCAACGGAGCATCCGCCGAATAAAATGCGACACTGAAGTCAGTACGGTCGTCCGTCCTGGACTCGAGATCATAAATCAATGTTTCGTCCAAAAAGCCCTCCACGCCGTCAGGAGAAATAACATTGTCTCCCGGAGTGTTGCGCATACCTTCAAGAATCATGTTGGCAGCCATGTCGAAATCCTCACGGGGAATACGTTTGTCCACTTTTGCGCCAAGGATACGCACATGGTTCTTCTCGACAACATAACGGCGCGTGCCGTCATGTTCTTCCCTCTGCACCATAGCCACCGGAAAACACTGGGAGCCGTTGACTTTCACATCGGGGGTTCCGGCATACACATGCCCGTCTGCCAGCAGACGGAAAAACGCGTAAAGCTCGCCCCACTCTCTCTTTGTTGCTTCAAATGCCATTATTCTTTTTTTTAAACGATACAAAGGTAAGCATTAACCGCAAACAAAACAACTTGACCACAACGGAATAAGGACGGCTTTACCCTATACGGTCACTGCTGCGACATTCCGGGTATGGCTGAGAGACAATTCACCAACGAATCGCGTAAGAGAACAAACTCCGGCATCCTGTCCGGACTGACCGGCTTCTTCGGCTGCGACTTGATTAGCAAAGGATTGATGGGCTTGCCGTTCTCGAACACACGGAAATCAAGGTGAGGCCCGGTAGAAAGTCCGGTCGATCCGACATATCCTATTACTTCCTTCTGCTTCACCTCAGAACCGACCTTGATACCCTTGGCAAAACGTGAAAGGTGCATATAAGTAGTCACATAGACACTGTTATGACGGATTTTCAGGTAGTTTCCACCTCCATTGGGCTGATATGCCTTAGCTATCACCTTCCCGCTTCCCACGGCATATACGGGAGTGCCCTCAGGAGCTGCATAATCCACTCCGTGATGGGCGCGGTAACGGCGGAGTACCGGATGGAAACGGCTGTTCGAGAAACGTGAACTGATGCGGTAATAATCGAGCGGGGCTTTCAGGAAAGAGCCTTCCAGACTGTTACCGTTCACTCCGTAATACAGTTCCTCGCCGTCCTGCACGAACGGTATGGCATAATACGTGCTGTCGGAGTGTCGGAATGAAGCGGCCAGCACATGGAAATTGTCCAGTTCCCTCCCCTCAACGCACTCCTGTTCGTAGATGACCTTGAACTCGTCGGCTTTCTGCAGGCTGAAAAAATCGATCGACCAGCCATAAATGTTCGACAAGACAATCGCCAGTTGCGGCGACGCACCGCATTTCTGCATCGCCACCCATAGAGATGACTCTACAGAACCGCATATCTCTTTCCTTTTCCATTCCACCGGATTGTTCCCCCGATAGACCTTATAACCGTCACGGAAATCAAAGACGACATAAGTTCTCGGACTCTCCTCATAAACGAAGAAAGTCGTCTTGGGAATGCTGTCTTTCGTCTTGAACACGGCGTAGGCATGGCCGTCACGTACCTTCCTCACATCGAATACTCCATCTGCCTTCCGGCTCACGTCATGTACGTTCCTGACACTCAGCCCGTGAGATGTAAGGATGGCAGAAAGGTTCTGATTGCGCTCGACGATGCCGTAATCCACCTGATAACGATCGATAGGGATGCCGTATTTCATTACCAGCTCCTCCACCTCTACAGAATCTGTCACTGCCACCTCATCGAGTGCCTTATTTACTTTCGGTTTCGGCCAGAAAACGAATGCCAATATTACAATGCCCGTCACTGCCGCTAACGCTATCCGCTGTTTCTTCCCTATCTTTAACATAATGTTCTGCGCTTTTTGTTTCCGGGAACAAAGATACGTCTTTTTGACCAAATCATGGCATCCGAATCAGTTTCCCATGTCCTATATCTTTCTACCGCTTCAGTCTCTGTCTTTCGCATACTGGTAAGCCAGTCTTTCGCTGCCGTTCCAGCAACGGATGACGCCGCAATATACGAATCCTTCCTTGAGGACGGCATTCTGCATGACCCTGTTGTCACGATGCGTGTCAATGCGGATGTTGCAGTAGCGGCGAAGGGCAAACTGCATGGCTGTGTGCAACATGCCTTTCGCCTCGCCGGTGCCGGCTATGCGGTGGATGGTGGCGTATGGACTATCGTCCGGCCACGCGCCGTCATAGATTATGCCGTATGTGGGATCGTCACCGCCACGAAGCACAAACGTGGCGACAATCCTGTTCCATTGCTGGATGACATAACTGTCACCGCTCCCTATGTCCTTACGCAACAATTCCTCGCCCGGGTAGTCATCAGCCCATTGGTTAGGGTTACCTGTCTCAGCCATGAACCTGCGCGCCAGGACAAAGATTTCCTGCATACGGGGGATGTCTTCGATGGCCGAGCGTCTGACAAGCAACTTACCTGTAAGGGTTACGCTTTCACCCTCTTCTCTGATGCGCCAGAAAGGAATGTCCTTCTCCTCGCAGAACGGCTCCATGCGCCATGCACTCTCAAAGCCGCTCATCACGAAGTGCATGGGAACGAACAAGCCCACACCGAACCGTTCTATGAACTGACGTGCGCCCATAGTGTAGCCGTTGCCTATACGTCCGTCCACAGGAAACATCACGATATCGAAGAAAGAGGCAACCTTTCGGATGTCTTTCAGCTCTCCGAGAAACCTTTTCTCCTCCGCTGCCGGGTTTATGCGGATGCCCAGCTCTTCGCTGAAGACTGTTTCCTCTTGAACGTCTTCTGCCAGGAAACGAGCATACCAGTTGCACAGGTCGCCGGCATGGAATATCCTCCTGCCGTCTGTCTCGACTATCCAGCTTACGCCGCTGTCATTGCTGCCGGTGGCAGTGACCTTGATTACTCCGTCCCCCCACGAGCCACCTTTGGCAAGCCACACGTCGGCATCCTCCCTCATCGCCCTTCGATGCTTCAGTATATCCTTTGACAGTATGTATGTGAAAACGGCATTTGGATTCTCATTCCTCCACCCGAATATTTTTTTCGTAAAGTGATCCTCATGGAAATGGCTTGCAAAGACATAAACGCGTTTCTTTACGTCAAGACTGATGAAGCGGTGCATTACACCTGCCGGATCAGCCCAGTAATCAAATACCATAATGCACCTTTCCGTCTCCAGGACGAAACCGCTATGGAAGATATAGGTAATTTCCATCATTACTTTTTAGGATTTTCGTGTCATAAACAACAGTTGTCCAGCGCCTTTCCCGAAACGGACAGGATATTGTCGATTCGGAGCACCTGCCCGTCAGTCAGAACAATGGTCTTCTCATATTCATCGTATCTCTTCACGACTCCGGTCACCGTGACATATCTGCCACCGTCCTTCACATTGTCAGGAACATAATACACAAAAGACCATTCACTCTGTTCCGGTATATGCCTAATGACACAGGCAAGACGTCCGGAAAGGTTTTCCGCCTCATCCTGAGACAAGATTTCCTTCGGGGCAGTAAGACGCGCCGTTTCCGCTATCGCCTCGTCATGTCCCGAGAGAGCGGCGAACGGAGCGAACTGTGCGGCTCGGTTCTCGAGGGGCATGGGTTTCCGGCTTTTGGAGACATGGTGAGGCAGGTTGATTATGTCGTCATATCTACTCATGATGCCCTCCTATCTGACGGTTGCGCTCCTTCTGGGTTGCCCCATCCGCATAATTGATCCCTTTCAGGATAGCGTTCTTGCCGAACATCTTCTTGATCTTCAGTACTGCCTCCTGCCGGCGGTGTTCCTTGGCCAGCCTCTCCGCATCGGCTTTCTGCTGCCGTTCCATCTCCTCGTAGTCCATAAAGAGATCGAGTTGGAGTGTCTCCCTTTTCTTTCTTTCCTCACTTTCGTTAACAAGGCGGTTCGCACACAATGTCAGACGCCGTACAAGCAGACAGGGATTCACTATGCGGTCGAACAGTTCTCCTGTCTTACCGGTGATAACATCACCTGACGATGTCGGACTCTCGATATTGGCGGTACCATGCGCATGGACAGGCACCTGCCTCCCGTAGCGGTCGGTCATGACCCTGCCGTGATACTTTTCCCTTATCGTCCTGTCCGTCAACGATTCGGTGTCATACCCGACGGTAAGTACTATCTGATCTGTCAGCAACTTTCTGTCCACAAGTTCAAGGGAGATGTTGTCCGCCATCTCAAGTGCGACATTGCGGGCTTTTGCAGCGGTGTACGGCGACTGAAGCACCTGGCCGCTGCTTATGGACTGCGTACCCGGACGGTAAGCCTTTACCATGTCCATCGTCACCGGCTCCCAGCCCCATGCATGGTCTATCAGTAATTCCGCATTTACGCCAAACTGCTGGTACAGGAAATCCTCGTGCTCGATGGAACAGCGCGCGACATCACCCATCGTCACAATGCCGTATCGAGCAAGAGTGCCGGCGATACCTCTGCCGACACGCCAGAAGTCCGTGAGCGGGACATGCTCCCACAACTCTCTACGGTATGACATCTCGTCAAGCTCGGCTATGCGAACGCCGTCCTTGTCAGGCAGCATCTTTTTGGCGACAATGTCCATCGCCACCTTGCAAAGATACATATTCGTGCCTATCCCGGCCGTTGCAGTAATGCCTGTCTCCGCCAACACACTGCGGATGATCTTCATTGCCAGCTCATGGGCTGTCATTCTGTATGTCTCAAGATAGGAAGTGGCGTCTATGAACACCTCGTCAATGGAATAGACATGAATATCCTCAGGTGCGATGTACCGAAGATAAGTCTCATATATACGTGTGCTGTATGCTATGTAATGCGCCATGCGCGGAGGTGCGACCACATAGTCGATGGCAAGGCCTGCGTTGCTGTCGAGTTCCTTCTTGGAATATGACTTGCCGGCTTTACCGCGTGACCTGTTTGCCTCACGCACCTTCTGAACCACTTCAAACAGTCGCGGGCGTCCTCCCATTCCATATGTCTTAAGTGCCGGCGACACGGAAAGGCAGATAGTCTTCTCTGTCCGCGACGGGTCGGCAACCACAAGACACGTGTCAAGCGGATCCAATCCCCGCTCGACACACTCAACAGATGCATAGAATGACTTCAGGTCAATGGCTATATATTGCCGCATAGACTTTCTCCTGCGTCAACTGAAAACTCCGCTAAGGTATTGCTTGGTGAGTTCGTGCTGGGGGTTCTTGAAGAGTTCTTCGGCAGTTCCCTGCTCTATAACCTCGCCCATATACATGAAAACCACATAGTTGGCTATGCGCAGAGCCTGACGTAAAGTATGGGTAACCATGACGATACCATAATGTTCCGACAGCTGGGTAAAGAGATCCTCAATGTATTTGCTCGATATGGGGTCGAGTGCCGAAGTGGACTCGTCGGCAAGGATGAATTGGGGTTCCACAGCCAGCCCACGGGCAAGGCACAATCGCTGCTGCTGTCCTATCGACAGTGCCGATGCCGGACTGTTAAGGCGGTCTTTCACCTCCTCCCACAAATTAACGCCCTTGAGGTATTTCTCCACGATGTTGTCAAGCATACTGCGGTTGCGAATACCGTGTATGCGGCAACCGTAAGCGACATTATCGTATATCGACATGGGCAACGGCGTAGGACGCTGCGAGAGCAGCCCTATCTTTTTCCTGATGTGGGTGATTTCCGCCTTGCGGTCGTAGATGTCTTCACCATCCACCAGCACACGACCATCGACCCGCAAGTGTTCGGTAGTGTCAATCATGCGATTGATACTGCGAAGCAGGGTCGTCTTGCCGCAGCCCGAAGGCCCGATAATGCAGGTTATCTTCTTGTCGTGTAACGTGAGGTTAACGTCCTTCAGGATATGGTTGTCTCTGATATAGATATTCAACCCCTCTATCCGTATCACGGTATCTTTTCCGCCGTCGGACGTTTCGACAGGCGATGTTTTTTTCTTTTCCCGTCCGGCGAGATTCAAGCGGTCGAATATCTGGCCGAACTGCAATTTATTTTTCTGCTTCATTTAATCTTGTTTTTCGAAAAACGGTAAGTAATCATGCGTCCCAAAATGCTCAACACAAGAACTATAAGCGTAAGCAACAGGGCGGCGGCATAGGCGCGTTCACGAACTTCTGGCAACGGACTGCTGAGCTGGAAGAAAATGGCCAGCGGAAGCGTGGCGGCCGGCTGTTCGAGCGAAGTGGGAATGCTGTCGGTGAAGCCGGCTGTGAACATCACCCCGGCAGCATCGCCAATGGCACGTCCCACAGACAACAGGGTGGCTGTGGCTATACCCGGGGCAATCTGCCGTATGGCAACCTTGATGGCCTCGAAA
Source organism: uncultured Phocaeicola sp. (assembly GCA_964611375.1). Classification (GTDB taxonomy): domain Bacteria; phylum Bacteroidota; class Bacteroidia; order Bacteroidales; family Bacteroidaceae; genus Phocaeicola. Next base: position 17,938 of record CAZSYY010000005.1, on the reverse strand, counting down.
CGTGTGGCACCCAACGAGTAGGTAGCTTCGAGGAGATGTTTCGGCAGTTGACGTGCCACCTCGTCCATCGACCGCACGAATATGGGTATGATGAGCAGAGTGATGACGATAATGCCTCCCAATAACGATGTCTTCAGTCCAAAGTATATCATGACGGTAAAGCCGAATGCACCGTAGACTATCGAAGGAATGCCGTAGAGCACATCGAACGACAATCGGGTGAAACTTGCCAACCTTGAGCCTTTTTTCAGGTAGATGTTGATGTAAAACACTATTGGTATGCTTATAAGCAGTCCCAACAGAGTCGATGCTCCCACGATATAGAGCGACCCCACAATGGCATTGAGCACTCCTCCCTCCTTGCCAATGTAAAACCCTCCGCCCGGCAGTTTGGTTATCATGTCCCACGACATGGCAGGCCAGCCGTTGCGGATGACCGTAATGAGGATACTGCCAAGGAAAGCGAAGACGAGGATGACAGAGACAATCATCAGTCCAATGAATATTTTCTCAACAATAAATTTTGTCTTCATACTCCTTTCAAAGTTACATTCTATAACTCCGTTGGATATTGCGCAATATCCAGCGGGAGATTATGTTGAACACCAAGATGATGAAAAACAGGATGAATGCGGCGAACATAAGAGCCGATTCGTAGAGCGGCAGCGACAGCATCTCGCCGTAGTTGTTGGCGATAAGCGCAGGCAGCGGGTAACAGGGATCGAACAGCGAACGTGGTATGGAGGCATAGTTTCCGCACACCATGAGCACGGCAATGGTCTCGCCGAAGGCTTTCGATATGGCAAGTACCACGGCGGCAACGATACCGGGCATTGCCTTGCGCAGAATCACTTTCGTACACGTCTGCCACTTGGTCGCACCCAAAGAGGCCGACGCCTCACGGTAGTCCTGCGGCACGATGGAGAAAATCTCGATAAACAGGCTCACCAATATAGGCAATATCATGACACCCAGAACGATGCCGCTTGCCAGCACTGTATATCCGCTGGTGTAGTCAACAAAGTGTGGCCCCAGTACATCGGCAATCCACGGCACGATGATCAGAATACCCCATACACCGTAGATGACTGACGGGATTCCCGCAAGGATGTCGAATATGGGAAATACCACGCGCTTCACCCACGAGCCGGCATATTCGGAAAGGAAGATTGCCGACAACAAGGAGATGGGCAAAGCAATGACTATGGAGAGAGCCGTGACAAAAAGTGTCCCTACGATGAAAGGAAGGAAGCCGAACTCCCCGCTGAACGGTTTCCAAGCCGACCCGGACAACAGCTCCCATAACGAATGTTCGGAAAGTATGAGACGGCTCTTTAAGAAAAGCCCTATTCCTATGGCGAACAGCAGGAACAATGACAATGCGGTAAGGACAAGCATCACCCCTCTGGCTGTCTTGTCCTTAAATATGCGCCGCTGCAGCAGTGACAAATCCATCGCTTAACGGTTGAGTTTTTGCAGGTTCTGTTCTATCTTCGCCTGCGGCAGGGGGATGAATCCTGTCTCGATGGCATACTTTTGCCCGTCGGTAAGGACATATCTTATGAACTCAGCAACAGCCGGTTCCTGCGGGACTCCGTTGCTTACCAGATAAAGGTCGCGGGCAGGAGGCGACGGGTAACGGTCTTCACCGATGGCGGCGATAAGGTCGGCACTGTCGTCATAGAACCGTTCATATTCATCAATCAGCCCGTTTTCGTCCACATCAATGGGGATTACCGCCAGTCCCTCATAAGGCTTGCGGGTACGCATGTCGTAAGCGTAGGCAATATTGTTGTAACCTATTCCGGCACGGTCTTTCTGCACGGCAGCTGATACGCCCGGATCACCATACACCGCAGTGCCCTGCAGCTGTTCCTGACGCTTGCCCAACCACACTGCCCACGTCTCGGCTGCACCGCAGGCATCTGACCGTGTATAAACATGTATGGGCACCTTGCTGTCCGTTCCAAGGAAATCGCCATACGTGGCATAGCGGTTGTCCCACAAGGCAGCCGCCGTCGCCTTTGTCAGGCCTTTCCGACATACCTCGTCATAGTGCGGATTTTTCACGTTGATTGTCGCTACAACAGCATCTTTCACGACGGCAAAGCCCAAGGCTCCTTTCTCTTTTTCCACATCATATATTTCACGCGACACCATTCCAAGATTCACCACCTTGGCAAGGACATCGGTCATCCCCTTACCGGCACCACCGCCCGAAATGTCAATACGCACGTTTGGATGGAGCTTTCGGAATTCTTCCGACCATTTCACCGCCATCGGGTAAAGGGCAAACGCGCCAGACAAAGATATGCTACCGATAAGAGTATCTTCCGTAGATACGGAAGTGCCCGACTTACCGCCCTTTCCAGATGACGGTTTGCATCCTGCAAACAGAAGCAGCGAAGACAGGCATGTCAACAATATTGTTTTAAAGGTTATCTGCATAAAGTCTGTAATTATTTTTGCAAAGGTATAAATAACAGTCCAAAGAAAGACTTTTCAATTATTTTTTTAATAAATGTTCGCAAAATCCAGCCGGAACGACAAACCACTTTGACCAGGGGAAGTAATGTGTCTTGTCAATGTAAAATGAACCATACCAGCTCACGCAACAGTTCACCATCGGAGGTCGAGGCGTTGCCCACCCCCTTCGACTTCGCATCACACTCACGTATGGCGTGGACGATCTGCATCACCTTCACACCCGAATACCTGCGTACGGCATCCACGTAATCCTTTGCCTGCCATGCGGAACGAAGGCCGAGCTGTTCGGCTATGCCGCGTTCGTCTTTTCGCTGTGCATAATAGGCAAGCATCAGATTGGAAAAGAAACTGAAAAGTACAGAGAGTGTGACTTGCAGAGGATTATTCTTGGGGTTGTCACTGAAATGCTTCACGATGGTATTGGCCTTCATTACATCCTTCGACACCAGGGCATTCCTGAGCTCGAAATTGTTGTAATCCTTGCTTATGCCGATGTTTCGTTCCACCTGTTCGGGTGTGATGCGCCGCTGGCCGGGAGAGAGAGTGAGTATAAGCTTTTCCAGTTCACCTGCCATCCTGCTCAAGTCGGTTCCCACAAACTCCGCCATCATCTCGCACGCCTTCGGGTCTATTTCCGTCTTTTTATCTCTCAAATACGAAGCAATGAATCCGGGAAGCTGGCTTTCCTTCAGCCTCTTCGACTCGAAAAGCACCCCCGCTTTCTCTATCTCAGCCGCGATCTTCCTGCGCCGGTCTATTGAGCCGTGTTTGTAGCAAAGTACGAGGATGGTAGATGGCATGGACTTATGCAAGTAATGTACAAGGCTGTCCAGATCCTTCATATTCTGTGCTTCCTTTACCATCACAACCTGATATTCCGACATCATGGGATAGCGGCGTGCGGCGCTGACCACTGACGTGACATCAGTATCAGAGCCGAACAGCACGGTCAGGTTGAACTCACGTTCCGCTTCTGTGAGGACCGTCTCCGCAATATACGAAGCGATTCGGTCTATGTAATAGTCCTCCTCACCCATGAGAAAATAGACTGGAGCATAGTCACGGTTCTTTACCCCACGCACAATATCTTCGTAAGTAGTTTCCTTCTGCATGGTTTACCAGTCGAATTTCAGATGCTTGACTGTTCTCTTTTCATTGATGATCATGCGTAGAGCCGTAATGCCTATTTCCACATGCTCGTTGACGAAGTTCTTCGTCACCATCGTGTCGCTTTCTTCCGTCTTTATCCCTTCGGGTATCATGGGCTGGTCGGACACAAGAAGCAGTGCCCCAGTGGGAATATGGTTGGCAAATCCGCACGTGAACAAGGTGGCCGTCTCCATATCAATAGCCATGGCGCGCGTCTTCACCAGATACTGCTTGAAGCCATCGTCATGTTCCCAGATCCGGCGGTTGGTGGTGTACACAGTACCCGTCCAATAATCGCGTGCGTGGTCACGTATAGCCGATGACACGGCTCTCTGAAGCATGAATGCCGGAAGGGCGGGGACCTCCGGCGGATAGTAGTCGTTCGAAGTACCCTCTCCCCGTATCGCAGCAATGGGAAGGATGAAGTCTCCTATACGGTTCTTTTTCGATATTCCACCGCACTTTCCGAGAAAAAGGCAGGCTTTGGGCTTTACCGCACTCAACAGGTCCATGATAATCGCTGCGTTGGGACTTCCCATCCCGAAGTTTATGATAGTGATGTCCTCCGCTTGGGCAGAAGGCATATTCGCATCACGTCCCGTCACAGGCACACCAAAACGCTCGGCAAAGATCTCGACATATTTGGTAAAATTGGTCAGCAGGATGTATTCGCTGAAATTGTCCAATGCACGCTTCGTGTATCGGGGGAGCCAGTTTGCCACTATTTCTTCTTTCGTCTTCATATACTTTTTGTAATTTTGCACCGAGAAAAACAAAATGTTCAAACGCAAATTTACAAAAATGTTGTCATTAAACTTACCGGATTTTTCCTATAAAATCATCACGAAGGAAGGGAAAAGTTGCATTTTTGACATTTTAAGAAAAAAATACGTGGCGCTCACCCCTGAAGAGTGGGTGCGCCAGCATTTCATACATTTTCTCACCGAGCACAAGAACTATCCGGCAGGGCTGCTGGCAAACGAGGTCAGAATCGTACTGAACGGCACGGACAAAAGGTGCGACACGGTACTATACGGACGTGACCTGAAACCCCGCATGATAGTGGAGTACAAGGCACCTGACGTTGAAATCACCCAAGCCGTATTCGACCAAATCACACGCTACAATATAGTCCTGAAAGCCGACTATCTGATTGTCACGAACGGCATACACCACTATTGCTGCCGTATGGACTATACGTCGCGGAGCTATACCTTCCTGCCTGACATTCCCTCTTACACGGAGCTGAAATGACCTCCCATAAAAAAGTTACGGCTGGCACTCCCGTTTATGCCAGGAATGCAGCCGTCTCGTGTTTCTTGATCTGTATCACTTTATCTTCGTTTCCAGATGCTTTTCGGCATTTACGCCAGCCAGCTCCGGGTCTATCATGATTCGTCCGCAATACTCACAAACGATGATTTTCTTCCTCATACGGATGTCGAGCTGTCTCTGTGGCGGAATCTTGTTGAAACAACCTCCACAGGCATCACGCTGCACGTAAGTGATTGCCAGACCATTGTGAGAATTCTTGCGAATCCGCTTGAAAGCCAGCAACAGACGCGGTTCGATAGTGTCCTCAACTGCCTTTGCCTTGTCACGCAGCTTGTCTTCTTCTAATTTTGTTTCCGAAATGATGTCGTCAAGCTCTTCCTTCTTTGCTTCAAGATCCTTCTTCCTGTCTTCCAGCTTCTCGCTGCTCTTTTCGATTTCCTCTTCCTTTCCCTTGATGCCTTCCGTGTATTCCTTTATGCGCTTCTCACAAAGTTCCACTTCCAGTGTCTGGAATTCGATTTCCTTGCTCAGGACATCAAACTCACGGTTGTTACGCACATTTTCCTGCTGGTTCTTGTATTTTTCGATGGAGGTCTTGGCAGCCTCTATCTCGATCTTCTTGCTGGCCACGTTCGATTTCAGCTCATCAATTTCGCTCTTTATCTTCTCGATTCTGGTGGTCAGTCCTGTCACCTCATCCTCCAGATCCTGAACTTCGAGCGGAAGCTCCCCTCTCAGCGTCTTGATCTTGTCAATCTCGGAGAGCAATGTCTGCAACTGGTACAAAGCCCTCAACTTTTCCTCCACACTCATTTCAGTGGGGTCTTTCTTTACTTCTTTAGCCATAGTTTCTTTTTAAAGATATTTGACGGGGTTCGTGCCGACACTCGTCATGCGCACATCAAGTGCCGGAAACTTATCCCTTATGATTGAATATATGATTTCTCCCGTGTACTGTTCACTTTCGTAATGACCGATTTCCGCAATCAGTATGTCGCTCCCGTAAGTGAAATAGTCATGGTATTTCACTTCGCCCGTGATGAATACGTCAGCGTTTGCACCTATGGCTTTCGGGAGCAGAAAGGCTCCGGCTCCTCCGCAAAGAGCCACTTTCCGCACCGTACGTCCGTCAGTGCGCGAATGTTTCACACACTCCACTCCGAAGATTTCCTTTATCCGGAGCAGGAAATCCGTTTCAGGTTCAGGCATTTCCAGTTCACCTACAACCCCTCCTCCTGCTTCATTCCATCCGTTCTGCATAAGATATATGTCGTATGCAGGTTCCTCATAAGGATGGGCGGCAAGCAAGGCTTCCACCGCCTGTATCCGGTGGAATGCCGGAACTACAGTCTCTATGCGGGTCTCCTGTTCCGTATGGACCGTCCCTATCTCCCCACAGTACGGATGGCATCCCTCTTGTGCACGAAATGTTCCCTCGCCCTTCACGTTGTAGCTGCATGAATCGTAATTCCCGATACATCCGCATCCGGCCTCGAACAAAGCCCTGCGCACCTCTCCCGCCTTTTCGTGAGGCACGTATGTCACCAATTTCAGCAGCATTCCCTCTTTCGGGTCGAGTACAGTCACATTCTTCAGACCTATTTTTTCTGCTATCTTACAGTTGACCCCTTGCAAAGCATTGTCTAGATTGGTATGCATGGAGAAGATAGAAATGTCGTTTCTGACAGCTTTCATGATACATCGTTCCACGTAGCCGCGCCCTGTAAGAGACTTTATCCCCTTGAATATAAGCGGATGATGCGACACTATTAGATTGCATCCGAGAGCAATGGCTTCGTCTATAACCTGCTCGGTCACGTCAAGACACAGCAATGCCCCTGTAGCTTCCGCATCTGTTAGTCCGACTTGCATTCCGGCATTGTCGAATCCGTCCTGCAAAGGCAGAGGCGCGAATGTCTCAAGGGCATTTACGACTTCCTTAATTTTCATGCTCGCAAAAGTTTCCTGCAAATATAATGACTTTTGCCGACTTAATTATATGGTACGCGAAAAAAGTGCATGTGCTTCTGAACTATACACCAGACCGATATGCGTCCGACCCGGAGGCTACGCTTCCCGGTTTTCCTTGCACCTGATTATCCGTAAAGTTTCCGACGAAACTGATTTTCAGCTCATTTCCGTGCTTCGGCTATGTATCCGAGAGCCTCACGACACTTCTCCGTGACGTATGTCCAGTCTTCAGCAGCCACCTTGTCCTTCGGGAAAAGCTTCGAACCCATACCCACACAGAACACGCCGGCCTTGATCCACGAGGAAAGGTTTTCCTGAGTCGGTTCGACTCCTCCCGTCACCATCAGCTTTGACCACGGCATGGGAGCCAACATACCCTTCACCAGCTTCGGTCCCAGCACATCGCCCGGGAAAATCTTGCAGAGGTCACATCCAAGCTCCTGCGCGAACCCCACTTCAGAAACGCTTCCGCATCCAGGAGTGTAAGCCACCAAACGACGGTTGCACACCTTGGCTATTTCGGGATTGAACAGCGGTCCTACCACGAAATTAGCACCCAACTGGATGTATAGGGATGCAGTTGCCGGATCCACCACCGAACCTACTCCCATAGCCATTTCCGGGCATTCCTTTGCCGCAAACTTCACCACCTCGGCAAACACCTCGTGGGCGAAATCGCCACGGTTGGTAAACTCGAATGCGCGCACACCTCCGTCATAACAGGCCTTGACCACTTTTTTTGCTACCTCTGCATCTTTATGGTAGAACACAGGAACCATTCCGGTCGAGCCAATCTTGCCCAACACGGCTATCTTGTCGAATTTTGCCATTTCTTGTTTTTTAATTTTCCAAATCATTATTTATCGTTGTACACGTCCGCTTGCGTCTCCTCCTGCCAAAGCCTCCACTTCCTCAGCCGAAACCAGGTTGAAGTCGCCGTTGATAGTGTGTTTCAGAGCGGAAGCTGCCACTGCGAACTCCAATGCCTCACCCTGGTCAGACTTGGTGAGCAGCCCGTGTATGATACCTCCCGAGAAAGAGTCACCTCCGCCCACACGGTCAATGATAGGACTGATGTCATAACGTTTTGATGTATAAAAATCTTTCCCGTTGTATATCATGGCCTTCCATCCATTGTGAGTGGCAGAGAACGATTCGCGGAGAGTGGAAATAACATACTTGAAACCGAATTCCTTCGCCATGGCGGTAAATATGCCCTTATATCCTTCGGCATCGGTCTTTCCCCCTTCCACATCTGCATCAGGCTTGAAACCCAGACAAAGTTCGGCATCTTCCTCGTTGCCTATGCACACGTCAACGTATTCCATAAGCGGACGCATAACAGACTGCGCCTTTTCCTTTGTCCACAGCTTCTTGCGAAAGTTAAGGTCAACAGAAACCGTCACCCCATGACGTTTTGCAGCTTCGCAAGCCAGCTTTGTCAGTTCAGCAGCCTTGTCCGAGATGGCAGGAGTTATGCCCGACCAGTGGAACCAGTCGGCTCCCTCCATGATGGCATCAAAATCAAAGTCCGAAGGATCAGCCTCAGCTATAGCCGAATGTGCGCGGTCGTAAATCACCTTGCTCGGACGCATGGAAGCACCCGTCTCCAGATAATAGATTCCCAACCGGTCTCCCCCTCTCGCAATGTAATCGGTCTTAACGCCGTATTTGCGCAATGCGTTAAGCGCGCACTGCCCGATCTCATGCTTCGGGAGCTTGGTAACAAAATAAGCATCGTGTCCGTAATTGGCACAGCTGACCGCCACGTTCGCCTCGCCTCCTCCATAAACCACGTCAAAGTTGTCTGACTGAACAAAACGAGTATTGCCAGGAGTGGACAATCTCAGCATGATTTCGCCTAAAGTAACAATTTTTCCCATTGCAATTTAAATTAAGGTTATTTGTATAAATGGAATCGTCTTGTGCACTGTGTGCGCACACAAAGGTACAGCTTATTTTTTAATTACCAAAAAAGTGATATATTTGTATCGATAATAAATTTTGTAAAGAACGCTTAACGGTCATGGACAGACAACAAGAGCGAATCAGGATCAAGGACATCGCGCGTATGGCAGGAGTCTCTGTGGGGACTGTCGACCGCGTGTTGCACTCTCGTCCGGGAGTGTCGCCCGCAAGCAGGGAAAAGGTTAATGAAATCCTTCAGCGGCTCAACTATCACCCCAACATGTATGCTAGTGCACTGGCATCGAACAAGAAATACAGTTTTGCCTGCCTGCTTCCAGCACATGGTGAAGGGGAATATTGGGATGATGTGGAAAAAGGCATGTACCAGGCAGTCAGTGCCTTTTCCGACTTTCACATTTCATTGGAACCGTTCTTCTACGACCAATATGAGCCGGGTTCGTTCGTGAATGAGGGACGCCGGATGCTTGCCTCCGCACCTGACGGAGTCATACTCTCGCCTACCATAGAGGAAGAAACGTCGTGTCTTGTCAGTGAGCTACGTTGCTCGGACATACCCTACATCTTTATCGACTCCAACATCCCAACCCTGACTCCCCTGTCCTTTTACGGTCAGCACGCATGGAAAAGCGGTTATTTTGCCGCCCGCATCCTGCACCTGCTTGCGCATGGAAGTGGCGAGACCGTGCTTTTCCGCCAGATCTACGAGGGGCGTCTCGGCTCGAACCAGCAACTCCACCGTGAGGAGGGATTCTACGAATATATGGCGAAACGTTGTCCCGGCATGAAAATGTGGAAACTAAACCTCTACGCCAAACAGCCGGAACAGGACGAGAAGCTTCTTGACGAGTTTTTCGAGGAGCATCCGGATGTCAACTGTGGGATTACGTTCAACTCGAAAGCATATATTGTGGGCGAATACATGCTTGCACACGGCCGTAAGGATTTCCACCTTATGGGATACGACCTGCTCCGTAGAAACGTAGACTGCCTGAAAGCCGGAACCATCGACTTCATCATAGCCCAGCAACCGGCCGTACAGGGATACAACAGTATAGAGTGCCTGTGCAACCACCTTATTCTCAAGAAAAAGGTAAACGACTGCAACTATATGCCCATAAACCTGATATCGACAGACAACATAGACTTCTATTTCGACACTCACGTCTGTATATGATGAGTTGTCACCGCCGCACCGTTTATTAAAGACAGAGAAATGACAAGACACGACAAAACTGTTTCCAATGCCAAGAAACCGAGTGCATGGGCTTTGAGTCCGTTAGCCGTATTCCTGTGCATGTATCTCGTTACATCGCTCATCATAGACGACTTTTATAAAGTCCCTATCACAGTGGCCTTTCTGACAGCTTCCGTATATGCGGTGGCCGTCACCGGAGGGCTGAGCCTCAACGATCGGTTGCTCCAGTACTCATCAGGGGCCGCCAACAGGAACATCATGCTGATGATATGGATATTCATCATGGCAGGAGCCTTTGCGGAATCGGCAAAAGCGATGGGTGCGATAGATGCCACAGTTAACCTTGCAATGCAAATACTCCCCGGTAACCTTATCCTGGCAGGAATATTTCTCGCATCGTGCTTCATATCCCTGTCCATCGGAACTTCTGTGGGTACCATTGTCGCACTCACACCTGTGGCAGCAGGCATCGCCACAAAGACAGGCACAGACGTAACCTTCGTAACTGCGATCGTGGTGGGAGGAGCATTCTTCGGGGACAACCTTTCGTTCATCTCCGATACGACCATTGCAGCCACACGCACACAGGGATGCGTGATGCGCGACAAATTCCGTGCCAATTTACTGATAGCACTCCCTGCTGCGGCAGGCGTCTTCATCTACTATGTCGTATGCGGAAGTAACCTCGAAGCCGCACAGACAACAGGCGAAGTAGAATGGGTGAAGGTGATTCCCTACATTATAGTACTTGGCACGGCCATTGCGGGAATGAACGTGATGCTGGTACTAATACTCGGACTGTTGTCCGTGGGTATCACAGGTGTGGCATGCGGCAGTTTTGATGTTTTCGGATGGTTCGGAAGTATGGGAGAAGGAATCGTTGGTATGGGCGAGCTGATTGTCATCACCCTTATGGCCGGAGGAATGCTTGAACTGATACGGTTTAACGGAGGCATTGCCTACATTCTCCATGCACTTACACAACACATCCGAAGCAAGCGCGGTGCAGAACTGAGCATAGCCGCCCTCGTCAGTCTGGCAAACTTGTGTACCGCCAACAATACCATTGCCATAATCACCGTAGGCCCTCTTGCCAACGACATAGCGGAACGGTATAAGGTGGACAAGCGGAAAAGCGCGAGCATCCTCGACACGTTTTCATGCGTAGTGCAGGGCATCATTCCCTACGGTGCGCAAATGCTCATTGCCGCCGGACTGACACAAGTTTCCCCTATCGGCATCATGCGCTACCTGTACTACCCGGCAGCTTTGGGAATCATGGCTCTTATAAGCATACTTCTCCGATACCCGAAGCGCTATTCGTGAGACTGGCAATGATTTTTCATAGTATTATTATAAACTCCTGCCACTTGCCCGGCAATCTTGTCCCAATCATATTTTGACATATCGTAATCAATGTGCTGTAACGGACGGTCGATAACAGCTTTCAGCCTTGCGGCAAGGGCATCGACGTTGCCCACCGGAAAGTAATCGCTTTCAGGTAGGCCCACTTCCTTGTTTGCCGGAATGTCGCTCACGATGACCTTCACACCGTAGCTCATTGCTTCCAGCAAAGCTATCGGCAGTCCCTCGTGGCTCGACGGCAGGCAATAACAAAGGCAATTTGTCAACAACGAGTGCAACTTGCGCCCCTTGACGAAACCCGTCAGCACAACGCCGTTCTTCCTTGCCGTTTCTTTCAGACTGCGCGAATAGTCATCCTCGAAATCCGTGTCGCCTGCCAAAACGAGCCTGCATCCTTTCGCATCAATCCTTGAAAAGGCTTCCACAAGGTGATGCAGGTTCTTCTCCGGCACAAAGCGGCACATACCTAAGATGTATTTGCCTTTCTCGATGCCAAGCTCTTGGAAATATTCCGGATAATCGCATATCTCAGGTAGTGAAACACCATTATATATAAGGTGTACGTGTTGCGTTCTGTTGTATTTCCGTTTTATAAGGTTGCGTATCACGTCGGAGATGACTATAACATCGTCGGCAAACATGCAGCCCATGCGTTCACCCAGCTTCAGCATCGTTTTGGCCGCGAATCCCCACTTGTCACGGTCGTAGTCGGGACCGTGGTGAGTGAACACCACCTTCATACCCAGCATTTTGGCGTATGGCACAAGCAGTGCAGGGCCTATGGCATGGATGTGTAGAATGTCCGCTTTCAGTTTCTTCGCTTCGTTTATGGCACGGAACGCGTGGATGATGGCCTCGAATGACTTCTTCTTCGGCGTTTCGATATCAACGAGCTTAACACCATTCCACTCCGTCAGGCTGTCCCTGACATAACTTTTCCTGCGCATTACGGTAACGTCAAAACCCCTTTCCGCGATTCTCGGAAACAGCTCCTCGCAATGGGTCTCAACACCGCCCATGACATTCGGAATGCCGCGAGTGCCGGTAACTGCTATCTTCATACTTTGAATTTATTTGAATCTGTTTTATGATTAAAAAAGTGACATGAGGAGTCAAAAAGCCGATTTTTATCCACTTTATTCATCTGAGAGCTTTCATTCATGCAAATAAATGTAGAAAGCACTTCAATATTCGTGCAAATAAATGTAACTTTACATCGTTTATTCATACAAATAAATGTATATATGGAAAGGAACATCTTTACATGCCTGATAGACTGGCAGCATAAGACAAACCGCAAACCACTTGTACTCAACGGTGCAAGACAGGTGGGAAAGACGTATATCCTGAAAGAATTCGGACGGCGACAATATAAGTCTATCGCTTACATCAATTGCGACAACAACGATGTAGTAAAGGAAATTTTCTCCCAAGACTATGACATCCGCCGCATCATACTTTCACTGTCTGCCGTCACCCATGTCAACATCGTGCCCGGAGATACACTTATCATTCTCGACGAAATACAGGAAAACCAGCAGGCACTCAACTCATTAAAATACTTTTGTGAAAATGCTCCCGAATACCACATTGCCGTTGCCGGTTCGCTGCTTGGCATATCGCTGCACAACAACACTTCCTTTCCCGTCGGAAAGGTTGACGTGATGAAGATGTACCCGATGACCTTCGATGAGTTTTTGGCCGCCATCGGAGAGACTCAAATTCTACAGATACTAAAGTCGCAGGATTATGCAATGATAAACTCTCTTTCCGGTAAACTTACGGACTTCCTACGCCAATATTATTTCACGGGCGGTATGCCCGCCGTTGTAAACGAATATGTCGAAAACCGCAGCATCGGCGAAGTGCGTAACATTCAGAAACAGATACTATTTGGCTACCGCCGCGACTTTTCCAAACATGCTCCTGCCGCCCAAGTGCCGCGTATCAACATGGTATGGGATTCCATACCGTCACAACTTGCCAAAGACAACAAAAAGTTCATATATGGTGCCATGAAGAAAGGCTCACGTGCATCCGAGTTCGAGATGGCCATACAATGGCTCATTGATGCTGGGATTGTCTATCGCATAAATCGCATTACTTCACCATCGCTTCCGTTAAAATTCTACGAAGACTTCTCGGCATTCAAGCTGTTTACACTTGATGTAGGACTGATGGGGGCAATGGCGGACACCCCGCCTGAAAACATTCTCATCGGCAATGCGTATTTCAATGAATACAAAGGAGCGTTCACCGAACTTTTCGTACTCACGCAAATCATGCCGCAAGAAGTTCCGACATATTACTTCAGTTCAAACGACTCGCGGGTCGAGATAGACTTCATCGTACAGAAAGGTACATCCGTCATTCCTGTCGAAGTCAAGGCCGAAGTCAATGTACGCTCCAAGTCGCTGCGTACATATATAGACAAGCACCCCGAACTGAAAGGGTTGCGCCTGTCGATGAAACCATACCAGGACCAAGGCTGGATGGTGAACAAACCGCTGTATGCAATTAACTTCTGCCTATGAAAAGACTTTTCTGCCATATAAAAGAGCCACTGCTATACGCAAGCATCGTGATTGCATCCTGCCTCTCCGCCCTGTAGCTTCTTGTCACGGGCAAGAGGGTGAAGTGAATCCCTTACAGTCCGAACAGCGCCCTTGTAATCCTATACCGCTTGAAGACCATGAACAGGATTATCGGGACTATGACGCCGCACGCTATCACCGCCAACGCTTCGGGAATGAATATGTACCATAGCCCTGAATCCAAAGGCAGCTTGTGGAACACAGCCTTGGCAAAGCCCTCGAACGTGGTGTGAAACAGGTAGATGACATACGACGAGGACGAAACAAGCAGTATCAGGCTTCCCTTCCCGACCTCGCGGTAACGGCACACAAGTTTCGACACTCCGAGAATGAAGAATATTCCGATGTAAGGCAATAAAACTGTTACAATTTTACCCCCCGAGTGACAAATTGACACTTTGAGCAACTACAAATAGCACGACTGCAACTGCAAACTTGACAGGGCTGAAGCCGTTCACTAACCTGTGCAGCCACCTGTGTTCGAAGGCCACCACACCGAGCATGAAGAAGACTATCATGTTCTTGAACTGGGCGAGACAGAACTCCTGCGGCAAGTCCACCGGCACATAATGGCCAATGACGACAAGCACGATACAGATTGCCTTGGCTACGTCTATGAACAATATCCTTTTCATTGTCAGTTTGATTTTTGTGAGCAATTACAGATATTACATCTGCCGCTGACCGAGCCGCCTCATCACGGGCGGCAGGACACGGCGTTTAACCACGTGGGAGAAGCAGACAGCTCCAACAATTGTCAATAATGACGTAACGACATACAGCAGGTCGCCCTGCGGTATGAAGTCTTCCAGATGGGCTTTTTCTATCACCCTATATATCACCATGTGTGCCAGATAGATTTCCATGCTTATGCCACTCAGGTATCTCGCAAAGCGATTGTCCAGCCACCGGGCCTTGGAGCCGACGGCATAGGCGAGCCATGACGAGAACAGGACGAGCTCAAGGAGGTAGCCCGCAAACGCGTCGGAAACGAGTCCGCGGACGGCAAAGAAAGCGGCGGTAATGCCCGCCACGGCCAACGCAGACAGGCGGGGATGGCTAGTACCGAAACCGGACAGCTCATGCCTGTACAGATAAACAATACCGCCGGCAATGAACAGCGGGGCGCAGAACACCATGCACTTGCGGCCTGGGGCGGAAAAATGCACGATTGAGACGAGCACGAATGTAACGGCCAACACGAAAGACACCCATGCGCGCCGTCTGCTGTCAAGCATGAATACGAAGAACGGGAAAAGCATGTAGAACAGGAACACAACTCCGAGAAACCAGCCCACGCCGATGACGCCTATATCAACGGAGGGCGGAAGCAGCCCGAAGCACAGAGTCATGTTGGCGAACACCTCACATAGGGAGCCGAGACTCGGTGATACCGCCAGGTCAAGAAAGCAGAGCAGGGCAAAGAACGGCAGGATGCGCAAGTAGCGCTTCCTGTAAAAGGCGTCGGGGGTGATCGTCCCGTCCTTCATCCTTCGGTAATATCCGCAACACAGGGAGAAGCCGCTCACCATCATGAACAGCAGGGTGAAATCGGTGAAGAATGGTATCAGGTGTTCAGTCAAATAATTCGCCGATGGCCTCACCTTTATGTTGGACAGAACGTGCATCAGGATTATGCCGAGCGCGGCGTAGGCGCGCAGGCCGTCGAGCGAGTCGTACCGCTCTCCTTTAACTTTATTTTGTAATTGGGGGGGGGTAAATTTAATGTCTTTCTGCATTTTTATCATAAGATTCGGATACAATGGAAATATGGCGGCTGTCATAAAGACATGGCCGCCACCGCATTAAATTTTGAAGCTCAGAACTTCTCCCTCAAATCCCCCTGGCACGGGTCCTGCCCCACGTCGCACCATTTCGGGTCGATGCAGGCGGGCTTGCCACGCAGCGAACGCAGCTTGTTCTGCAACGCCCACTTCGCCGGGTACTTGACGTACTTGTGCATCACGGGGCTGGCCGTGCCCACCATCCAGCAGTTCTTGGGGCATTTCCTTACCATGGCACGCACTTTCTGTGCCTGCTCGCTTTCCCAGATCTCCATAAAAGGTTTGTCGTGGATGTTGCCCATGCTCTCCTTCCAGTACTTCTCCTCCAGTCCGTTGCAGGGCATCACCTCGCCCCACGGGTCGATGAAGAAGTTCATCATGCCCGCCTCGCAGGGTAACATGCGGCGGCCGCCCTCGATGTAGTTGACAAGCCCCATGTTGAACCACGCGCGGAACCAGCTCTTCGGGTGCTTTTCCTTCAGTTGCCACTCAATAAGCTGTTTGAAGTTGCCGCACACCTCTTCCCTGTTCGTTATCACGTTGTCGCTCTTGTGGAAGTAATAAGAGTTGTGGAACGCCGCCGTGGCAAACTCCATGCCCAGCGACAGCGACAGCTGGTAGAGCGAGAGCATGTCGCGCGAGTTGTGGTTCGACACCGTGCAGCCGAAGCCGATGTCCTTCAGTCCCATGTGCTTCAGCGTGAGCAGCGTGCGCAGCCCCTTGTCGAAGCCGCCCGCATGGCCGCGCAGTTCGTCATTCTTCTGGCTCAGCCCTTCGATGGAGATGCGGATGCCGATGTTGGGGAACCGTTTGGCAAGCTCCACTACGCGGTCCTCGAACCACCCGCTGGTGGAGATGACGATGCGGGGCGAGTGCCTGTAGCACTCCTCCACAATGTCGGCCAGGTCCTCGCGGATGAACGGCTCGCCGCCCGTAAGGTTGATGAACTTCAATTGCGGTAAAGATTTTAAATCTGTAGCCTTGATTTCCTCACTCTTCCTGGTCGGGTTGCTCCAGATGTTGCACATCTGGCAACGCATGGGGCAACGGTACGTCAGGATAATGCTTGCGTCAGTAGGACGCGGAATGTTTGTATTAGCCATTGTTTATGTTTTTTAATTGATTTACAGTCATGTAATACGGTCTTTGAATGCAGGGGAGTATTTCCTTTCATGGAAAAGAGGAAAAATTCCGCAAATCTTTCCTTTTATTTAGGAAAGATTCTGCTCTACTAATCCCCAATAGGGGGGGGAATGTTCCCCGACATACCGATTAAAGAAAGTACATGTCCTTGGAAGGAAATACAGCCCGACACGACGGTTTTCTGCATACGTGTCATATTCAAGGCGAAACATGACACGTATACGTTACATATTTTGTATGTTTTATGCCACCTGCACAGAATGTTTTTGTATTTTTGCAAACAGGTAAGGGAGAAACAACAAACCGGGACTCTCCTGTCACCCGTCTACAATAACTATATAGGAATAAGATTGAAATGAGATTTAAAGACATCCTAAAGGAAATCATCCTCTGGCAACAACACTTCATTCAAAACGTGAAGCTGTATAAGCGCGGCATCAAAACATCACCGAACGGAAACTACGTGTTTGTCGGTATCAGGCGTGCAGGCAAGACATATATGCTCTACCAGCACATACAGGAACTGCTGGCCCAAGGGCACGACATCAGAGAGATTCTGTTCGTAAACTTCGAGGACGAACGTATTACAGACATGCGCAAAGAGGACTTGCATCTTGCGATTGATGCCTACCGTGAACTTTTTGCCTACACTCCTATTGTTTTTCTGGACGAGATACAGAACATTGACGGTTGGGAGCATTTCGCAAGGCGGCTTGCCGACGAAGGCTACAGGGTGTTCATCACAGGAAGCAATGCCCACATGCTGAGCCGCGAGATAGCCTCAACGCTTGGGGGCAGATTCATCGTGCAGGAAGTCTGGCCGTTTTCTTTCACAGAATATCTCAACTACAATGGGATTGTAACGGACGAACACTGGGCACTGTCACCGCAGAAAGCAGACATCGTGCGCATGTTCACCGACTATTTCCATTTCGGCGGACTTGCCGAAACGTTCAGGTTCGATGACAAACGGTTGTGGCTCACCTCGCTCTACCAGAAAGTGCTCTATTCGGACATTATCGTCAGGAAAGGCATCCGCAACGAGC
>CAZSYY010000004.1:0-82056 GCA_964611375.1 uncultured Phocaeicola sp. | reverse complement strand
CCGGAAGTCTGGAACGTGCTGGCCAAAGAGCTGTATGGCAGGCTCTTTGCTGACAAGGGATATATCTCTCCAAGACTCTTCGAGGATCTTTTTAAAGACGGCATACATCTCGTTACGGGAATCAAAGTTAACATGAAAAACAGGCTTATGCCCTTTTGGGATAAAATCATGTTGCGCAAACGTTTCGTCATCGAGTGCATCAATGATATGCTCAAGAACACGGCTAAACTGGTACATTCAAGGCATCGTTCCATCAACAATTTCCTGATGAACCTGATTGCTGCATTGGGAGCTTACTGCTTCTTTGACAACAAGCCTGAAGCGCTGCAAGGATATACCATCGGGAATTCAAAACAACTGACTTTGTGGTAAGCTTAAGCCGAACTCACATAAATGTATGCTTTTATCGTTCAAATGGCAAATTTTATGCTGTCAAATGTACGAGCCCCTAAAAACAGTTCAGGCTGTAACCTCCTTGTTCTCGGAGAATTACAGCCTAAACAAATAATTAAGCGGAGTGTCCTATCAGCTTTCTATCGCTGCCTGTGCCGCAGCTAACCTTGCGATTGGAACGCGGAATGGAGAACAGCTGACATAGTTCAGACCCACTTTGTGACAGAACATTACGGACGAAGGTTCACCTCCATGTTCGCCGCAAATACCACATTTCAGTTCTGGACGTACGGAACGGCCTTTTTCTACTGCCATACGGATCAGTTGTCCAACTCCGTTTTGGTCGAGTACTTGGAACGGATCTACTTTCAGAATCTTCTTTTCCAGGTAGACCGGAAGGAATGATGCTATGTCATCGCGTGAATAGCCGAAAGTCATCTGAGTCAGGTCGTTTGTGCCGAATGAAAAATATTCGGCATGAGAAGCTATACGGTCTGCTGTCAAGGCTGCACGCGGAATCTCAATCATTGTACCTATCTTGTACGGCACCTCTACGCCTTCTTTTACGAATACCTTTTCTGCGGTTGAGCGTATAATTTTCTCTTGCGCTTCGAATTCATACAGAATACCGATGAGCGGAACCATGATTTCTGGATGCGGGTCGTAGCCTTCTTTTTTAAGTTCGCATGCTGCACTCAGAATAGCTTCTGTCTGCATTTCTGTAATTTCCGGGTATGTGTTGCCAAGACGACATCCACGGTGCCCCAACATAGGATTGTGTTCACAGAGACTATCTACGCGCTGACGGATATATTCTACAGTCACTCCCATCGCTTCGGCCATTTCTTCCTGACCTTTTGGGTCGTGCGGCACAAATTCGTGCAATGGCGGATCAAGCAGACGGATATTTACCGGATAGCCGTTCATGGCCTTGAAGATGCCTTTAAAGTCATTTTTCTGGTATGGCAACAGTTTGGCAAGCGCTTTCTTGCGTCCTTCTACGTCCGGAGACAGAATCATTTCGCGCATGGCGATGATTTTTTGGTTTTCAAAGAACATGTGTTCCGTCCGGCATAGTCCGATACCTACAGCTCCGAATTTGTGTGCTATTTCTGCATCGTGCGGGGTGTCGGCATTGGTACGCACCTGTAGCCGTGTATACTTGGTACACAAATCCATCAGCTTTGCAAAATTTCCGGACATTTCAGCCGCTTTTGTGGGAACCTCTCCCTGATAAACTTCACCTGTGCTACCATTCAGTGATATGTAGTCACCCTCTTTCAGTACTATACCTTCGATTTCTACCGTACGCGTTTTGTAATCTACATTGATGGCACCTGCTCCAGAAACGCAGCATTTACCCATACCGCGTGCGACTACTGCTGCGTGCGATGTCATTCCTCCGCGTGCAGTCAGTATTCCTTCGGCTTTTGTCATACCTGCAAGATCTTCAGGCGATGTCTCGATGCGCACCATGATTACGCGGCGTCCATCGGCATGCCATTGGGCAGCATCTTCGGCGAAAAATACGATCTGACCCGTTGCTGCGCCCGGTGAAGCCGGAAGTCCGCGAGTCAATACTTTTGCATTGCGCAGTTCTTCCTTGTCGAATACGGGATGCAGCAGTTCGTCGAGCTTGTTTGGTTCGCAACGCATTATCGCTGTCTTTTCGTCAATCATGCCCTGATCAAGCATTTCCATGGCGATACGCACCATAGCCGCACCGGTACGTTTTCCATTGCGTGTCTGAAGGAACCACAGTTTGCCTTCCTGTACCGTGAATTCCATGTCCTGCATGTCCCGATAGTGGTTTTCGAGCTTGGTCTGCAATTCATCAAGTTCCTTGTAGATTTCTGGCATGGCTTCTTCCATAGAGGGGTATTTGGCAATGCGTTCCTCTTCTGAAATGCCTTGCAGCTGCGCCCAGCGTTGTGAACCGATTTTTGTAATCTGTTGTGGGGTACGGATTCCTGCAACCACGTCCTCACCTTGAGCATTGATCAGATATTCACCGTTAAATATGTCTTCACCGGTGGCTGCATCACGCGAGAAGCAGACACCTGTAGCCGAAGTGTCGCCCATGTTGCCAAACACCATCGCCTGCACGTTGACCGCAGTTCCCCATTCGGCAGGTATGCCTTCCATCTTGCGGTAAAGTATGGCTCGCTCGTTCATCCACGAATCGAACACCGCACAGATGGCTCCCCACAACTGTTCGTAGGCGCATTCCGGGAACTCTTTTCCGGTAGTGTTTTTCACTGCTTCTTTGAAAAGTCTTACCAGCTCTTTCAGGTCGTCCACTTCCAATTCGTTGTCAAGACGTATTCCTTTCTTCTTTTTTATCCCTTCGATGATGGCTTCAAATGGATCGATGTCGTCTTTCTTTGCCGGTTTCATGCCAAGCACCACGTCACCGTACATCTGTACGAAACGGCGGTATGAATCCCATGCAAAGCGTTCGTTCCCTGTCTTGCGTGCCAGTCCCGCCACAACTTCATCGTTCAGTCCCAGATTCAGTATGGTGTCCATCATTCCCGGCATGGAAGCACGTGCGCCGGAACGGACAGATACAAGCAGAGGATTATCCACGTCACCGAATTTAGACTTCATAAGTGTCTCTATGCCGGCAATGGATCTTTCAACATCATCTTTCAGCAAGGCCACCACATCCTCCTTCCCCTTTTCAAAGTATTCGTTGCATACTTCTGTTGTGATTGTGAATCCGGGGGGGACAGGTACCCCGATCAAGTTCATTTCTGCAAGGTTGGCTCCCTTGCCGCCCAAGATGTTTCTCATGTCAGCCTTTCCTTCGGCTTGTCCGTTTCCGAAGGTGTAAACTCTTTTTGTTTCCATTTCGTTTTAGTATGATTTTATTAGGTTATTAAAGTTGTTTTCAGCTTTGTACGTAAATGCGAATATATACAAAAAATGCAACAAATCAAATGTATGGGATGTGTTGTTTGGCAGGTTTTGTAATATGGAGTTGGCAAACGGACTTTTTCTTGATTGCCTTTGATATAATGTAACTAAAAAAAACGTCAGCCTCACTTGTATTAAAAGCGAGGCTGACATTCATGACGGGAATGAACCGTCCCATCAATGATGATTCTTTCCGTTATGTTTCTGCGTTTGTTTCATGCGTTCTTTCTGCAATCGTTCCTGTTCTTTCTGCAGGGCTTCCAGTTTGGCCATCAGTCCGCTGGGCTTTTGTTGTGACGGCTCACGCTTGTTGGCCTCCAGTTGGGCGAGCAGTTTCTTTTCGTCGGTCATCTTTCGCATAACCCACATGATAAAGATGCTCAGCAGACCTGATATGAAGTAATAGTAGCTCAGTCCTGATGCATAATCATTGAAGATGAAAAAGAACATCAGTGGCATTATATACATCATCCATTTCATTGCTGCCATTTGTGGGTTGTTGCCCATATCCTGCTGGCGCATCATGACAATCTGGTTAATGACGGTCGTTGCACTGAACAGAAGACAGAACAGACTCAGGTGATTGCCGAGCAACGGGATGTTCATGTTCCAGCTTATCAGGTCATCGTATGCCGAAAGGTCATTTGTCCACAGGAAACCCTGTTGGCGGAATTCGATAGCATTAGGCACGAAGAAGAACAGAGCCATATATACCGGTGTCTGGAGGAGCATCGGCAGACAGCCTCCCATCGGGCTTACGTTATATTCACGATAAAGAGCCATCGTCTCCTGCTGTTTCTTCAGTGCATCTTCCGCATTCGGGTATTTTGCGCTGATTTTGTCAACGTACGGTTTGAGTGCACGCATCTTGGCTGATGATATGAACGATTTCCATGTCGTTGGCAGTACTACTATCTTTACGATAATGGTCATCAGCAGTATGACGATGCCCATGCTCAGTCCCATGCCGGAAAGCCAGTCAAACAGGTTGATGGTGAACCACCTGTTGATAAGACGGATAATCGGCCATCCCAGATAGACGAGGTCTTCTAATTCCTGATCTTTGTCTGTGAAACTGAGCTTGTTGCTGGCAAGCAATGTCTTGAAATGGTTAGGACCGAAGTAGAACTGCAGATGTGTCGGCTTTACTCCTGTAGGATCAAAAGCCGTTGTCATTTCAGCCCGATAATTCTTCATGTATCCGCTTCCGTGAAGTTCCAGTTTCGAATCAAGAGTGGCATTCATGAAATTTTGTTCTGCCATGAATACGCATGAAAAATACTGGTTCTTGAACGCTACCCAGTCGAGAGCCTCTGCGACTGATTTCTGCTCATCGCTCGTTTCGCTCAGATAGTCGAAACTGTCGTTCGTAGGCTTGTAGGTAAGCGACGTATAGCGTTGTTCGAAGCTGAATCCTTTTTCCATCTGGCGCGCCCGCTGTTTCCAGTCTATGCTTATGCTGTTGGTGGATGATGGGAAAAAGTTCTGCATCCCGATTGCCTGCACTGTCAGATCTACTATATAGGAGTGAGGCAGCAGGCGATAATTGAAATCGATATGTCCTCCATTCAATGCAGTCAGACGCATTGTGACGGTACTGTCCGTTGCATTTACCGTTTCAAAGTACATACGGTCGCTCCTTAAGTTCTCCAACTTTCCGTCGAATCCGAAGTTCAGAAAAGCGTCTGTACCGTCGAACAATACTAAAGGCTCATGTTTTTGGTCATTGTATTTTTTCAGCGTGACCGATTTAACCCGTCCTCCCTTGTTTGTAAACTGCACTTTGACATGCTCGTTTTCAAGTTCAGTGAGTGTTTCATCTCCTTTTGTAGCCTTGAAGAATAAGGATGTCGTGTCAGCAAGTGCGGCTTCTTCGGCCAATGCCGCATCAATCTTGGCCTGCATTTCCTTTTGCTGGATTACCTGTTGGATGGAGTCCTGATAGTGCTGGGCCTGTGCCATTTCTTCTTTGCTGGGGCGGCTGTAGATACCGAATCCTACGATGACCGCTCCGATCAGCACAAATCCCACTAACGTGTTCTTGTCCATTTTGTTCTGATTGTGTCTTGTGGTTTATATTATTTGTCGATAGCTGCTTTCACGAACGACAGGAACAGTGGATGCGGTTTCAGTACAGTACTGCTGTATTCCGGATGGAACTGTGTTCCGATGAACCATTTCAAGGTGGGTATTTCGATGATTTCCACCAGATCCGATTCCGGGTTGATTCCTACGCATTTCATGCCCGCCTTTTCAAATTCTTCCTTGAAATCGTTGTTGAATTCATAGCGGTGGCGGTGGCGTTCCTGTATATGTTCAGTCTTGTATGCTTCGTAAACTTTAGAGGTGGGATCAATGACGCATTCATAGGCTCCAAGTCGCATTGTTCCTCCCATGTTGGTAATGGATTTCTGTTCCTCCATAATGTCTATCACGTTATGAGGAGTCTTTTCGTCCATTTCGCGGCTGTTGGCATCGGTATATCCAAGCACGTTGCGGGCAAATTCGATGGCCATGCACTGCATTCCCAGACAGATGCCGAATGTCGGTACATTGTGCGTGCGACAGTATTTTGTCGCTATGAACTTGCCTTCGATTCCACGTTGTCCGAATCCCGGGCAGATGATTACCCCGTCCATATCTTTCAGCATCTCTTCCACATTCTCTTCTTTCACCTTCTCACTGTTGATGAAATGGATATCCGCCTTGTGGTCATTGTAGGTGGCGGCTTGCGAGAGGGCCTCAAGTATAGACTTGTAGGCATCTTGAAGTTCGTATTTTCCTACAAGACCGATTTTTACTATTTCCGTAGCATGGTGGCGGCGGTTGAGAAATTCTCTCCACGGCCCAAGCGTAGGCGTTTCTCCCACCGGAAGCTCCATCTTTTGCAATATGGTTACGTCGAGTTTCTGCTCCTGCATGCGCAATGGTACCTCGTAGATGGTAGGCATATCCATTGACTGCACCACCGCATTTTCATCGACGTTGCAGAATAATGCCACTTTCTTGCGCAAGTTGGTGCTCAGTTCATGCTCGGTACGAAGCACCAGAATGTCAGGCTGGATTCCTGCCGACTGCAGCTCTTTTACGGAATGCTGTGTTGGCTTGGTCTTCAGTTCTCCGGCAGCGGCCAGATAGGGTACATAGGTGAGATGCACACACAGTGCATTCTTCCCCAGTTCCCACTTCAGCTGGCGGATGCTTTCGAGGTAGGGCAGCGATTCGATGTCACCGACCGTTCCTCCGATTTCGGTTATTACGAAATCGAATTTATATTTGTTTCCCAGCAGCTTTACGTTGCGTTTTATTTCGTCCGTGATATGTGGGATGATCTGGATGGTTTTCCCTAAATAGTCACCTTTCCGTTCCTTGTCGATTACGCTCTTATAGATTCGGCCGGTCGTGATGTTGTTTGCTTTGGTGGTCTGTATTCCCAGGAAGCGTTCGTAGTGTCCCAAGTCGAGGTCGGCTTCGTGTCCGTCCACTGTCACATAGCATTCTCCGTGTTCATAGGGGTTAAGTGTACCCGGATCGATGTTGATGTACGGGTCGAATTTCTGGATGGTAACGCTGTAGCCTCTTGCCTGCAGCAATTTGCCGATGGATGACGAGATGATGCCTTTGCCCAATGAGGATGCTACCCCGCCCGTAACGAAAATGTACTTTGTTTCTGCCACAATATGTAATTTTTATTTGAATATCCGTTTATCTTCAGAATTCTCGGAACTTGTTCCAAAAAACCTTCCTGTCATTTCTGACTGGAGAATCCGGTTGAGGTCGGATAATTTAATTTTAAAGAAATGTTTCTTCAAGGTTGCAAAATTAGGAAAAAAAGCTGAACTCGCAAAAGTGAATTGGAGTAAAACCTGTTTTTGTTGTATATGACATCTGTTTTTTATAGATTTGCGGCAATTTTAGAAAAGCATATTTATTATCAATGAAAAAATTGGGACTTGTATTTGTGTCTCTGGTGTCGTTTGCGGTAACATTTGCTCAGGAAAGTATTTCAAAGAATGTGGAAGGGACGACTGTCTCTATGGCGACTGTCAAGACTACTGATTCAGTTTCCGTTAAGGTCTCCGATACAGTAAGGGATGTTTCCAAGTCAGATACGGTTTCGGAGTCTCTTGTCAAGCCTAAAGCAAGAGTGAGGAGGTCGTCTGTCTCCTCAGAAGTAAGGGCATTCAACCGTATGGTGAGCCGTTACCGTAAAGAGTATGATGCCTTGCTGGAGCGGTGGGACGATATCTATCTTATCATAAAGGACACCCGGTGTGATGCGGATTACTACAAGTTGGCAATGCCATCCACTTATTATTCTGCCTCTATAAATCAGGCTTTTGGTATTGACGGATGGCGGCCGCGCAATCCTTTCCTTTGTGAGAATACGCTCCTTTCGCAACTTCCACCGCTGAAGAATCTCTGTCATTCTGCGGATGTGGACCGTTACATCAACCGGCAGATGTTGTCGTTCTATCTGGAATATCCGAATCTGGTGAAGAAGAACGAAAAAGATTTTGAAGGCTTGGAGCCAATTCATGGAGAAGAATTTGTGGATGACGATATGAGAAAGGAAATCATAAAGGCGCTGCGTGTTCCTCGACAGCCCAAAAAGGTGGTTCAGAAGGATTTGCTTGTTTACAAGCCTAATTTCTGGACATTCGCAGGGAGCGGTTATCTGCATTTCTCACAGAACTACACCTCCGGCAACTGGTATCAGGGAGGGGAAAGCAGCAAGTCATTTTTGTCAGGACTTACTTTACAGGCCAATTACGATGACCGCCAACGCATCCAGTTTGAAAACAAGCTCGAATGGAAACTTGGTTTCATCACATCGTCGGAGGATTCCCTTCACAGTTACAAGCCCAACAATGATATGTTGCGTCTTAGTTCGAAGCTGGGATTGAAAGCTGTCAATTCATGGTATTATACGCTCTCGGCAGAATTCAAGACCCAGTTCTTCTCTAACTATGAATCCAATACGGATGATTTGATTTCGTCCTTTTTCACTCCGGCCGAATTGAATATGGGTCTTGGTATGGACTACAAGTTTGTAAAGGACGGTGTGTGTAACCTGTCTGTACTGCTCAATCCACTGAACTATACGCTTTATTATGTGGCAGACAATAGGGTTGATCCTACGGATTTCAATGTCAAGGAAGGCCATAATCACGAAAGCGTATGGGGTTCGCGGATTGAATCGACGCTGAAGTGGCAGATTTTTTCCTCAATGATGTGGGAATCGCGGTTATCTTACACGACGACCTATGAGAAAGTGGTAGCCGAATGGGAAAACACTTTCACGTTCACCATAAACCAATATCTGTCAACCAAGCTTTTCATACACGGTCGTTTTGACGACGGCGTTACGAGAGATGAGGGAGAAAGCTATTTCCAGTTGCAGGAACTGCTCAGTTTCGGATTAAGTTATTCATGGTGAAAAATAAATGATGAAGAAATATAAAAGAACTTTGTGAGTGTATGGAATATTTTCATGTACCTTCTTTTGTGACTGTTCTCGATTTCATCGGGACGTTTGCATTTGCCATCAGCGGCATCCGGCTTGCTTCAGCCAAACGTTTCGACTGGTTCGGTGCGTATGTAGTGGGACTGGTTACGGCTATCGGGGGAGGAACCATTAGAGATGTGTTGCTTGGCGTGACTCCTGCGTGGATGGTTGATTCGATGTATCTGATATGTACTGCAATGGCCATGTTCTTTGTAATACTTTTCGGACGTTATGTCATCCGTCTGAACAATACGTTTTTCATATTCGACACCATTGGTTTGGCATTGTTTACTGTGGTCGGCTTCAGCAAGACATTCGGGTTGGGATATCCGTTTTGGATTGCCATAGTGATGGGAAGCATTACCGGTGCAGCAGGAGGTGTGCTTCGCGACATCTTCATCAATGAGATTCCGCTGATCTTCCGAAAGGAAATCTATGCCATGGCATGTGTCATAGGCGGCTTGGTATGCTGGCTGTGTATGATGATGGGATTAGAGTCATACTGGTCGCAAGTCATAGGCGGCATGTCGGTGTTTCTGGTGCGTATAGTGGCGGTGAAATATCAGATTACTCTTCCGATATTGAAAGGGGAGGATGCTTTTGTGAATGAACAGGAAGACGAAAAAAAGTGAATATTCCTCCTATTCCTATAATAATAAGGAGCGCAGAATCTCTTGTACACCGATTCTGCGCTCTTCTTATTTTATTGCAGTGTGCCTGCTTCTGCCTGTTTGATCATCTGTTGGCTTGCATACATGTACACTTCCACGCGGCGGTTTTCCTGTCGGCCGGCTTCTGTGGAGTTGTCTGCAACAGGATTGGCTTCGCCCATGCCTTCCACAACCTTTATCTGATTAGTGGAGACGCCGCATCCAAGCAGATAGCTTGACACGCTCTGTGCCCGTTCCTGCGACAGATCCAGATTCTTCTGGACACTCTGTTCGGCGGTAGAATTCTTCCATCCCGTATTGTCTGTATAGCCGTAGATTGCCACATCCATATTGGTGTTCTGGTTCAGGACATTATTGGCGAACTTGCTCAAGGATGCTTTGGCGGATGAACTCAATGTCGAGCTGCTGGTTGAAAAAAGGATTCCGGAGTCAAATGTCACTTTTATGGCTTGCAAGCCGTTGTTGTCGGTAATCTGTTCCACTTGTGCCCCTTCTATCTTTTCAGCTTCAGCGGCAGCCTTGTCCATTTTTCTGCCGATCAGTACGCCGGCTCCGGCACCGACAGCACCTCCCACAGCTGCACCGATGGCGGCACCCTTACCGTGTCCGATAACGCCGCCAAGTGCTGCTCCGAGTACCGCACCGCTGCCTGCACCTATTATTCCGCCTTTCCCCGTATTTGTCATTCCGCATCCGCTGAGTACCAGGCATCCGCTTAGCAGAACCGCCATAGTTTTGGTTCTTCTCATAATGCTGTTAGATAAGTTGGTCTGTTTCTTACTCCAATTCATTGCTTATTTTTTGATATGCGGTCTCCTCATCGATTGTAAAAACTCGTCCGAATACTCCGATAGAAACAATCTCGGGTTTCCCTTGCAGTTCTATTTTCCCGATACTGTAAATATAATGGTCTTCTACATAAAGTTTTTGCTCAATAAAGAATTTGGATATTCCAGACACTAAATAAGCAGCTAAATTGTTCATAAAGTCGTTTTCTCCTGCATCCTCAGAGGCTTTGTTAATTACACTTTTGGTCAGATTTTGTATCGCCTCCATGTGTTTCTCCCTCTCAGGACAGGTGACTGCCATAACCAGGATTAAGCAAACTACAATTGAAATGCTGAAAGCTATCTTTTTCATCCTTATTGGCAGTGCATTTTAATAAGCGAACAACGGATAGTTTTTCATGGTTTCGTTCACGCGGTGACGAACCGATGCGATTACTTCTTCGTTGTCAACATTGGAGAGTACGGTCTCAATCATTTCAGCGATTTCGTACATCAGGTCTTCTTTTGCTCCGCGCGTGGTGATGGCAGGCGTGCCAAGACGGATACCTGAAGTCTGGAAAGCCGAACGCGTGTCGAAAGGTACCATATTCTTGTTGACTGTTATGTCAGCGTTTACCAATGCCTTTTCTGCAACTTTGCCGGTGAGGTCTGGATATTTGCCGCGCAGGTCAACCAACATTGAATGGTTGTCCGTACCTCCGGATACGATGGTGAATCCTCTGTCTGCCAGAGCTTGGGCCAACACGCGCGCATTCTTCTGTACTTGCTTCTGGTATTCCTTGTATTCAGGTTGCAGACATTCATAGAATGCCACGGCTTTGGCTGCGATGACGTGCTCCAGCGGACCGCCCTGTATGCCGGGGAACACAGCTGAATCCAACAGTTGCGACATCATTTTGATTTCGCCTTTCGGAGTCTTCTTGCCCCATGGGTTGGGAAAATCTTTTCCCATCATGATAATTCCACCACGTGGACCGCGTAAAGTCTTGTGTGTGGTAGATGTGACTATGTGGGCATATTTTACAGGATTGTCGAGCAGGCCTGCTGCTATCAGTCCGGCCGGGTGAGCCATATCAATCATCAGCAGTGCACCCACTTTGTCGGCAATGTCACGCATACGCTTGTAGTCCCATTCGCGTGAATAGGCAGAGCCCCCTCCTACGATTAGTTTAGGGTGTTCGCGCAAGGCTGTTTCTTCCATCTGGTCATAGTCCACACGTCCTGTTTCTTTATTAAGGTTATACTCGCATGGCGTATAGAGTATGCCCGAAGTATTTACGGATGAGCCGTGAGACAGGTGTCCCCCGTGAGCAAGATTCAGTCCCATAAACTTGTCACCCGGATTGAGTACGGCGAGGAATACGGCAGCATTGGCCTGTGCGCCTGAGTGAGGCTGTACGTTTGCCCATTCAGCTCCGAAAATCTGTTTCAAGCGGTCTATGGCGAGCTTTTCGCTCTGGTCAACAACTTCGCATCCGCCGTAATATCGTTTGCCGGGATACCCTTCGGCATATTTGTTCGTCAGGCATGACCCCATAGCGCGCATTACCTGTTCGCTCACGAAATTTTCGGAGGCGATAAGTTCGATACCTTTCAGCTGACGCTGATGTTCCTTCTCAATGATGTCAAAAATTAAGTCGTCTTTTTTCATGATTATATGGTTTTGAAATTAGTCAGTCAAAATATCACTCCCACTGAGAAACTCATTACGTTCAGGCGGCGTTTGATTATCATTGTACTTTGGCTGTAGGCCTCTTCTGTAGTCTCATGATTGTATGAAATGTCACGTGTAACGTTATGGAGTCCTATCTCATATCGGAAATCAAAAAATATATTCGACACGTTAACCGCCAGTCCCATTACTGCGCTGTAACGTAGCGGCTTTTCGTTCTCTCTGATATCTTCCTGATAAAAGCCTGAATATTCGTTCTTACTGTGCGCCTTCCATACCCATCCTATTTTAGGCCCTACCATGAACGCCATACCATAAGGATGTACGTCGACGAACTTATAGCCGTACAGGAAGGGTATGTCGATGACAGTGGTGCGGCTTTTTATCAGTCCGCTTCCTTTTATCAGTTCTGAATTGGGCATGGTGTAGGGGATGGAAATACTTCCCTGAAGTACGTTGTATGAGATTTCCGGCTGCAGGAAATGGTGCTTTTTCATATTTAAGCGGCAGAAAAATGATGCGAAATAGCCCACTTTGTAATTGTTCTGTATGTTCTCAAGTTTCTGCCCGTCAATGATGAAATCATTGGCAAAAAACATGGAAGAGTTGAACCCACCTCTTATGCCAAGGCTGAAACGCGGTTGCCGCAATGTAACCATCGGAGCATTCGACTGTTGGGCAGTCAGCGTCTCCGTTGCGAATATTGTGGCGCACAGGATGGTGAAGGTGACTCTTATCCACATAGATTATTTCTTTTTCTCTACCGACCAGCCGAACTTGCCTATCTTCTTGCCGAGTTCATAGTAGTTACCGTGTACGTACGCCATCAGGCCGGATTGTGCCAGTTCAAATTTGCCGGTTTCGGTGTCAAGGTATTTGTCGTCTGCCTGTACGTTGACCACATCGGCTATGAACATGTCGTGCGAACCGAGCGAAAGCACTTCTTTCACCCGACACTCGATGCACAGCGGCGACTCTTCTATTATGGGTGCCTGTACCATTTTCGCCTTGCCCGGAGTGAGATTCATTTCACTAAACTTGCGGTAGTCCTTCCCTGAGCGTACCCCACACCAGTCAGTAGCATATGCCATATCCTTTGTGGTGAGGTTGATGACAAACTCCATGTTTTTCTTCAGGATAGGATAGGAGTGTCTTTCGGGACGTACAGAGATGTAGCACATGGGAGGATTGCTGCAGATTGTGCCCGTCCATGCTATGGTGATGATATTGTATTCGTCCTCACAGCTTCCGCAGCTAACCATTACGGCGGGCAGAGGGTAAATCATTGTGCCGGGTTTCCAGTCTTGTTTCATTATTATAACAGTTTTATGTTGTCTTTTGTAAGTTCCTTTTCACAGTAATGACATTTCAGCAGTCCCTTTTCTTTGTCTGCAAGGTGGAACCATGTCTGCATCGGCTCGTTGTTGGTGATACACTTTGGATTGTTGCATTTCACTATGCCTTTCAGCTCTTCTGGCATTATGACAGGCTTTTTCTCTACCACTTCATAATTTTTGATTATGTTCAGTACAATGTTTGGAGCCACCACAGACAGACGGTTGATTTCTTCGGAACTGAAAAAGCGGTCGGCAATCTTGATGATTCCTTTCTTGCCGAGCTTCTTGCTTTCAAAATTGTTTCCGATAGTGATGTTTGCCGCCACCTCCTGCAAGTGCAGAAGTGACACCACTGTGAAAAGCTTGTCGGAAGGTATGTGGTCAATCACTGTACCGTTTTTCAGTGCTGCCACTTGCAATTCTTTCTTTTCGTTCATTTCCATGGTTTTTATTGGGTGATACATTCCGGGTTTATGGCATGCCGGTATCTGCCTTTACCTCATCGAGCGTGATTCCCAGCACGTCACAAAGGATGGCTTCGCGAGCATAAAGCCCGTTCTTTGCCTGTTGGAAGTAGTATGCCTTCGGATTGTCGTCCACATCGTAGGCGATTTCGTTCACGCGTGGCAGCGGGTGCAGTATGCGCAGATTGGGCTTTGTATGGTCCAGCATCCTGTTGCGTAGGATGTACACGTCTTTCACCCGTTCATATTCCATCAGATCAGTGAAACGTTCCCTCTGCACTCTGGTCATATAGAGGATGTCCGCATCAGCCATGATGTCTTCCGTAAAGTCATTATGTTCCACGAAATGTATGCCGTGCTCATTGCAGTACACCTTATATTCATCCGGCATACGCAGTTCGTTGGGAGCGATAAAGTGGAAAGTCGGATTAAAGTGCCTCATGGCCATGAGCAGTGAGTGTACCGTGCGTCCGTATTTGAGGTCGCCCACCAGATAGATGTTAAGGTTCTCCAGTGTCCCCTGCGTCTTGTATATGGAATAGAGGTCGAGCATGGTCTGTGAAGGATGCTGGTTTGCTCCGTCTCCTGCGTTGACGACCGGTACCGGAGCCACTTCGCTGGCATATCTTGCCGCACCTTCCAGAAAATGACGCATGACAATGATGTCGGCATAGTTGCTCACCATCATGATGGTGTCTTTCAGTGTCTCTCCTTTTGAGGAACTTGTGACTTTCGGGTCGGTGAATCCGATTATCTTCGCTCCAAGCCGGTTGGCCGCAGTCTCGAAGCTAAGCCGGGTTCGTGTGGAAGGCTCGAAGAATAGAGTGGCCACAATCTTTCCGTCCAGCAGGTGACGATTTGGTTTTTTCTCAAATTCTCTTGCCATTTCGAGCAGATAAAGTATTTTTTCTTTCGAGTGTTTGGCAATGGTGACAAAACTTCTGTTTTCCATGATAAGCGTTTTTGATAGCTGTTATTACCGGTGTCCAAAGGTAAGAAAAAAAACAGAAATACAATCTGTTTTATTGAGTTTTCGGAAATGCTTTGGAAATGACGGGACATTCCCCATAAAGTCACGGCATGTTTTGACTGAAACGTGCGGAAACTTCTCCAAAAACGAGCCGTTGCCTTATACGGCGGCTTTTTCAACTGCATATTTTTCGGTTAGAAAAAATGTGGAGAAAAAATTTGGCTGTTTCAATGTAAAGGCTTACCTTTGCACTCGCAAATGCGAAAATGCACTCTTAGCTCAGTTGGTAGAGCAACTGACTCTTAATCAGTGGGTCCAGGGTTCGAATCCCTGAGAGTGTACTAAGTGTAAAAATGCTTGACAGAAAATTGAAGCTCTTCAAACCATATCGGTTTGAAGAGCTTTTTTGCAATGTCATGTCGGGCATTCGTGTCAAAAACAACTCTATAAATGTGGTTTACGATGAAAGTTTTATTGATTAACGGAAGTCCCCGACATAACGGGAACACGTTTCTGGCACTCTCTGAGGTGGCGGGGACATTGGAGAAAAACGGTATTTCTGCAGAAATCGTGCAACTCGGCAACAATCCGGTGAGAGGATGCATTGCATGCAAGCGGTGTGCGGAACTGGGTGAATGTGTGTTCAAGGACGAGCTTTATGTTTCCTTACGGCAGAAACTGAAGGAAGCTGACGGGCTGGTGATAGGTTCGCCTGTTTATTATGCCGGGCCTAACGGTTCGCTCTGTGCCATTCTTGACAGACTGTTCTATTCGTGCAGGCCGTATCTGGAATACAAGCCCGCCGCTTCGGTTGCAGTGTGCAGGCGCAGCGGTGCCACAGCTACCTTTGATCGCCTGAACAAGTATTTTACCATCACTAATATGCCGGTGGTATCATCGCAGTATTGGAATAATCTGCATGGTTCGGCTGCGGGAGAAGCTGCACAGGATGCCGAAGGACTTCAGACCATGCGGACGTTGGGGGAAAACATGTCATGGCTGCTGAAAGCTATTCACAAGGACGGTGTACAACTTCCGGAGAGAGAAGCTGCTGTTTTCACGAACTTTATCAGATAGAACGCACTTTTCCGGTATTGACATCCTGTTGGCAGAGGGATGTTGTCGGAGCATATTGCCGTCATTTTTATTCAAAACAATACATTTCCGATGGCAGTGTACGGCGCAGGGGAATTACTTGCAGGTCTTTTCCTGCAGTGATTCCTTTTTCTTTCAATGCCGTCTCAAGCGTCTTGAATGCCAGTT
Source organism: uncultured Phocaeicola sp. (assembly GCA_964611375.1). Lineage (GTDB taxonomy): Bacteria > Bacteroidota > Bacteroidia > Bacteroidales > Bacteroidaceae > Phocaeicola. The sequence goes on along the minus strand of CAZSYY010000004.1, from coordinate 66,070 downwards.
GTGGATGATTGTTTTCTTTGCTAAGATGACACAGCCATACATATTTCAATTTTGGTGAGAGGTTGTTTGCCAGATAGTGTGATATTTCATGGTTGCTCATGTGCCCGTTGGGACCGGCTATGCGTGCTTTCAGATAAGGAGGGTAGGAGCCGGTTTCCAGCATTGTGTCATCATAATTCGATTCTATTATCAGGTAATCGGCCAATGCGATGTAGCGTGAGGCGATGGGAGTAATGTGTCCGATGTCTGTCAGAAAGGAAAATGTCTTGTCGCCCGCAGTGATGCAATAGCCCACATTGTCGGTCCCGTCATGCGGTACTTCAAAACAGGTTACATTAAAATCGCCCACTTGAAATGGTTCTTCTTTCCGGATGAGGCGTATATGGTTAGGACTCAGCTTCTCGGTCATGCAATAGTTCTTTTGCATACCATTGTGTATCTTTTCGGTTGAATAGACTGGAATATTATGCTTTTCCCCCAAGCATCCGGCTGCCTTGATGTGGTCGGTGTGATCATGGGTGATGAATACAGCCTGAATTGCTTCCAGACTGAGTGCATGTTCTTTGAATACCTTCTTTATGGTACGTATTCCTATCCCTGCATCGATTAGTATTGACGTGTTGTCTGTGGCAAGGTAGTAGCAATTGCCGTTACTCCCGCTTGCAAGGCTCATGAAATGTATTCTCATTTAGCGTTCTTTTTGAATCCTTTCTGTAACGGGACACAAAAGTATAAAAAATGAGTGGAAAATCAGTAGTCTGCAATTATTGTTTTTGTTGATATGTATGAAGTCTGCTATTCTTTTTTTTGCTGTCTTTTTTTATCTTTATAATAGATATAATGGAGATTTTCCGGGCTTGTTATTTGCATTTCTGTAGGAATATTCCTAACTTGTCTGCCAGGAGAAGGAGGCAGAAATGGAAAGCCATGATGGACTGTACCGTTTGGAAGCGGAAACTGCAGAAAAGCAGAGGAAGCGGATTGAAAATTTCAACAAAGGGCGTAACCGTGACAACGGAACGTATGTCATCAGTATGGCCACCTCCTGCCGTCCGTACTATTCGCTCTGGAGGATCTTTCCTACACGACGTTCCCCTGTGTTTGTCCGTATGTTGGGAGTTACGCTTGAGGCAGCGGTGGGAAGGGCTTTTGATTTGCTGCATAATTGCAATGTGTGGCTTGATGTGGCTGATGCGTCCGCTTTCGAATCTTATTATGCGGAAGCGGATGAAATCATTCCGTTCGGAAGATATAAGGGAAAGCATCTTTCCGAGATATTCTACATTGACCCTTCCTACATATATTGGCTGGCAAATAAGTTCGTTTCAGACAACAAGAAATATGAACGTCTGAAAGAACTGGCGTCATGTTTTGCGACTATACGTTTCGAGTTTGTCGTGCATAAATCACGTGTCGCTTCAGTAAGCCGGTTTGTAAGGAACGTGGGAGACAGGTTGAAGGACATGCAACTGACGGTGCTTAACGTGCGTCTGCAGGTAGACACCTACAAACCCGATTTCTATGTGGATCAGAATGTGCTGGCAGCCGACAGGGACGGTAACCGTTTTACGTTTTTGGTGAAGGCGGCGGCTCAAAGCCTTGCACCGGATGTCCTTAGCTGCCGGAGCAGAAAGGTGGATAAGCATGAGACATTGCATGTGAAATCAGCGAAGGTGATGTCTCACTATGAGTCGCATGGCGTGCGATATACACGGTTAGGGTATGTGAAGTTGTATTGAACGCGTATCTATCTTTCCTGAGAAAAGGCAAGCATGGCCTTGCGTACATATTCTTTTCTGAAATCAGACGGTCTGAGGATCCGCGAGCCGTATTGTAGAAGGTCAATGTCCAAAGGCATTATTCCTGTGATTTTACTGTCGGGAGTACGTCCGTTGTCTTTCTCTATGCCTTTTATGATTTCAATCACTTGTCTTTCGGTGAGAACAGTATCAAAAGACGCGATACAATTCAGATAGTCGTTGCTTTTGCATGTTGTTCCTTCAGGGCATGTGCGAACGATTTTCCCCCATAGGATGTCCCGGAATACTCCGTTCAAGGTTTCTTCTGCTTTTTTCAGATGGATTTCGGCTTCATGGTTCGAACCGATACATAAAACACATTTGTGAGATGCAACCATTGTTCACCCTGTATCTAAGAAAACAATAGGCCATTCCCTTTTTCAGGAAACGGCCTTATCTATAAATATTGTAAAGATTATTTCTTTGTACTTGGATTATAACGTGCATTCAGGCCTTCTACAATTTCCTGAGTGATGTCAAGCGACTTGTCGGCGAACAGCAGATTGTCGAGCTGGGTATTGCTGATGATCAGGCTGTATCCTTTGGTCTCGTTGTACACCTTCAGGAAAGAGTTGATGGAGTCACGGAGCTGAAGACTGTTTTTCTGGTTTTCTGCCTGGAGGTCATTATACAGCTTTTCCTGCAGCTGTTGCAGGTCACGCTGCTTCTGGAGCAGCCGTGCATTTTCCTGTTCTGCACGTTCACGGCTCACAAAACCGTTATTTTCAAGTTTGCGTTGGAACTCTCTCATTTCTCCGTCCAGCTCCTTTGCTTTCTCATTCAGCGTGGTACGTATATTCTCTTCTTTTTTGATGATCTGTTCGTTCAGGTCGTTCCAGAAACGGTATTTTGTCAGCAGGGAGTCAACTTCCACATATGCGATTTTCATGTTCGCACTTGCCACCGGCATAACAGAAGTTGTGGCTGCCGATTCGGTTTTTTCAGAGCATTGGGTGAATAGGAAAGTGAATGTGAATGCAACGAAAGCATTCAAGATGTACTTTGTTCTTTTCATAATGATGTCATAATGTCTTTAAAAATATCTATTCAAAATTAGTTCTTTGTATGTCTCCTTTCAGGAACGGCATACGGATTCTTTTGCCGTGCTTCATAGTCTTGTGACTGCACACATCCGATTCCTTTCTCCCGCATGGCCTTATTTCCTCCGATATGTATATCCGGGAAACGTCCGTTCTTCTTGAAAAGTATCTTCACCGCCAATAATGTCATGCATATAGCAACTATTAACAATGAAATTAATATTGTCTTGAGCATTTCCATTAATTTTGTGATGCAAATATATAGTTTTTGTCACGATAACTTTGGATTTAAAAGTCTTTTTGGATGGTTGTACACTGTATTTAACTTATTTTTGCGAAATAGAAAATGTTGATGAATTGATAAATGTCATTTTATGGAAAAGAAAGATTTACAGCCGGAATCGGTTTTTCATTATTTTGAGGAGATTTGTAAGGTGCCTCGTCCTTCTAAAAAAGAGAAGAAGATCAGGCAGTATCTGGTGGATTTTGCCAAGTCTCACCAGCTGGAGTTCAAGGAAGATGAGGCCGGCAACGTGTTGATAAGTAAGGCGGCATCTGTTGGAAAAGAACACTTGAAGACGGTGATATTGCAATCGCACATGGATATGGTGTGTGAGAAAAACAGTGATACTGTACATGATTTTGAGACTGATCCTATAGAAACATATATTGACGGTGAATGGCTTAAGGCAAAAGGTACGACGCTGGGGGCTGACAATGGTATCGGTATGGCTACGGAATTGGCTGTATTGGCAGCCGATGACATAGAACATGGGCCTATAGAATGTCTGTTCACTGTGGATGAAGAAACAGGATTGACCGGGGCGTTTGCATTGGGAAAAGGGTTCATGAAAGGTGACATTCTTATCAATCTTGATTCGGAGGATGAAGGTGAGCTTTTCATAGGATGTGCAGGCGGAGCGGGAACTACGGCTGTTTTTCCGTGTCCTATGGTAAAAGCTCCGGAAGGTTACTTTTTCTTTCGTGTTACAATGAAAGGACTCACAGGCGGACATTCGGGCGATGACATCAACAAGAACCGTGCGAATGCAAACAAGTTACTCAACCGTTATCTGACTTCCATGATGCAGCAATGCGATATGCGTCTTTGTGAGATTGAAGGTGGAAATCTGCATAATGCCATCCCTCGCGAAGCATCGGCTGTCTGTGCCGTGCCGATGGAATGTAAGGAGAAAGTGCGGGTGGCGTTGAATCTCTTTCTGGCTGATGTGGAGAATGAATATTCTGTGACGGAACCGAATGTGGTGATGGAATTGGAAACAGAGCATCCCCGCCAAGAAGTTATTGAGACGGAAGCCATGAAGCGTTTCCTTCTTTCTATTTATGCCGTTCATAATGGTGTTTATGCTATGAGCCAGGATATCGAAGGACTGGTTGAGACTTCCTCAAACCTCGCATCCATAAAGCAGGTGAATGGAGATATTGTGGTTGTGACAAGCCAGCGCAGTTCTATACTGTCTTCCCGCAATGATATGTCTCGGATGGTGCGTGCGGCATTCGAGTTGGGAGGTGCCGAATGTGTCACTTCTGACGGGTATCCGGGCTGGAAACCCAATCCGTCCTCCGAGATTCTGTCGGTTGCAATAGAAAGCTATCGGCGCCTGTTTGGAGAAGAACCAAAGGTGAAGGCTATACATGCCGGATTGGAATGTGGCTTGTTTCTTGAGAAATATCCATCGCTTGACATGGTTTCTTTCGGTCCAACATTGAGAGGAGTACACTCTCCTGACGAACGTATGCTGATACCGAGTGTGGAGAAGTTCTGGAGACATCTTTTGGATGTATTGCAGCATATACCTTCGAAGGTATGACATGCTGTTTGAAACGGTTTGTGATACGGATGATAGCGGGAATGCTCTTCCTTCCGTGTGCGGCCCAACAGCATTTCCGCTTGATGGAATATAATGTGGAAAACCTGTTTGACTGCCGTCACGATTCATTGAAAGAAGATACGGAATTTCTTCCTTCCGGTGTGAGAGGATGGGGCTTTTCTCGTTTCAAAAACAAGGTGAACAATATTGCCAAGGTGATTTTGGCTGCAAGTGATGAACAGGTACCCGATCTGGTTGCTTTATGTGAGGTTGAAAATGAATTCTGCGCCCGCAGCCTGACCCGATATTCTCCGTTGCGTGATGCCGCTTATGAGTATGTGATGACCGATTCACCCGATGAACGCGGAATAGATGTGGTACTGTTTTACCAGCCTGCCACATTCCGGTTGATAGGGTCACATTCTATACGTGTACCATTGTGGCAGCTTGGGCATCGTCCTACACGTGACATTCTTCATGTAACCGGACGTGTGATTTCGGGAGATACCCTTGACATATTTGTATGTCATTTTCCTTCCCGTTCCGGTGGGAAAAGACGTACTGAACCGTATCGTATGATGGCAGCTTCATGTTTGCGCAGGAGCGTTGATTCATTGATGTCTGTGCGCCAGTATCCACACATTATAATCACCGGCGATTTCAATGATTCACCTGAAGATTCTTCTCTGTGCGAAGGGCTTGGTGCCCGGCCGTTTGAAGGTGCGGCAGACATGCAGTCTGTGTATAATCTTATGTGCGGGAAGCCGGACGGTACATACCGTTATAAGGGCGAATGGAATATGTTTGACCAGATTATGGTCAGCGGCCGTATGTTGCAGGATGCATCGTCCGTCCGTACAGGTCAGGAAGATGTTCAGGTACTGAAATTCCCGTTCCTACTGGAGGAAGATGAAAACTACGGAGGTGACACTCCTTTCCGTACTTATAAGGGGATGCGTTATCATGGCGGTTACAGCGACCATCTTCCGTTGTTGCTTCGTTTGGAGATCAGGGGTGAGTAAGACGGGAGTTCCGAATATGAAACTCCCGGATACACGGTCTGATATCTGACAGCCTATTTTTGCTGTATGTATGCTTTGATCTGTTCGTTGATCTGGTTCATTCCTTTGATTGACGGATGTCCGGCAATCTTGTCGATGTCTTTTAGCTCTATACAATCTACTTCGTAGTGGCTGCAAATGGTTTTGATAGATTCTTCGATTTCTTTTTTCAGTTCCGTATTCATCAGGAAATAAATCTCTACGTTGGGATATCGTTTTGTCATGTGGTCAAGCATATATGACATTGCCGACCTGAAGCTGTACAGATCATCTTTTGTCCATCCATCGTACAGATATTCTCCTATCGGAGAGTCTGCCCAGCTGTCGTTGGTGGCTCCGAATAAGAATATGATATCGGGGCAACCAAGATTGTCCATCCGAGTGATGAACGAACGATCGGTGTAGTCTTCTTTGTTATACCCTGTGTTACAGATGGTTGCTCCAGAATACGAGTTGTTTACACACAGTCTGTAACCGTTTTCCGTGATGAACTTATGCCACCACGTAAGTGTCACCGCATTCACGTCATTATTCTGTTGCGGGTTATTGAAATACCACGATATGTTTTCCGGAGGAATGTATCCTTCGTAGGTAGAATATGAGTCTCCGAGAATCGATACTGCTTTCCGGTATTGTGCGGATCCGGTGGCGCATATGACAATAAATGTCACCAAGAGGAAAAGATGTTTTTTCATAGGCTTATTTTCATAAAATTCGATAATAATTTCTGTTATGTGACTCTTATCGTGTAAAGATAGCACAAATTAGTCGGTTGAAAGGCAGAACGAGTGTTTTTTATGATTGTTCACATTTTAATTCTCTAAAAAATCAGATACGTTTACTTTGTTCATTCTTGGGCTTTTCTTGGAATATTCAAGTGAAATTCCGTAACTTTGCATTCATTGAGAACCGGATTTGCTTTTGGATAGGTATGAGAAAAATCTTCATTGTCACATTATGGACATTGCTTATACTGGCAATTGGAGCCGTAGTAATAGTGTTTGCAGCCATATCGAATGGAAAAATAGGTTATGTTCCTCCGGTTGAGGAATTGGAAAACCCTAATCTGAAATTCGCAACCCAGATATTGTCAGAAGATGGCCAGGTGCTTGGAACGTGGTCGTTAAGCAAGGAAAACCGCGTGTACGTGGGTTACAATGATCTTTCCACTCATTTGGTTCATGCTCTGATAGCGACTGAAGACGTACGTTACGACCGTCATTCAGGTATTGACGCACGTGCATTTGTTCGTGCGGTTGTAAAGCGGGGTATTCTGATGCAGAAACATGCCGGTGGAGGAAGCACCATCACTCAGCAGCTTGCCAAACAGTTCTATTCGCCGAGAGCAGACAACAAGATGGAACGTCTGCTCCAGAAACCTATAGAGTGGGTTATAGCCGTGAAACTGGAGCGTTACTATACTAAGGAGGAAATCCTTACCCTATATCTCAATAAGTTTGATTTTCTTAATAATGCTGTTGGTATCAAGACTGCTGCGAAAACTTATTTTGGAAAAGATCCGAAAAACTTGAAGATCGAGGAAGCTGCCACACTGATAGGAATGTGCAAGAATCCTTCGCTATATAATCCGCGCCGGTTCAACGAACGCTCGCGAGGACGCCGCAATGTAGTGCTCGACCAGATGCGTAAGGCTGGTTACATTACGGCTGCTGAATGTGATTCGCTTCAGGCGCTTCCGTTGGAACTGAAATTTCATCCGGTAGATCATAAGGAAGGGCTGGCCACATATTTCCGTGAATATTTGCGCGGCATGATGACCGCAAAAAAACCCGATCGTCGCAAGTATCGCGGATGGCAGATGCAGGCATTCTATGAGGATTCGCTTGCTTGGGAGACCAATCCGCTTTATGGATGGTGTGCGAAGAACAAGAAAAAGGACGGAACCAATTATAATATTTATGTTGACGGACTGAGAATATATACAACCATCAATTCCCGCATGCAGCATTATGCGGAAGAGGCCGTTTACGAACATGTTGCCAAGTACCTGCAGCCGCGCTTCTTCAATGAAAAACGCGGGCGCAAGACAGCTCCCTATACTAATCAGCTGACTCCGGAAGAGGTGGAAAATATTCTGATGCGTTCTGTCCGTCAGAGTGACCGTTATCGTACCATGAAGGCTTCAGATTGTTCGGAGGATGAAATAATGAAATCTTTCAATACTCCTCGCGAGATGACTGTATTCTCTTGGGACGGTGACAAGGATACAATCATGACTCCCCTTGATTCCATAAAGTACTACAAGCACTTCCTGCGTGCTGGATTTATGTCTATGGATCCTTTTACTGGACATGTGAAGGCGTATGTCGGGGGGCCAAATTACAACTATTTCCAGTATGACATGGCGATGGTGGGACGCCGGCAGATAGGATCTACTGTGAAGCCTTTTGTGTATGCGCTTGCTATGGAGAATGGATTTTCTCCTTGCGATAAGGTGCGTAACGTGGAACAGACCCTGTTTGACGAGAATGGGAGAGCATGGTCGCCGCGCAACAGCTCCCGTTCGCATTACGGTGAGGTGGTGACGCTGAAGTGGGGACTTGCCAATTCCAACAACTGGATATCTGCTTACCTGATGAGCAAGTTGAGTCCTTATGACCTGGCTCGTCTGATTCATTCTTTCGGGGTGCTTAATCAGAGTATCCAGCCTACGGTTTCGCTTTGTCTTGGACCGTGTGAGATATCTGTGGGTGAGATGGTAAGTGCATATACGGCGTTCGTCAATAAAGGGATACGGACGGCACCGCTGTTTGTTACTCGCATAGAGGATAATGACGGGAATGTTGTGGCTTCTTTCACTCCTCAGATAAATGAGGTAATAAGTGAATCGACATCCTATAAAATGATTGTGATGTTGCGGGCGGTAATAAATGAAGGTACTGGCGGACGTGTGCGTCGTTTGTACGGCATCAATGCCGATATGGGCGGAAAGACTGGGACAACAAACCGCAATTCCGACGGTTGGTTCATGGGCTTTACACCGTCACTTGTGTCAGGTTGCTGGGTAGGAGGCGAAGAACGCGACATTCATTTCGATACCATGCGTGACGGACAGGGTGCATCGATGGCATTGCCGGTGTGGGGACTGTATATGCAGAAGGTATATGCCGACAAGACGTTAGGCTATTCTGAAGAGGAAATATTCGACATACCGGATGATTTTGATCCTTGTAAAGACCGGCTGACGGAGATAGAGGAAGAGCACAACAGCCGTCTTGATGATATATTTTTCCAATAGGTGAAGAATCCGGAAAAGCTTATAAAAAACATCAAACTCTTCTTGTCAAAGCTGATGAGAAGAGTTTGATGTTTTATGAATAAAATGTGTATTTTACCGTATGCTTCGGTATAGGTGGTTTTAAGCTTTTACACGGCCTACGTATGAACCGTCGCGGGTATCCACTTCGATTGTCTCATCGGTGTTGATGAACAGCGGAACACGAACAGTAGCACCTGTCTCTAAAGTAGCCGGTTTTGTTGCATTGGTAGCGGTGTCGCCTTTCAATCCGGGTTCGGTGTAGGTGACTTTCAGACGCACCTTGACGGGAAGTTCCGCGTAGAGGATTGTTTCTGTGGAAGCATCAGATACCACGTCAATCACCATTTCTTCCTTAAGGAAGTCAACACCCTCGATTTTATCGCGTGCGATTGGCACCTGCTCGAAAGTTTCCTGATTCATGAAGATATAATCATCCCCTTCCTTGTAAAGGAACTGATATGGGCGACGCTCCACACGCACGTCTTCCAGTTTTTCACCGATGTTGAAGCGACGTTCAAGTACGTAACCGTCAACAACGTCTTTCAGCTTTGTGCGCATAAAAGTATTGCCCTTGCCTGGCTTTACGTGCAGGAAGTCAATGCAGAAATACAATTTTCCATCCATGCGGATAGCTGTCCCGATTTTAATGTCTTGAGCATTAATCATAACTATAATTCTTTATCGTTTTATGTAATTATGTAAAATATTCCCCTACGGATATGACTGCAAAATTAATCCAAATCGAGAAAATCACAAAAAGATTTGTGTAAAAATGACTTAGACCTTTGATTATTTAAAAAAAATCACTATTTTTGCACGCCGATTTATGGTGGAATTATAACATAAAAACATACAGAAAAATGAAAAGAACCTACCAACCCTCCAACAGAAAGAGAAGGAACAAACACGGATTCCGTGAAAGAATGTCAACGGCTAACGGTCGTCGGGTATTGGCGGCACGTCGGGCTAAAGGTCGTAAGAAGTTGACCGTGTCAGATGAATATAATGGCGTAAAAGCTTGACATTTTAAATTAAGTAGATCTTGAAAGAGGCTGTCTCAATATATACTTGAGGCAGCCTTTGTTCTTTTCTGATCCGTGTGTGGAAAAACAATATGTTGTGCTATTGTTTCATTCTTAGGATCATATTTTCCGGGAAAAGTCCGGGTGATATTAGGAATTAGTGTGCATATTTGCAATGTGATAATTAAATAAGTGTTAATCCTTAAAATTTAGCAGTATGAAAAAGTCAGTTTTTTTATTGGTATGTATGTTTGCAATGTCTGTCGCAACTATGGCCGACAATGACAAACCTATTCAGGTCGGGCAACTGCCTTCTGAGGCCCAGACGTTCATCACCACTTATTTTAATGACAGAAAGGTAGCACTTGCGAAGCAGGAGACGGAGCTGTTTACCAAAAGTTACGATGTGATTTTCACGAACGGGGAAAAGATAGAGTTTGACAGGTCTGGCAGATGGACGGGGGTGAGCTGCAAGACCAACGGCGTGCCGGAGGCGATTATTCCACAGGCTATCCTTACTTATGTGCAGACCAATTATCCGGATGCGGTAATCATGCAGATTGAACGCGATCGGGGCAATTATGAAGTGGAACTTTCGAATCGTCTGGAAATCACTTTCGACAGTCAGATGCGTGTGATTGATATTGACGATTGAGTGCTGCAGACGGGCGTCCGTTTTGAAAAAAATATGCGATTGTTTTTCCAAAGACATGCCGTCGCTTTTTGTAAGGCGTCCCATAGCTTTGGCATATTGCATACGGATTATATTTACGGAGTGAAAATGACATCAAAAAAACACGGCTGTCAGGCAGATTGTTTGAAAAATTTTTTTATCTTTGGACATGGGAAAATGAGTAGTGAATATTTGAATGACACTTAAAAAAGGAGGACGGATTATGGAAAGGAATGATTATGATGCATTGGTGGAAGTTTTCAGAGGTGACCTTTGGGAAGCTGAACTTGTGAAAGGCCTGCTTGCGTCGGCAGGCGTGAGTGCCATATTGAAGGACGAGACATTGTCCGTTGTGACTTCGCCATATTCTGGAACTGGAGGAAGTGTACTGGTCATGGTGAACAGAGAAGAAGAGGTATATGCAAAAAAAGTTGTTGCAGACAGGAAACCATGATAGGCCGTCAGTCATTGTTGTCAGGAACAGTCCCTGGTTCTCGTTTGTTTCACATTTGAGTTAAATAACATTGAGATGGATATGAAATATTGTTTGCGCATAGGCGTGTGTCTTTCGCTTTTCTTGTTCATAGGACTGTTGCTGGCAGGATTCATTGAGAAAAAGGCGGGTGGGGACTATTCCCTGCCGGCCACATCTGTGTACAGTTGTATGCAGGTGCCTGACAGCGTAATCTTTTGTGGAACGAAGATTGACCTTACGCGTTATGACAGACGGGAACGGATGGATCGTGAACTGATGTCGTTCACTTATATGCACAGTACTTCCATTCAGATTATCAAGCGGGCGAACCGTTATTTCCCCATAATAGAACCCATATTGAAGGAATGCAACATACCGGATGATTTCAAATATCTGATGGTGATAGAGAGCAATGTCAATCCGCTTGCACGTTCTGGTGCAGGTGCGGTCGGACTGTGGCAGCTCATGCCCGGGACGGCAAAAGAACTGGGACTCGAAGTAAATACTCATGTGGATGAACGCTACAATGTGGAAAAGGCTACACGTGCCGCATGCGAATATCTGAAGAAAGCATACGTGAAGTTCGGCGACTGGGAAACGGCGGCGGCTTCATACAATGCCGGACAAGCCAGAATTGCCCGGCAACGTGACAGGCAGTACACTGACAATGCGCTCGACCTTTATTTAGTGGAGGAAACGGCACGCTATGTTTATCGTATTATGGCCGTGAAAATTATGCTTTCCGATCCGAAAAAATTCGGTTTCAGACTTCGTGCAAGCGACTTGTACCCTCCCATACCTTGTCATACTGTGAAAGTAACGGGGAGCATTGACGATTTGCCGAGATTCGCCAAAAGTCAGGGCATCAACCTCAGTCTGCTGAAAAACCTGAATCCTTGGCTGAGGGATTTTTCTTTGCCGAACCGTAGTGGAAAAGAGTATATTATACAGATTCCTGACAAAGAAAAGATGTATTATAATCCGCAGGATGTTGTTCCTTATGACAGAAACTGGGTGGTGGAATGACTAAATGCTATTTATAACAATTAACTTTAAGAATACATGAGAAAACCTTTGCTATTAGGTGTCTTTGGTTTGTGTGTCCTTTTGGCAAATGCACAAAGTTTTAAAGAATGGCAGGATCCGGAAATCAATGCAGTGAACCGTATGCCTATGCATACGAATTTTTTTGCGTATGAGAATATTGAAACTGCCGGAAAAGCTGTGAAAGAGGAGTCGAAAAATTTTATGAGTCTGAACGGTACATGGAAATTTTTCTGGGTGGCTGATGCCGATGCACGTCCGACAGATTTTTGGAAGCCTGATTTCAACGATAAGGGATGGGACAATCTTGAGGTGCCTGCCGTGTGGGAACTCAACGGCTATGGCAATCCTATTTATGTGAACATCGGGTATGCATGGAGAAACCAGTATAAGAACAACCCTCCTTTAGTGCCTACGGAAAAGAATCATGTAGGTTCTTACCGCAGGGAGATCGTTGTACCTGCCGACTGGAAAGGCAAAGACATTATAGCCCATTTCGGGGCGGTAACCTCAAACATGTATCTTTGGGTGAACGGGAAATATGTGGGATATAGCGAAGACAGCAAGCTGGAGGCTGAATTCGACCTTACTCCTTATCTGAAACCTGGCCAGAAGAATCTGATAGCGTTCCAGGTATTTCGCTGGTGTGACGGCTCTTATCTGGAGGATCAGGACTTTTTCCGATATACAGGTGTGGCCCGTGACTGTTATTTGTATGCTCGCAACAAGATGCGTATCGATGACATCCGTGTCACTCCCGATTTGGACAGTCTTTATGAGAATGGCTCACTCCTCGTCAACATGAATCTGAAAGGAAATGTAAAGGTTAATCTCGAATTGACGGATGATGAGAATAATATAGTTGCTTCCACGTATGTAAGCGGAACAGGTAAGGTTTCGACTATAATAAATGTGGACAGCCCGAACAAGTGGACGGCGGAAACTCCATATCTGTACACATTGCGTGCAACTGTGAAAAATGGTAACGGGGTAAGTGAGGTGATTCCGCTTAATGTTGGTTTCCGCAAGGTGGAAATAAAAGGATCGCAGGTTCTGGTGAACGGTCAGCCTGTATTATTTAAGGGGGTCAACCGGCATGAAATGGATCCTGATAGGGGGTATGTGGTATCTCGCGAACGAATGCTTCAGGATATACAGATTATGAAACTTTTCAACATTAATGCTGTACGCACCAGCCACTATCCTGATGACAACTTCTGGTATGATTTGTGTGACAAGTATGGTATTTATATGGTTGCTGAGGCCAATATCGAATCACACGGTATGGGGTATGAGGATGCAACTCTGGCAAAAAATCCGGCATACATGACTGCGCATGTGGAGCGCAACCGTCGTAATGTGGAACGTAATTTCAATCATCCGAGCATTATATTCTGGTCGTTGGGTAACGAAGGAGGATACGGGGCTAATTTTGAGGCTGCCTACCGATGGGTGAAGGCTGAGGATCCGAGTCGTCTTGTGCAATATGAACGTGCCGAAATAGATGGATTGACAGACATCTTCTGTCCGATGTATTATGATTATGACAGTTGCATAAAATATTGTGAAGATGACAGTAAGACGAAACCGCTTATTCAATGTGAATATGCCCATGCAATGGGTAATTCGGAGGGCGGTTTTAAGGAGTACTGGGATCTGGTTCGCAAATATCCGAAATATCAGGGAGGATTTATCTGGGATTTTGTGGATCAGTCGTGTCGGTGGACCGGAAAGGACGGAGTGATGATTTATGCATATGGCGGTGATTTCAACCGTTTTGATGCAAGCGATTTAAACTTTTGCGACAATGGCCTTATCAGTCCTGACCGTGTTCCGAATCCGCACATGTACGAAGCTGGCTATTTCTATCAGAACATCTGGACAACAGCGGGTGATCTTTCCGTAGGTGAGGTTAAGGTGTACAATGAGAATTTCTTCTGTGATCTCTCCGCATATGCAATGGAGTGGGATGTCTTGAAAGACGGAAGGACTGTACGCAGCGGACGCGTTGAGAATTTGGATGTGGCTCCGCATCAGACTTCAAGTGTAAGGTTGGATATAGGGCAGACTGACAGTGAAGGCGAATGGCTTCTGAATGTGAGGTATATTCAGAAGAATCGTGAAAATCTTATTCCTGCCGGGCATATAGTGGCGAAAAACCAGTTGGCTTTGACATCTTATAAGGCTCGGTCGATGGATTTACCGAATGTTGCGGAAAGCAACCTGGACATCATTGTTCCACAGGTGAATGATGATAATGTGAATTGCATTGAGGTGGTGGGAGATAACTTCAATATCCAGTTCAGCAAGGCTACGGGATACATGGACCGTTATACGGTGGCCGGTGTGGAGATGATTGCGGAAGGCGGAGCGTTGTCTCCGAACTTCTGGCGTGCTCCGACCGACAATGACTACGGGGCGGACTTTCAGAATAAGTTCCGTGCATGGCTGGATCCGGATTTGAAGTTGGAGACGCTTACAAATGAGGTAACGGACGGACAGGTAATCATATCTGCCGGATATACCATGAAGGGTATTTCAGAGGGAACCAGACTGTTTCTTACATACGTCATCAACAACAGGGGAGCCGTTAAGGTGACCGAGAAGATGGTGGCTGACAATAATGCGGATGTTTCTCCTATGTTCCGTTTCGGCATGCAACTGGTTATGCCGGTATCGTTCGAGAAGATATCATATTACGGACGTGGTCCGATTGAGAATTACATAGACCGTAACCACTGTACGGATCTCGGTATCTGGAACCAGAATGTGACCGACCAGTTTTATGCCTATATACGTCCTCAGGAGAACGGCAACAAAACTGACATCCGCTGGTGGAAACAAATGAATGCGGCAGGAGACGGTTTGGAATTTGTAGCTGAAGCTCCGTTCTCAGCTTCCGCATTGCATTATACCATCAGTTCACTCGATTCAGGGAAATACAAGGGACAGGAGCATTCTAATGAGGTGAAACCGGCCGATTTGACGAATGTTCTTATCGACAAGGTACAAATGGGACTGGGATGTGTGAACAGTTGGGGAGCTTGGCCGCGTAAAGAGTATCTGATTCCTTACGGAGACTATGAATTCACGTTTGTCATGACTCCGATACGCAGTGATATAAGCATTTTCTGATTGCGATTCTCTGAAATAATATGAAGTAGGGCGGGTCTTGTTGTTCTGACCCGCCCTACTTTGTTGTTGTGCTCCAACATCATTTCTTCAGTGCTGCTCCGTCCTTGAAGGCATTGCCTACACGCTCCCCGACAATCAGATAACCGTTGTGTACGGGGTCGAACGTAATTGGATGCAGTTTGGCAGGATCTATTTTGCCTTTTTCGTCAAGAATGCTCTCGTCTGCCGATACGTTGACGATTTTTCCTACCAAATGACATGTTTCAGGATCGTAAGAGACAAGTTCACATTCTATAACCATAGGAAGTTCCTCGATGAGTGGGGCATTGACAAATTCTGATCTCACAGCGTGAAATCCTGCCCTTGCAAACTTGTCAGGTACATCGTTGGCAGATACGATACCCACATAGTCGCATGCCGTCATCTGGTCAGCCGTACCCATGCTTACGGTAAACGCCTTAGTCGCAAGCAGATTCTTTACAGTCTTGTGTCCGGCACTCAAGCACAGGTTGATTTGGTCGTCATAGTCGATGCCTCCCCATGCGGCATTCATGGCATCAGGTGTTCCCTGTTCGTCATAGGTGGCTATGATGAATACAGGTTGTGGATAAGTCCACGCTTTCACTCCAAAATTCTTTCTCATGTTATTTCTCCTGATTTTGTTTCAGGCAAAAATAGAATTTTTTTTGGGATGTGTTCGTACAGAGGCCGGGAATAATTTCATGTTTAAGACTTGTTTTAAATGGAAATGCATGATATCTTTGGTGCGTTATCATGCAAACACAAAAGTGAAAACAGATGCGTATGAAAAAACTTTTCTTTATGGCATTTTGTATGCTGGCGGTCAATGCGGCGAGTGCCGACAGTGCGAAAGCAAATGACAACTTTGAAACGGAAACAAGTATGGGCTCCGCTCAGGAAAGTAAGGTGGTTCACCTGACTAAAGTTGAATTTTTGGAGAAAGTGTACAATTATGAGAAAAATCCGAGTTCATGGACGTATGAAGGCGAGAAACCGGCTATTGTGGATTTTTATGCCGATTGGTGCGGCCCTTGCAAGATGGTGGCTCCGATATTGGAGGATCTTGCCGTTGAATATGCCGGACAGATTGTGATCTATAAGGTGAATACGGATAGTGAGAGAGAGTTGTCGGCGGTTTTCGGCATCAGTAGTATTCCTTCGTTACTGTTCATCCCTTTGACTGGCACGCCGCAGATGGCACAGGGTGCGATGCCGAAAACGGAACTGAAACGTGCTGTCGAGGAGGTGTTGCTCGGTGGAAAATGACCTGTCGTCCGGGTTGAAACATCAGTCGATTTTTATCAAGGTATAAGGAGCTTTTTATAAAGGCTGCGGACATTAACAGAAAAAATATCCCGGTGTAGTACATGCGCCGGGATATTCCTTGTTTGACAGCTTGTGTCTTTACTCCTCCGGAGAGAAGTTGGTCACTATCATAAAGCTGTGCGGCTGGAGAGTGATTTGCTGTCCGCCAGTGACAGTTTCTTCAGGATTCATATAGTTGTAGTATTCAGTCCATCCGGAAGGGACGTTGTGGTAAATCACTTGTTCGCCGGTGGTGAAGTTTCCGGTTATCCAGATTTTTTTACCGTTGCTTCCTTCCAACTGAATTTTGCGTCCTCCATTCCAGCTGTATTCGTCAATGGCATATTCAGCCGTGCAGCCGGTGAACAGTTCCGGCTCGTTCTTGCGGAGATTCAGAAGTTTGGAATACACATCGTGCAAGTATTGCCTTTCCGGTTGGTCAAGGTATGTCCAGTCCACAGGCCTTTTGTCTGTTTTCCCGTCTTCCTGGTCGCCCCCGTTGTAATTGAGCAATGCGGTGTCGAATCCGAGTTCTCCGGCTTGCCAGATCATCTTCGGTCCCGGTATGGTAAACGCAAATGCGGCAAGTGATGCCATGCTGTTCATGCGCAGTTGCAGGTCAGCCTGCAGGTCTCCGTTGCCCCATGCCAGAGCCTTGTATGCTGCCCGTTCTTCATCATGGCTTTCAAAATAACTTATCCATCCGCCTTGTGTCGCGTTGTAAGAGCCTTTCCATACCATCCCTTCGAACGCGCTGCTTTCCTGCCATCCCATTCCAGCCTGACAGTAATTATAGTTTGCATTGTTCCAGCACTGCATGCCGATATTGGACAGTTCGTATTCTTCCAACGCATCACACCAGTGTTCGCAAATCATTATTGCATCGGAACGTATGTCTGTGATGGTACTATAATAGTCGCTTAGGATGGCGATGCGTTCTGCATCGTAACTTGAGTTGGTGCTGTTTTGTGTGAATCCTTTGGTCAGGTCGAAGCGGAACCCGTCGATATGGTATTCTGTCAGCAGGTATTCAAGGTTGCGCTTGAAGTATTGGCGGGTGAGTGTGCTCTGGTGGTTGAAGTCGTGGAATACGCTTGCTTCGTGCGGAGCATCCACATTGAACCATGGATTGTTTTCGGCTGTCTTGTCATTCCCGGAATCCCAATACAGTTTGGCAAACGGATGGTTACCTGTTGCGTGGTTGAAAACCACGTCGAAGAATACGGCCATTCCGCGTTTATGACATTCGTCGATAAACTGTTTATACATCTCCGGAGTGCCGTATGCTTTGTCAAGTGCAAAGTAGAAACATGGATTGTATCCCCAGCTGTCGTTCCCGTCAAATTCCTGTACGGGCATCAGTTCGACTACCGTTACGCCAAGATCTTCCAGATAGTCCAGCTTCTGGATGGCACCGTTCAGGTCGCCCGAGGTGGTAAAGTCGCGCAGCAACAGTTCGTAGATCATCATGTTTTTCCTGTCGGGTGTGACCGTCGGATAGCTCCATGAATATTCGTCTTTCTGTATTTGGAATGTCGACACGATGCCTATGCCCTTTTCCGGATACTCACAGCGCGATGAAGGGTATGTTGACTCGGAGATATATTTGTCGTTGTCCGGGTCAAGAATTTTTTCCGTGTATGGGTCGGCCAGCCGGAATTCGTAATCACTTTCCCCATCCGTGCCGCTTCTTTTTCCCAAGTAATATTGGAAGGCATACTCTTTGTCTGCTTCCAGTCCGCTGAGCGTAATCCACCAGCACCCCGCGTTCGTGTCGTATGACATTTGTGAAGTCTCATCGTTCGCGCGTGTCCAGTTGTTGAAGTCGCCCATAACGTACGCGTAGTCATAATAATGTGTGGTGCCGTTTTTCGGCTTTTCGTAGAGTACAAGTGTCACGGTGCTGTTGTCAACGATATTTATACCGTAGTCCAACCCTGACGGCATGGTAGCTTCAGGTCCGTCTTCCGCCACGAAAGTGTCATACAGGTCGTCCTGAATATCGACGAACGTATCTTCTTCTATCCCTTTGGTGTTCCCGTCGGCTGTGCGTATGATGAGTCCCAGCTTGGTCACAGGTGTGGTACCGCTTCCGAACCATTCGCGGATGGTGGGTGAGAGGGTTATTTTCCATACATCATCCTGAATGCGTGACATCAGGTTCTTTTCTGTGTTTTCTGTCCATTCGGTTGGCACGTACAGCCATGAGCCGTCCGAAATGACTCCTGTGTGCAGGTAACAGTCTTCAGTATATCCTTTCAGCGGACAATCCGGTCCTCCTTCCGCATAGAAATAGATCTCCAGTGGCTCATCGGCGTTTGGGAGTTCTACACTATCGTCTTTAGGGTTAAGGTTGAATCCGAATTCAAGCAGACTCACATCGATGGTGCCGTCATCCTCGGTCATCGTTGTGTCTTCGTCAGGAGGAGTGATCGTGTCGTCATTGCTGCATGAACAGAAGTAAGGGCAGGCCAGTAGTGAGGCCATGATATAGATGAAAAGTTTTTTCATAAGTATTTTGTATTGATGTTTTGGTTAACGCTAATGTATATAATTTTGTGGAAAAGAGGATATGCCTCAATTGAGCCATACCCTCTTTTGATTGAATTGGCTATGAAGAAGTGTTATTGTTTTGTAACGACCAACTCGGTTTCAACTTTATTGAAATACCATTTGATTAGGTATTGGCCGGCTCCTCCGGTAAGCTTGAAGTTCGTGTCTGTACCTGTTGACGTTACGTCACCTTCATAGGCAATATTGCCTGTGTTGATTTCTCCGTCATTCCAAGTATGATCAGGACGAATCTTGAATGTTGCATAGCCTTCGTCTGAAGATGTTACTTCTACAGTGGCATACAGATAATGTTGTGTATCTCCGTTTGCGTCAACTTCTGAGCCTAAGATCAGTTCTACGTCATCATCTGTGTCCCATTCGTTGTTGATTCCGATTACTCCCCAATAGTCATACGGGTCTGACATTTCCAACAGGTATGTGCTCTTGTTGAAGCTTACGGTGTAGCTCTTATGGCTGTATGCCGATATGTTGCTGCCGCCTGGTGTTAATGTTGCAGAAGATGCTTCTGCTTCAATGTCTCCACCCCAGTTCTTGTCCGAATCCCAGCTACTTTCAGCCAGCTTCCAGCCACCGTAAGGTAAGCTGTTGAAGTAAACCATAGCACTGTAGTTGTCATCATTGTTTTGTGAATAGATTTTCTGGCTGGTTGTAAAATCCCAGTTCCCGTCTATTCCGACCACGTCAATCGATGGATAAAGCGCTTCACCTTCATAAGGAAGTACTTTTACGTTTAGCGTTTCTGAAAAGAGTGAGTCAGACGCACTGTTGCTTATGAAGCTGGCAATACGGAAGTTTAGTGATACGGCATTTTCCGTTTCAGTCGGTACATCCATACCGTATTTGTTCAGCAATGTCTGGATGTTTGCGTTCAGGCTGTTTGTTACGGCTGTGTAAGAGGTTGCGGTGGGGTCGGTTTCCGTAGTAAGTGTCTGTGCTACGGAAAAATCATTCCCGTCGATATCCATCTGCAGGACGTTTGTCACCGGCACCTGCAAGCCGAAATCCGGCTTTGTCCACGTAATTGTGAACACTTGGGAAGAAGCATTGTTTGCGTCCAATGTGTAAAGGTCTTGTTGTCCTTCAATGGAAAGTACGGCCGGAGTAGCTGTAGTAGAATCGAATGTCACATGCTCGATGTCTGTCTCACAGGACGCTAAGGTGAAAAGCGACAGACTTAGCATAGCCGTATATCGGATTGGTTTCATATGTTTTCTGTTTTTATTCTTGAATTCATGTTATTAATAGCCTTCATTTTGTGTCAGACCACCGTTGGCTTGTATGTCTGATACCGGGATGGGGTAGAGGTTGTAACGGCTGTCAAGCGATGAACCGTTTTCCGCGTTGTTCTTCCATTCCCACAGATAGCTGTTTCCTGTGAAGATACCGAAACGGATAAGGTCGGTGCGGCGTTGACCTTCCCAATAAAGTTCCCGGCAACGTTCGTTCAGTATGTTTCCGTATTTTATGGTCGGACCTTCATAGCCTACTTGTGCATCGGCTGTCAACCAGCTTTCAGTGATGGTATAGTTTCCCTGGTTCTGGTAGCCGCGTGCACGTAACTGGTTCACGTAGCTGACGGCAGTACTCAGGTTATTACCGGTGCGGGCAGCGGCTTCGGCGTACATCAGATACACGTCACCCAAACGCAGCAACGGGAAGTCTGTACTGGGGAATGCTACCGTAGCGGCTTCGCTGACCGGATACAGAGGATCACCGTTGTGGTCAAGGTTTGTCCATTTATATACCCACCAACCATTGGTGTGGAACGTGCCGATTACAGTACTTCCGATTCGTATTGACAGCTCTTCGTCATCATAATTGTGATCCATGAAAATACCGCGTTTGTCGATGATTTCACTCATTTTTGGGTTATCGTTGTCGGCATATTCAAATGTGCGTACCAGGTCGCTTGTCGCACGATAGCCTGCCCATCCTTCACGTGTTCCCCAATTGTTGAGACAGAATTCGAACTTGGTGTTCCCGGCTATGTCCTCGATTTCCTGGCTGACCGTATTGGGTCGTGATGCGGAAATCAGGTTGGCGTAGGATTGTGTGTCATTTCCGTCCAGTATTACCGGGAAGATGATTTCCTGCGTTGCATCCGAGTTTTCTCCATTGTCGCCGCAGAACAAGGCCTGGTAGTCTGAAGCCAAGCTATAGTTCAGGTTGATCACTTCTTCACAGGCGTTCATGCAATCGTCATAACGCTCTGTTCCGGTGTAAACTTCAGCATTCAGATACATACGTGCAAGCAAGGCCCATGCAGACCCTTTGTCGGCGCGGCCGTAATCGGTGCCAGTGGCACGGTCAGGCAATGCACTGCTTTGGGTCAGTTCTTTCAGTTCCGATTCAATATAATTGAAAATGCCTTCACGTCCGATTTGTTCAGGAGAAATGGAGTAGTTATCTTCTGTGATGAAAGGCGGGTTACCGAACACATCCATAAGCGTATAGTAGGCAAGGGCACGGCAAAAACGGGTTTGCATTCTGAAGCTTTCCTCGTCTATGTCATCCGGTGCGTCAGAAAGCACTTTAAGAAAATCGTTAGCCAATGCTACAATATACATACAACGCTGATATACAGCTTCAATCGGCTCAATTTCCGCTGTACCCCAGTTCGCGGAATTCAAGTTGGTTACCCATGAATCGTTGTTGGCATTCTTTAATTCGTCAGTGGGATGTGACTGCAGAATAAACCATGAACGCATCAGAGTAGTATTACCTGCATCTCCCAAAGATATGTCGCTGGTTCCTGCTCCATCTTGTCCTGACATGGCCCAAATTGCGTATATTTTTGCCAGTGCATTTTCATAGTCTTCTGCTGTTTCATAAGCTCTGTCGGCTGTATTTATTGTTGGGTCGAGGGGCACTACGTCAAGGTCGCCCACGCAATTGGTGAAACCACCTGTCATGCCTATCGACAATATGAGGGAGTATATTAATTTTTTTGTTGTCATGATGTTGTTTCCTTTCGTTTAAAAGTTAAGGGTTAAACCTAAGGTATATGTACGCGGACGCGGCCATGATGTACCGTCAACAGCACTGCATTCGGGGTCAAGTCCGCTATATTTGGTAACGGTAAACACGTTCTGTATGGAAGCACTGATACGTCCCGACAGTTTGGCCGGTGTGAAGTCGCTGAATGAATAGCCTAATGTGATGTTGTCCATTTTCAGGTAGGAGGCATTTTCAAGGAAATAGTCAGAGCACTTCTGTTCGTTGCTTGAAATGCCTGTCCATCCCGTTACCAGACAGTCTGCATAGAGGTTTGACAAGAATCCTTGGTCGCTGTAATTCATCAAGGTGGCATTTTCGGCAAAAGTAGCGTTGTACACATAGTTGCCAATGCTGGCGCGGAGGTTGAATCCCAGATCCCAGTTCTTGTAAATGAATTGTGAGCTGAGTCCCATGTACACTTTAGCCACCGGACTCTTGTCGCTGATATACCGGTCGTCCTCAGTGATGCTGCCGTCGTTGTTACGGTCTACCAGTGCATTCTGGATTGGGTTGCCGTTTTCGTCATAAACTTGCTGGTATACGTAGAATGCGTTGGGTATGTAGCCTACTTGGTTTCGTTGTCTGCTGTTTACCTCCATACCGTAATCTGGATTAGGAACAGCGGTCAGCTGGGTAATTTTGCTGTCATTCCATGTGATATTGTAGTTCAGTTCCCATGTGAAATTCTTGCTTTGTATAGCCGTTGCGTTGATGCTGAACTCAATACCCTTGTTCTCCATTGAACCTACGTTGGCTGTCAACTCTGTGTTGAAGTTTGTTCCCGCAGCTGAAGCGACGGTGTTCAATAAGTCTTTCGTGTCTTTTTTATAAAATTCAAGGCTACCGTTGATACGGTTGTTCAGGAAGCCGTAATCGATTGCGATGTTGTATGTCGTGGTAGTCTCCCATTTTAAGTCAGGATTATATCCGTCAGGTTTCATCAGCTGATGTCCGAAGTAAGTGGAATGAGGATCGGTGTTGGTGGTATAAGTACCCAGATAACCATAGTAGGAACTGATCTCCTGCTGTCCGGTCATACCGTATCCCAAACGCAGTTTCAGATTGGAGAGAACGTTACGTGCGTTTTCCATGAACTGTTCGTTGATGATGCTCCATGCCAATGCTGCAGACGGGAAAACACCCCAGCGGTTTTCTTCGCTGAAACGTGAGGAACCGTCCCGACGTATTGTTGCAGTGAGGAGGTAACGATCCATCAGGTTATAGTTCAAACGTGCAAAGAAAGAAATCAGGTAATACTCATAAGGCGACCTATAGTCAGTGGTAGAGTAATAGCGTCCTTCCTGTTCGTTGTATTCGTAACCGCTTACTTCGGTGTCTCTCTCAGGCATTATGTTTGAACGGTTGATATTAAGGTCAGCGTAATAGAAATGCTGGTATGAATAACCTGCCGTCACATCGATATTACTCTTGATAGCATCAATCTTCTTCTGATAGTTCAGGTAGAAATCCAGCAGTTGGTTACGGCGCAGGTTATGCCATGTGGCTCCTCCTCCATAGTTAGGGAAGTTGGTGTTTGTTGCCGTGCGGTAAGAGTTAGGCACATCATAGTTGTCCCCGTCGGTGATAGCCACGTCATAGCCCAAGTTCAGGTTGGCGTGCAAGTCTTCCAGTCCATGTATCTTGTAGTCCAGCTGAATGTTTCCGAGACTACGTTTTGTTGTTCCGGCGTTGTCCACATCGTAGAGCAGTGAGAGAGGGTTGTGACTGGCCAATGTCGTGCCTGTCCATTGCCACCACCCGTTGTAGGAGCCATCCGTGCTGTAAACGGGCTTTGTCGGGTCGAAATAAGCCGCTGTGCCCACGGCGCTGGAGTCAGCAAAACGGTTGTTGTTGATTGTTCCTTTCACGTTGATATCCACGCTCAAATGGTCATTGAAGAATTTCGGGCTAAGATTTATTGAAGCCGTGTAGCGTTCGTAGTCGGAAGTTTTCAGAGTACCGCGTTCCTTGTTGTAGCCGAAAGATACGCGGAACGGCAGAAATCCGGCCTTCCCTGAGACGCTTATGTTCTGGTCGGTTGCCAAACCGTTTTGAAACACCTCATCCTGCCAGTCGGTTGTCTGATCCGGGTACTGGCTCAGCAGATTGTAAACAGAAGAGTCTGTTCCCCAGAAGTTGGTCAACGTCTCCCGATAGGTGGCAGCGTCCATGGTCTTGACGCGGTTGTATGGGTTGCGCAGAGTGTAGGTGCTTGAATAGGTGACTTTGATTTTGTCTGTCGTACCTTTTTTCGTAGTGATTATGATGACACCGTTTGATGCTCGCGAACCATAGATAGCCGTTGCAGAAGCATCCTTCAGCACGGTAAATGTTTCGATATCGTTCGGGTTGATTGTTCCCAAAGCAGAAGGTGTTCCCGGAGCAGCATCGGCAGATACGGGTACTCCGTCTATCACGATCAGAGGGTCATTGCTGGCTGTCAGTGAAGAGCCTTGACGGATGCGTATGGTAGAGCCTCCGCCGGGTTGTCCGTCTGGTTGAGAAATTGAAAGTCCCGGTACCTTGCCCATCAGCAACTCTTGCGGAGAAGTCACGGCACCGCGGTTCATCTCTTCAGCCTTTATAGCCACTACGGAACCGCTCAGGTCGCTTTTCTTTACCGATCCGTAACCGATCACCACCACATCTTCCAGCATCTGGCTGTCGTCTTCCATCACAACGTTCATGTTTGCGGCGGCAGGAAGTTCCAGTGTCTTGTAGCCGATGAATGAAAATACAATGATGTCCCCTTTGTGTGCCTTCAGGAAGAAATTCCCGTCGAAGTCGGTTATTGTACCGTTGGTAGTACCTTTCACTACCACACTGGCTCCGATTACGGTTTCACCGAGTTTGTCCTTTACGACTCCGCTTACGGTAATCTCTTGTGCGAATGCCTGCACGGACAGCAGCATTGCTGCAAGCCATAGCAGAAAGTGTCTGCATGGTCGTTTAATTGTTTCTGTTTTCATGTTATTGAATAAAGTTAAAGATAAGTGTGTATTTGTAAATTTTCGTTGGAAATCTTTTTTTCTCAGTTAAAAATTTTCTACTTCCGGCTGAAAGAAAGCCCTTTCAGCCGGAAGTATGAGAATTTCCTGAAGATAATTTTACCTTTTAATTTTACCTATGTGTGTCCCCTATTTGATTTCTTTGATTGAGATGGCATACCCTCCACCAACGGCTGCTTTCAGATTCAGTTTGGTCTTGGATGTCACTTTCTTGCGAGTGATAGTGTATGCCTGTGGATTTTCGTCCCAACTTGCATCCTTTGCATCGGCATATATTGTTGCTTCATATTTCTTGTCCGGATCCAGGAAGTCGAGAGTCAGCTTGGATGTGTGTCCGTTGTAACCTGCCGTACATCCGACAAACCAGTCATTCGTGCCTTTGGCGCGGCGTGCAATGGTGATGTATTCACCCGGTTCCGCCTCCAGATATTTGCTTTCGTCCCAGTCGACGGCCACATCCTTGATAAACTGGAAAGCATCCATGAAACGCTCATAGTTTTCCGGAATGTCTGCTGCCATCTGCAGCGGGCTGTACATTGTGACGTACAGGGCAAGCTGTCGTACTAAGGTGGTGCGTGCGCGTGAAGTGTTGTATGGGTTCATCTTGCTACAGTCTGTTTCAAAGATGCCCGGAGTATAGTCCATCGGACCGCCGATCAGACGTGTGAACGGGAGGATTGTTGTGTGGTTCACCTTGCTTCCTCCGAATGACTCATATTCAGTTCCGCGCGCCGATTCGTTGCCGATCAGGTTGGGATAGGTGCGGCACAGTCCGGTAGGGCGTACAGCTTCGTGTGCGTTGACCATGATCTTGTAGTCGGCTGCCTTTGTCACTGCATAAAGGTAGTGGTTCACCATCCATTGTCCGTAGTGGTACTCGCCTCGCGGAATGATGTCGCCCACGTATCCGCTTTTCACGGAGTGGTATCCGTTGTCGACCATAAACTGATAAGCCTTGTCCATGTGGCGTTCGTAGTTGCGCACGGACGCGGATGTCTCATGGTGCATAATCATTTCCACTCCTTTGGAAGCAGCGTAGCGGTGGATCTCCTGTACATCGAAGTCCGGATAGGGAGTCACGAAATCGAACACGTAGTCCTTGCTCTTGCCGTACCAGTCTTCCCATCCTTCGTTCCAGCCTTCCACCAGTACACCGTCGAATCCATGTTCGGCGGCAAAGTCGATATACCGTTTCACATTGGCTGTGTTGGCGGAGTGCCGTCCGTTAGGTTTGGTTTTTGAATAGTCGGTCTCGCCTAATTTCACGCTATACAGGTCGTCGGTATATGCCCATGTACCTTTATTGGTAATCATGTCCCACCAGATGCCGATATATTTCATCGGATGAATCCATGAGGTATCTTCAATCTTGCAAGGCTCGTTCAGGTTGAGAGTGATGCGTGAAGCGAGGATGTCGCGTGCATCATCACTCACGATGACGGTACGCCATGGTGAACTGCATGGCGTCTGCATGTATCCCTTGTCGCCTTTGGTATCGGGAGTGAGCCATGATTCGAAGATCAAGTTCTTGTCATCGAGGTTCAGACTCATGCAGGCGTAGTCTATGAGAGCTGCTTCGTGGAGATTGATGTACAGTCCGTCATCAGTCTTCATCATCAGCGCTGTCTGCACTCCTGTGGGCGAGAATACATATTGCGAAGAGTTTGGCGTGGCGGCTTCCTTCATCTTGCCCCGTATTTCGGAGAGGCGTGATATGGTGTAGTCGTATTCCTGTGTGTCATAGTCGCCCGGTATCCAGTATGCGGTGTGGTCACCTGCCATGGCAAACTGTGTGTGTTCTTCTTTTATTACGAAATAATTCAGGTTCTCCTGTTGCGGAAATTCGTATCGGAATCCAAGTCCGTCGTCGAACAGCCGGAAGCGTATAACGATGTAGCGGTCGTTCATCGGCTGGTCGAGTGTGACTTCCAGCTCGTTGTAATGGTTCCGGATTTCGCTTTCTTCACCCCATACCGGACTCCATGTCTCGTCGAATGTGGCAGTGCGTGTGTTGCGGATTCTGAATCCGCTTGTCAGATTGGTCTTGTTGTCGAGCTGATCCTTGTCAGTTCGTTCCGTCCATTCAAAGTCAGTAGGCTTGTCGGCGTTTTCCTTTTTCAGTTCCAGTCCGAGTGTGCTTGGTTTGATGACTGTCTTGCCTTTGTATGTAAGTTCATATGTGGGGCATCCATTCCCGTTGAGGCTGAAATTCATCATCAGATTCCCATCAGGTGATGTAAGCTTCTGTGCGCTTGCGTTTGTTACAAGCAAACAGAATGTTGCGACAGTGAACAGTTTTTCAATTTTCATAGGTTAATGTATTAATTAGACAATTTCGCAAACAAAATTATTCCTTTAGCAATACGAGTGTGGAAATAATGATGAAATTATAAAAGGTGTAATGATTTAAACATTTGGTTATCATTTAAATATGCCTTAAAGTTATAGCGATAATTATAAATGGATTATAAGCGTTTGGAGGCGCCGGAAAATTTAAATAAAACTTTTTCTTATTTTTTTAATGATTTAAATAGAACTTTCTTATCTTTGACAAAACGAATGGAATAAGGGGATGAAAACGCAGTATTGGAAAGGCTTCCGGCATCGTGAAAGACGAACGGTTGTTTTGACAAAAACAGGCGGTCGTTCGGGATGGAATGACCGCTTGTCTTTATCGGAATGCCGGATGTCTTTTAAGAGGTACATATTAAAGGTAGCTTGCCTTAAAAAAGACATCGGTTGTCCGATGAGACGGATAAATATTCTTTTGTTGATGCTGTGCGGGATGGCTTTCCGGTGTGCTGCCGAAGTGAAGGATGCCACGACAAGGGCATTGCTTGACAGTCTTGATGAAGCTATCGCCGAAAAGATTTCTTTCCAGAAACTGAAGGATGATTCCATACGTACACTTGAGCTGCGTCTCTCTCGCGCTTCCGGTGATATGGAGAAATATGAGATTATTAATTGCCTGTTGGAATGCTATTTGCATTATCAGACGGATTCGGCCCTTTTTTATATAGAGAAGAAGGCTGAACTTTTTCCGGGCAATGTATCCCTGAAGAATGAGGTTATGGTGAACCGTGCGGAAGTGATGGGCCTGATGGGGATGTACAATGAGGCTCTGGAGGTTTTGGGGCGTGTCAATCCTGAAGAACTTGACCGTAAACTTATCGGACAATATTATCAGACATACCAGATATGTTACGGCTGGCTGGCAGACTATACCGTGGATGTAAACGAAAAGCAGAAATATCTTCTGAAGTCAGACTTATATCAGGATTCTGTGATTTCTGTCATGTCTCCGGATCCGAAGAGACGGCTTGCGGAGGTAGAGGTCATGTTGCGCAAGGGAAAGGCGGAAGAAGCAGTCTATGTACTTGATAGTCTGCGTAATTCGACTTCTGATGACAAATTTCTTGCTTATGTGAATTTTACGGAGGCCTTGGCATGGGAGCAGATCGGTGATAAGGAGATGCTCATCCGCAGTCTGGCACGAACGGCTCTCATCGACGTGAAAAGGGCTGTACGCGAATATGCCGGCCTGCCCAAACTGGCCCGTGTGATTTATGAAGCGGGTGATCTGAGACGGGCATACCTTTATCTGCAATGTTCGATGGAGGATGCCGTGGCGTGTAACGCCCGCCTTAGATTCATGGAAGTGACTGAAGTTTATCC
Organism: uncultured Phocaeicola sp.; assembly: GCA_964611375.1. Taxonomy (GTDB): domain Bacteria; phylum Bacteroidota; class Bacteroidia; order Bacteroidales; family Bacteroidaceae; genus Phocaeicola. The sequence continues at coordinate 37,129 of CAZSYY010000004.1, read as the reverse complement.
TATTATAGACAAGGCGTACAGGGAAAAAGAAGCTCATAGCCACAAGGTGGTTCGTATACTGTTGTGGAGTGTGAGCGGCCTGGCACTTGTGCTTGTGGTTCTTGCACTGTATCTGCACTATGGACTGAAAAAATTGTCATACACTCGGCGTCATCTGTATGAGGTTATCAGGGAGCTCCACGCAACCAACGAAAAGCTTATTCAGACAGGTAAGATAAAAGAGGTGTATATAGCCAAATATCTGGACCGGTGTGTGGGGTATCTTGACAAGCAGGAGCAGTATCGCCGCTCGTTGGAAAAGCTTGCCATGGCATCGAAACTCGATGAATTGTTCAAGACAATCCGTTCCGAACAGTTCCTTAAAGACGAGAGAAAGAGCTTCTATAATGAGTTTGACCGTTCTTTCCTGGATCTTTTCCCGAACTTTATAAATGATTTTAACAATTTATTGGTCGAGGAGGGACGAATTTTCCCTAAGTCAGGTGAGATTTTAAACACAGAACTTCGTATCTTTGCGCTGATTCGTCTGGGCGTAACCGATACGACTCGTATAGCACATTTTTTGGGTTATTCGTTGGCCACTGTTTATAACTATCGCAGCAAGATCCGCAACAGATCGAAAGGGGACAAGGAAAGTTTTGAACAAGAGGTGATGAATCTGTAGGCGTAGCAAAATTCGATTCAAAAATAAGTACGATGAAAATTCCTGATTTAAGTTTCTGGAAGCTGTGGAACATCAGCTTCGGATTTTTTGGTGTGCAGATTGCATACGCCTTACAGAGTGCTAACATTAGCCGAATCTTTTCGACATTGGGGGCAGATCCCCACAGTCTGAGTTATTTCTGGATTCTTCCTCCGTTGGCCGGTATTGTTGTGCAGCCCATAATCGGTGCGTTGAGCGACCGTACATGGTGCCGTTTCGGTAGGAGAATCCCATATCTGTTCGTCGGAGCATTGATTGCCGTTCTGGTGATGTGTCTCCTTCCCAATGCCGGGAGCTTCGGTATGTCGGTTTCCGCAGCGATGGTGTTCGGACTGTTTTCCCTCATGTTTCTTGACACTTCCATCAACATTGCGATGCAGCCGTTCAAGATGATGGTAGGCGACATGGTCAATGAAAAGCAGAAGGGTCTGGCGTATTCCATCCAGAGTTTCCTGTGCAACGCCGGTAGTCTGGCGGGTTATCTTTTCCCATTTGTCTTTGCAGCAATAGGTATAAGCAACGTGGCTCCGAAAGGTATTATTCCGGATTCAGTCATCTTCTCTTTTTATATAGGTGCGGTTATCCTGATTCTGTGTGTCATTTATACTACGGTGAAGGTGAAAGAATATCCTCCTAAACTGTATGCGGCCTATCATGGCATAAAGGAAGAGGACAAGAAAGAGAAGACCAATGTGTTTAAGTTGCTTGCACATGCCCCGAAAGTATTCTGGACTGTCGGACTGGTGCAGTTCTTCTGCTGGTCCGCATTCATGTTCATGTGGACATATACCAACGGTACGGTGGCAGCGAACGTATTTGGTACCCCTGTCATAGAGCAGATAAGGGACGGTGTGACTCATTTGGTACTCGATACGCAGTCTCTGCAGTATCAGTCTGCCGGCGACTGGGTGGGAATACTGTTTGCAGTGCAGGCCATAGGTTCGGTCATTTGGGCAGCGGTGATTCCTTCCATCAAGAACCGTAAATTTGCTTATTCCTTGAGTCTGGTGCTTGGCGGAATCGGCTTCATTTCTATTTATTTTGTACATAACCAGTATATGCTGTTCTTCTCATTCTTGCTGATAGGATGTGCATGGGCGTCGATGCTGGCTTTGCCTTTTACCATCTTGACCAATTCACTTACCGGTGGTCACATGGGCACTTATTTGGGGTTGTTCAACGGAACAATATGTGTGCCTCAGATAGTGGCGGCCGTTGCCGGCGGCTGGATATTGGGAATGTTTACGAAAGATGGCGCAGTCCCTCCGGAAGTGAACATGCTGGTGTTGGCCGGTGTGCTGCTGATAGTCGGTGCATGTTGTGTGAACGTGATTAAGGAGACATCGGGTAATAAGGAATAACCGTATTGCCACTCTGTACGGCTCTGTCATCCTTTTCGCATAATAAAAAAGTGGATAATCATTTGGCAGATATCCGAAAAAAGATTTATCTTTGCACCGTTTTCCAAGAAAACGTCTGACGTTTGGACTATGGTGTAATGGTAGCACAACAGGTTTTGGTTCTGTTTGTCTAGGTTCGAATCCTGGTAGTCCAACGCGATAAATCCCCAAAGAAGAATTCCTTCTTGGGGATTTGTCGTTATAGGATCTTACGGCCTGTTCTGGGTCTTGTTCGGGAATTTCAGGACAATATTAAAAAAAGAATCCAGGCGTTTCTTTTACATACAAAAATTGCTATCTTTACATCCGTATTTAGTACGAAAGAAAAAAGACCGATGGGCATAACGATAAGAAAAGTCACGACAAAGAAGGAACTTAAAAAGTTCATCCGTTTCAATTATGAACTTTACAAAGACAATCCTTATTCGGTTCCGGATCTGTTAGACGACATGTTGAACACTTTCTCTCCCAAGAAAAATGCAGCTTTCGAATTCTGCGAAGCCGACTGTTTTCTGGCATACCGCGGAGATGAGATAGTGGGCCGTGTGGCAGCTATAATCAATCATCGCGCTAATGAGACGTGGAATAAAAAAGAGGTGCGCTTCGGCTGGATTGACTTCATCGATGAGGAGGAAGTGTCCGTTGCCCTTCTTAAAACCGTAGAAGAATGGGGAAAAGCTAGAGGGATGGAGGCTATTGTTGGACCGCTTGGATTTACCGACATGGATGCGGAAGGTATGCTGGTGGAAGGCTTTGACCAACTCGGTACAATGTCAACCATATACAATTATTCATACTATCCGGAACACATGGAAGCACTGGGATTTCAAAAGGAAATAGATTGGGTGGAATTCAAGCTCGCCGTCCCACACGAACTTCCCGAAAAATTCATGCGGATATCGGAAATTATTCTTCAGAAATACCGGCTGAAAATCAAAAAGCTCCAAAGAAAGGAAATCAAAAAAAGCGGTTACGGACAGAAGATTTTCGATCTTATCAATGAGGCATACGCCCCTCTTTACGGCTATTCCAAGATGACCCAGAAACAAATCGACCAATACATAAAAATGTATCTCCCTCTTATCGATTTGAGGATGGTGTCGCTGATAGAGGATGAACAGGGAGAACTCGTGGCCGTGGGGATTTCGATGCCTTCACTGTCGAAAGCCTTGCAAAAGGCGAAAGGCAAAATGTTCCCGTTCGGCTGGTATCATCTGTTGAAAGCGCTTTTCTTCAAGCGTTCAAGAATTCTTGACCTGTTGCTGGTGGGGGTGAAAGCCGAATACCAGAGCAAGGGGGTCAATGCGCTTCTTTTCTATGATCTTGTACCTATATATCAGAAAATGGGATTCCTTTATGGCGAGAGTAATCCCGAACTGGAGATCAACAAGAAGGTGCAGTCACAGTGGAATGCATTCGAGTCGGTACAGCACAAGCGGAGAAGGGCATACAGGAAAGTATTTTAAACCTGAAGGCAATGGATAACGATAATATCAGGCAGGAATCCCCCGTAACGTACACTGAGGAAAACATTCGTCACCTCAGTGATATGGAGCATGTACGTACCAGACCGGGTATGTATATAGGTCGTCTGGGAGACGGCTCCCATGCTGAAGACGGAATCTATGTTCTTCTCAAGGAAGTGATAGACAACAGTATAGATGAGTTTAAGATGGGGGCAGGGAAACGAATTGATATTGTCATGAATGACAATCTGCGTGTCTCTGTACGCGATTACGGACGCGGAATCCCTTTGGGAAGTCTTGTGGATGCGGTCTCCATGCTGAATACCGGAGGAAAATATGACACTAAAGCATTCAAAAAGAGTGTCGGACTGAACGGAGTAGGCGCAAAGGCGGTGAATGCGCTCAGCTCTCGATTTGTGGCGCGGAGTGTACGTGACGGACAGATGCGGGAAGCTGTATTCGAACGAGGGGAATTGGTGAGCGACATTACGGGATCTACCGGTGAGGAAAACGGTACTTATATCTTTTTTGAACCGGACAATACGCTTTTTGCAGGCTATCATTTCCGTATCGAGTTCATCGAGACAATGCTCCGCAATTATACCTATTTGAATACGGGGCTCTCCATCTACTACAACGGACACCGCATCACGAGCCGGAATGGTCTTGAGGATCTTCTTAATGACAATATGACCGTACCTGGTCTGTATCCCATAATCCATCTTACGGGTGAGGACATAGAGATTGCTTTCACGCACAGTTCGCAATACGGAGAGGAATACTATTCATTCGTCAACGGGCAGCACACTACACAGGGCGGAACGCACCAAAGTGCATTCAAGGAACACATTGCGCGTGCTATCAAGGAGTTTTACGGAAAGAACATGGAGTATCAGGATATCCGTAACGGACTGGTGGCAGCCATTGCCATAAATGTCATCGAACCTACGTTCGAAAGCCAGACGAAGATCAAGCTTGGCTCATTGGCAATGGCTCCCGAAAAAGATTCTGATGGAAATCCATATCCGCTTTCGGGAGTGAGCGTAAACAAGTTTGTCGGTGATTTCGTAAAGGAGAATGTTGACAACTACCTCCATAAGCATCCTGACGTGGCGGACGTAATGTTGAGGAAGATTCAGGAGTCGGAGAAAGAACGCAAGGCGATTGCTGGAGTGACGAAAATTGCACGGGAACGTGCCAAGAAAGCAAACCTTCACAACCGGAAACTTCGTGATTGTCGCATACACTTGAATGATCTGAAAGGTGGCAGGGAAGGAGAGGAGGATGATCCTCGCCTTGAAAGTTCCATATTCATTACTGAGGGAGATTCCGCAAGCGGATCAATAACAAAGAGCCGTGATGTGAACACTCAGGCGGTATTCAGTCTGCGTGGAAAACCGCTTAACTCTTACGGACTGACAAAGAAGGTGGTCTATGAAAACGAGGAATTCAATCTGCTTCAAGCGGCACTGAATATAGAGGACGGTCTTGACGGGTTGAGATACAATAAGGTGATAGTGGCGACTGATGCCGATGTGGACGGCATGCATATCCGTCTGCTTATGATTACATTTTTCTTGCAGTTCTTCCCCGATCTGATAAAGAAGGGACATGTATATATTCTGCAAACCCCTCTGTTCCGTGTGCGTAACCGCAAGAAAGGAATATACGAAACCATTTATTGTTATTCAGAGGAAGAACGGTTGGCGGCTATTGAGAAACTGGGTCCGAATCCGGAAATCACGCGATTCAAGGGACTGGGTGAAATATCTCCAGATGAATTCCGGAATTTTATCGGCAAGGACATGCGTCTTGAGCAGGTAACTCTCCGCAAGACTGATGCCGTGAAGGAACTGCTGGAATTTTATATGGGCAAGAACACTATGGAACGCCAGAATTTTATTATAAACAACTTAGTGGTGGAAGAGGACTTGATTCAATGAAAAGAGCAATATTCCCTGGTACATTCGATCCGTTTACAATAGGACATTATTCGGTTGTACGCCGTGCACTCACTTTTATGGACGAGATAATCATCGGAATCGGAATAAATGAAAGCAAACGCACATGGTTCCCTACAGAGAAGCGTGTGGAGATGATTCGCAAACTGTATGCGAACGAATCCCGTGTCCGTGCGGAGGCATACGATGGATTGACAGTGGATTTCGCGCGTTCACATGATGCCGGTTTCATCATTCGCGGTATAAGGACGGTACATGATTTTGAATATGAGGAGACCATTGCTGACATCAACCGGAAACTGGCAGGAGTGGAAACCATTCTCCTCTTCACTGAACCGGAACTGACATCGGTAAGTTCTACCATTGTGCGTGAACTGCTCAAGTTTGGCAAAGACATAAGCGATTTCCTGCCGGAAGGTATGGAAATATGACAGTCGTACGCTTGTTTCAGAAAATCATCAGTTCGTTTCGGACGATATGAGCGGTTATTTTAATCGAAATCAGCCGTTGTTTTTGTAACGTAAAATCTTTATCTTTGTACTCGGATTCAGAACAAAAACGAACGTGGCAAGAAAGAAAAAAGAACTTCCGTTGCTTGAGAAGGTGACGATAACGGATGTGGCTGCTGAGGGGAAGGCACTGGCAAGGGTGGACGACATGGTGGTGTTTGTGCCATACGTTGTTCCGGGTGATGTGGTTGACCTTCAGATGAAACGTAAAAAGAACAGCTATGCGGAGGCGGTGGCTGTGAAATTCCATGAACTCTCGCCCATGCGCGTGGAACCATTTTGCCAGCATTTCGGTGTGTGCGGAGGATGCAAGTGGCAGTGTCTTGCATATAAAGACCAGCTTAGATACAAGCAGAAACAGGTTTTTGACAACCTTACGCGCATCGGTAAGGTGGAACTTCCGGATTTCCGTCCGATACTTGGTTCCGAGAGCACTCGTTTCTATCGCAACAAGCTGGAATTCACTTTCTCAAACAAGCGTTGGCTAACTGAAGATGAGGTGCGTCAAGACGTAAAGTATGAACAGATGAACGCTGTCGGATTCCATATTCCCGGTGCGTTCGACAAGGTGCTGGCTATTGAGAAATGCTGGCTTCAGGACGACATCTCCAACAGGGTACGTAACGCCATTCGTGACTATGCGTATGCACACGGATATTCTTTCTTCAACCTGCGCACGCAGGAAGGCTTGCTTCGCAACATGATGGTGCGTACTTCATCGACAGGGGAAGTGATGGTATTGCTCCAGTGCAAGATTGTCGCAGAAAGTGAGCTGGAACAGATGAAGGAACTGTTGCAGTATGTGGCTGATACCTTCCCGGAAATCACTTCGCTGCTTTATGTGGTCAACAACAAATGTAACGATACTTTCGGAGACCTTGATGTGGAAATATTCAAGGGTGCCGGTTACATATATGAAGAAATGGAAGGTTTGCGTTTCAAGATCGGGCCGAAGTCGTTCTATCAGACCAATTCCGGGCAGGCATACAATCTATATAAGGTGGCAAGGGATTTTGCCCGGCTGACAGGTAACGAGATGGTGTACGATCTTTATACTGGTACGGGAACCATCGCCAACTTCGTGTCACGGCAGGCGAGACAAGTGATAGGCATTGAATATGTGCCTGAGGCTATCGAAGATGCAAAAGTCAATTCGTCAATCAATGGAATCACCAATACGCTTTTCTATGCAGGAGATATGAAGGATATCCTCACTGCGGATTTCATTGTCGGACACGGACATCCTGACGTGATAATCACTGATCCGCCAAGAGCGGGCATGCACGGCGATGTGATTGACATGATTCTTTTTGCCGGGGCGGAACGGATTGTCTATGTGAGTTGCAATCCTGCTACGCAGGCGCGGGATCTCCATCTGCTTGACGGGAAATACCGTGTGGCCGCAGTTCAGCCGGTCGATATGTTTCCACATACGCATCACGTGGAAAACGTGGTGCTGCTTGAAAAACGGTGATCACATTTCACATAAATATGACAAAAAACAAGAAAGACGGTAACGGACATTTCATGGCACGTGCAGCCGCCAAATATACGGTATATAATGTAACTGAACCTGACGAACTGATGTCTTTTCTTATGAAGAAGATGTCAGGAATAAGCCGTACCCGTGTCAAGTCGTATCTGACACACCGTATAGTGTTGGTGGACAATAATATACATACCGAATACAATTTCCCTTTAAAACCAGGCATGAAGGTGCAGATAAGTCGGGACAGACACAACCGGAGTTTCAGTAATCCAATGCTGAAACTGCTTTACGAAGACCCCTACCTGATTGTGGTGGAAAAGAAAGAAGGGCTGTTATCGGTAGCCACTGACCACCAGAAGGAACGTACTGCTCAGCATATACTCAATGAGTACGTAAAACGTGAGAACCGCAACAACCGCATTTATGTCGTACATCGTCTTGATCGTGACACGTCAGGAATCATGATGTATGCCAAAGACGAGAAAACGCAGCATACCTTGCGCGACAATTGGCATGATATTGTGACTGACCGCCGATACGTGGCTGTCGTGAAAGGTGAGATGGAAAAGGATCGGGGTAGTGTGGAATCATGGCTCACTGACCGCAAGCTGTACGTCAGTTCATCGGAATATGATGATGGCGGAAAATATTCGCTGACTCATTATTCAACAGTCAAGCGTGCCAACGGCTATTCACTGGTGGAGTTGCAACTGGAAACAGGACGAAAGAACCAGATCCGTGTACATATGCAGACAATCGGACATCCAATCTTGGGTGACGGGCGTTACGGATGCGAGCAGGATCCTCTCGGTCGAATGGCTCTCCATGCGTTCAAGCTATGTTTTCGTCATCCTGTTACAGGCGAGCTGATGGAGTTTGAAACTCCCTATCCTTCTTCGTTCAAGAATCTTGTGTTGAAAAAACAGTAATGTCATGATACGTAATATCGTGTTTGATTTCGGAGGCGTAATTGCCCCCATCAGCCGTGAAAGGGCTGTTAAAGCTTTTATGAATATAGGACTTGATGATGCCGACAGTCGTCTGGACAAATATCATCAGACCGGCATTTTTCAGGAACTGGAAGAGGGTTCCATCGGAACGGAAGTCTTTCAGCAGAAACTTGGTGAATTGTGCGGACGGTCTCTGGGTTGGGAGGAGACTCAGCAGGCATGGCTGGGATTTTTCTCCGGAGTGGATGAATCACTTTTAGCATATATTGAACAGCTTCGTACCGATTATCGGCTGTATGTGTTGAGCAACACGAATCCGTATGTGATGGGGTGGGCATGCAGTGAAGACTTTTCGTCCTTGCGCAAACCTTTGAGTGCATACTTTGACAAACTTTATCTGTCATACCGCATCGGCGTGACAAAACCTGACAGGCTCATTTTCCGTCACATGATCGATGACAGTGGAATAGTGCCTTCCGAGACGCTTTTTGTCGATGACGGAACAGCCAATATAGAGGCTGGACGTGAAATGGGTTTTCTAACCTATCAGCCTGCGAACGGCGAAGATTGGCGTGAAGCATTACGGGAAATCCTTTCTCGGGAAATGAAATAAGATTAGGGATATTCCGTAGAAGCATTTACTGAATATCCCTAATAAATTTTCAGTCCAGTTTTAAGACTGCGAGAAAAGCTTTCTGCGGCACTTCCACCGTACCAATCTGTTTCATGCGTTTTTTCCCGCGTTTCTGTTTTTCAAGCAATTTCCGCTTTCGGCTGACGTCACCTCCATAACATTTTGCCGTAACGTCCTTGCGCAGCGCCTTGATGGTTTCGCGCGCAATGATTTTTGAACCGATGGCAGCTTGAATGGCGATTTCAAACTGTTGGCGGGGGATCAGTTCCTTCAGTTTCTCGCACATCCGTCGACCCAGTTCGTAGGCATTGTCAAAGTGTGTCAACGTAGATAGCGCATCGACAGATTCTCCGTTAAGTAATATGTCGAGCTTCACGAGTTTTGATTTACGGAACCCTGCCTGATGGTAGTCAAACGAGGCATACCCTTTTGAGATGCTTTTCAGCTTGTCATAAAAATCTATGACAATTTCTCCCAACGGCATTTTGTAATGCAGTTCCACGCGGTTCCCCGATATGTAATCCTGACGCATCAGCTCGCCACGTTTGCCCAGACACAGGGTCATTATCGGACCTATGTAGTCTGTTGTCGTGATGACGGATGCATCGATGAAAGGTTCTTCTATGTGATCAATCAGTGTCGGATCAGGCATTCCGCCGGGATTGTGCACTTCCTGTACGCCTCCCTGCTTGTCATACACCATGTACGAAACATTCGGTACTGTGGTGATGACGTTCATGTCAAATTCCCGGTCAAGGCGCTCCTGAATGATCTCCATGTGAAGAAGCCCCAAGAAACCGCAGCGGAAGCCGAATCCCAGTGCCAGAGAGGACTCTGGCTGGAAGGTCAGGGAGGCATCGTTCAGCTGAAGCTTTTCGAGTGAAGCGCGAAGGTTCTCATAGTCTTCCGCCTCAATAGGATATACTCCGGCAAAGACCATCGGCTTAACTTCCTCGAACCCTTCGATAGCTTTTTCGCACGGGCGGTTCACGTGGGTAATTGTGTCGCCGACTTTCACTTCGCGTGAGGTCTTGATGCCCGAGATGATATAACCTACATCTCCCGTGCGGAGTTCCTTACGGGGTACCATGTCCATTTTCAGGACTCCCACTTCGTCTGCGTCATATTCCTTTTCCGTATTGAAGAACTTTACACGGTCACCCGTGCGGATCACTCCGTTTTCCACCTTGAAGTAGGCGATGATGCCGCGGAAGGAATTGAATACGGAGTCGAATATCAATGCTTGAAGCGGTGCGTTTTCATCGCCTTTAGGACAAGGAATCCGTTCCACCACTGCTTTCAAGATCTCTTCGACTCCCATTCCCGTTTTCCCCGAAGCTCGTATGATGTCTTCACGTTTGCAGCCCAACAGGTCGACGATTTCGTCTTCCACCTCATCCGGCATCGCACTGTCCATGTCACACTTGTTCATCACCGGGATAATCTCCAGGTCGTGTCCGATTGCCATATACAGGTTCGATATGGTCTGCGCCTGTACACCTTGTGAGGCATCTACCACAAGCAAAGCTCCCTCGCATGCGGCGATTGAGCGGGACACTTCATAAGAGAAGTCCACATGTCCCGGAGTGTCAATCAGATTGAGGATATATTTTTCTCCGTCATGGACGTATTCCATCTGGATGGCATGGCTTTTGATGGTTATTCCGCGTTCGCGTTCCAAGTCCATGTCGTCAAGCATCTGTCCTTCCGTGATCTTTATTGTATGAGTATATTCCAACAGACGATCGGCCAAGGTTGACTTTCCGTGATCGATATGGGCAATGATGCAAAAGTTCCTTATGTTCTTCATTAAATGTACTGCTATTTTTATCAGGGAACAAAGATAATATAAAAAAACGATATAGCAGGCAAAAGACAGCTGCCAAGTTGGAAGAGGCTACTTTCAGGCTTGTTTGCAGTGTCCATTGCAGTACTAATCTGTGGTCGCCAAATTTTCTTGGTATAAAACATCTCTATATGAGTCATTATTATTATCTTTGCGAACTGGCATTATCCCGAAATAAACCGTCTCAGGGGAAGGTGTTTCGGGGATTTTGTTATCCGACATGGAGAACATTGATAATGTCTTTTGTGTGATAAAATAGAAAAACAAGATAAATAATTTATTAATTTTATGCGAAGTTGAGGAGGTGTTTTCCTTCGTCTTCTTTCGTGCCATATTATGCCGACTGATTTGCCCAATGCAGTTTCTCCTGCCAGGAAGTTTGACCATGACAAACTCAACAATGTTGATTTTCATTGGTTTATTGTGCGCACTTTGCCACATCAGGAGAAAAAGGTTGTCGGGATGTTGGAGTATTGCATGGCGGATATGGAGAATATCCTCGAAGTTTATTGTCCTACACGCACAACTGTTTTCGTGAACAAAAACGGCATGGACATCGAGACGCCCTTGTTCGCGGGCTTTGTGTTCGTCCTATCTACACAGCAGGCATTGAAAGACTTTATGGACAGATACTACCCCGAAGGCACTGTCATGTATGAACGCAGAAAGGAAGAAGGGAAAAAGGCATGCTTGTGGACAATCCCGGAGGAACAGATGAGGGCCTTCAGAGACTTCAACGAGAATTATGCAGACAAGGTGGTGATACTGGAACGTCCATATTCTGACTATGCATTCAATCTCAAGGGCAATGAACCGAATGAGATTGTTAAGGTAATAGACGGTCCACTTGCCGGAAAGGAAGGATATCTTGTACGTTTTCGTAGAGAAAAACGGATGGTGTTCAGAATTAGGTCTTTTGGAGATGATGGATGGTATACTGTTTCTGTTCCCAACATTTGGAATTTCCATGTCGTCCGTCTGCACAATGCTGAGGGTGATCGTCAGACTATAGGGACAATGAAAGAGCGTGCCGTAGATTTGTTGATAGGTATCCTGCAAGGGTGTGGTTATGGAGACAGGACGCTTCCTATGCTGTATGATATCGTGGATACTTTGGTCGGGAAGCCTTCGCTTGTCGAGCTTTGCAAGAAACTCCATAAGCATGGACATGACAGATTGAGTCAACGGATATCAGTGTTGGGCATAACGGATGCAGAACTTGTCTTGAACCTCATCCGTTACGAGCGTGAAAATCCGGGCTATGTGAAGTGCAACTGGAACCGCTTTGTGATTCGTCCTTTTCTTACTCCTACATCGGGTGTGGAGATTGATGCAGGGAAGTACGAAGCCATATTACGACATACGGATTTCACTGAATCTGTTTGTCGTGTTGAGATTGCGGAGCAGGTATATTATCCAAGCAAGGATGTGGATGAGACAGTGACAACCACGTATTATGCGCATATCGGAGCTGTCCCGGACAAGGAAAGCGGCTGTTGTACCCTTTTTGCCAACTGGGACATATTTCTTAGGGAGTATTTCATGACGGCCGGCAAAGCCAATGAGCGACTGGTGAGTGGAACCTCCAGGATTGTCAGGGATGTGGAAGCTGACAATGAGAAAGTGGAAAAGCTTATCGACTCATTCCGTAATTATGCTCCTACGTTATACAGGGTATTGACAGACAGTGATTCAAATATAAAGGTCATACGTGATTTCAAAGTCGGAAATGAGACATTGAATGTAATGGCTGTCCAATCAACAGGTCTTGACATGGAAAGATGCAAGAAGACTTTGATAAGCGTATGCGTAAATATTTGCAAGGAGATCAACGGCACGGCACATCTGGCTGTGTGGCGAAGGTATTTGCGGTCTGTGTGGCTGCATGTCTGACGGAAAACGGAGTGATTTTATTGATGAGAACAGAACAATAGAACGAAATAAAATGACAGTTATAGACAAGGATATAAGGATAGCCGTGGCCGGAACGGGATATGTCGGCCTTAGTATTGCCATCCTTTTGAGCCAGCACCACAAGGTGACGGCAGTTGACGTGGTACCCGAGAAAGTGGACTTGATAAACAGACGCAAGTCGCCCATACAGGACGAGTACATCGAAAAATATCTTGCTGAAAAAAACCTGAATCTCACCGCCACTTTGGACGGGGCAAAGGCATACAGCGATGCGGATTTCGTGGTGATAGCCGCGCCCACGAACTACGACCCGGTGAAGAACTATTTCGACACGAGCCATGTGGAGGAAGTCATCGGACTGGTGAAAAGCGTCAATCCCAACGCAATCATGGTCATCAAGAGCACCATCCCCGTGGGCTACACGGAGAGTGTACGCAGGAAGATGCAGAGCGACAACATCATCTTCTCGCCGGAGTTCCTGCGCGAGAGCAAGGCGTTGTACGACAACCTCTATCCCAGCCGCATCATCGTTGGCAGACCGGAGGGAGATGCCCGTCTGGACGAGGCCGCGCACACATTCGCCGCACTGCTTCAGGAGGGAGCGATAAAGGAGAATATCGACACGCTTTTCATGGGCCTGACGGAAGCCGAGGCGGTGAAACTCTTTGCCAACACCTACCTTGCCCTGCGCGTGAGCTATTTCAACGAACTGGACACCTACGCCGAGATGAAAGGGCTGGACACGCAGGCCATCATCGACGGCGTGTGCCTTGACCCGCGCATCGGCACGCACTACAACAATCCGAGCTTCGGCTACGGCGGCTACTGCCTGCCCAAGGACACGAAACAGCTTCTGGCCAACTATGCCGATGTGCCGGAGAACCTGATACAGGCCATTGTGGAGAGCAACCGTACAAGGAAGGACTTCATTGCCGACCGCGTGCTTACCAAGGCCGGCTATTACAACTACTACAACCGGGGCGACTTTAGCCCGAGTGAGGAAAGGAAGTGCGTCATCGGTGTTTACCGCCTTACGATGAAGTCGAACAGCGACAACTTCCGCCAGTCGTCGATACAGGGAGTGATGAAGCGCGTGAAAGCTAAGGGTGCGGAAGTAATTGTTTATGAACCAACATTGGAAGATGGAAGTACATTTTTCGGCAGCCGTGTCGTCAATGACCTTGTCGCGTTCAAGCAACAGAGTCAGGCCATCATTGCAAACCGTTATGATATAAGTCTTGATGATGTAAAGGACAAGGTTTATACGAGAGACATTTTCAGAAGGGATTAAATACGGAATACATGAATATCATAGAAGAATTCAAACGGTTGAAGAGTAGCTGTGCACAGGGATTTCAACTGTAGTCGTAGTTCACCTCCATTTTAGTAAAAAAGCGTTTTTAGTGAAACGTCCCAAACAACGTCCAGACAGATAACAATATTTATGCAAGATATTTCTGCAAACAACAAGCGCATAGCCAAGAATACCTTGTTGCTTTACTCCCGGATGCTGCTGATTATGGCTGTAACATTATATACAAGCCGTGTGGTATTGGCAACATTAGGAGTAGAAGATTTTGGCATATATAATGTTGTTGGCGGTGTGGTAGCAATGTTTGGTGTAATTTCAGGGTCTTTGTCTGCCGCCATCAGCCGCTTCATCACTTATGAACTTGGAAAGGGGAACAAAGACCGCTTAAGGATCGTCTTTTCATCTTCCGTTCTCATACAAACGGGTTTGGCCCTTGTCATATTCATCTTGGCCGAATTTGCAGGCGTATGGTTTTTAAACAATAAAATGAATATTCCTTCCGAGCGTTTGGATGCAGCCAACTGGGTGTTGCAATGCTCAATATTTACCTTCATGGTGAACCTTATAAGTGTTCCATACAATGCAGCTATTATCGCCCATGAGAGGATGAAGGCTTTTGCCTATGTCAGCATATTGGAGGCTGTTTTGAAACTTGTGGTTGTTTTTGTCCTTTACATATCTTTATTTGACAAGTTGAAGATATATGCAGTTTTACTCGTATCGGTTGCAATAACAATCCGGTTTATATACGGTTATTACTGCAAGAAGCGTTTTGAGGAATGTACCTTTCATTTTGTGTACGACAAGAATGTATTGAAAGACATCGGCGGTTTTGCCGGATGGAATTTTATAGGTTCATCGTCCGGCATATTACGGGATCAAGGCGGCAATATTCTTATCAACATGTTTTGTGGCCCTGCAGTGAACGCAGCCCGTGGAATTGCCTCCCAAGTCCATACGGCTGTATACGGATTCATAACGAATTTCATGACAGCGTTAAATCCGCAAATAACAAAAAGCTATGCCGTTGGTAATAGGGAATACCTGATGTTTCTCCTGTTTCAAGGCGCGAGGTTTTCATTTTATTTATTATTGCTGCTTTCCTTGCCGATAATTCTTAACACACATTACATTCTTGACTTGTGGCTGACAACCGTTCCCGAACATACCGTAAACTTTGTACGCCTTGTATTGATTTTCGCTCTAAGTGAGTCCATATCGCAACCGTTGATTACAGCACAGAATGCAACAGGCAAGATACGTAATTACCAGTTGGTTGTTGGGGGAATGCAGATGCTTAATCTTCCGTTTTCATATCTTCTGTTGCACATTGGTTTTATTCCGGAATGTGTTTTGGTCGTTTCTGTAGTAATTTCCCAATGCTGTCTGGCTGTCCGTCTATTTATGCTACGTCGGACAATAGGGCTTTCTGCACGAAGATTTGTAAAAAAAGTATATGTAAATGCACTATGTGTCAGCATCCTGTCTTTTGTTTTCCCCTTCTGGGTCAAAGAATGTCTGGACAGATCCTCCGTGTCCTTTTTATCTATTTCCGCACTGACGTTAATTTGCACTTCGGCTATAATATTATTTGTTGGGTGCAACCGTAATGAGCGGGAAAAAATACTGGGCAAATTTGTCAGTTTATTGCATAAAATTATTAATAATAAATAATTCTTTTCATGGGAAACAATATCCAAGAAGTTTCTGATGCCTTGCTCTGTTCCAATTGTGGAGCCTGTAAGGCTGTTTGTCCCAAAGACGCAATTTCCTTCGCCATCACGCCTTTGGGAAGAATGGCGGCTACAGTTGACAGAAACTGTGTAAATTGTGGAATATGTACAAAAGTCTGCCCGTCTTTGGATAAACAAAACCTTCACCTTACATTTACAGACAGGTTTGTAGGGAATATTAGAAACGTATATATAGGGAAAAGCACAGATGATGTAATATTTAAAAACTCTCAGAGTGGTGGCGCATGTACGGCAATTGTTACTTATCTGTTTGACATAGGAGCAATAGATTGCGCCGTTCTTTGTCGAATGGAATATGGCAATCCCCCATCTGTAAAACCAGTTGTCGTTGCGGATAAGAATCAACTGGCTGATTGTCAAAAGTCATGCTATACGCCTGTTGACCTGTTATCTGCATTGAGAGAAACCGGTGATAAGAAGTCTGTGGCCGTTGTCGGGCTTCCATGTCATATCCAAGGGGTTGAAGCTCTTTTGAAATGTAGCAAAAAATTCGGCAACATCCGTTACAAGATAGGGCTTGTTTGTGACCGCACCTTGTGCGGAGGTATTCAAAAAGTCATGCTTTCGTATGTCCGTCCGGAGAAAAGCGTGAAAATAGTATGGCGGAATAAAAGGCCTCTATGTGGGAATGGGAATTACGTTTATAAGAATGCACCTGTTACAATCATAAACACTGACGGTAAAGAAAGTACAGTGCCAAATTTATACCGCTTTGCCCAAAAAGAATATTTTACAAGTCCGCGTTGCCGGGTATGCTACGATAAGTTGAATACATTTTCAGACATTGTTCTTGGTGACCCTTGGGGGATGAGCGGCATAGACTGGGAAAACGGGGAGTCTGTAATAATAACAAGATCAATTACCGGTGAGATGCTTTTAAATGAAATGTCGGAAGCCAATTACATATCATTGAATCCCGCAAATGTGGATGAATTGCTTAAAGGTCAGCATATTGATGCCAGACGCATCCAGGTAAGCCGTTATTCAAAGGCGTTGAAAGTTCTTCCCATGAAAATGGATTCATATTTGTACGAGCAGGGAAATGGCCTAAGTATCAATGATGTTAAAGAAGAGGAGAACGAGATATTTGATTTTATGCGCCGTGATTCTTTGTCCGAGGATGAGATAATATGCGAATGCAAAAAAAATATTAAAAAGTATATCACAAGGCAAAAATTAAACAAACTATTTATTGTAAGAATATTACGTAAAATAAAAAGACTTTTTGTATTATGAAGATAGTGTTGTCAGGTATAGAAACCAACAATAAGGGAGCGGAACTTATGCTATATGCCATCCTGCAAGAAATAGAACGTAAGCATCCGGATGCGGAGGTGTATGTTCCCATATTTGCTATAAAGCAGGGATTGAACTATGTTAAGACGCCTGTGAACCTGAAAGAGAAACCTTATGCATCCTTGAAGAGAGCAGCAGTAAAGTTGCATATACCTGGCGTCTTGCGAAGAGTTCACCTTCCTTACCTGTTCTTGATGACAGATCAAGGCATAATAAAAGATGCAGATTATTTCATAGATGCAAGCGGTTTTGCTTTTTCAGACCAATGGAATCCGAATAAGGACACTGTCGGACGTTGGGAAAAGATATTGAAAGGTTATCATAACATTGGAACTAGAATCGTTTTTCTTCCCCAAGCATTTGGGCCGGTTGAAAAGCCCAACACCAGAAAACTGATAGCATTGTTGAATAAATACGCCGACATAATCATGCCACGTGAGAAGGTATCGTTGGAGTATCTAAGACAATGTAAGGTGGATGAAAGGAAGATGCACTTGTTCACAGATTTTACATCACTTGTCAAAGGTGAATTCCCGTCTCAATATGAACATCTGAAAAATGCGGTTTGTGTAATTCCGAACATGCGCATGATAGATAAAGGGATCATCGTCCTACAGAATTATTTGGACATACTTGCTAAGATTGTAGAAATGTCTCAATCTATGGGGTACAATGTATTCCTGCTTAACCATGAGGGCGCAGAGGATGAGCGTTTGGCATTCATGTGCCAAGAAAGGCTTAAAGGCGACATAGATGTGGTTACTGGGCTTAATGCCTTAGAGGTAAAAGGCTTGATAGCATCTTCTTATCTGTGCATATCGTCAAGATTTCACGGGGTGGCATCAGCATTGAACTCATATGTTCCTTGCCTTGCAACAAGCTGGAGTCATAAATATGCCGAATTATTCAATGATTATGGCATGAATGATTGCGTTCTTGATTTAAATGTTGCCAAGAAATATATGTCAAAAGTACTTTCTTTCTTAGGAAATGACCTTAACCAAAGGATTCGGGAACAATTGAGAACTAAATCATCCGAGATCACTAAAGAAACAGAAAATATGTGGAAACAAGTCTGGGGGTAACTGTATCTATGATCCAACACTCAGAGTGCATAACATATTACCAACATACAGTGCAAATCCTTAATCCGAAAGAATAACAGATTGATTATACGAAGAGATTCAATATTCCGTGAGGGTGGTAGAGTGAAATTGGAAGATGAAAACAACCTTATTGATATTGGTGAAAATGTAGATATTGCGGATTGCTTTTTTGCCGTTAGCGATTATGACAATAAAATCAAAGTGAGAAAAAGATTGCATGTTTCCCGCCAAAATCATTATTTGAAACAGTGACTACATTCTATTTTAAATAAGCGTCCAGAACTGTCACCTTTGTTCTAATCGGGTATTGATTAAATACAATAGTCTGTTAAAAAATCAACATATCAGCTAAGTTGCTTTCCCAACTATGCCATATAGTTCTTTGATAAGTTTAGTATTTAAAGTTCTGTTCGGTAACATACCGGACTTGCAAAAAACTTCTGAGGGTGTAAATATTACTCAGATAGGACTTTAGCAGTCCGATGGAAAGCGACAGATAGTATTTTCTCACTTTTGATGTACGGTCGTCCCCGTTTGTCTTTTCGAACACCGTCATATTAATACCACAAGGTAGCATCATCACGCAGGCAGCTGACGACGTGGAACCCCAACAGGCAGGCTTCATTGATGAACTTTGCCTTTGAGAACCAGGTGTCTACAACAACATGGTGTGTTATGCAAAGCAGTTTGTCCTTGTATTTACAAAATCATGATTTGGATGAAGGCTATTTTAAAACTTTTGCGTAACTTCGCCGAACAACTTTTCAGAGTATCGGTTACGAGTTTTTCATATTGGTCAAGTGCTGTTTTCTTCACTGCTTTAATGTGTTGTGGTAAACTATTAAAGTTGCAGAAATTCAGCCACTTGACCTGTTTATTATGCTAAACTTTACTAGTTAATTCGTTTATTTACAACGGATTAGTTATAAATTTAACGAAGTCTTATTAAAAAACAAAAAGTAAAACTTATGGAATATACATATACCATTATTATCCCACATCACAACATCCCACACCTGCTGGAAAGATGTCTTTTATCCATTCCATGTAGGGGTGATTTGCAAGTCATTGTAGTTGATGATTGTAGCGATAGAGATTCTGTAGCAAAGTTAAAAACTATCGAAAGTAAGTTTAGCTATGTTACATTTGTTTATCTTAAGGTTAACGGTGGTGGTGGGAAAGCACGTAATGAAGGGTTAAAAAGGGCACAAGGTTGCTATGTGCTTTTTGCGGATGCGGATGATTTTTTCAATTACTGTATAAACCAAATCTTAGAGGAATATAAAGAAACTGTTTATGACGTTGTATTCTTTGATGCCAATTCAGTAGATACAGATTTATATTGCCGGGCAAATCGTAGCATACATCTTAATAAGTTGATGCACAAGTATGACAAAAAGCCCAAACAGGCTATTGCCGATCTGCGATATGGGTTTGGAGAACCTTGGAGTAAACTGGTAAGACGGGAATTGATAGAATATCATGGTATACGTTTCAGCGAAACCAACATACACAATGATACAAAATTTTCTTACTTGACAGGTTATTATGCCAAACTGATTCATGTGGACAAAAGAGCTCTTTATTGCATAACAGACAGGAAAGGAAGCGTGTCCAAATGCCTTTCTGTAGACCGGCTTTTTACACGTACTCAAATATTTGCTGAGGCCGCGGTTTTTTTACACAATAGAGGTATCCATAGGTTTGAATCATTTCTCTATTCCCCTTGGTTGCATTTTTGCAAACATGGTGAATGGGAAAAAGCCCGAAGATGTCGACAGATTATGCGGGAAAATGGAATGTCGGATAAGATGGTGATAAAAGGACTCATTCTTTACTTTTTGAAATATGTTGTAAGATTACCTGTTAGAATGTTTCATTTCATCGTTTCGAGTATCCTATAGAAAAAGCCCATAAATTGTTTTTGGATTATTGTAGGTAAGCAGTTAATCTGTAAGCGTCCAAAACTGACATATTGCCTCTCCTGCCAGATGTGCTTACCTTCGTGCTGTCAACATTAAGGGATTAATGAGGGATATTCAGTATATACCATAAAAAGAAACATTTACTGAATATCCCATGATTAACTCAGATAGTTCCTTTGCTTGAAGGTATCTCATAGTTGTAAATGTCACGTCGTATCGCCATCCTGACACTTCGTGCGAACGATTTGAAAATACCTTCTATCTTGTGGTGTTCATTTTCTCCTTCAGCTTTAATGTTCAGGTTCATACGGGCTTCATCGCTAAGTGATTTGAAGAAATGAAGAAACATCTCTGTCGGCATATCGCCTATCTTTTCACGTTTGAACTCCGCATTCCAGACCAACCATGGCCGCCCTCCGAAGTCAAGAGCAACCTGGCATAGACAGTCGTCCATAGGCAGACAGTATCCGTATCGCTCAATGCCGCGTTTGCTGCCTAAGGCTTTGCGTAGGCATTCTCCCAATGCCAGAGCCGTATCTTCTATGGTATGGTGTTCATCCACGTGCAAGTCACCTTCTGTACGCACAGTCAGATCTATCCCTCCATGCTTTCCTATCTGTTCGAGCATATGGTCGAAAAACCCAAGTCCGGTATGTATATCGCATCTCCCGTTACCGTCCAGATTTACTCTGACAAGTATGTCAGTCTCTTTGGTTGTACGCCTTACTTCGGCTGTCCTCTCTCCTGCAAACAGAAATTCGGCAATACGGTTCCATTCAGTCGTGGCAAGTACACAGGTGTCCTCCAGTTTTGTACCGATAAGGGATGATCTGTCAGGGGCGAGAAGAATCGCCTTGCATCCTATATTGTAAGCCAGTTCTACATCCGTAATGCGGTCGCCTATCACAAAACTTCCTTTCATGTCATATTCCGGGTTGTCCATGTATCTTGTCACCATCCCTGTGCGGGGTTTGCGTGTTGGAGCGTTGTCCTCCGGGAAGCTGCGGTCGATAAGTACCTCGTCAAAATCTATCCCTTCTCCTTTGAATGTATTTATTATAAGATTATGTACAGGCCAGAATGTATCTTCCGGAAAAGACGGTGTTCCCAGTCCGTCTTGGTTGGTGACCATTACAAAACTGAAATCCAGTTTTTCACGGATGAAATGGAGGTTGCGGAACACTTTGGGATAAAACTCCAGCTTCTCAAATGAATCGAGTTGGTAGTCTGTGGGCGGTTCGATGACCAGTGTCCCGTCACGGTCAATGAATAGTACCTTTTTCTTCATTATCTTCAGTCGTTTATCAATCAACTTCTTTCAGGGCCTCCAGTAGCATATCGTTCTCAGGGCGTGTGCCGACGGTGATACGCAGGCAGTTGTAGCACAAGGTGACATTTGTACGGTTGCGTACGATAATTCCTTTGTCTACCAGATAGTTGTATATGCTTTTCGCGTCACTTACTTCAGTCAGGAAGAAGTTGGCATCTGTAGGATATACTTTTCGGCAGCACTTCAACTTCCCGAATTCTTTCATCAGGCGCGTGCGTTCTTCGAGCAGTGACTTCACCCATTGTTTCACCTGATAGTGTCTTCCCATCATTCTGACAGCTTCCTGCTGGGTGAGGCGGTTTATGTTATAGGGGTATTTGATTTTGTTCATGATTCCTATAATTTCCGTCGAAGCGAAAGCCATACCAAGGCGGATAGCCGCACATCCCCATGCTTTTGAGAATGTCTGCAAAACAATCAGATTTGGATAATGATTTAATTCACACAGAAGTGAAGGCTCGACTGAGAAGTCTGAATAGGCTTCATCTACAATCACCAATCCTTCAAACCGGGCAAGCAGGGAGAGAATCTCATTACGGTTCAAGCTGTTGCCTGTGGGATTGTTTGGCGAGCATACAAACATCAGTTTGGTATGTTCATCGGAAGCTGCCAACATTTCGTCAGCTTTGAACTGAAATTCAGTGTCAAGTTTTACAGTCCGGTATTCTACATCATTCACATCAGCGCATACCTGATACATACCATACGTTGGTTCGATGGCCACCACATTGTCTGTTCCCGGTCGACAAAAGGCGCGGAATGTAAGGTCGATGGCTTCATCGCTTCCGTTTCCCAGAAAGATTTGTTCGGGACATACTTGCTTTACCGGTGCTATTTTCTTTTTAAGCTCCAGTTGCAGAGGATCCGGATAACGGTTGTTCGGAGCATTGTAAGGATTTTCGTTGGCATCCAGAAAAATGGAAGCCTCCTTGCCGCTATATTCGTCGCGTGCCGAAGAATAAGGTTTAAGTTTCAGAATATTAGGCCGTACAAGTTCTTCCAGTGATTTCATAATTTTCGGTTTAAACGTAATGAAACGGCGTTTTTGTGTGCGTCAAGCGATTCGTTGGCAGCCAGCACTTCAATGGCCGGACCAATGGCGGCAATGCCTTCCGAAGTGATTTCCTGGAATGTAATTTTACGGATGAAACTGTCGAGGCTGACCCCGCTATATGCTTTTGCATAGCCGTTGGTAGGTAATGTATGGTTGGTTCCAGATGCATAGTCACCGGCACTTTCCGGCGAGTATGGGCCGAGAAATACCGATCCTGCATTGACAATTCTTTCAGCCACCTGCATATAGTCCTTTGTTTCTATAATAAGATGCTCGGGTGCGTATTTATTGACAATGTCTATCGCTTCATCCATATTCCTAACCAGCACCAGCCTGCTCGACTCGAGCGATTTCTCGGCTATCTGCTTGCGCGGGAGCTGTTCCAACTGCCGGTTCACTTCTTCCTGTGTTTGTTCTAAAACTTCGCGTGATGTAGTGACGAGGATAACCTGGCTGTCTGTCCCGTGCTCAGCTTGCGATAGCAAGTCGGAGGCCACGAATACCGGGTTGGCGGTTTCATCAGCCATTACCGCCACTTCCGATGGGCCTGCCGGCATGTCTATGGCCACGTCACGCAAAGAGACCTGTTGTTTTGCTGCAGTGACATATTGGTTGCCCGGACCGAATATCTTGTAAACCTTCGGTACCGACTCTGTTCCATAAGCCATGGCACCGATGGCCTGTACGCCACCAGCCTTGAACACCTTGTTTACACCGGCTGTACGTGCTGCATAGAGAATGGCGGGGTGGATTTTTCCGTTACGGTCTGGAGGCGAGCAAAGTATGATTTCGCCGCATCCTGCAATTTGTGCAGGGGTGGCCAGCATCAGTACGGTGGAAAAAAGCGGTGCCGTCCCACCCGGTACGTACAATCCTACTTTACCGATGGGTACAGCTTTCTGCCAGCAGGTTACTCCCGGAAGAGTTGATATCTTTTCTCCCTTGAACTTCTGTGCGGAGTGAAACGCATAAATGTTTTTGTAAGCCAGCATGACAGCCGTTTTCAGTTCATTGGAAACCATCTTCTCGGCTTCATCAAATTCTTCTTCACTCACTTCCAGCGTATGGAGAGTCGCCTTGTCAAACTTCTCTTCATATTCCATGACCGCCTTGTCTCCTTCGGTACGCACACGATCAAGAATCTGGCACACCGTCTCGCGAAGCGATTCTGTATTGAGCGCCGGACGTTTCAGCAAGCAGCCCCATTCCGTCCGGTCAGGATAAACGATTATATTCATTCCTTTTCTTTTTATATGTCAGTCATTCGGGTCAGAGAATCATCTTCTCTATAGGAAGCACCAGAATACCCTGTGCTCCGATAGCTTTCAGTTTTCCGATAATTTCCCAAAAACATTTCTCGTCGAGCACCGTATGCACGCTGCTCCATCCCTCAGTAGCCAGCGGCATGACCGTGGGGCTTTTGATTCCCGGAAGCACTTCGATGATTTCCTTCACTTTTTCTGTGGGAACATTCATCAGTACATATTTCTTGTCTTCGGCAGCCCTCACCGCATTTATCCTGAATAGCAGTTCGTTGAGTATTTCCTTTTTCTCTCCTGTCAGGTTCCTGTTCCCGATGAGCAGAGCCTCGCTTTTCATCACCACCTCCACTTCTTTCAGGTTGTTGCTGACGAGTGTGGAGCCGGAACTTACGATGTCGAAGATGGCATCTGCCAGTCCGATTCCCGGTGCAATCTCCACCGAACCGGTAATTACATGGATGTCCGCCGTAATTCCGTTCTGGTCAAGGAATTTCTTCAGTATGCCAGGATAGGAGGTCGCAATCTTTTTCCCGTTGAACCAACTCAATCCTTCATATTCTATCTCTTTGTGGATAGCCAAAGAAAGCCGGCATTTGCTGAATCCCAGGCGCAGGATGATGTCGGCTTCTTCATCGCGTTCCATAAACTCATTTTCTCCCACCACGCCCACATCGGCGACTCCGCTTGCCACGCATTGCGGAATGTCATCATCGCGCAGGAAAAGTACTTCCACTGGGAAATTGCTAGACTGGGTGAGCAGTGTCCGTTTGGAAGCGGACAATTTGATGTCAGCTTCCGCAAGCAGAGCCGTCGTGTCTTCGTACAGGCGGCCTTTTGATTGTACGGCAATTCTTAGCATATCATTCTTTTTTCAAGGTTCGGAAACATAAAAAGGCTTGCCGTTATTTTCCGGCAAGCCTTGTCTTATGGTATAACCACATACGTTTCCAGCCTACCGTTGAACCGTCAGGCAATGATGGTGGCGAAAATATGTGGATATATAAGTCATATACTTTTACTTTATTCTATTATTTTTCAACAAAAATATTACATACAATCCATTTATGCAAATATTCATCGGAAAATATTGCTTTTTTCTTTCATTCCGGCATTCCAGGAGGATTCGTTTCCTCGTCCTCCACTTTGCATCCCGAGAAATGAAGTTCCCTGAGGGCCTTTTCTTTCGGGAAAGTGAAGTAGGTGCAGACAGCTTTTGTGCATTCCTCCTTATCATTATTATATATGCTGGCATTTACTGTAACCAGATTTCGTTTGTGTTCGGCAACGGAAGCCCGGAGCAGTAAGGGACCAGCTGTGGTGCTGACTGGCTTGAGATAACGGATTTCCATTTTCGATGTCACTCCGGTGGTCTGAAGCTTGCAGGCGATGGTCCACGCGCTGATTTCGTCAAGCAGAGTGGCCTGTATGCCTCCGTGCAGGGTGTTTGTCCATCCCTGATATTTTTGTTCCGGCTGCCATACGCTCACCACATCATCACCGTCCTCGTAAAACTCCATTTTCACACCTGCCTCGTTATGGGGTGCACATCCGAAACAGAAATATCCTTCCATCCCTACCCACGGGTTGATAATCTTTTTCATATATTATTGCCTGACTGTAAATGATTGTATTTAATCGTTGACTATCTTTTCAGCGAAAGATTTATTTGCTCAATATATCCGAGTATTTCTTCTCGTCCTATCTTCTTCTCGGAAGATGACACGAAGTGGGGAGGAAGTTCTTCCCATTGTTCTTCCAGCTTTTGCAGATAGTTGTTTATGTTAGTGTTCAGTTTTCCTCCACTCAACTTGTCCGCTTTCGTGAATATTATGACGAATGGAATGCCGTTTTCGCCCAGTTGTTCGATGAATTCCAGATCTATCTTCTGCGGTTCGAGGCGGCTGTCTATAAGCACGAAAAGGCACGTCATGTCTTCACGTCCCATTACATATTCGTTAATCAGTTTCTTGATTTGTTCCGTTACTTTTTTGCTCCTTTTCGCATAGCCGTATCCCGGGAGGTCGACAAGATACCACTCCTTGTTTATCAGAAAATGATTGATGAGAAGAGTCTTTCCGGGAGTGGAAGAAGTCATTGCCAATTTAGTACGGCCTGTCAGCATGTTTATTAGGCTGGACTTCCCCACGTTTGAACGTCCTATGAATGCGTATTCAGGCAAACCGGTTTTTGGACACATTTCCACACGTGAGTTGCTTATCACAAATTCGGCACTGGTTATTTTCATGCTTATGGTTTTGTTTTGAATGTCAGTTAATCCTCCGCCCACAAATCCGTTGTTCAAAAACCTTCATGAGGTTATATTAAAGCGTAGGGAAGCTTTTATTAAAGTTCTCCTGTGTTTTCATCAAAACCTCCTGACGTTTCTTTTTGGTTCCGGATTTGATTGCAAAGATAACAAATATCATGGATTTGGCTGGGCTGTTGGATGAAAATGTTTACGTTTGAGCACGTATCTACATCACTGAAATAAAAATTGGATTCGGTTGCCTTGTTTTTTTTTACCAATGGCATTATAAATTCGATAATTTGTTATATTTGCACATTCTTTTACGAATCAAAAAGTACGGAAACTGAAGCTTATGATAATATAGGTGAAAGGAAATAAGCTTAATTATATTGTAAATATGGGATTGCTACAAGAAAAACTAAGCAAATACAGGTTGCCTCAAATGTATATGGAAAAAGGTGTTTACCCTTATTTTCGTGAAATAGACAGTGCCCAGGACACAGAGGTGATGATGGACGGGAAGAAAGTTCTGATGTTCGGCTCCAATTCTTATATGGGATTGACGTATGACGAAAGAATCATTGAAGCAGCCATAGCCGCAACACGCAAATACGGTACAGGATGTGCCGGCTCTCGATTGCTGAACGGCACTCTCGATATCCATGTGGAACTTGAGAAAGAACTGGCGGAATTTGTCGGAAAGGATGATGCTCTGTGCTTTTCTACGGGATTCACGGTGAATGAAGGTGTGATACCCCAATTGGTGGGACGGGGGGATTATGTCATTTGTGATGACCGTGACCACGCTTCCATTGTTGACGGACGCCGTCTTTCATTTGGTACTCAGCTGAAATATAAGCACAATGACATGAACGCGCTGGAGAAGGAACTCCAGAAGTGCGATCCTGATGCCATCAAACTGATTGTTGTGGACAGCGTGTTTTCCATGGAAGGTGATCTGGCAAACCTGCCGGAAATCGTTCGCCTGAAGAAAAAGTACAATGCAACGATATACGTGGATGAGGCGCACGGACTTGGCGTATTCGGACGTAACGGGCGTGGAGTATGCGACCATTTCGGACTGACTGACGATATTGACATCATTATGGGTACATTCAGCAAGTCACTCGCGTCAATCGGTGGTTTTGTGGCAAGCGACAAGGATACCATCAACTGGCTCCGTCACAATGCACGGTCTTATATTTTCCAGGCAAGTTGCACTCCGGCTTCCACAGCTGCGGCAAGAGAGGCGCTCCATATCATCAAAACCGAACCGGAGCGTCAGAAGAATCTTTGGAAGATAACCGAATATGCGCTTAAGAGCTTCCGTGAAGCTGGGTTTGAGATAGGAGATACTGAAAGCCCGATTATTCCGCTCTATGTGCGCGATACGGACAAAACGTTCGAAGTCACCAGGCTTGTGTTCGATGAAGGGGTCTTCATTAACCCCGTGATTCCTCCGGCATGTGCTCCTCAGGATACGTTGGTGCGCTTTGCGTTGATGGCTACCCATACGAAAGAGCAGGTTGATTTTGCCATCAGCAAGCTGATCAAATGCTTCAGACAGTTGGATTTGCTTAAATAAGGCAGTAATTGCGCTTCCGAAATACAAGAAGAGTCATATTCAAATCGGGAAAGTCTCCCTGTGAATATGACTCTTTTTTTAACAGGCACTATTATGATACTGAATGAAAGAGACAGCCGACATGAGCATGCGATTCAGGTGGCACAGGAAATGATGACGGCCGCTCGCACATCTCCAAAGGCAAAAGGCGTGGATATTATCGAGGTGGCATTGGTTACGGAAAGCAACATCCGCATTCTTTCCGACACGATGAAGCAGATGTATGAGGAAAACGGGTTCAAGTTCTTCCTTCGTGACGCGGAAAATATTCTTCAGGCGGAATGCATCGTACTTATCGGCACACACGGACATCCACATGGGATGAATTGCGGGCACTGCGGTTTCGTGACATGTGCCGGGAAGGAAGAAAATGTCCCATGCGCCATTAATTCCGTAGATGTGGGAATCGCAATCGGTTCTGCCTGTTCCGTAGCCGCAGACTGCCGGGTAGACACTCGCGTAATGTTTTCGGCCGGGCTTGCCGCCCAGCAGCTTGACTGGCTTGACGGGTGTGCGCAGGTATATGCGATTCCTGTGAGCATATCGTCAAAGAATCCTTTTTTCGACCGTAAGCCTAAGACAGAATAAACTTTTCCACCGCATAGGCGACGCCGTCTTCTTCATTCGAGAGAGTGATAAAGTCGGCGTTTTCTTTTAGCACATCCTGTGCATTGCTCATCGCCACTCCCATTCCGGCAAATTTTATCATCGGAAGGTCATTGAATCCATCGCCTACAGCCATAAGCTCTTCACGCGTGATCTCCAGCTTTCTGAGAAGTTCTTCCAGTGATTTGCCTTTGTCTATTCCCTTAGGTACCAGTTCCAGAAAATATGGTTCAGAACGGAATACGCCCATACGGTCTTTCAGATGTTCGTACATTTCCTTTTCGAGAGCGGCAAGCCTTACAGGTTCTCCCACGATCAGGCATTTGGTGATGGGGTGTTTCACTGCTTCCAAGAAATTATCCACTTTCTTGATTTTCATAACGTTGAGCAGTGCTTCTTTCTGCACGTATTCATCATCCGGCTTCTCAGTCAGCACATACTCGTTCTCGTATGTGACGATGGCGAAATCGTTGTCGTTGGCGCATTTGTAGAGATAGGGCAGCACATCACGATCAAGCAGGCTGCTGTGTATGATTTCGCGTGTGCGCCAGTCGATGACTTCGCCTCCATTATAGGCAAGTATATAGCCGCCGAATTCTCCGAGTCCGATCTCGTCTGCCAGCGGAGCCACACCATAGGTTGGACGTCCGGATGCCAGGATGATTTTCACTCCTCTTTCCTTCTGTGCTCTGACAAGTGTTTCTTTCGTGTGTGCACTGACTTCTTTTTTGTTGTTTGTAAGGGTTCCGTCAAGGTCTAAAGCTAAAAGTTTATATTTCATAACTTATAAATATAGTTGGCATTTATCTGTCTGGTTACTTATTCCCCTGCAAATGTAGTGTAAAAAAGTGGAATTAAAGATAGAGGTATGCCATTTCGATATGAGATCTCTTAACAGAATCAATAAAAAAAGCGTCAATTGCACGATAAGGCAACCGACGCTTCTATTTCTTAGTCGAATTTACACGTTCATCCCTTCTGTTTCATATTCTCCAACTCGGAATGATGCGGATAGTCGATAGTGTAATGCAGTCCGCGGCTTTCTTTCCGTTCCATAGCCTGACGGGTAATCAGATAACCCACATTAATCATATTACGAAGCTCGCATATCTCGCGTGACGCCTTTACACGCTTGAACAGACGTTCTGTCTCCTCATAAAGAATATCCAAGCGGTTCCATGCCCTGACCAGACGGAGATTGCTCCTTACGATGCCGACATACGACTCCATAATCTGATTGACTTCCTTCATACTCTGGGTTATAAGGATCCGTTCCTCATTGTTCATGGTACCTTCTGCATTCCATTCAGGGATATCCTCATTGAAGTCGTAACGGTCGACAACGCTAATGGCATGTTGGGCCGCTGAATCGGCATACACGACAGCTTCAATCAGAGAGTTGGATGCCAGGCGGTTTCCTCCGTGCAGGCCTGTGCATGAACATTCACCGAGTGCGTACAGACGCTTGATGCTGGACTGTCCGTCAAGATCCACCTTGATGCCCCCGCAAAGATAGTGGGCTGCCGGTGCTACGGGAATGTAGTCTTTGGTAATGTCTATGCCAAGACTGAGACATTTCTTGTATATGTTTGGAAAGTGTCTCTTGGTTTCTTCCGGATCCTTGTGGGTGACATCCAGATAAACGTGATCCTCTCCCCTCTGTTTCATCTCGCTGTCTATCGCACGTGCTACAATGTCTCTCGGAGCCAGTGATAGTCTCGGGTCATATTTTTGCATGAACTCCTCGCCTGACAGGTTTCTGAGCACTGCGCCATATCCGCGCATGGCTTCCGTTATCAGAAAGCTGGGACGGTCTCCGGGGTGATAGAGGGCGGTGGGATGGAACTGGATAAACTCCATGTCTTTCACAAGACCCTTGGCACGGTAAACCATCGCTATACCGTCTCCTGTGGCCACAAGCGGATTGGTCGTATGGTTGTATACGGCTTCGCACCCTCCTGTTGCCATGACTGTGAGCTTTGACAGGAAAGTGTCTACCTCGCCTGTCGCTTCGTTCAGGACGTACGCTCCGTAGCATTTTATTCCCGGAGTGTGACGGGTGACTATAATGCCTAAATGGTGTTGGGTGATGATCTCTACAGCATAGAAATTTGTGAATATTGTGATGTTTGGGTGACGTTTCACCTCTTCTATCAGGCTTGTCTGTATTTCCGCACCGGTATTGTCCTTGTGGTGCAGGATACGGAACTCGGAGTGGCCGCCCTCTTTGTGCAGGTCAAATTCTCCGTTCTCGTCCCTATCGAAATGTACTCCCCATCGTATAAGTTCTTCAATTTGTGCAGGAGCGTTTCGCACCACTTTCTCAACTGCTGCACGGTCGCTAATCCAGTCACCGGCCACCATCGTGTCATGGATGTGTTTTTCAAAATTGTCAACCTTCGTATTTGTGACAGAGGCGATACCTCCTTGTGCGAAATAGGTGTTGGCCTCTTCAAGTCCGGCTTTGCATATCAATGCGACCGAACCTTTGTGAGCTACTTTCAACGCGAAACTCATTCCGGCTATTCCTGAACCGATAACGAGAAAATCAAACTTTCGTATCATAGTAAGTAAATTTGCAGCAAAAATATAAAAAGTTATCGGCTTTGTGGCAGACGGACTGGTCTTTGAAGGGGATTATTTTAAAATAAGCAAAGAAGAAGATTGATATTTTATTTTTCAAGGAGATTTTCCTATCTTCACAAAGAAAAATAATGAGGACTTTCCGTTCAAAAATAAAATGGTGTTTTGGTGGTTGATGGCGATGCTTTCAATACTTTTGTTGTTCCATGAGGACAAAAGGAAATTTGTCATGTATCTCTCAACTTAAAATTTATCAAACAAAGAATGATATGGTAAAAGTATTCAAAATCCGAAGAACTCCTTTCAAGGTATGGTTGGGAGTTATTATATTGATAGTGGCCATTGTGCTTATGGCAGTTCATACAGAAAACTACTGGAAGCTTTTTTCACTGATATTGCCCGTTCTGTTACTGGTGGACGAGCAGTTGACCAGCATTCTGGTGCAGGACAACGGGGATATCTGGTTGAAGCGTGGATTCAGCGGAAGCATAAAGGCTTATGGAGTGATCCGCATTGTACGCAGAAAAGGAACTCTGCTGAAAGGCCGGGTGACTATATACTACACTAAGGGGTTCATCAACTTTGACCCTGCCGACCTGAACGAGTTTCTGCGTTGTGCAGTTGAGCGTAATCCTCACGCTATATACCGGGAGGAAAAATGACATTGGATGTCGATACAGGATTGTCTGTCGTGTCAAAATAGTGGAGAGATATTGTAAATACAAATACAGGAATTTAATTTTATGGACTATAAGTTAGCAATAATAGGAGGTGGGCCTGCAGGGTATACCGCAGCCGAACTTGCGGGAAAGCTTGGAATGAATGTCGTTCTGTTTGAAAAAAACAGCTTGGGTGGAGTGTGTCTGAATGAAGGTTGCATACCGACCAAGACATTGCTTTATTCCGCAAAGACGTATGATACGGTGCGTGAAGCATCGAAGTATGCGGTTGATGTGCAGTCACCGCAAATAAACGTCTCAAAAATGCTTGCCAGAAAATCGAAGGTCGTTCGCAAACTGGTATTAGGAATACGCTCAAGGCTTGCAGCAAGAAATGTGAACATCGTAGAGGGAGAAGCCTTTATAGCGGATAGGAATACAGTCATGTGTAACGGAGTGGCATATCATTGTGAGTCTATGATTCTTGCTGCTGGAAGTGAAACTGTCATACCGCCTTTTCCCGGACTTGATGAGGTAGGGTATTGGACCCACCGTGAGGCGTTGGACTGCCGTGAACTGCCTGATTCGCTCACGATTGTAGGCGGAGGAGTAATCGGAATGGAGTTTGCTTCTTTTTTCAATAGTCTCGGGGTGAAAGTTACTGTGATTGAAATGGCCGATGAGATTCTGTGCGGTGTCGACAGTGAGTTGGCTGGTATGTTGCGTGCTGCGTATGTCAGACGCGGTGTGCGTTTTCTGGTACACTCGAAAGTGACAAAAGTAGAGAAGGATGAAACAGGAATTATCCGGGTACATTATGAGAACGAAGATGGTACGGGAGTTGTTGCTTCAGAAAAGATGCTCCTTTGCGTGGGCCGTCGCCCTGCATTGAAGGGTTATGGATTGGAGAATCTGGCATTGGAATATACGGAACGTGGTAACGTGAAGGTGGATTCTTTTATGCAAACATCCGTACCCGGAGTGTATGCTTGCGGTGACCTGAACGGAATGTCGCTTCTGGCACATACGGCTGTGAGAGAGGCTGAAGTGGCTGTCCTACATCTTGCCGGGGAAGAGGAAACGATGAGTTACCGTGCAATCCCCTCCGTAATATATACCAATCCTGAGATAGCTTCCGTAGGGATGGGAGAAGATGCTTTGAATAAGGAAGGCATAGATTTCAAGGTTATAAAGCTTCCGATGGCTTTTTCAGGACGTTTTGTGGCTGAGAACGAGGGCATGAACGGGATGTGCAAGGCGCTTACTGATGAAGAAGGATATTTGCTTGGCATGCACATTCTTGGTAATCCTGCTTCCGAACTGATAGTGATGGCCGGAATGATGATTGAAGACCGCCGGAAGCTGTCAGAGTGGAAACGTTATGTCTTCCCTCATCCGACAGTTGGTGAGATATTCAGAGAATTATGACGCTTACAATATGAAACGGATCGTATTGCTCGTTTTATGGTGCTGCATTGGAAGTGCAATGTCAGCAAGCGACTTTTTGGGCGACAAGTTGGATACATTGATTCAGACAGCTCCTTTCTTGAGAACTTCAGAAGTCGGACTGGTTGTGTATGATCTGACTGAAAGACGGGAACTATACAGTTATCAGGCTGACAAACTGTACCGTCCGGCCTCTGTCGAAAAGGTGATAACCACAGTTACCGCCTTGTCCGTGCTTGGAACGGACTATCAGTTTAAGACGCGTCTTGCATATACTGGAGAGATAAAAAATGGTGTGCTGGAAGGCGATCTTTACGTGACAGGCGGATTTGATCCTGAATTTATGGAACAGGATCTGAAAGTACTCTCGAAAGCCGTTTCAGATGCGGGCATAAAGTCATTGCGCGGTAAGCTGATAGGTGATGTGTCGATGATGGACTCCATCTATTGGGGAACCGGGTGGGCGTGGGATGACACTCCCCAGCCTTTTCAGCCTTATCTTTCTCCGTTGATGCTGAACCGT
Organism: uncultured Phocaeicola sp.; assembly: GCA_964611375.1. Taxonomy (GTDB): domain Bacteria; phylum Bacteroidota; class Bacteroidia; order Bacteroidales; family Bacteroidaceae; genus Phocaeicola. The sequence continues at coordinate 3,529 of CAZSYY010000004.1, read as the reverse complement.
GGGTGTGTGAACATAACGGTCACCCCTTCTGCCAAAGGAGATACAGGTATCGTAGAAATAATTCCGGAATCGGATTTTTACGAGATAGAAAACCGTTCGGTCAGCAGTCAGCCTTCAGCCGGAAAACTGTGTATAGGCCGCAATTGGCTGGAGAACGGAAATGTGATTCGGGTGTCTGGAAACGTGTCTGCACCAAAAGGTATTCAGATAAACGTGTTCGATCCTAAGTCGTTTTTTATGGAGACTTTCTGTTACCGGCTTTTGCAGGAAGGAATAGCGGTAAGCAGAGACAGCATCGCTTATTCGCAGGCTCCGGAAGATACGACTGGCATTTATACATGCGGACGCCCGATAAAACTTGTGATGAAACGTGCCCTAAAGGAAAGTGACAATCTCTGTGCAGAGGCGATGTTCAGTAGTCTGGGGCTTAAGAACGGAAAGAAAATCTCGCATCTGGGTTTCAAGGACAGCCAGTGTGTAATCAACCGGTTTATGGAACATGCCATAGGATTATCTCCTGAAAATTACAAGATAGTGGACGGAAGCGGAATCTCCTTATACAACTATGTTTCCCCGAATCTGATTCTTGCCTATCTTAACTATGCTTATTACCATCCGGAAATATTCTCAATGTTTTATGACGGACTTCCGGTGGCCGGCATTGACGGTACTCTCAGTTATCGCATGGGACGCGGAAAGACATTTCGCAATGTGCGGGCAAAGACAGGTACGGTGACCGGTGTCTGTTCTTTGGCCGGCTACGTGACAGCCAATAACGGACATAAATTGTCGTTTGTCATAATCAACCAGAATGTGCTGAAGCCAAGGCTTGCACGTATGTTTCAGGACGAGGTTTGCAAGATTCTATCGGAATCATATTGACAGATAAACTAAAAAAAGTTTTTATTTTGACACAATTTTACAGATTTTCTGTGTAAATATATGCTGTGTAAATCTATAACTTTTGTAATTTTGCAGATGAAATAAAAAAATATGAAAAACAGGTCTGAATCCGTCCTGCCTTTTTGGATGGAGCGGCTGGTGAATTTAACTTTCAATTAATTATGGTAAACTTTTCACTTGAGGGTAAGGTGGCGCTTGTAACCGGCGCTTCTTACGGAATCGGTTTTGCTATTGCAACCGCTTTTGCACAGGCTGGTGCAACAATCGTATTTAATGACATCAAACAGGAGCTGGTGGACAAGGGTATGGCCTCTTACAAGGAAAAAGGCATCAATGCACACGGTTATGTTTGCGATGTGACAAATGAAGAGGCTGTAAATGCGCTTGTTGCACAGATCGAGAAGGAAGTGGGTGTGATTGATATTCTTGTCAACAATGCGGGTATCATCAAGCGTATTCCGATGTGCGATATGACAGCTGCTCAGTTCCGCCAGGTGATCGACGTTGACTTGAACGCTCCGTTCATCGTTTCCAAGGCTGTCATTCCGGGCATGATCAAAAAAGGACATGGAAAAATTATCAACATCTGTTCTATGATGAGCGAACTGGGCCGTGAAACTGTTTCTGCATACGCTGCAGCTAAGGGTGGTCTGAAGATGCTGACTCGCAACATTGCTTCCGAATACGGTGAATACAATATACAGTGCAATGGCATCGGCCCGGGATATATTGCCACTCCTCAAACCGCTCCGTTGCGTGAACGTCAGCCGGACGGTTCACGTCATCCTTTTGATGCCTTCATCGTGGCAAAGACTCCGGCCGGCCGGTGGGGGACTACGGAAGATTTGATGGGGCCTGCAGTTTTCTTGGCTTCTGATGCGTCAGATTTCGTCAATGGTCATGTGTTGTATGTAGATGGCGGTATTTTGGCTTATATAGGCAAACAGCCACAATAACTCTTAAACATGTAGTTTTATCTAAAGGTGGTGGACGCAAATTGTATTTGTGATTCGTCACCTTTTTTCTTTAAACTTAAAACGACAAAATGAGAAAATCTGTGTTTTTTATAGCTGCGTGTGCCGTTGCCTGTCTGTACGGATGTAATGATCCGCAGTCTGTAACGGTAAGTGTCACTAATCCTATCGACAGGAATCGGACTGGGGAGATGGTTGAAGTTCCGATTGCCCAGGTCTTTGAGCAGCTGAACTTACCTGATACTGCTCAAGTGGTTATTTATGACAATAAGGCCCAAGAAGTGCCATATCAGCTTACTTATGATGACAAGATTATATTTCCTGTATCCGTAGATGCAAATGCTACCGTTGACTATATAATCCAAAAGGGAAATCCTTCCATTGTAAATGCAGTCGTTTACGGCCGTCATTATCCGGAACGTATGGATGATATAGCATGGGAAAATGATCGCATCGCTTACCGCGCATATGGTCCGGCATTACAGAAAACAGGTGAGAAGGCTTACGGTTATGACATATTTACAAAAAGGGTGGAAGAACTTGTAATCGAAGACCGTTATAGGATGGAACTGGATTCGGCTTCGCGTGCACGTATAGCTGAATTGAAAAAGGTCGGGAAAATGGATGAAGCGGAAAAACTGCAGAAAAGCATATCTTACCATATCGATCACGGCAATGGAATGGATTGTTATGCAGTAGGTCCGACATTGGGTGGAGGTGCTTCAGCCTTAATGCCTGACTCAAACATTGTATATCCATATTGTTATAATGACTACGAAATTCTTGACAACGGCCCGTTGCGCTTTACCGTAAGACTGACATTCAATCCTTTGGCTATAAAAAAAGACTCCAATGTGATAGAGACACGCATCATCCGATTGGATAAGGGCTCGCAATTAAACAGGACAACTGTCACTTATGAAAACCTTAGTCAACAGGTTCCCGTAGTCGGGGGAGTGGTTATCCATGCAGCCAACCCGAAAGGATATTCTTACAGTACAGAAGAAGGCTATATCGCTTATGACGACCCTACAACAGATGCTGATGCAGATAACGGTACCTTATATGTGGGTGCGGTGTTTCCTGCTCCTCTTTCGGAAGCAAAAGTACAAATGTTCGACAAACCGTCTGGTGATGCAATCGGTCATATACTTGGAATAAGCGACTATGAACCGTCCGATGAGTTTGTTTACTATTGGGGAGCCGGATGGAGCAAATATGGTTTTGAAAAGTCTGAAGACTGGAGAAGTTACCTTAGGACTTATGCAGCTGAAGTGCGTAACCCTTTGATTGTAACTGTTCATAAATAAACAGCATTCATTTATTTAGCGGGATAATGTCGAAAGCATTATCCCGCTGTTTTTGAACATACTTTGAAGTACAATAGTCAGTTTTCAAGTCTTTTATCCATGTATTTTGCAATTCTATACGTGTTGGTAGATTTTATTCCGATTTTATTCCATTAAATTTGTTTGATTTTATTTGGTTATCTGAACAGAACTTCTTACCTTTGCAGCACAAAAATAAGCCCAGATGGCGGAATCGGTAGACGCGCTGGTCTCAAACACCAGTGGAGTAAAATCCATCCCGGTTCGACCCCGGGTCTGGGTACGATAAATGGCTGTTAACTCATTAAGTTTCAGCCATTTTTA
>CAZSYY010000003.1:0-85929 GCA_964611375.1 uncultured Phocaeicola sp. | reverse complement strand
CAGATGTCCCTTATAAGGATGGATTTGTATCCGCCCATCAAACAAAATAACTTATAGCGGTATTTTTTATTCTCTTTTTGCTTGCATATTAATATAGTTCGTGAGTTCGAATAAGGCATAAATTATTTCTCTGGGAAATAGTAGCATAGGGATAAAAGTATTATAAAGATTATCACTATGTTTTGTCTTATTTCGAACTCACGTTAAAATTATTTCAGGCGTAGCAATGTTTCTTTTATACGGCGTATAGCTTCTACAATGTTTTCATCAGAAGTCGCATAACTCATGCGGATGCATTCGGGTGCTCCGAAAGATTTTCCTCCTACACAAGCTACGTGCCCCACTTCAAGCAGGTACATTGCCAGATCATCAGCATTTTCAATGACGCGATTACCATCTTTTTTCCCGAAATATGAGTCGCATTTCGGAAACAGATAGAATGCTCCTTGAGGAATGTTCACTTCGAATCCGGGAATTTCTTTTGCCAGTTTGACAATCAAGTCACGACGACGTTCGAATGCTTTGCACATATCTTTCACGGGAGTCTGTGTACCTGTGTAGGCAGCTTCTGCGGCTTTCTGTGATACGGAACATGGGCCTGAAGTGTATTGTCCTTGTAATTTATTCACTCCTTTGACAATCCATTCCGAGGCGGCTATGAAGCCTATACGCCATCCAGTCATGGCGTATGCTTTGGATACTCCATTCACTATGACTACACGGTCTTTGATCTCCGCAAACTGTGCAATGCTTTCATGCTTTCCTATATAGTTGATATGTTCGTATATTTCATCGGAGATTACGATGATACGTTCATGCTTTTTCAGTACTTCAGCCAATCCTGCGAGTTCCTCTTTGCTATATACGGAGCCTGTAGGATTTGAAGGTGAGCAAAGAATCAAAGCACGTGTCTTTGGGGTGATGGCGGCATCCAATTGAGCCGGTGTAATCTTGAAATCCTGTTCAATTCCTGCGTGTATGATTACCGGAGTACCTTCCGCCAGCTTTACCATCTCAGGGTAGCTTACCCAATAAGGAGCAGGAACAATCACCTCGTCACCCTTGTTGATAAGAGTCATGATTGTGTTGCATACGGACTGTTTTGCCCCGTTAGCGCAACTGATCTGTGCGGCAGTATATTCCAGGCCGTTTTCATTCTTCAGTTTTTCAACGATTGCATTTCGCAAAGCCGGATATCCGGCAACAGGAGAATAGCGTGAATAGTTTTCATCAATCGCTTTCTTAGCTGCTTCCTTAATGTGGTCAGGGGTATTGAAATCGGGTTCTCCTACACTCAGGTTGATAACATCGATTCCCTGTGCTTTCAATTCACTACTTTTTTGTGACATGGCCAGTGTCGCGGATGGCGACAGGCTATTCAGACGATTTGAAAGTTGATTCATCATTATTTCTTGGTTTAAAATTGAATTCTTACGTAAAATAAGCAGTCTTTTCTGATTTTATGAGGGTCTTATTTCCTGTCACCAATAATCCTCAACAGATAGATGAACAGGTTGATGAAGTCAAGATATAAAGTCAGCGACCCCATCAGAGCTATCTTTTGTGTCATTTCGTTGACCTCAATATCATCGCTCGAAAGCAAACGTTTGATTTTTTGCGAGTCGTATGCGGTCAGTCCCACAAAAATCAATACACCAATGTAGGAGATTATGAGATTCATTGTGGAATTATGCAAGAATATGTTGACCAGTGACGCTATGATCAGTCCTATTACTCCCATGATACACAGACTTCCGATGCGTGTAAGATCCTTTTTGGTCACATAACCGTAAATGGCTGTCGCACCAAATGTTCCGGCTGTAACGAAAAATGTTGTGGCAATGGAACTCATGGTATATATCATGAACAGGATAGACATTGTTAGTCCGTTCAGAACAGAATAGGCGATAAACAGGATTGTGGCCGTTGTGAAACTGAGGCGGTGTATCCGTGCTGAAAGGAATATCACCAAAGCCACTTCTGCGATAAGCAATCCCCAGAAAAAGATGCTATTCTGAAACATGAGGTTGATGAGTGTATAGGATTTGGCCGCATACAGTGCGACAAAACCCGTGATGGCCAATGCCAGTGTCATCCATACATACACGTTACGAAACAAGGCGTTCTGTGCGGTCTTGTTAGCGTAAGCCTTTACCAAATTGTTTGTTTCCATAATAATATTTGTTTTATTTATTGAAATGCAAGGTGTGTCCCATGCGATCTTTTTTGGTGTGCAGATAACGTTCGTTATAGGGATTGGGGGTCACTTCGATAGGAACATTTTCCACTATTTCCAGTCCGTATGCTTCCAGTCCTACACGTTTGACGGGATTGTTTGTCAGCAGTCTCATCTTTCGGATTCCGATTTCACGCAGAATCTGTGCACCCACACCATAGTCACGTTCGTCAGCCTGATGTCCCAGATAAATGTTGGCATCCACAGTGTCCATGCCTTCCTCCTGAAGTTTATAGGCTTTCATCTTCTCCATCAGTCCGATACCCCTTCCTTCCTGGTTCAAATATATTACAGCCCCTTTACCTTCCTTTTCAATCTGTTGCATTGCCTTGTGAAGCTGTTCCCCACAGTCACACCGCATAGAACCGAATATGTCACCTGTCGCGCATGAGGAGTGTACGCGTACCAATACCGCTTCGTCAGACTCGAAATGACCTTTTATGAGTGCTGCGTGTTCCAACCCGTTGCTTTTCTGCTTGAAGGAAATCATGCGGAAATGACCGTATGCGGTCGGCATGTCCACTTCCACACCCTTCTCTACCAATGATTCCTGTTTCAGACGGTAGGCTATTAGGTCAGCAATGGAAATCAGTTTTAATCCATACTCGTCTGCCATTTTTCTCAGTTCAGGCAGGCGTGCCATTGTCCCGTCCTCATTCATCACTTCCATGAGAGCTGCAGCCGGATACAGTCCGGCCAGACGTGCCATGTCTATACATGCTTCAGTATGTCCCGCACGGCGCAACACTCCCTTTTCCTGTGCGTAAAGCGGATTCACGTGTCCCGGGCGGCCAAATGTCTCCGGCTTTGATGTAGGATCGGCCAGTGCCAGAATGGTGGCTGCCCGGTCAGCGGCCGAAACACCTGTCGTACATCCTTCCAGCTTGTCGATTGTCACGGTGAACGGAGTGCCGAGCACTGATGTATTGTTGGTTACCTGATGGGGGAGATCCAGTTCCTCGCACCGTGATATAGTGATCGGTGCACACAGTACACCTCTTGCATGTTTCAGCATGAAGTTCACTTTTTCCGGAGTAATCTTCTCGGCGGCAATCACCAGATCCCCTTCGTTCTCGCGGTCTTCATCATCCACTATGATGATAAACTCACCTTTTTTGAAATCTTCTATCGCCTCTTCGATTGTGTTGAGTTTCACTTTTCCCATGGTCGAGTTGATATTGTGCATTGTTATAATAAATTTTGCCTTATTCTCTGTTGTATGTCTCTGCTTGTCTTGACGATTATTTTCAGGTCCTTGTCCAGGCGTACCCTATATCTCCAGATATTTATCCAGAGCAACAGTCCTGCAGGCACGATCAGTCCACACAGCATATTGAGCCATAGGTTGCTGAATATGCTTTTGTGCGCTTTTATGAAAAGGAACGGATAGTTGTTCATCATGCTCAGCAATATGTTGTCTGTTGAATTTGACAGTTCTTCCACCACCTCCTCCATCTGCCGGCTGATTTCCGCAATGGCATTGTCCGGAGTGTTGTTGGTGAATATCCGGAAATAGTTTGGAGGTCCCAGCAGTCTGTGATGCGTCGCATAGGCAGTACATTCTTCGCATATTTTCTCCAGCTTGTCTATATTGGATGCATAGTCCGGAGTGTGTATGATGACATCTTTCTTGAAAATGTGTCGTGAGGTTCTGATGCCCAGTATCTTTCTGAAAAATGCCACATACACGTCGATGTTGAACACTACGGAATCCTTGTTCGATTTGTACGTCAGGAATCCTCCCAGCGGAGCGAGGATGATTGTACTCATCCATGTGCCCAGCACGATATTCATTTCGCCGCTTTTCGCCACTCGTGTGGCTCCGGAGTCGATGATGTAGTAAAGTATGAAAATCAGTACAGAGATGACTACCGGCATTCCCAGTCCTCCCTTGCGGATAATCGCCCCGAGAGGTGCTCCGATAAAGAAGAATATAATGCAGGCAAGCGAAAGCGTGATTTTTTTGTGCCAGTCTGACCTGTGTCCGCGTATTTTTCCGTCTATATCTTTGGTTGTCAGGTTCTTCATAGACCAATCTGAGGCGAGTGATGAAATACGTGACTTTGTCGCGTTCAGAGTCTTGAACTTTTGTGATGATGTAAGTCCGTTGAAGATGCTGTCCGTATTGAGGGAACTTGTATTTTCCTGTTTGGCAATTTTGAGCGAATCTTTTGCTGTCAGTTCCGTTTTTTTGTATGTGCGGTTCATCGCTTCGGCATACCGGGTACGGCCTACGCTGTCTGCATACATGTTCAGCGAGTCGATGGCCAAAGAAATCTCGTGCATATTCTTGATGTCCGAACGTTGGTTCAGAAAGTCTCCGTCCACCATCTCGAAGTTTGTGTCGAAAGCTATGAGTGTATGTTTCTCTCTGAAGGTTTCCCTACGGTAGGGGACATTCTTTGATATGACCGACTGTGAACGCAGGTTTTCAAACTGCTCTCCGTTGTAAAGGTGCAGGAAAAGATGTTTTTTGTCGGCTGTGAGATCCAGTTTACCCTCCTCTGCCCAGATTATGTGAGCGTTCTCAAACCCGTCCGACATGTTGTATATCAACACATCTGTCAGCATTCCTGTTTTCCGGTCCTTGTGTTTCACGTATATGTTGTATCCTTCGATATCGCTATAGAATACACCTTCGGGGATGTCCACTTCCGGAGACTTCTGTTTCATCGACACCAGCAGTGTCCACAGATCCTTTTGTGCTTTTGGCCCTATGACATTCTGGAAGAAAAAGGAAAGCACTCCCAGAAAAAGGCAGAACAGTACAACCGGCCGCATGATTCGGAGCAGAGGGATACCTGCGGCTTTCATAGAAAGCAGTTCGTAGCGTTCGCCGAAATTCCCGAAAGTCATCAGTGCGGCAAGCAGAATGGCGAGCGGCATTGATACGGGTATCAGTGTAAGAGCCGAAAGGAAGAAGAACTTTGCCAGTACGCTCATCTCCAATCCTTTCCCTACAAGCTCGTCAACGTATCTCCACAGGAACTGCATCATGAAGATAAAAAGGCAGATAAAGAATGTTCCTGAAAAAAGCAGCAGGAAGCTTTTTAGGACAAATATGTCGAGTTTTTTGATGCGTGGCATTCCTTATTCCCTATTTATCGAAATGCAAAAGTAGCATAAAAACAGACACGGAGACAATGTTTTGTGAAAATTTTAGGTTTACAGTCCGAAAACTCTCCTTAATGTTTCGATTTGAGAGTTCCATAGTTCACGCATGTCATTTTCTTCTCCCGGATCCGCGAAATCTGTCACTTCAATCATATAGTCGTTGGTCAGTTCGTTGTATTGCATCTTCAGCTCGAAGTAAGTCTTGCTTTCCACTTCGTCCAACCAGTGAAAACGGATGAAGTATTCGCTTCGTGAGTTGATTATTTCGGCCTCTCTTGTCTCTGTCTTTCCCCACTGGAAAGTGAATCTCTTGTCCGTCTTTGTCACCTTGTCGGCAAACCAGTGTTCGAGTCCTGCCGGTGTGCTGATTGCGTTCCAGATGACACTTCCTGAAGAAGGTTTCAGCGGATATTCGGCATGTATTTTTTTCTTCATGATATTCTTCTTCCGTTTTGATGTACCGGCGGCAAATTAAAGTAAATTTTCCCGTATTGCATAATGAAAATCATCTGTTTTTTCATAAATCTTGTATATAATTGTGCTTGAATGGAATAGTGTACAGATGAAAAAAAGATTCTGTGCAGGACAAAGGATGAGGCATAGTCGTTTGAAAACGACTGCTTTTCCCGGAAAAAACGTCCTGTCGTTCCGGTGATGATAAACGGTTGCTTTTTTGAATACGTATTCAACCGTGTAGAATATTAGGATTGACAAAAAAGTTGAGGTAATACTTGCGTATTTCAAAAACTTGGCTTACCTTTGCACTCGCTATTGAAAAGATGGCGGGATAGCTCAGCTGGTTAGAGCGCATGATTCATAATCATGAGGTCCGCGGTTCAATCCCGCGTCCCGCTACATCAGGTCAGCGATTTGTCTTAGGATGAATCGCTGATTTTTTTGTACCATATCTAGGAATGTTCCTAAAGAAAACGCAGAAATATAGCAATAAAAATCTACTGAATTCTGAAATATGAGGTATAAACAAAAAAAGACACTCAACGATGAGTGCCATTCCACGTAGCCCGTGGGAGAATCGAACTCCCCTTTCAAGAATGAAAATCTTGCGTCCTAACCGATAGACGAACGGGCCTTGTCTAACTATTGTGAGGTGCTTTTCAATAACGAGCGCAAAAGTACGGATTATTTCTGAATCTGCAAATATTTTGTCAGAAAAAACTCCACAAATACTTTATATGTCTTTGTAAGATCGTGTAGATATAAAAAAGGAGTACCGCTGTACTCCAACCTTTGTTAACCTTAAAATCTAATACTATGAAAAACACGTTGCAAAGATACAGACTTTGCGGAATATTGCAAATAATATTTCTTGAAATCCGTGTTTTATAACATATTTTCAGACAGATGGGCCGTATATCAATTGTTGTTAACTAAACATCTTGCTTACTCTCTGTATTCCTTCTACAAGTGTATCCACTTCTTTTTTTGTGTTATACAGTCCGAAGGATGCTCTTACCGTTCCTTCTATTCCCATACGATGCATCAGAGGTTCGGCACAATGATGGCCTGTACGCACGGCTATTCCCAGCCTGTCAAGCAGTGTGCCCATATCAAAATGATGTATGTTCCCGACCAGAAATGAAATGACGCTCCCTTTATGTTCTGACTCGCCGAAGATTTGCATTCCCGGAATTTCTTTCAGTCGGGTAGATGCATATTTTGTCAGTTCCTGTTCGTAAGCGGAAATTTGCTCCATCCCGATTGATGAAACGTAGTCAATGGCTTTGGCGAGAGCGGTGGATCCGATGTAGTCCGGCGTTCCCGCCTCAAACTTGAAAGGCAATGTGTTGAATGTGGTCTTTTCGAAACTAACGTTCTGTATCATTTCGCCTCCGCCCTGATAAGGAGGGAGTTTGTCCAACCATGCTTCTTTGCCGTAGAGTACGCCTATGCCTGTCGGTCCATAGACCTTATGTCCGCTGAACACGTAAAAGTCGGCATCTAGAGTCTGTACGTCAACGGGTATGTGGGGAATGCTCTGTGCTCCGTCTATTAGTACCGGAACATTGTGTGCATGTGCCGTTTCAATGATTTGTCGTATGGGGTTGACAGTTCCCAATACGTTAGATACGTGGGTGACTGATACCAGTCTTGTTCGTTCGGTAAAAAGGCGTTCATATTCATCGAGAAGCAGCTCACCACAGTCGTTCATAGGAATGACTTTCAGCACTATGCCGCAACGTTCTGCCTGAAGCTGCCAAGGCACGATATTGCTGTGATGTTCCATGACAGATACAATTACCTCATCGCCAGGTTTCATCATGCTTCTCGCGAAAGAGGATGCCACGAGATTGATGCTCTCGGTAGTTCCGCGCGTGAAGATGATCTCGGAAGTGCTGCGTGCATTGATAAAGCGGCGTACAGTCTCGCGCGATGCTTCATGCAATTCTGTGGCCTGTTGTGACAGAAAGTGCACTCCCCGATGGACGTTTGCGTTTACTGAATAATATTCGTTCACTATCGACTCGACCACACAACGTGGTTTTTGAGTAGTGGCTCCATTGTCAAGATATATCAGAGGCCGTCCGTAAACGGTACGTGACAAGATGGGGAAATCTTCTCTTATTTTATCTACATTATACATTTGTTTCTTTTTTTGTTCTGAGATGCTATTTGCAGATGGCGCATCCGTGACATCTGTTCAGTTCGCCACGGAAACGTTTTTCCACCAGCATGTGAAGCCGGTCTTTCAGCACGTCCATGCGGATATGGTCAATCACTTCGTTGACAAAGGCGAACATCAGCAGTAGCCTGGCCTCTTTCAGGCTGATTCCGCGTTGCTGCATGTAGAACAGTGCGTTCTCATCGAGTTGCCCGACAGTTGCTCCGTGCGAGCATTTCACGTCATCGGCATAAATCTCCAGTTGGGGCTGGGTGTACATCCTTGCTTCGCGGGTGGCGCACAGATTGCGGTTGGTCTGTTGGGAGGAAGTGTGCTGGGCACCTTCACGCACGAGTATTCTGCCGGAAAAAGCACCTGTTGCCCGTCCGTCAAGTACATACTTGAACAGTTCGTTGCTCGTACAGTCAGGCGCACTATGATCGATGAATGTATTGTTGTCCACTTGCTCTTCTCCATCGGCAATGGCCATGCCGTACAGACCTATTTCTGCTCCACGTCCCGCCAGTTGCACATTTGTTGTGTTGCGTGTAGTTCCGTTGTGGAGTGTCATGCCGTTTAGCAGTACGTTGCTGTTCGCTTCCTGTCGTACGTAAAGATTGTTGAAACGCACCGTTCCATTGTGTGTTTCTTCCAGTTCGTATAGGTCGAATACCGCATTCTCTCCTGCAAACACCTCAATTACTTGTGTCGATAGGAAATTTATTTCGTCCATAGCGTGGTCGCATATCAGGAGCTTTGCCTGTGCGCCGTCTTCAAGTATCACGAGAATGCGCCGGTTGGCCATGAAGTTCGTATCGGCCCGAAGAATGTTCACCAATTGTATGGGGCGTTCTATTATGGTATTTTTGGGGACATACATCAGCACACCGTCTTGCGCAAACATAGTGTTGAAAGCCGTGACTGCATCTTCCGACGTGTCGGCAAGTTTCCCATAATATTTTTTTACCAGTTCTGGGCATGTCGCCGCCATGTCCTTCAGACTGCTGAATATGACTCCTTCCGGGAGCCGTGCCGAAGGATGTGCATGTTTGTAGAATGAATCGTTTACTACGAAATAGAGCGAGGTACTCATGTTCGGTACATCGCACTTGAACACTTCATAAGGGTTTACCGGAAATTCCAGACGGTTCAGATTGAGCCCGTAATCGGGAGAAAAATATTTCCCGACATCGGTGTATCTGTATTTTTCCTGCTTGCGGGTTGGAAATCCCAGTCTCTCAAAATCAGCAAAGGCTTTAGCTCTGGGAGCATTAAGTACTTCTGTACTCCGGCTGCATATCAGTGCCTCATATTCCGTGAAAAGATCAATGTACTGCTGTTCTGCTTTCATGTTTATTCCCCCACTTCTTTCCTGATCCAGTCATAGCCTTTTTCTTCAAGTTCCAAAGCCAGTTCCGGTCCTGCGGTTTTCACAATTCGTCCCTTGTACAGTACATGTATGATATCCGGCTTGATGTAATCCAGCAGACGCTGGTAGTGGGTTATCACTATGCAGCTGGTCTCAGGAGTTTTCAGCTTGTTTACTCCTTCAGCCACAACGCGGAGCGCATCAATGTCAAGTCCTGAATCCGTTTCATCCAGAATACTGAGTTTCGGTTCGAGCATGGCCATCTGGAAGATTTCGTTGCGTTTCTTTTCACCGCCGGAGAAGCCTTCGTTTACAGAACGGTTGGCCAGTTTGCTGTCCAATTCCACGATTTCTCGTTTCTGGCGCATAAGCTTCAGAAACTCGCTGGCTGTCAGTGCCGAGAGTCCTTTGTATTTCCGCTGTTCGTTGACTGCCGTGCGCATGAAGTTCACCATGCTTACACCCGGAATTTCCACCGGGTACTGAAAAGAAAGGAACAGTCCTTCATGACTGCGGTCGGCCGGTGTCATTGTCAGCAGATCTTTCCCGTCGAAAGTGATGCTTCCTTTCGTGACCTCATATGCCGGATGTCCGACCAGCACGTTGCTCAGCGTGCTTTTCCCAGAACCGTTCGGTCCCATTATTGCATGCACTTCTCCTGATCTTACAGTCAGGTTGATGCCTTTCAGTATTTCTTTGCCATTGATGTTGGCATGTAAGTCTTTTATCTCTAACATGTTCTATTTACAATTTATGGTGGACAGTCGATGCAGCGTATTACCGATTCTTAATACTGTCTGTAATCGGCTGTTTATGTTACTGTTTATTAGAAGCTTATCCTACGCTCCCTTCAAGAGATACCGACAGAAGTTTTTGTGCTTCTACTGCGAACTCCATGGGCAGCTTGTTGAGTACCTCCTTTGCATATCCGTTGACGATAAGTCCTACGGCATCCTCCGTAGGGATACCTCTTTGGTTGCAATAGAATATCTGGTCTTCCGAAATCTTGGAGGTGGTAGCTTCATGTTCGACAACTGCCGTTTCGTTATGTATATCCATGTAGGGGAATGTGTGCGCACCGCATTGGCTTCCCAAAAGCAGTGAGTCACATTGGCTGTAATTGCGTGCATTGTCTGCTTTTTCCGCCACGCGTACCAGTCCGCGATACGAATTCTGGCTTTTTCCTGCACTGATACCCTTGCTTACAATGGTAGAACGTGTATTCTTACCTATATGGATCATTTTCGTGCCCGTATCTGCCTGCTGATAGTTGTTGGTTACCGCCACGGAATAAAATTCTGCCGTTGAATTGTCTCCACTTAAGATGCAGCTCGGATATTTCCACGTAATGGCTGAACCTGTTTCTACTTGCGTCCATGACAGTTTACTGTCCACGCCTTTACAGTTTCCGCGTTTTGTTACGAAATTGTAAACGCCGCCATTGCCTTCCGCATCGCCCGGATACCAGTTCTGTACGGTGGAATATTTCACTTCCGCACGATCAAGCACGACAATCTCTACAATAGCGGCATGCAGTTGATTTTCATCGCGCATTGGGGCTGTGCAGCCTTCCAGATATGAAACATAACTGTCGTTGTCAGCAATGATAAGAGTACGCTCAAACTGTCCTGTGTTTGCTGCGTTGATTCGGAAATAAGTGGATAGCTCCATAGGACAGCGTACGCCTTTCGGTATATAAACAAACGAACCGTCACTGAACACTGCCGAGTTCAGAGCTGCAAAAAAGTTGTCACGGTAACCGACTACGGAACCCAGATATTTCTTCACGAGATCCGGATGCTCGTGTACGGCCTCACTGATTGAGCAGAAAATGATTCCTTTTTCCATCAAAGTTTCCTTGAATGTGGTCTTTACAGAGACCGAATCCATCACTGCATCCACAGCCATACCGCTCAGTGCAAGACGTTCCTCCAACGGAATGCCCAACTTGTCGAATGTCTTCATCAGTTCCGGGTCGATATCTTCGGCTGATCCTGATTTCCCCTTTTTACGGGTCGGATCAGCATAATATGAAATTGCCTGATAATCGATTTCCGGTATTTTCAGATGTGCCCATGTAGGCATTTCCATGCCCTGCCAGTATCGGAAAGCGTTAAGCCGAAAATCAAGCAACCATTCGGGTTCTTCCTTTTTGGATGAGATAAGTCGTACAACGTCCTCGTTCAGTCCCTTTTCTATGATGTCTGTATTGACATTCGTCGTGAAGCCATATTTGTACTTCTCCTGTGTCAGTTCTTTTACATATTTATTGGGTTCTGTCTGCATAATCTTTTATGAATTACAAATCCGTTGTTTCAATCAGTTCCGGTATTGTTTTTCTGATAATCGGATAGAAAGTATCCAATATGTTTGCTATCGGATAATATAGTAAGGAGTTCTGTTTCGTCGTTTTCTGAATGAGACTGTCTTCAGAATCGGCGAACTCTATAACGTGGACGGCAAGACTGGTAAGGATTGCAAATTTGACGAAGCCAAGGCATGCTCCCAACATACGGTTCATAAATCCAAGGTGTACGGCTTCAGTCATTCTTGTCAACAGAGAGGCAACGATGGAAAGAATGATAGGTATAATGAGCCAGATAAGGAAAAATGACAGCACTTGTGCGAATGGAACAGAAATACCTGCTGTGTCTGCCATCCGTTCACCGACCTGAGCATATACGGCACGTGCCACAAACAGTCCTCCTATCAGTCCTGCAAGAGAGGCAATCTGTCTTATAAAGCCTTTACGGAGTCCCGATAAAGCTCCCAATCCCAGAATGATAACAATAATCCAGTCAATAGAATCCATATCTTAAAGGAAAAAAGCACAGACCGCATAGACTGCACGGTACTTTCCGTTTCTCTGTGAAGTCAATGCAACCTGTACTTGTCTTATGCCAATCTTGCTCTGCCGGTTACAATGTCTGTTTCACTTCTATCTCTTCGTATGTCTCAATTATATCACCCACTTTCAGGTCGTTGCAGTTGTTCAGGCTTATACCGCATTCAAAATTGGTGCCCACCTCCTTCACATCATCCTTGAAACGTTTCAGGGCATTGATGGAACCTGTATATATCACGATTCCGTCACGAATCAGACGTGCCTTGTCACTGCGTTTTACCTTACCAGCCTTCACCATTCCACCGGCAACCATTCCTACTTTGCTGATGTTGAATACTTCACGGACATCAATCGTAGCGGTTATTTGTTCTTTCAGCGTGGGCGCCAGCATACCTTCCATAGCTGATTTTACTTCTTCGATGGCATCGTAGATGATGGAGTACTTGCGGATATCAACACCTTCTTGTTCAGCCATTTTAGCTGCACTGTTTGACGGTCGTACCTGGAACCCTACGATAATTGCATCTGATGCGGCGGCAAGTGACACATCGGATTCTGATATCTGTCCCACACCCTTGTGAATTACATTCACCTGAATCTGCTCGGTTGACAGCTTGATCAATGAATCGCTCAATGCTTCTACCGAACCATCCACATCACCCTTTACGATGATATTGAGTTCATGGAAATCTCCCAATGCCAATCGGCGTCCCACTTCGTCAAGCGTGAGCATCTTTTGTGTACGGAGTCCTTGCTCGCGTTGGAGCTGTTCGCGTCTGTTGGCGATTTCGCGCGCTTCCTGTTCCGATTCAAATACATGGAACGTATCTCCGGCGGCGGGCGCTCCGTTCAGTCCGAGTATGAGTGCCGGTTCCGATGGCCCGGCCTGGCTCAAACGCTGGTTACGTTCGTTGAACATGGCTTTTATCCTTCCGTAAGAGGTTCCTGCCAGAACAATATCACCTATATGCAGTGTTCCGTTAGATACCAGCACCGTTGCCACATATCCTCGTCCCTTGTCAAGGGATGACTCTATTATGGAACCTGTAGCTTTGCGGTTCGGGTTTGCCTTCAATTCGAGCATTTCCGCTTCAAGCAACACTTTTTCGAGCAGTTCCTTCACTCCGGTTCCTTTCTTTGCAGAAATATCCTGTGACTGATATTTGCCACCCCATTCTTCAACCAGGAAATTCATCTCGGCCAATTCCTCCTTTATTTTGTCCGGGTTGGCATTGGGCTTGTCTATCTTGTTGATGGCAAACACAATGGGGACTCCTGCTGCCGTAGCATGGTTGATAGCCTCTTTTGTTTGCGGCATCACGTTGTCGTCTGCCGCCACGATTACAATTGCCACGTCTGTAACTTTAGCTCCACGGGCACGCATTGCCGTAAAAGCTTCGTGTCCCGGAGTGTCCAGGAATGTGATGTGCCGTCCGTCATCGAGCTGTACGTTGTATGCTCCGATATGTTGCGTTATGCCTCCGGCTTCTCCGGCAATTACATTTGCCTTGCGTATGTAGTCGAGCAGCGAAGTCTTTCCGTGATCTACATGTCCCATCACTGTCACAATGGGGGGACGCGGTACGAGATCTTCTTCTGCGTCTTCCTCTTCTTCTACGGCCTGTGCCACGTCTGCACTCACATATTCCGTGCGGAAACCAAACTCTTCCGCTACGAGATTGATTGTCTCGGCATCCAAACGTTGGTTGATCGACACCATGATACCAATGCTCATGCAGGTAGATATGACCTGAGTGACTGGGATATTCATCATGCTTGCAAGTTCATTTGCAGTTACGAATTCAGTCAGTTTCAGCAATTTGCTTTCTTCCTGTTCCAGCTCCTCCTGTTCCAGTTGTCTGTTTTGTATATTTTCTCGCTTTTCCTTGCGGTACTTGGCGGCTTTGTTTTTTCCCTTGTTTGTGAGACGTGCCAGTGTTTCCTTTATCTGTTTTGCCACGTCCTCATCGTTGACCTCCGGCTTTGCAAGTGGTTTCTTGAAGCGTTCCTTGTTGAACTTTCCTCCTCCCTGAGCAGAATTTTTGGAATTTCTGTCAGAACGTGCAGTCATAGTGTTCCCACCACTTACATTGTTGATATCCACACGCTCCTTGTTGATGCGGTTTCTTCTCTTCTTCTTGGAGGCACTGTCCTCGGATACGTTCCCGGTGCCCTTGTCATCCGTTCCCCGTATTTCCTTTATGATTGCATCTTTTATTTGTTTGCGTTGTTCCTGTCTCTGCTTGTCTTTTTCTTCGCGCTCTTTTCTCTTCTCTTCCTTAGACTTTTTCTTGGGGCGTG
Organism: uncultured Phocaeicola sp.; assembly: GCA_964611375.1. GTDB lineage: Bacteria > Bacteroidota > Bacteroidia > Bacteroidales > Bacteroidaceae > Phocaeicola. The sequence continues at coordinate 71,444 of CAZSYY010000003.1, read as the reverse complement.
TGGACTGGTTGAGGGCATCAAGGTCGATCTGTCCAACTACATTTATTCTCGATTTGATTCCGGCAGGATGGATTTTGAAAACACCGTCCTTGTCTTTTTCCTCTTCTATTATTGGTTTTTTTTCTGTTGTAGTGGATTCATCTGTCATATCGGACAATTGTGCAGTGTCCCCTTTCTTTTCTTTACTCTCAGCTTCAGTCTGGGTGTCGTTTGTCAAAGCAGCAGCCTTTCCTTTACCGTTTGCGGCATTCAGGTCAATTTTCCCGATTGTCTTGACCTTAGGACGTACATCTTCAGGCACCTTTGTCTCTATCATTTCGGTTGGCGCTTCTGTACGGGTATGTCCGGGATCGACACGGTTTTTCCCGCGATCCTTGTGTTGCCGCTCATGGCTGAATTTTCCGGATTCTATTTTCAAATCTTTGTCTTTGCTGAACTCTTTGACGAGCTCGGCATATTGTTCATCTGTTATTTTCGCGTTGGGATTTGCTTCCACGATGTATCCTTTCCTTCTCAGGAAATCGACCACTGTAGCTATTCCCACGTTCAGGTCTCTTGTCACTTTGTTCAATCTTATAGTCATAAGCAGTCTGTAATTTTTAATGGATTCATGAAACCCGTGTGGTATTTTTGCGGATAAGCTTTTCTTTGGTTCTCTTCCGCTTCCCGTCAGTCTTGTTTGTCAAACTCGGCCTTTAGGATTTTTATTACATCATCTACCGTATCTTCCTCCAGGTCTGCTTTTTCAACAAGCATTTCACGAGGTGCGTTAAGCACTGCCTTTGCTGTCTCAAGACCTATGGATTTGATTGCATTGATTACCCATCCGTCAATTTCATCCCTGAATTCATCCAGATAGATGTCTTCGTTGTCTGTATCTCCGTCAAGTTCCCTGAAGACATCTATTGTATATTCGGTAAGCATGCTCGCAAGCTTTATGTTGAGTCCGCTTTTCCCGATTGCGAGGGACACTTCTTCAGGTTTAAGATATACTTCGGCTCTCTTCTCTTCTGGATGCATGACAATGGACGAAATCTTGGCCGGACTCAGCGCGCGCTGTATGAACAGCTGCATATTGTTCGTATAGTTTATCACATCGATGTTTTCGTTACGAAGTTCTCTGACAATTCCATGTATTCGTGACCCTTTCACTCCCACACATGCTCCTACTGGGTCTATCCTCTCATCGTATGATTCAACGGCGATTTTTGCTCTTTCTCCCGGTATGCGGGCTATCTTCCTAATGGTGATCAGTCCGTCTCCTATTTCAGGAACCTCCCTTTCAAATAATCTCTGCAAGAATACAGGTGACGTACGGCTCAGTATGATTTTGGGATTGTTGTTTTGGTTTTCCACACGTTCCACAACAGCCTTGACCGTTTCTCCTTTGCGGTAGAAGTCGCCAGGTATCTGTTCTGCTTTCGGGAGAAGCAGTTCGTTGCCTTCGTCATCGAGCAGAAGTATTTCTTTTTTCCATATCTGATATACTTCAGCATTCATTACTGTCCCCACCTTGTCGGCATATTTGTTGTAGAGCGTATCTTTCTCCAATTCGAGTATTTTTGCAGCTAAGGTCTGACGAAGATTAAGTATGGCACGCCGTCCGAACTTTTCGAATATCACTTCATCAGTGACTTCTTCTCCAGGTTCGTATGAGGAATCTATTTTTCTTGCTTCGCTCAATGGTATTTGTGTGTTCGGATTTGTGATCTCTGTGTCTTCCACTACCTTTCTGTTCCTCCATATTTCAAAATCCCCTTTGTCGGGATTCACAATCACATCGTAGTTCTCGTCCGTTCCGAACATTTTTGCAATCACGCTGCGGAACGACTCTTCAAGCACGCTTACCATGGTAGTACGGTCAATGTTCTTCAGTTCCTTGAATTCCGCGAAGGTATCGACCATGCTGATATTTTCGTCTTTTTTTGCCATATTTATTTAAAGGTAATTAAGAGTTTCGTGTATTTGATTCCGTCATAGGTGAAATTCATTTCTTTTTCTTCCGTTACTGGTCTTTTTGCGCCTTCGTGTCTGACCTTAACTTCTGTTTTGACTGTAAATCCGTGTTCATCAGCTCCAGATAGTGTTCCTCTCCATTTCTTCCCGTCTTTATCAAGCGTTTCCACTTCATCACCAATGTGTATCTGATACTGTTTGAACACCTTGAAAGGCTGTCCGATTCCTGCCGAACCCACTTCAAGTTCATAGTCTTCTTCCTCCCGATTCAGATTCGCCTCGATGTATCGGCTGAGGTCGGCACAGTCTTCAATCCATACGCCATCGTAATGGTCAATTTCTACTGTAATGCGTGAGTCGGGAGTTATTGTCAGAGACACAAGAAAATAATCTTTATCTTTTAACCACTCGTCTACAATTCGTGCTACAACGCTTTTATCTATCATATATCATTTATTAAGAGCAAAAAAAGGAGCCTTACGCCCCTCCACCTTTCCTCTGTTCGCGGCAAAGATACAAATAATCTGCTGTATTGCAAAATAATAAGATAAAATTTACAATGGGGCAGAGGCTGCCGGCAAACGGAGTTGTTACTTGCTGACGGATTTGAAGCCAAGTGTCCTTCATTCTAAGGTCACATTTCTTACATTGACGTGTGTGCCGTATAGGAAAACGGAGGCTGATTCCCGGAATTTTTCTACAGATTCGGTAGTCAGGAATTCACATTTTCCGTTGCGTGAACAACGGGCATTCATGTCAGGGTGTCGTTTTAGGTAGTCCTTCAGACTTTCTGCCACCAGTTCTCCTTGGGAGATTAACCGTATGTGGGGTGGAGTGAACATCCGTATTTTCTTTTTCAGAAGCGGGTAATGGGTACAGCCGAGGATCACGGTGTCTATCTGTGGATCCTTTTCCAAAAGTTCGTCAATATATTTTTGAACGAAGAAGTCAGCTCCTTTCGAATCGTATTCGTTGTTTTCCACTAATGGAACCCATAATGGGCAAGGGACTCCCGTTACATGGATGTCGGGAAAAAGTTTCTTGATTTCTAACGGATAAGATTCGGATTTGACCGTGCCTGTCGTTGCAAGAAGTCCCACATGCCGTGTCTGTGTGACTTCACCTATATGTTCAACCGTCGGACGTATTACTCCAAGTACCCTTCTTGTCGGGTCTATATGCGGCAGATCTTTCTGTTGGATGCTGCGTAATGCTTTTGCAGAAGCAGTGTTGCATGCCAGAATCACCAGCGGACAGCCGAACTCAAAAAGTTTCTTCACGGCTTCCAGTGTAAATTCATATACAATTTCAAACGACCGTGTGCCGTATGGTGCACGCGCATTGTCCCCTAAATACAGATAGTCGTACTGCGGAAGGGTTTTTCGGAACTTTTCCAGGATGGTAAGCCCTCCGTAACCGGAGTCGAATACTCCTATGGGACCTTGCTGCTGCAATAAGAACGGGTACATGGTTGTTTTGATTCTGTTTGATTGTAGGGTAATATACAGCTGTGCTAGCGTAAGACTGCTTATGCGTCCATTAACGCAAATATAGTGCATTTATGTGAATCGCGAAAAGGTTTTTGTTTATTTTGTGTCCATTTGTGTCATCCCTTAACGCCTGGTTCATAAATAATCATTACATTTGTCGGAACAATAAAGTATATGACAAATGACCATCACAAAGCATACTGACATACTGACAAAAGCAATCAGTGAACTTTCTGACAGCAAATCATATCAGGGACTTTTCCATCAGCATAGGGACGGGGAACCTCTTCCATCCGGAAAGAAGCTACGCCAGGTGGTGGAACTTGTGCGTTCTATCCTTTTCCCGGGCTATTTTGGGAATTCTACCGTCCATAGCCAGACTATCAACTATCATATAGGTGTAGGCGTGGAGGAACTGTTCTCGTTGCTTACCGAACAGATTCAGGCAGGTCTCTGTTTCGGAAAAGAAAACAACGAACCGACAGAAAACAGCCCTTGCCGGGAGACGGCTGCAGAATTGGCTTCCCGTTTCATCAGCCGCCTGCCGGAGATAAGACGTGTATTGGCTACGGATGTGGAAGCGGCTTATTACGGAGATCCGGCTGCAACGTGCTTTGGAGAAATCATATTCTGTTATCCTGTCATCCGTGCCGTGACGAACTACCGTATAGCTCATGAGCTGTATATGCTGAACATTCCTCTTATCCCGCGCATTATTACGGAGATGGCTCACTCAGAAACCGGAATCGATATCCATCCTGGTGCAAGAATCGGAGATCACTTTACCATAGACCACGGTACTGGTGTGGTGATTGGTGCAACCTGCATAATAGGCAACAACGTAAAGCTTTACCAGGGTGTCACTTTGGGAGCTAAAAGTTTTCCGCTTGATGAACAGGGAAATCCTATCAAGGGCATTCCCCGTCATCCGATTCTGGAGGACAATGTGATTGTATATTCAAACGCCACGATTTTGGGTCGTATCACAATCGGTAAGGGCGCAACTATCGGTGGGAATATATGGGTAACGGAAAGTGTGCCGGCAGGGACACGTATCGTCCAGCGGAAATAAGTCATGGTCATATACTTTTTCTGAAGAAATGCCGTACCGGATACCATACGGAGAGAAAACCTACGGCCACGACTGTGACGAATACAAGCAGGACATCCTCCCAATGCACGCTTACCGGATAGGCATCGACAATGAAGCTCCCGGAGGCGCCTAAGGAAACCAGCCCGAACTTCTGTTGCGCCCAGCATAACAGCAAGCCCAGCAGGATTCCTGTCATTGCTCCGACAAACGAAATCATCCGGCCTTCAAAGAGAAAAATCTGGAGTATTTGTTTGTCGTTCGCTCCCAGATTGCGGAGTGTGGCCACATCATCGCGTTTGTCTATGATCATCATCGACAGCGAACCGACCACATTAAAACAGGCAACCATCAGTATGAATGTCAGGAACAAATATGAAATAAACTTTTCTATTTTCATGATACGGAATGTATCGGCCTGCTGTTCATAACGATCGAGTACGCGGAAATCGTCACCCAACCGCTCTTTCACTTTCTTCTTCACCTTGTCTGTATCTGCATCGGGAACCAATTTCAGATTTACGGCACTTACTTCCGTGGTATATTGGAATAGCCGTCGGGCAAATTTCATGGATGTAATGATGTAGGCACCGTCGTACTTCTCTTGGTTTACCGCGAAAACCAATCCGGAAGAAAACAGTTTCCCCGTATTGAAAGAGGCGGCAGGATTCGCTATGTTTACTTTTACTCCTCGTTTGGGTGCATATATCTCAAGCGGATCGAGAAAACGTATTCCGGTTCCCAGCACGGTAAGCAGCTGTACTCCGGGAATTGCATAGTCTACCACCTCATCATGCAGCAAAAGTTCCCCGCGTCCGAACAGAATCGAATCCACAGGTGTCAGTTCGATGAAGTTGTCTTCCATCCCCTTTATCACTGCCATGGCCTGTCTCCCCTGATATTGCACTAATGCGTTGTCTTCAAGAGATTCGGACAGCAGGGCTATCTCCGGCATGTCACGCAGAGCCTGTATGCGCTTGTCTTGACCATCAAATACTTTTCCGGTGGCAGGAACTATTTTCAGCTGGGGGTCGAATGCCGTGAAAAATGTGGAAACCAGATCCTGAAATCCGTTGAATACGGAAAGGGTACAGACGAGAGCCAGAGCCGCCAAAGCCACTCCGCATACGGATATGGCGGAAATCACATTTATTGCATTGTGTGACTTTTTTGAAAACAGGTATTTGCGTGCAATGTAAAAGGGAAAGTTCATATTATTTTTTCAGCAATTCATCGATGTGCTCCGCATAATCCAATGAATCGTCAACAAAAAACTTCAGTTCAGGAATTATGCGTAGCTGGAAACGCACGCGCTTCCCCAATTCGTAACGCACCGCTTTCATGTTCGCATTTATGTTTCCCACAATTTCCTTGCTGCGTTCCGGCGGAAATACGCTCAGATAAGCGCGGGCATAGCTAAGATCCGGGCTGATACGGACAACGCTGACCGATACCAGTATCCCGTGTGTCAATTTTGTCTGCAATAAAAAGATTTCGCTCAGCTCTTTTTGAATCAGCCGGGCAACCTTGTTTTGTCTGGTTGTTTCCATTTTCTGTATCTCTTATTTTTTTCGTATAATGGTCAGCCCGTCCCGGAGGGGGAGGATTACTTTCTCCACTCGTGGATCGGCTGCCACCAAATCATTGAATTTTTTTATTCCGGCAGTCTGGGCATCCGTATGGCTCCGTTCTTTTTCCAGAACATGTCCGTCCCACAACGTATTGTCGGCAATGATGTATCCGCCGGAATTCATTTTCTGCAGAATCATCTCATAATACTCCGCATAATGGCGTTTGTTCCCGTCCACGAAAGCCATGTCAAACACAATGTCCATTTTTGGTACCATTTCCAGAGCATCGCCTATGTATAATCTTATTTTGTCGGCATAGGGAGATCCTTCAATCCATGGCCTGGTAAAGTCCTCTTGCTCGTCATTGATTTCAAACGTATGGAGTATCGCTCCTTCTTCCAGCCCTTCGGCCATGCAAAGTGCGGAGTAACCGCTGTATGTGCCGATTTCCAGCACCTGTTTCGGACGTATCATGCGTACAAACATTTTCAGCATCCTACCTTGTAGGTGTCCGGAAGCCATCCGCGGGCGCAACAGTTTGACATGCGTAGCCCGGTACAGGCTTCTCAGATACTCACCTTCAGGGTCAATGTGGCCAAGTATGTACTCATCGACAGCTTCCGTTTCTTTCATCCTGCAATGTTACAAATAGCGATTACTGTTGGGAAGCACATAATCTTCGGCATTTGTCAGCACATCGTCTACCTGATTAATCTCAAGGAAGGATGTATGTGTACCTTGTTTGCCTCCGCTCAGGTAAGCCACCATCTCGTTTCTTGTCAGCACACCGTCATTGAGCAGCTTACGCAATGCAGTGAAATAATATTCCTGGCCGTTCGCCTTTTCGGGCATGTAGATCGCTTCCACCCCGTATGAGAGCGCAAGATGACGCATCGTCTTTTCCTTGTAGCAAATGGCCAGCACCGGGTATTTCCCTCGAAATGCTGCCAGATTGCGTGCTGTCAGTCCGCTGAAACTGTCTGTAATAATGGCACGTATAGGCATCAGACCGGTAGCGGCTACAGCCTGTTTCGCCAGGAAACTTGTAACATTCGTGTTATCCGGATTAAGAGGGATAGGGATGTCATTTTCCTGCATCTTGTCTTTTTCTGCCTGAGCCGCCACTTTCGTCATTGTCTTGACGGCCTCTACCGGATATTTCCCGTAGGCGGTCTCGCCGCTCAGCATCAATGCATCAGTGCGATAGTAGATAGCATTGGCTATGTCTGTAACTTCCGCACGGGTCGGACGTGGGTTGTTTATCATGGTGTGAAGCATCTGGGTTGCCACGATTACCGGTTTCCTTGCAAGAATACATTTCTTTATCAGTAAGCGCTGGATGCCCGGAATACGTTCCTGTGGAACCTCGATACCCAAGTCGCCGCGAGCGACCATCACTCCATCGGCAACTTCAAGAATCTCGTCAATATTGTCCACACCTTCCTGGTTTTCTATCTTGGCGATTATCTTTATGTCGCTGTGATTGGCATCAAGTATCTCGCGGATGTCAAGTACGTCCTGACGGTTACGTACAAATGAGTGGGCTATGAAGTCAATATCTTTTTCGATCGCATATAGGATATTGTTGCGGTCTTTTTCTGTCAGGGAGGGCAGGTTGATGCGCACACCCGGCACATTCACGCTTTTACGGCTTCCCAAGGAAGCGTCATTGCGTACCTCACAATACAGTATGTTGTCTTTCTTCTCCGTAACCTCCAATTCGAGTTCGCCGTCATCAATCAGTATATGCGCTCCAACTGACAGGTCGTGTACGAAATCCGGATATGAAACCGCAATACATTCACGGGTTGTCTTCTGTTCCGGGTTGCCCGTAATGCATACCTTGTCGCCCGTCTTGAAGTCGATGGTTCCGTCATCAATGACAGTTGTCCGTACTTCGGGGCCTTTTGTGTCCATCAGTATGGCTATGCGGTTTGACACAGTGCGAACATTGTTGATCAGCTTGTCGAAACCTTCACGGTTGGCATGGGCGGTATTTATACGCACAGCGTTCATGCCTGCTTCAAACAGGCTTCTGATAAAATCTACTTCACAACGCAGATCCGAAATGGATGCCACGATTTTTGTTTGTTTGAGCATCATAATGGTTCAATCTAATAAAACGGGTTGTCATTATTTCATATTCAGCAATGCTTCTACGGCAAGGCGGTAGGAGTCGAGACCGAAGCCACAGATCACTCCTGCGCATGCACAGGCAATCATTGACCTGTGCCGGAATTCTTCGCGTTTGTGTACGTTTGATATATGCACTTCAATTACCGGTGCCTGTATTGCACGGATGGCATCCTGCAACGCTATGGACGTATGCGTGTATGCTCCCGCATTGAGCACAATTCCGTCGCATACGAAACCGGCTTCCTGGATCTTGTTTATCATTTCGCCTTCCACGTTCGACTGGTAATAGTCGAATTCTACCGTGGGATACTGTTCCTTTAATTTTTTCAGGCAACTCTCAAAAGTTTCGCTGCCGTAAACTGAAGGCTCTCTCAGTCCCAACAGATTGATGTTGGGACCATTGATGATTTGTATTTTCATCAGACTAAATTCTTCTAATCATTTAATATCTTTGCAGATATGTTCGGGCGCAAAGTTAAGAAAAAGAAATGAAAACATCAGAGAAAAATAAAATAATAATAAGGTACAAGCAATACCTCAAATTGGAAAAGTCATTGTCCGACAATACGGTGGATGCATATCTTGCCGATCTTGATAAGCTCATGGCGTTCTTCACTCTTGAAAACATAGATTTCCGCGAGGCGACATTGGACAATCTGGAATCTTTCGCGGCCGGATTGAGAGACATCGGCATACATCCCCGTTCGCAGGCGCGCATCTTATCCGGAATCCGCTCCTTTTACCGCTTCTTGATAATGGAAGATTACATACCGGGAGACCCTACGGAACTGCTCGAATCTCCACAAATAGGAAAATATCTGCCTGATATCCTGACTATTGAGGAAATAGATATGCTTATCGGTGCCATTGACCGCACCACACGGGAAGGGCAGCGCAACCGAGCCATTCTGGAGACGTTGTACAGTTGCGGATTGCGTGTAAGCGAGTTGTGCAACTTGAAGATTTCCGACCTGTATCTCGATGAAAAGTTCATAAAAGTGGAGGGAAAGGGCAGCAAACAGCGTCTGGTGCCGATATCGCCGCGTGCAGTCAACGAACTGAAAAATTATTTCCCGGATCGCAATTCGGGGCTGATAAAACCCGGATACGAGGATTTCGTGTTCATCAGCAGGTTTGGAAAGAATATTTCACGGATAATGGTTTTCCATATTATAAAGGAGTTGGCCGGAATTACAGGACTGAAAAAGAATATCAGTCCTCACACGTTCAGACATTCTTTCGCTACGCATCTGCTTGAAGGAGGGGCCAATCTGAGGGCAATCCAATGTATGTTGGGGCATGAAAGTATAGGAACGACGGAAATATACACCCATATCGACCGGAACCGCTTGCGTGATGAAATAATTGCACATCATCCAAGAAATATCATGGGAAATGACGAGGTGTCCGACATTTAGTTTTTTTAATAAGTAATTTGAAAATCAGGAGAGAAAAAACAAGTCATATTGTAAGTTTTTTCTATCTTTGCCGAAGATAACAGGCAATACGACAAGATTATCATTAATTCAAACTAAATATTAACATTATGACTAAAAAGTTGTATTTGCCCATTGTGGCATTAATTTTACTTGCTTTCTCTTCATGTAGCAAGATGGGAGAATTGTCGCCGGACTATTTTACGACTGATCCGGAGGTCCTTGAAGCAGTAGGTGGTAAGGTTCCTGTTACGATTACCGGGACATTCCCTGAAAAGTATTTCAAGAAGAAAGCGACTGTTGAAGTTACTCCGGTCCTGAGATGGGGACAGCGTTCGGCAAAAAGCCAGCCCGTTACATTCCAGGGTGAAAAGGTGGAAGGTAATGACCAGACCATTTCTTATAAGGCAGGCGGCACTTATACGATAAAGGCCGTTTTTGATTACGTTCCGGAAATGTTCAATTCAGAGCTTTATCTGGATTTTAAGGTAACTTATAAGAATAAGGAATACACAATTCCTTCTGTTAAGATTGCAGACGGTGTAATCGCAACTTCTGAGATGCCTACCGTAAATTCTGCAAGTCCTTCTTATGGTGCCGATGCTTATGAGCGTATCATCAAAGAGGCTAAACAGGCACAGATAATGTTCTTGATTCAGCAGGCAAACATTCGTGCGAGCGAGTTGATGTCTGACAGCCTGAAAGCGTTCAACAAGCAAGTTGTAAACGTGGCTAACGATACGAAGAACTACAAGTTGAACAATATCGAGATTTCAGCTTATGCTTCTCCTGACGGTGGATTGAAGCTGAATGACAAACTGGCAGCCAGCCGTCAGAGCAACACTGAAAAGTACATATCCAAGGAACTGAAGAAGGGTAAAATAGAAACCAATGTGGATACCAAGTACACTGCTCAGGACTGGGAAGGATTCCAAGAACTCGTTGCCAAATCAAACATCCAGGACAAGGATCTGATTCTCCGTGTTCTTTCCATGTATTCTGATCCAGAACAGCGTGAAGCGGAAATCAAGAATATTTCTTCAGTTTACAAGACATTGGCTGATGAAATCCTTCCGCAGTTGCGTCGTTCACGTCTGACTGTCAACTATGATGTTATCGGACGCGATGACGAAGAAATAAACGAAGCATTTGATACTACTCCTGATTCTTTGAGCGTGGAGGAACTGTTGTATGCTGCAACTCTGACATCCGATCAGGCTCGTCAGGAAGCTATCTACAAGAAAACTATTGAGTTGTATCCGGACGACTATCGCGCTTACAATAACCTTGGTGTGATGGCTTATGTCGCAGGTGACCGTGAAGCGGCTGAAACTTATTTCAGACAGGCTGCAAGCAAGAATGCTGACAGTCCTGAGGTTAACACAAACTTGGCTCTCTGCGCTTTGGCTAAGGGCGATTTGGTTGAGGCTGAAACTTATTTGAGCAAATCTGCCGGTGCTGATACTGCAAATGAGGCTTTGGGTAATCTGTATATCAAGAAAGGTCAGTATGATCGTGCGGTAGAAGCTTTCGGTGAGACTAAGTCTAATTCAGCTGCTCTCGCTCAGCTCTTGTCGGGAGATTACAATAAGGCAAAGAACACTCTGGAGGCAGTGAAGAATCCTGATGCCTATACCTATTATCTTATGGCCATTGTAGGTGCGAGAACCAATAACGCTGATTTGGTTGAGACCAGCATGGATAAGGTGAAGGAATTGGATCCGGCTTTAGCTGCCAAAGCTGCTGATGACCGTGAGTTTACCAAGTACGCAAGCGAAATCCAGTAAGACAATTATATTTCAGTTGGGAGGCTGTCTCATTGAGGCGGCCTCTTTTTTTGTCCTTGTTTCTGAAAATCTAATCTGTCAGAATGCCTGTGTGTCGAAACAGTGATGGGACAATTGCCTTGGAATGACGGTTTGTTTCCCCAAAAACCTCCTTTTCCGTTGTAAACAGCTCGAATAAGGTTTAAATAGTTCTTCCCTGTAATAAAAAATAATTAATTAAGTTTTCTATTGGATGTTTTGTGTAATATAGATATTTAATTATATTTGTGACATTAGAAATATGTTTTATTATCCATTCTTAAATATTTATCATGAAACCAACGTAAAAGGCCATGTTAATGTATATTTTTATCCTAATAAAAGGATAATTTTGCTACATTTTCTTATAAATGGCATAATATATTTGTAATACTTTTTTCAAACCTTTTAATATTATCGATGAGATATGCAAACCGAATTCCGAACTTATTTAAAGAAAAGGTGTTTCAGTTTGTTACTGTTAACCTTGTTTTCTTTTACGGCATCTTTCGCCCAGGTGCTTGTAAGAGGAACTGTAATAGATGAAAACGGAGAAACAGTGATTGGGGCGAGTGTCACTGTCAAGGGCGCTTCTCAGGGTACAATCACTGATTTTGACGGTAAATTTTCGCTGGGCGTACCCGACAAGAAAGCTGTACTTGTGATATCGTTTATAGGCTATACCACGCAGGAAGTGAAGGTTGATGCCTCTAAACCGATGTCTATCGTCCTCAAGGAGGACTCGGAACTTCTTGACGAGGTAGTCGTGGTCGGATATCAGGAAGTGAAAAAACGCGACCTGACCGGTTCTGTGGCAAGAGCTGATATGGATCAGCTGCTCAATACACCGGTGGCTTCGTTCGACCAGACGTTGGGAGGTCGTATCGCCGGTGTGAACGTAACGTCTAACGAAGGTATGCCGGGAAGTTCCATGAATATTGTGATACGTGGTAACAACTCGCTTACACAGGAGAATTCTCCACTTTACGTCATCGACGGGTTCCCGGTCGAAGACCCTGAAATGGCTGCTACCATCAATCCGTCTGATATTGAAAGTCTTGACATACTTAAGGATGCTTCCGCTACTGCCATCTACGGTGCGCGTGGTGCCAACGGTGTCGTAATTATCACGACCAAGAAAGGAAAGGTGGGAAAGCCGCAGATTACATACGATGGCAGCGTCACGATGTCGCACGTTACACGTACCATACCTATGATGGATGCCTACGAGTTCGTTAAGCTGCAGGCGGAGATGTACCCCGAACAGGCGACTTCTTCTACCGGAGGTTATCTGATGGAATATAATGGTAAGCAATGGACACTGGAAGATTACCGCAATATCGACCAGTATGACTGGCAGGACGAAATATTCCGCACGGCATGGCAGCACAGCCATAATGTACGCGTAACCGGAGGTACAGAAGGCGTGCGCTACAATGCTTCTCTTTCTTACTATGACCAGCAGGGAGTCTTGTTGAACACCGGTTATGAACGAATGCAGGGACGCGTAAATACAATAATACGCCGCAACAAGTTGAATATGAGTATTACAACTAATTATTCGCGTGCCATACAGACTGGTAATACTCCTTCGGAGAATTCTTACAGCGGTATGAACAACCTGTTTTACAGCGTGTGGGGCTATCGTCCGGTGACTTATCCTAACAAGTCGTTAAATTCTCTGATGGACAATGTGCTGGACGATGCGGTGGATAGCGGTAACGACTATCGTTTTAACCCCATCCTGTCGCTGAAGAACGAGTACCGCAAGAATTATACGAACAATATTCAGATAAACGGTTTTGCGGAATATGAATTCATCAAGGGACTGAAGTTTAAGGTTTCTGCCGGATATACCTTGGATTCACGCAAACAGGATCAATTCAACAACTCCAAAACGCGTTATGGAGGTCCTACTTCGTCTACCGGCGTTAATGCGCAGGTGGTGCGTTATGACCGTCTGACCTGGTTGAATGAAAACACATTGACTTATCAGACTAACATCCAAAAGAAGCATTTCTTCAATGCATTGGCCGGTTTGACTTTCCAGAATTCCGATTATGAATACTATTCTTTCAAGACTATAAATATTCCGAACGAGTCATTGGGAATGTCAGGAATGTCGGAAGGAGACCTCTATTCGTCAACTTCCAGCAAAAGCTCATGGTCGATGATTTCTTATCTGGCCCGTTTGAATTATAACTTCAAGTCGAAGTATTACGCGACAGCCTCGTTCCGTGCCGACGGGTCGTCCAAATTCAGTAAGAACAACCGCTGGGGATATTTCCCTTCCGGTTCTGTGGCGTGGACATTTACGGAGGAAGAGTTCATGAAGCCCACGAAAAAATGGTTAACCAGCGGTAAGTTGCGTCTGAGCTGGGGTCTTACGGGAAACAACCGTATTGACGAGTACCAGTATTATTCTTTGATAGAGGTATTGAAGGATAAGGTCGGCGACTATATTTCAAATGGAAGCGTTCCGAGCGGTGTTTATCCGTTTAACAATGACAACACCAACGCCGGTGCCGTGCCGACTACCATTGCCAACGATGACCTGAAGTGGGAAACGACCGAGCAGTGGAACTTGGGTGTGGACTTGAGCTTCTTTGACGAGCGTCTCAACTTTACGGGAGACATTTACCGCAAGACCACGCGTGACCTGTTGCTGGAGGCTTCCCTTCCGTTGAGTTCGGGATTCTACAGCGCGACGAAGAATATCGGAAAGGTACGTAACGACGGTATTGAGTTGACGCTTAACACTGTGAACATCAAGACCAAGAATTTCACATGGACAACGAACTTCAACATTGCGTTCAACAAGAACAAGGTACTGGAGCTTTCGGAAGGACAGGATGCCTTGCTGACAGCCGCTTCCTTCGACCAGAATTACAACTCCCAATCCAGTTACATTGCTATGGTTGGCTTGCCGATGGGTATGATGTACGGATACATCTACGAAGGTACCTATAAGTATGATGACTTTGACCAGTCGGGCGACTCATATACGCTGAAAGCCGGTGTGCCATATTTCTCTACGGAAACCAATACTCAGCCGGGTATGCCGAAGTATAAGGACTTGAACGGTGACGGAATCATTGACTCAAACGACCGTACCATCATCGGGCGCGGACTTCCCATCCATACGGGTGGTTTCACCAATTCATTCACTTACAGGGAATTCGACCTGAGTGTCTTTTTCCAATGGTCATACGGGAATGACATCTTGAATGCCAACCGCCTGTTCTTTGAGAGTTCGAACAATATGCAGCGTGAGTTGAACCAATATGCAAGCTATGCTGACCGATGGACACCGGAAAATCCGGATAGTGACATTCCTGCCGCTACCAACTCATCTTCTAACCTTGTGATATCTTCACGTATTGTTGAGGACGGATCGTTCCTGCGGTTGAAGACGGTGACGTTGGGTTATACATTCCCTAAGAAGATAGCACAGAAAGCACATCTTTCATCTGCAAGAGTTTATGTGGCGGCACAGAATTTATGGACGTTGACAAGTTATTCAGGGTATGACCCGGAAGTGTCTGTACGTAACAGTGCGCTGACTCCGGGACTCGACTTCTCGTCATATCCGAGAGCATATACAATCAGTTTTGGCGTAAATCTTGGATTCTAATTAGTGTAACCATCATCAAAAATAAAGATATGAAAAAATTTAGATATGCTATTTTGCTCATGATGTTCGGCAGCTTGTCTACGTCCTGTTCAGACTTTCTTGAGAAAGAGCCGACATACATGACTCTGGAGAATTACTTCTCCACTGAAGAGGAAGCAAGCTCTTTTTTGACCGGTATTTACGCAATATTGGGACAGTCTTCTTTTTATGGTGCGGACTATATGTATCTGGTAGGTGGGGACGACCTTTCGCATTACGGAGGTTCCGGGCGTTCTCCTGCCACAAAGGGACTTATCTGTAATAATGCTACTTCAAGTGACCAGGCCGTCACTGCTTTCTGGTACACGCTTTATTCAGGAATCAATCGTGCGAATATCTTCCTGGAGAACATTGACCGTGTGTCTGACATCGATGATGACACAAAGGCACAGTATATTGCCGAAGTCCGGTTCCTGCGTGCATTCTATTACTTTAACCTGGTGCAGTGCTGGGGTGATGTACCCTTCAGAACATCTTCTACGACTACCGTAGTCGGGTTGGACATTGAGCGTACCGACAAGCAGGAAATCTATGACTTCATCATTTCTGAGATGGCAGAAATATCCGATGTCGATTCCGGTGGCTTGCTTACGGCATCCGAGTTGAGTTATCTGCCCGGACATGTCTCAAAATCGGCTGCATGGGGAATCCTGGCACGTGTATATTTGTTCCGTGCCGGAGAACATTATCGTGATGGTGTTACTGCAAGCGAGGATGAAACGACCACCTATTTTGAGGAAGCCAAGAAATATGCCCAGATGGTAGTTGATTACGGAGGGCACAGCCTTGCAGATGATTATTGGGATGTATTCATCGATATGTGTTCCGATCAGTATAATACTACGGCAAACGAAAGCATTTGGGAAGTAGAATTTGCCGGAGACAATACGGGCGACACAAGAGCAGAGGGACGTATCGGCAACATCATAGGAATTACGGCTCCGAACCTGGCCAGCGAAACCAATATAGTCGGCTCTTCAGACCCGGGATATTCCTATGGCTTTATCTATGCTACTCCGAAACTGTACAGATTGTATTGCATTGAATCGCCGATGACTACCATCAGCAACCTGATGAGTCTGACCGTAAATTATGGATCTGGCAGTGACAGGGAGAACACGTGGGACGCAACCTATCTTGTCAAGACGAAAGACGAGCGTTTTTTGTGGAATATTGCACCGTTCGTTTATGTGGAATCCGGTGGCTCCAATACAGGCGTTACGGGACGACGGTTCTATGAAGGTGCGCTGATAACAAGTTCCGGAGAGGATGAATCGCGCAGCAAAGGTTTCAGGGAGTTGTGGCTCGAACATGACAACGGACGCTCTTATTCTTATGGAAATGTTGAGTGGGAAAGTGGTGCGGACGAACCTGAGGAGGGCGACTACGAATACCGCAGTGGCACCAATACATTCACCAGCAACATTGCCCGTGTGTGTGCAAAGTGGCGCCGTGAGTATGAGGCGGATAAAAAGGACAAGAACTACACTGCCATTAACTTCCCTATCCTGCGTTATTCTGATGTGTTGCTGATGCTTGCCGAGGCGGAAAACGAACTTAACGGCCCGACAGATGAGGCATACCTGTATCTTAATATGGTAAGGGAACGTGCCGGGGCATCCACCATTTCAGGACTGGATCAGGATGAGTTCCGTCAAATGATAAAGGACGAACGTGCGAGGGAACTGTGCTTTGAGTACCTGCGTCACTTCGACCTTATCCGTTGGGGAGAATTCAGTGAAAGGATGAACGAACTGGTCATCTATGCTACAAGCAGCGGTACTGAATGGCAACAGGGACCTACCAATGTGTACACTTATTTCCAGGTGTCGGACACGTATAATTATTTTCCCATACCTGATGTGGAAATGTCTGTTAACAAAGCTATTACACAGAATAATCCCGGGTGGTAACGTAAAGTCCTTATCGTTTAACTTTAAAAATTACCTAACAAATGAAACTGTATAAATTATGGATGCTGGCTTCGTTGTCTCTTGCAGTCGTTTCATGTGACAAGGAGCTGAATCGCAGTCTGGATGACGCGACTGTCTGTGTAATACTCGATGACGAAGTCATTTCTGAGGGCCAGATTGTTTCTATATCAAAAGGCAGTTCCGTAGAGTTTCGCATCGAAGGGTCTCCTGACTATGTAGTGTTTTACAGCGGTGAGGACGGACACAGGTATATATACCGTGACCGGACGGAACTTGACACGGCGAGTATAGAGACTTCTGTGTTGAGCTTTTCAGTGGAAGCGCAGTATGGAAATCCTGCAGGCATATTCAGTATACTTTATTCGCATGATTTCAGTGGCTTATACAAAGATGATTTTGTGACTGACTCTGCATTGGTGGAATCTTCTTCATGGACGGAACTTGTTCCGCAGGATGAGCTTCCTCAAGTCAGTTACGGGACGGCTTCTTTCGATATAGACTTGAAAGAACATTTCGGAGAGAATATGACAATCGCAATCCGTTACCAGTCGACAGACGTGACGATGGCGGGTTCCTCTCAATCGAGAATAAACTTTACCGGGATGGGAATCACAAACACTTTGGAGACAGGCTCCACATCGGAAATATCACCAAGTGAGTTCGGCTTTACCGCACTCAACATGAATTATAAGGATATGACGGACTCTCAGTTACAGACACTTCCTTCGAGCATCCTGAATGCGGCTACGGCTAACAGGGACACCTTGCAGTATGTGACTGTGACCAACGGTGCAAGAGGCTTTTGGAACCTGTCCAACATTGGAACCGGATCTTTTCAAATGAACAGTTCCAACACGTCCGGAGATGCGAGAACATACACATGGCTCGTTTCCGACTATCTGAAGGTTAATTCCTGTGATCCGGACGAGGGAGTGAGCGTAAAAACCCTTTCCACTTCAGTCGATACTTATGAGTACACGTATGAGGATGTCGGAACTTATACGGCTACATTCGTGTTGACAAATGCCAACTACAAATATTCTGATACGAAAGTTTGTAACATTATTGTTGATGTAAATTAAATTTAACACCCTGAAAATATGAAAACTTCTAAGATTTTATTGCCTTTCCTGCTGGCAATGTTTGTATTGGCAGGATGTAATACCGATGATTTGAAGGAAGACATTGATGCTCTGACTGATCGTGTGACAAGTCTGGAGGCTCAGATGAGTCTGCTGAATGAGAACCTTAATGCACTGCGTGTGTTTGTAGAAGGAAACAAGACTGTTGTAAGCTATACCGTCGATGACAACGGGACTTACACCGTTGTCCTGAGTGACGGCGAGACTCTGACTTTGACACAAGGTTCGGAAGGCTCGGTTGACACTCCGACAATAACAATCAATGAAGACGGCAACTGGGTAATCAATGGAGTGGACAGCGGTGTCAAGGCCATAGGCGACAACGGAGTGACCCCGCAGTTTCGTATAAACAGCGAAGGTTATTGGCAGGTATATTATACCAACGAATGGGAATATGTCCTTGATGAAAACGGCAATTATGTGTTGGCTACTACAAGCGGCACCATTGAAACCGGTGACCAGTTCTTTGCGAGTGTGACTGAAACCACTGTAAACGGAATCAGTGTGATTCAGGTGACGCTGTACAGCGGTGAAACTTATTCTTTGCCTATTGTGGAGGATCTGTTGTGTGAGATTGTCGAACCGGAAAGCGGATACAGCAATGGTGTCTGGAATATCGGATATGGCTTGACGGCGACGACCGAAGTGATAGTGAAAGGCGACAACTATGTTGTGACAGCACCTTCCGGTTGGGTTGCCACGATAGAGATTACCGATGAAGATACAGGTGAAGGCATTTTGACTGTGACCGCCCCGGCACAGACATCGACTTTGAGTCGTGCCGCTGTAGCCGACAATTCAACAGATCTGACAGTTCAGGTGAACAAGGGCGTCACATGGGCAGTGGACAAGATAAAGGTGGAGGCAATAGAGGTGGTTACAAGCTACTATGCTCTGTATCAGGCTGGAGAGACGCTGACCATTGGAGATTTGTCTATCAGTATGTCTGACTATGGAGAAGCGACACTGATAGATGCTGATAACTCAAGCATTACGACGGGAGGCGTCTATTTCATAGAACCCGGTGTGGCCGCTACTTATGATGCAACGGATAATAACTATCAGAATGTGATTCTTATAGGAAACAATTCAATCCAAAGAAGCTCATTGACTGTTAACAGGCAGATTCGTGTGGCGGCACCAGATAATGACGGTCTGTTCCTGTGCTATAACATTGACATGGATGCTTCTGAGGTATATAACTCTTCCGATGCCATATCTTATATTCTGACACAAAATGCAGATGGTTCATTTGGAGATGTGTATTTCTATGACTGTTCTGTCACTATGCCTACGTCGAATCCGATTACTTACATAAGCAGCAGCAGTAGAAACATTGCCAATTTTGTGATAGAGAACAGTTCCATTATCTTCTCGGAAGGTGATTCCAACAATAAATTCATTGTCAGTGTCTCAAGCAGTACGGCTACTTATCCTAACATTACCTTGAAGAACAGCGTATTCTATTGTGCTGACGGACTGGTTGAGAACTTCAAGATTTTCAATGGAAACTATGCTACGATTTCTCAGCTTGTATTGCAAAATAATACATTCGTAAATGTGGGTTCGAATACGACCGCATTCGTATATGCAAGTACGATAAGCGATGTTCAGGTGAGTGACAACCTGTTCTTTGCGGATGCGACCAACGGAACAGTTCTGTCGAATGCCTATATGGTTATCCGACTTACAGAATCAGCTACAGGAACCGTATGTTCTCCTAACATCGGATACCGTGGCGATGGAAGTTCAGCAAATCCTCTTTGGAGAATGTTCTATTACTCCGGTGGTGTCACCAGCGGTTGGGGCGTTTCTGATTCCGAGTCTATCACGGTAATCGACAGCAATCCGTTCGATGGCGGAACATTCGACCTGGAGACAGGAACATTCACGCCGAACTCTACATATTCGGAATATGGTGCACAACAATAACAATATTGAACCATGAAAAGACTGTTATTCTTATTCATTAGCATCATCTCTATCGTCGCTTTCCATTCATGCGACGACAGAGACGATATCCGGAGCGATATCGACAGCCTGAATTCGCGGCTGGATGCGCTGGAATCGCTCGTCGAACAGTATAATACGGATATTGCCAATTATCGGGCTATCTTGAACGGTGCAGTGCTGGTGACCGGATATACTTGTTCGGATAATGGAGACTATATCATAGAGTTGAGCAACGGCGATACCATTTCCGTGTACAGTGGCGAGCCGGATGAGTCTCTTCCCGTAATGTCCATAGGTGAGGATGGCTACTGGTATTATACGCAATATGATGTGACCTATCCGCTGCGTGATGATAACGGAGACATGGTAAGTGCCTCTCCTGAAGCCGGTGTCACTCCGCAGTTCCGTGTCAACAGTGATGGAGAGTGGGAATATACGTTGGACGGGACAACATGGATCGGAGACATAGGTATGGCGAATCCAGAACTTGCTCAGGCCGGGACCTCTCTCTTTGACGATGTGGTCGTGGACGATGACGGCAAATACATTACTCTCACATGGACCTCAGGCAGTACACAGCTTTCAAAGACTGTCGCCATATATGAGGGACTGTCGCTGGAGATTGACTATGGAAATTCGACGCCTGTGACTTTCGGATTGGGACAGACAAAGGTGTTCTCGGTCACTCAGAGTGATGATATTGTGGAAGCGGTGATTGAGACTACCGGATGGAGCGTCAAACTGACGGAAACGACACTTACGGTAACAGCTCCGACCGTCAACCTTCGGGGAGTAGAGTATGATGATCAGATAGCAATCAAGATATTCTCGCAAGAAGGGTATTGCAGGTTGGTGACACTCCCGGTGAGATTGTTGACAACGACTATAGATGAAAATTCTGCCACAGCGTGGCAGAATTTTTTATCTGGAGGAGACGATAATGTGCTGCTCGATTTTTCGTATGCGGGATATATGCGTGGAGAAACGGCTCCGTCTGATGGCTTTGCATGGGGATATACGGTGGTTAATGTGCAGGAATACATGGATATGAATTCTATGAGTGCACGCGAGGCTCTGGAGGATATTCTTGACAGTTACAATCTGATCAGGAAATCCAATTCGAGCGCGACAAATTCCAGTGCACGTGTCGTAATCTATTTTCCGGAAGGGGAGTACATCCTTCAGGAAGAAGGTTCACATGACAAGCCTTATCCGATTTATGGAGGAAACTTTGTAATAAAAGGGGACGGGCCGGATAAGACCAGGCTGGTAATGGCTGACTATATCGGAACGGATGAGTCATCAACGGGTGCACTCATTAGCATAGGACATACCAACAGCCCTCGTAATATAAGCAATTCGCAGTCATTGGCTCATGTGACAGCAAATGCCTCGAAAGGCGATTTTTCAGTGCAGGTGTCTTCCACGAGCGGAATCAGTGCGGGCGACTGGGTGCAGTTGCGCTTGCGCAGTGCCGATGACGACCTCTTGCAGGAGGAACTGGGACCTCTTTACAGTTATCGCTCAGGATGGAGCATAGCCCAGACGCCGGGCTTGAGCAGCGAATCAGCTGAGGACGGCAACGGCATATTCATTATGGAGTTTCATCAGGTCAAATCGGCATCGGGCGGAACTGTTACCTTCTATGAGCCTATCATGAGTGATATTGACGTATCGATAAATGATTACAATGACGGCTGGGAGATTCGTCAATACAAGTGTTTCGAGAATGTGGGCATAGAGGACATCGCTTTTGTCGGAGGGGAGTCGTTGCTCACTCCGTATTATCACCATGGTGAAGGAGTGGACGAAACTCTGGCGTGGTTGTACGATTATGGTTATGAGCCTGTCGTGTTCAATCGTCTGGTGAATTCATGGATACGGAATGTAACGTTTAATGGTGTGAGTGAAGCTGTTACCTTTAACCAGTGTGCCAACTGTTCAGCGTATGATATACAGATTGAGGGGAAACGCGGCCATTCAGCCGTTAGAGCGCAGGAGTCCAGCCGCGTATTTATAGGTGGCGTCCGTGACGAAAGTGAAGACGAGGTTGCCCACGGGCAATACCATGGCTGTGGAGTGTCGAAGCCAAGTATCGGCACTGTCGTTTGGAACTGTACATGGGGTATAGATGCCTGCTTCGAGTCGCATGCAACTCAGCCCAGAGCTACATTGTTTGACAATTGCAGTGGCGGACTGGTGTATTATCATGCCGGAGGAGCTGAAACGGAGGCTCCGAATCATTTGCGTGATCTGACTATATGGAACTTGTATGTGACGGGAACGACCGATGAGAAAGGCCGGAGTTTTGCATCTGATTTTCATTGGTGGCTTCAGAACGACAAGTGGTGGAAAATTTATCCTCCAATAGTTGTCGGTACGTATGGAGTCGTGTCTTCCGGTTTCTTCACGGTTGAGGAAAACCAGTTGTCATATGAGGAAAGCACCGGGACGAAGGTTACTCCGGAATCGCTTTATGAGGCACAGCTTGAGTATCGTTTGGGTTATGTCCCCGCCTGGCTGAACGCCTTGAAATAAAAGGATTGAAACTATATTGCTGGTATGTCCCATGTATCTTGCTACATGGGACATACTGCTAAAATTAGGTCGGATAGTTTTGCAGGCAAAAATTTAATCCGTATCTTCGTACCAGTCGTGAGTAAGATGTTATTCGGCATTCCCGCATTGCCATACGGTGAAGCGGAATAAGAACAATAAAAGTTATTAATGCCATGATGGGATTATTGAAAAGAATTGTTTTTTGTACGGGGTTGTTTGCCTTATTATCCTGTTCAGACGACTCTGTGCAGGAAAGCACAACGGAGATTGCTGAGCAGCCGGCAGCGTTGACTGATCTTCTGACCCAATACAATGAGGATATTGCGGCTGTGCAAACCCTGCTTGAAGGTGATGCGGAGATAGTGGACTATACTGTGGACGAGTCGGGTACATACAGACTGCAACTGAGTGACGGCACTATTTCAACCGCTACGTCGCGTACGGGAGATGATGCCGACATCCCACTGTTCGGAGTGGATGAGGATGGGTATTGGATAGTGTTGCTGGGTGGAGAGACCATTGCGCTGACAAATCTTTCAGGTGATCCGGTACCTGCCCTGAGGAAGACGGGAAAGGGAGTGTACACCCCCCAGATATCTGTCGGTAGCGACGGCTATTGGCTTGTTTCCTTTAATGGGATACAGTGGAAGCAACTTTCGACTTCTCTTGCAGCGGACATGACGGGGAAGAGTGTCGTTAATTTTTCTCTTTACAGAACGGTGGAAATGGATGAAAGCGGACAACAGCTTACATTGGTCCTGCGCAACGGCGGAACAGAACTGACAGTAAAGGCTTCGGCTTCTGTCTCTACGGATGCATGGAAGAAGTTCGTGATGAAAAGTGACGACAACGTATTGCTCGATTTTTCATATGCGGGATATGACCATGGGGAAACCGCTCCGCCGGATGGCTTTGCGTGGGGATATACCGTCATCAATGTGCAGGAATATATGAATGAAAACTCTCTGAGTGCACGGGATGCGTTTATCCGAATACTTGATGAATATGGCCTGACACAGAGTTCGGGGAATTCGGATGCAAAGATTGTGATTTACTTCCCGGAGGGGGAATATGTGCTGCATAATGATGATGACAACACGTATGACTCAGACAAGAGTCTGTCATTAGATGACGGATATGGATATCCTGACAGTAAGGGGAACAATACAAGCAACATGATCAGCATATATGGAGGTAACTTTGTCATAAAGGGTGACGGACCTGAAAAGACGCGTCTTGTGATGGAAACTCCAATGCTTCCCGAGAGCGAGGAATTGTATTCATCTCCTGTGATGATAAGCATAAGAAACAACGGTTTTTTAGGCTCTTCCTATGATGTGACAGGAAGTGCGCAAAAAGGGGCGTTCAGCGTAGAGATCGCTGACGCAAGTTCGTTCAGTGTCGGTGAATGGGTATGCCTCTATATGCATGACAACAGTCAGGAACTCATAGCACAGGAACTTGAGCCGTATGAGGTGGAGAGTACTTTCGTGAACATTATCCAAGAAGGAGTGCAGGTTGAGGACATACATCAGATTGTGAGGATAAGTGGTAATACTGTCACATTCAAGGAACCGATCATGCACGAGGTGGATCCGCAATGGGACTGGCAGCTGTATAAATACAGGCACTATGAAAACGTAGGAGTAGAAGATTTGTCATTTGTAGGAAACGGTTGTGCTGACTTCCAGCATCACCGTAGCTGGAATGATGACGGAGCATACAAGCCTGTAAACTTTCTGCGTCTGGTCAATTCCTGGATGCGCCGTGTGAAGTTCACAAGTGTAAGCGAAGCGGCTTCCATCATTTCATGTGCCAATTTCTCGGCATATGACATTGACATAGACGGGACCGGCGGGCATTCTGCCATTCGCTCACAGGGTTCGAGCCGTGTATTCATTGGTGACGTCCGTGACTATTCCGACCGTCCTTTGGCCGACGAATGGTCAGCTTCGTACATTGAAGAGGGTGCCGGGCAATACCATGCGTGCGGTGTGTCGAAACCAAGTATGGGTGCGGTTATCTGGCGGGTCTCATGGGGTAGTGACGCTTGCTTTGAGGCGCATGCCACCCAGCCGCGCGCAACATTGATAGACAACTGTACCGGCGGATTCATGCAGACACGGCAGGGAGGTGATGCAGGGCAAATGCCTAATCATCTGAGTGACCTGACAATCTGGAATATGAACTCGATAAATTCTCCGGCTCCGAAAGGGAACGGAGATGTAGGTACGGAATTCGACTGGTGGCGTACCGGTTGGAGGTATTGGAAGTTCCTGCCTCCTGTCATTGTAGGGTTCCATGGCGACCCGATAAGTTTCGTTCAGGATCAGGTGACACTTGATGAGGGCAACGGTACCATGGTTGAGCCGCAATCGCTCTATGAAGCACAGCTTGAACATCGTTTGGGATATGTACCTGCCTGGCTGAGTGCTCTTAAATGACATTATTCATTATATTTGTAATATTAACTTAAACGTGTGAAAATGAAAAAGTTTTTCTCTGTTCTGATATTCATGGTTTGTCTGTGTATATCAATTCCGGCACAGGCTCAATTGAATTTCGGTGTGAAAGCGGGCTTGAATATATCAAAAGTGTCAATATCGAAGGAAATGTTCAGTTCGGACAATAAGACTGGTTTTTTCTTAGGCCCCACTGCCGAACTTACTCTCCCAATTATTGGGCTTGGACTGGACGTTTCCGCGTTGTACAATCAATGTGGGATAGATACTGAGGAAAGTTCAATCACGAAGAAAAGTATTGAGATTCCCGTCAACGCAAAATGGACATTTGGATTCAGCAGCCTTGTGGGAGCATATGTGGCTGTCGGCCCTCAGTTCGGATTCAACGTCGGACACAGGGTGTTTGGGGAAGTTTGTGAGCTCAATAAAAGGACTACCAGTTTCAATGTCGGAGCCGGATTGAAAGTGTTAAAGCACTTTCATGTAGGTGCCAACTACAATTTCGCTTTGAAAAACAGTGGTATCATGATGAAAAATGATGGGACTACAGTTGAAAATTTCAAATATAATACTTGGCAGATTTCCCTCGCTTATATGTTTTGAGCTTCTCTCCCATTACAGATTTTTCTTACTGAAGAAAAATCTGTAATGGGGAATGTTTGACATACTTTCTTTGTATCTTTGCTGTATGAAGAAATGTGTGGATGTCATAGTTCCCCTGCCCGTCACGGGTCAGTTTACTTATTCCGTACCGGAAGGGATGGAAGATAAGGTAAAAGAGGGATGCCGTGTCATTGTCCCTTTCGGTGTCAGAAAATATTATACGGGTATCGTTGTACAGACCGGGACTGCACCTTCAGGTAATTATGAGATAAAGGATGTTGCGGAAGTGCTTGATGAGTCGCCTATTGTGCTGAGGCATCAGTATGCTTTCTGGAAATGGCTGTCAGACTATTACTTGTGTACGTTGGGAGACGTATATAATGCAGCTGTGCCATCTGGCATGAAACTGGAAAGTGAAACAAGGGTGGAGGTAAACCGCGATTTTGTGGCGGCCGGTCCTTTGTCTGAAAAAGAACGCAGGATACTTGACTCACTCAGTACGGGGAAAACCCAAAACATCGCCCAACTGGAAAAATCGACTCATATCAGAAATTTGCTTCCCGTAGTCAGGTCACTCCTGGATAAGGATGCAGTACGTATCCGCGAGGACCTGAAGTTCAATTACAGACCACGTACGGAGACTCGCGTGCGTCTGACAAAAGCTATGCAGAATGAAACGGGCATCCATATCCAACTGGATTTGCTCTCCAAAGCCAGAAAACAACAGGCTCTGCTGATGAAATATCTTGAGCTGTCAGGTTGGGAACCGGGATGCACACCACTGGAGGTGACACGCGCGCAACTGACAGAAGCTGCCGGCACTACTTCTTCTGTATTCAACGAGCTTGTGGAAAAGGGCGTTTTTGAAACGTATCAATATGAGATTGGGAGACTTGACAGAAACGCAGCCGAGACAGTACCTTTGAACTCTCTCAGTATTGCGCAACAGCGTGCTTATGATGATATTCTGCTGTCATTCCGTGAGAAAAATGTATGTCTTCTGCATGGAGTTACGGCCAGCGGGAAAACGGAAATATACATCCATCTGATAGACCAAGCCTTGAAATCGGGGAAACAGGTGCTTTACCTGCTACCTGAAATTGCACTCACCACCCAGATTACCGAACGGCTCAGACGTGTATTTGGGAACCGTCTTGGAGTGTACCATTCCAAGTTCCCGGATGCCGAACGGGTGGAAATATGGCGCAAACAGATATCCGATGACAGTTATGACGTGATTTTAGGGGTTAGGTCGTCAGTCTTTCTTCCGTTCAGACGGTTGGGCCTGGTCATTATTGACGAAGAGCACGAAAACAGCTATAAGCAACAGGACCCGGTTCCGAGATACCATGCAAAGAATGCAGCCGTCATGTTGGCTTCAATGTATGGAGCAAAGACATTGCTGGGCACTGCAACGCCGAGTATAGAAACTTATTACAACGCTCGGCTGGGCAAATACGGACTTGTTACGCTGAACGAACGGCATCAGAATGTCCGTCTTCCACAAATAGAACTGGTGGACATAAAGGAACTGGCACGCAAGAAGAGAATGACTGCACAATTTTCTCCTTTTCTCCTTCAGAAAATCAAAGAAGCGCTTGACAGAAAGGAACAGGTCATTCTGTTTCAAAATCGGCGGGGTTTTGCTCCAATGATTGAGTGCCATACCTGCGGATGGGTGCCAAAATGTAAAAACTGTGATGTAAGTCTGGCATATCATAAGCGGTTGAACCAATTGACGTGTCATTATTGCGGATATACCTATCATGTACCGGCGGCATGTCCCGCATGTGGAGAAACCGAATTGCGGAACAGAGGATTCGGTACGGAAAGAATAGAGGACGAAATCAGTCAGCTTTTTCCGGAAGCGCATGTGGTACGCATGGATCTGGATACGACCCGAACGCGTACTTCTTATGAAAAGATCATTTCCGGTTTTGAGGATGGAAAGACGGACATCCTCATAGGGACTCAAATGATCTCGAAAGGACTCGATTTCGACAAGGTTAGCGTGGTTGGCATTCTGAATGCCGATACCATGCTTAATTATCCTGATTTCCGTTCACATGAACGTGCATTCCAGCTTATGGCGCAGGTGGCAGGACGTGCCGGAAGAAAAAACGGACAAGGAATAGTGGTGTTGCAGACAAAATCACCGGATCTTCCGCTTATTCACCAGATAATGGACAATGACTATATGCAGTTTTACGAGGACCAGCTGGCAGAGAGAAAACTTTTCAGATATCCTCCGTTCTACCGTCTTGTCTATGTATATCTGAAACACCGCAAAGAAGATGTTGCTTGCCGGGCAGCTGAACAAATGGCTGCATATCTGCGAAACGGGCTGGGAGACAGGATACTTGGGCCTGACAAACCGCCTGTGTCGCGAATACAAAGCCTGTTTATCAAAAAGATTGTCATCAAAATAGAGCATGAACTCTCGATGAATAAAGTTAGGCAATATCTGACGGAAGTGCAGTGTGCCATCATGTCAGACGAACGCTTCAGCGCTGTAAATGTATTTTATGATGTAGATCCTATGTAAAAATCATTATGAAAGTAGAATTAGATGTGCATACTCATACTATTGCCAGCGGACACGCTTTCAGCACCTTGCAGGAGATGGCTCAGGCAGCTGCCGTAAAAGGTCTGAAACTGTTGGGCATCACTGAGCATTCTTCCGGTATACCGGGAAGTTGTAACCCGATCTATTTCCGTAACCTTTATGTCGTGCCGCGTCAGATGTACGGTGTCGAACTGCTGCTTGGGGCAGAAATAAATATCCTTGACACTGATGGACGTCTGGACATGGACGGACATTATATGGAGATGCTGGATATCCGAATTGCCGGTATTCATTCGCTTTGCTATGCTCAGGGGACGCCTGAAAAAAATA
The DNA here is from genome assembly GCA_964611375.1 of uncultured Phocaeicola sp. GTDB lineage: Bacteria > Bacteroidota > Bacteroidia > Bacteroidales > Bacteroidaceae > Phocaeicola. The sequence goes on along the minus strand of CAZSYY010000003.1, from coordinate 42,738 downwards.
CACACGGTTTGATAAACGTCATTTCCAATCCTTATATTCATATTATCAGTCATCCTGGTGACGGTACGGCTAAACTGTTGTTCGAGCCGATTGTCCTGGCGGCAAAGGAGCATAACACTCTGCTTGAAATCAACAACAGTTCACTGCGTCCATGCAGGCATAAGGAAGAGGCACGTCCGAACAATCTGGAAATTCTCCTTCTTTGCAAACGGTACGAAGTCCCTGTTATTCTTGGAAGTGATGCACATATTTCTTTTGATATCGCCAATTACTGCCATGCACTTGAACTTATCCGTGAGACTGACTTCCCTGAAGCTCTCATCATGAACTCGAGTGTGGAAAAGTTCAGAAAGTATATCGGATTGGTTTGAAAACAATAATCCTATTTTACAATAAACTATAAATTACAATGACATGAAAAAGATGAGAAAACTGACACTGGCACTGGCTTTGGCTTGTGCTGTATTCTCTCCGGCAAAGGCCGATGAGGGGATGTGGCTGCTCCAGCTTATGCAGGAGCAGAATCTGGCTGATAGAATGAAGGCTCAGGGTTTGAAGATGGATGTCGCAGACATTTACAATCCGGACGGCATTACACTGAAGGATGCTGTAGGTATTTTTGGACGGGGGTGTACAGGCGAAATCATTTCTCCAAACGGACTGATTCTGACTAATCATCATTGCGGATACGGTGCCATTCAGCAACACAGCTCGGTGGAACACGATTATTTGACCGATGGATTCTGGGCGAAAAGCTACGAGGAAGAACTGCCCACACCGGGACTGACATTCAAGTTTGTGGAACGTATTGTGGACGTAACGGATGTAGTAAACAAGGATATCGAGAAGGGTAGGGTGACCGAAGCGGAATCCTTCGGAAGCAAGTATCTGAAAGACCTGGCCGACAAACAGTTGAAAAAGAGTGATCTGAAAGGGAAGCCCGGTATCTCTACGCAGGCACTTCCCTTTTATGCCGGCAACAAATACTATGTGTTCTTCATCAAGACATATGGCGATGTGCGCATGGTAGCCGCTCCTCCATCTTCCATAGGTAAGTTCGGTGGAGAGACAGACAACTGGATGTGGCCGCGACATACGTGCGACTTCTCCATGTTCCGTATCTATGCAGACAAGGATGGGAATCCTACTGACGGATACGAAGAAACGAACATACCCCTAAAGGCTAAGAAACACCTCGCCATATCTCTGAAAGGCTTGGAGGAAGGTGACTATGCCATGATTATGGGATTCCCCGGAAGTACCAGCCGTTACCTTACGGGAAGCGAAGTGCGTCTGCGTGTGGAAGGAACCAACATTCCTCGTATTACGGTGCGCGACGCACGTCTGAAAGTCTTACGCAAGGAAATGGCGGCAAGCAACAAGGTACGTATTCAGTATGCCAGCAAGTTTGCAGCATCGAGCAACTATTGGAAAAATTCTATCGGCATGAACAAGGCGATTGCGGATAACAATGTGTTGGAAGCTAAGGCCGAACAGGAATTGAAATTCCTGGAGTTTGCCGGACAGAAACAGGATGAGGACTATAAGGCGGTGGTCGGTAAGATAGACGACTATGTTAAGAGAGTAATGCCTCTCCATACCCAGCTGACTTACTTTTCAGAGACTTTCCGCGTAGGAATCGAATTTACCCCGTCTAAAAAAATGTCTGTTTTGGATGATCTGGTAAGTGCGTTGAAAAATAAAAAAGAGAAAGAAGTCAAGAAGGCCATTGAGAGTCTGAAAGAACTCTATGCTGACATACACAACAAGGACTATGACCATGAAGTAGACCGCAAAGTGGCAAAGGCATTGATACCACTATATGCCGAATGTGTTCCGGAAGACGCACTTCCAAATTTCTACAAAACTATCCAGGATCGTTTTGGAAAAGACTATAACGCTTATGTGGACTCATTGTATGACAACAGCATTTTTGCCGATGAAAAGAACTTTAACGCTTTTATCGCCAACCCGACACTTGACGTCCTATATGCGGATCTGTCGGTGCAATATGCAAAGACTGTCAATGACAAGTACGAGGAATTGATAAACCGGCTGGACGAGGTGAAAGGAGACATTGATCTGCTTCACAAGACTTACGTGCGTGGGCTTTGCGAGATGTATGCTCCCACACCGGAAGCACCGGATGCGAACTTCACTATCCGTCTTACATACGGTAACGTGAAATCGTACGATCCTAAAGACGGCGTGCATTACAAATATTACACTACGCTGAAAGGAGTGATGGAAAAAGAAGATCCCAATAGCTTGGAATTCATCGTGCCTGAAAAGCTTAAGGAGCTGTATGCGGCAAAAGACTACGGACGATATGCCCTTCCTAACGGTGAGATGCCGGCTTGTTTCCTTACCACCAACGATATTACAGGAGGAAATTCAGGCTCTCCAGTAATGAACGGCAACGGAGAACTGATTGGCGCAGCTTTCGACGGAAATTGGGAGTCACTTTCAGGTGATATAAATTTCAACGATAACTTGCAGCGTTGCATTTCAGTGGACATCCGTTATATATTGTTTATCGTGGAGAAATTGGGCGGTTGCAAGAATCTGATTGACGAAATGACAATAGTCGAATAAATTGTCGCAGCGGAACATTCTCGTTCCGCTGCTTTTTTATTATTCATTGTCCGTATCTTCTCCAAGCATCTTACGGATTTCCTGATCCGTTTTGTAAAGCTTGTCCCGGCAGAACTTTATCAGTTTCTGCGCTTCTTTCAGATTCGCTCCCAGTTCGTCTATATCAAGTTCGTTGCTTTCTATGCGTGAAACGATACCTTCAAGACGTTTCATTGCTTCCGAATAAGTCTCTTTTTTTGTCGGCATAATCTTCCTTGATGTTTTTTATATACTACAAACTCTGCTTTTGAATTTTCCTTTTGCCAGACGCGTCTCCACTTCGTCGCCTTGCCGGAGCAGTGAAGCGTCTGTTACGGCTTTCCCGTCTTTCAGTGTGATGCTGTATCCTCTTTTCAGTAGCTCGTCCGGTGAGGCGGCCTTTACCTGTTGGGAGTAGAGTTCCAGTCTGTGTTTTTCCATTTGTATCTTGGTTGACAGAGATGTTTCTATCCGTTTCAGCAGACGTTCCTGTAGAAATTTTTCCTGTTGCAGGCGCATCTGCACTTTCGACGGGATACGTATCAGCCAATTGTCGAGACGCTCACTTTCACGTGACAATCGTAGAGGAACTTCTTGATATATATATTGTACATACCCTTCCAAACGTTCTGCCGTCTGACGCAAATGATTGATAAAAAATTCTGCGGCAGCGGTCGGAGTCTTCAACCGGGTGTGGGAAACCATGTCGATGACTGTGTCGTCACGCTCATGACCGATTCCGGTGATGACGGGCAAAGGGAACTGTGCGCAGTTGGCTGCCAGGTCATATGTGTCGAAGCCTGAAAGGTCGGAGGTCGCTCCGCCACCTCTGATTATTGCCACTGCATCCCAACAGTCGATTTCCATATTGATACGGTTCAGTGCTGCAATTATTGACTTTTCCACCTTGTCGCCCTGCATTATGGCAGGAAACAGTCGGAGATGGAAAACGAAGCCGAAAGAATTATTTAGCAACTGATTGCAGAAATCGCCGTAACCGGCTGCTGTAGGCGAAGAAATGACAGCAATCCTCTGCAAAAGTTCCGGAAGCGGCAGCTCCTTGTTGAGAGTCAGCACTCCTTCTGACCGGAGGCGATCCAGTATCTCTTTCCTCCTCTTTGTCATGTCACCGAGCGTATAGGTCGGATCGATGTCGGTTACGGTAAGCGAATAACCGTACACCTCATGGAATCCTATCGTTACTTTCACCAGCACTTTGATGCCCGATACAAAGGTCTGTCCCGTTTCCTCCTCGAAATAAGGCTTCAGGCGTGCAAAAGTATTCGCCCAGATGATTCCCCTTGCCTTTGCCAGCAGAGCATTGCTTTGAGTGTCCTTTTGCACAAACTCCAGATAACAATGACCGGTACTGTTGATGCGCACGTCGCTCAGTTCCGCCTGAATCCAATATGTGTCGGGGAAACAAGTCTGAATGCTCCTGCGTACCAGCGCATTCAGCTCGACTAAGGAAAGGGACTCATTTTTCATCTTCCGCTTTTTGCTTTAGGGCCAGATGGTAGGCCTCCCAGATGTTGGTTATGCCATATCCGTAAATGTTGTCCGGATGGTCATTGCGGTCACTGGCCTGATGTATGATGTCAATCAGTTGCCGCACTGTAAGCCACGGACATGCTTGCCACAGGCAGGCTACCAGTCCGCAAAATACAGGAGATGCAAAGGAAGTCCCGTTGGCGTGTACAATACTTCCGCTTTTGTCTGTTACTGCAGTATATACCCCCATCGACATTATGTCCGGTTTGATACGGTTGTCGGATGTGTTTCCTATCGATGAGAATGAAGCGTTCAGCCTTGTTGAGTCAACCGCACCGACTGTCAGTACGTTTACGGCATCGGCTGGCGGAGTGATCTTTTTCCATGTGGTTGCACCTGCATTGCCTGCACTGCAGACCACCAGCATTCCTTTGTCGGCTGCCCGTGAAGCCGAAGCCGTCATCAGTGATGTGTGTCCGTCAAGTTCCTGGTAGGTATAGTTGTCGGCCGGGTCGTCGAACGAGAAATAGCCGAGCGACGTGTTCACTATGTCTGCTCCTATGCTGTCGGCAAACTCAACTGCTGCCGCCCAGTTGTCTTCTTCCACCGGCTGTTCCGAGTCGTTGTCCTCAGTACGCAGAAGCCAATATCCCGCTTCGGGCGCCGTGCCGACCATAACATGAGGCTCGTTGGCTGCCATGCACGACAGAACCTTCATGCCGTGTTCCTGCTCCGCATAAATGTCCGATTCCGGATTAACGAAGTCACGGATGCCCAATATGTTCATTTTTTTGAATATTTTTATCGCATCTGCATTATAATATCCTGCGTCTATCACTGCTATTTCCATGCCTTCCCCGCGAAATCCTGCACGATGGAGGCTGTCTCCGCAATGCATACGTATCTGCTGGGCTGCCATGCCGTATTCGTCATCCATCTTGTTCCATTTGTTGTCTATTGCCTTTTTCCTGTCTGAATTGCGTGAGGACACGGAATCGGGCGAAACCCAGACCTTCCGGACAGACATCACAAACGGATTGGTGAGGAAACGCTCTGCCGTTTGTTCATTGTCGGTCTGCATCAGTACCGTATTGTTCCATTTGCTCGCTGAAACGAATGTCCCGCCCTGCTCTTCCAACATATTAACGTATGTCTCGCAAACAGGCAGATCTGTTGAGTCAACTTCCAGCCCTTGACGTGCTCTCCGCTCAATGGAGCGTTGAGATAGGAACTCTTCCGGCCTGTCAAGGCTGTAAGTCGTTTGCGACTTGTCCCTCAGTTGTACACGGTATCGATATAAGGTGGTTTCCGCTGTTACGGTGACCGTACAGAGACACATCCACACCCACAATCCCACATTCTTGAAATTCATCAGACTCATTTTTGCGAACAAAGATACACAAACTTTTCCTTTTGATGAAAAAAGTGTAACTTCGCGCGATTTTAAAAACAGAAAGCCATGACACAAAAAGTTAATGCTACCGAGTTGGGAACCAAACCAATCGGAAAACTACTGGCTCAGTATGCCATTCCTGCAATTATAGCCATGACAGCATCTTCACTGTACAATATGGTTGACAGTATCTTTATCGGCCACGGCGTGGGTGCTATGGCAATTTCGGGTCTTGCCATTACTTTCCCTCTTATGAATCTTGCCGCAGCTTTCGGATCGCTGGTAGGAGTGGGAGCTGCAACGATGATTTCGGTCAAGTTGGGGCAGAAGGACTACAGAATGGCACAGATGATATTCGGGAACGTAGTTACATTGAACTTGGTGATTGGTATATCGTTTACCGTTGTCACGCTTCTTTTCCTCGACCCTATCCTTTATTTCTTTGGCGCCAGCGAAGCTACTATTCCTTATGCACGTGATTTTATGGTGATTATCCTGCTCGGCAATGTCATCACCCATTCGTACCTGGGACTCAATTCGGTGCTTCGTTCGGCGGGGCATCCGCAGAAAGCCATGTTCGCCACCATTATGACGGTGGTAATCAATGTTGCACTTGACCCTCTGTTCATTTTCACGTTCGATATGGGGATCAGGGGGGCAGCCATAGCTACCGTATTGGCACAGGCCATTGCCCTTGCATGGCTTGTTAAATTACTCTCCAACAAGGGTGAGTTGCTTCATTTTCAGAAAGGAATATACAGGCTGCGCAGGAATCTGGTATCCGGCATCATCAGTATAGGCTTGGCTCCATTCCTTATGAATCTTGCGGCTTGCTTCATAGTGATTCTTATCAACAAGGGTCTGAAGGAGTATGATGGTGATCTTGCTATCGGTGCGTTCGGAATAGTGAACCGCATCACCTTCCTTTTCATTATGATTGTCATGGGGTTGAACCAGGGCATGCAGCCGATTGCAGGTTATAATTACGGTGCGCAACTTTATCATCGTGTAAACCGTGTGATGAAACTGACAATAATTGTTGCCACAGTTGTGACCAGCATAGGCTTTCTCGTGGGAGAACTGATTCCGGAACTGGCGGTAAAGGCGTTCACCACTGACCATAAGTTGGTGGAGCTTGGAGCCAGAGGGATGCGTATCGTTGTCATGCTTTATCCGTTTATAGGATTTCAGATGGTTACATCCAATTTCTTTCAAAGCATCGGTATGGCAAGAAAGGCCATTATCCTGTCATTGAGCCGTCAGGTGATGATTCTGATACCGTGTCTGATTGTTCTTCCGCTTTTCTTTGGGGCGGATGGAGTGTGGTTCAGTATGCCGGTTTCAGATGGCGTTGCCAGTATAATCGCCGCTGTCTTGCTTTACAGGCAGATAAGGCAATTCAGACGTCAGGAAACTCCGGCCGAAATCTCCTGACATTCTGATAAAACGTGCGGACGTTTCATTCGGGTTTTCCTGACGTTTTTGGCACGAAAGTACAGCAGAACTTACGCATTGTTCTTATGAATTCATCCGGAAGCCGCATGATGACCTCTTTCCGGATGTATTCCGGTATACTGCCGTAATATGCTTCAGCTATTCCTCCTGCGATGGCTCCCATTGTGTCAGCATCGCCACCCAAAGATACGGCAAGGCGGACGGCACTTTCGTAATCCGTGCTTTCCAGAAAGGCAATGACAGATTCCGGCACACTGCCCTGACATGTAGTGTTGAAACAGTACGCAGTCCTTATCATGTCGCAAGTCCGGCTAAGGTCGTACCCGAAAGTCTCTTCCACGTATTTCTTGATCTCCGCCTTGCTTTTGCCTGTGCGTGCCATATATATGCAGGCTGCGACGGCTTGCGCCCCCTTGATTCCTTCCGGATGGTCGTGAGTGACTTCCGCACTCTTGCGGGCTGCGTCCAGCGTCTCCTCTAACGTGTCGAATGCCCAGCCGACAGGACTGACACGCATGGCAGAGCCGTTCCCGAAACTTCCGTAAGGTTGTGGATTTTCTTCTTTGAGCCATTTCATGAACATTGCTCCATATCCGGCATTGGGATAACGGTTGCCGTAATCCTGCATGATATCTGAAAGGCTTTCACCCGTCAGCAGCCAGTCGGCGTTGGCAACGGTCATCACAGTGTCGTCTGTAAATCGGGATTGTTGGCGGAACAGCCTGAAATCATAGTCTTTTGTACTGTAGAATTCATAGACAGAACCTATTACATCGCCTGCGATGGCACCCAGAAGGATATCGGAGAATGATTCTCTCAAGAGTTGCAATGTCCTTATGTCAGACTTCCCGCTAAAATAACGGTCGATGACACTGCGAAAGAGGTCGTCTTCCGACACTTTGTCAAACAGTGTCATGCAGGAGCGTACTTTCATCGCGTCTGTTGTGCCAAACACTTCTTTTGCTGTCTTCCCTGTCAGATTAAGTAGTACTTCAGTAATCTCACGTAATCTGTTTCCAAGAATCGGATGGTTCAGGTATGCCCGTGCTTCTTCCAGGCTGTTTATCCCGTAGTAATTGGAATTGTAGCTGTGTCCCAATCCTTTCATCTGTGGAAATATCCACCATATCCAGTGGCTTCTCTTCTGTTTGTTCCTGACTTCATTTAGAGCTTGTGCATAAGAGCTTTCCTGTGCCTCAAGAAACTTTTCTAAGTCCATGTATGCTTATTTTTAGTTTCGACAAATATAGTATGCAAGTTATCAAAAAAGCTACGAAGCGCAATGGCTTGCAGGATATTTTTTATCGTGCGGCTTTTCTGTCATTTTCGGCATTCGCATATCAGTGCCGGTGTCTATATTTTTCCTATCTTTGTCCCGCAAAACAAGAAAACAGACATGAACAGAAAGAAAGCCGTATATTTGTCGTGTGCAGTCGCAATGCTCCTTATTATATGTGCTGTTGTTCCGTTATGTCTGCTGATGAACCGTCCTGTTACAACAATGCAAGCCGGCATTCTCTATATTGACGAGGATGATACCGCTGATTCCGTTTGTTGCAAACTTGAAAAGCAGTTTCAGGCAAGACGTATGGCAGGTTTCAGGCTACTTGTATCCATGAGGGATTACGGGAAACACGTGCATACGGGTGCCTATAGCATTTTTCCTGAAGAAACCACACTTCAGCTTTTCCGTAAACTGAATTATGGACACCAGATTCCCGTAAAGCTGGTCGTTCCCGCCACACGCACTGTCGGACAGATGGTATGCGCAGTCAGCCGCCAGATTATGGTCGATTCCATCCGGCTGGCGTCCCTGCTTGATGACAGCATTTATTGCGCATCCCTTGGTTTCAACAAGGAGACTCTTCCCGCTCTCTTTCTCCCGAACACATACGAGGTTTATTGGAATATGAGCGTGGAGGAGTTTGTGAGGCGTATGAAAAAAGAATATGACCGGTTCTGGAACGGACAACGGCGTGACAAGGCGAAAGCTGTCGGACTGACTCCTTTGGAGGTGAGTACTCTTGCTTCGATCGTAGAGGGAGAAACGTCAAACACAGGTGAAATGCCGGTCGTGGCCGGGCTTTATCTGAATCGTCTGCGTATCGGAATGCCTCTGCAGGCAGATCCTACCGTCAAATTCGCACTGAAGGACTTCGGATTGAAACGCATCCTCTTCAAGCATCTGGAGACGGACAGTCCTTATAATACATATAAAAATACGGGACTTCCGCCTGGCCCGATCAGTATTCCTTCGCTCGCTGCCATAGAGAGCGTCTTGAATCCTTCGCATCATGACTATTTGTATATGTGTGCGAAAGAGGATCTTTCGGGTACGCATAACTTCGCCAGGACACTCTCGCAACATCAAGTCAATGCACGGCGTTATCAACAGGCATTGAACCAAATGAGAATCCGATAGCATACGTTGCATGACGGAGCGGGGCGTATAAACCTGTATCATTCGGCCATACAGGGCTTCATTCGTCTTTTACAGTCAAACTTATCAGTAAAAACATTACAAATTCCGGTGAAATTGTTACTTCCGTTCGCGTGTGGTATCTCTATCTTTGTAAAGTAAAGAAAGAAGAAATGCTATTGTTTTTTATTGCTGATAAAACACGATTATGAACAAACAAATCCAACTTCCTTGCAGACTGGTTATGGTATTCATGTTTATAATGTCTGCTTTTGTGGAAACTGCTTGTGCTCAACAGAAAGAATATAACAATCAAAATAATACAGATATGGAAAACAACACAATCAAATTGACTGTTGAAGGTGGTAGGACATTTACCGCTACACTTGCTGACAACAGCTCTGCTCAAGCCTTGAAAGACCTTCTTGCCAAAGGAAATGTCACCGTCCGGATGGAAGATTACGGCAACATGGAGAAGGTGGGGCCTTTGGGAACGAGTCTCCCTCGTAATGACAGGCCGATAACGACAGGTCCCGGTGATTTGATTCTTTATCAAGGCAAATATTTTGTCATCTACTACGATCGCAATTCGTGGAGTCTGACCCGTTTGGGCAAGATAGACAATATCACGGGCAAAGAACTGAAATCGGTGTTGGGTGAGGGGGATGTAAGTGTAACGCTTTCGTTGGATCGCTGATATAGATGAAAAACATTGCGTTCCCGACAGTTTGTTTTGTACGGGACAAGTATTTTTAATAAATAAAAAGGTCGATTGTTTTAGATAAGTGGATTATTATTTGTATCTTTGTCGCCCGATTTATATAGTGTTGCGGAGTGGACAAACTTAATATATATAAGGTGAAGCTGAAAGGTATGTGTCAGGATTCATCCCGATATGAATGGATGTTGACAGACCAGTTCTTTGCTGATGTCGAAGCTCCGGACATTCAGAAAGGCAATCTGAATGTCATTTTGCAAGTGAAAAAGAGCATAGGCACGTATGTGCTTGACTTTCATATTGAGGGAACGGTTGTTGTGACGTGTGACCGCTGTCTTGACGACCTTGAACTTCCGGTTGAGACAGATAACACGTTGAACGTGAAATTGGGTGACGAGTTCTCGGAAGAAAATGATTTGGTCACTGTGCCTGAAGAAGAGGGATATATCAATGTGGCATGGTTCATTTATGAATTTGTGGCTCTGAGCTTGCCTATGAAAAAAGTTCATGCTCCCGGTGAATGTAATGAACTGATGACGGAAGTGTTGAGGAAGCATAATTGTGTTTCCTTTACGGAGGATGACGATACGGATTGGGTGGATGAGGAAAGTACGGAAGTGATTCCGGACAAAGCGGAGAGATCAGACTCGCGATGGGACGAATTGAAGAAAATATTGAATAATAATTAAATAAAATTTAAAACAATGGCACATCCTAAAAGAAGACAATCAAAAACCAGAACTGCCAAGAGGAGAACTCACGACAAGGCAGTTATCCCTACTTTAGCTATTTGCCCTAACTGCGGTGCATGGCATGTTTATCACACAGTATGCGGAACGTGCGGTTACTATAGAGGTAAATTGGCGATTGAAAAGGAGGCAGCCCTCTGAAATGAGCGGCTTTGTTGATTGAACACATGCTTGTGTGTTCGGTAAAGGAATGAAGTCGGAGAGCCTCTTCCGGCTCTTCCGGCTTCTTTTTTTATCGGGCATGACGGGCTAAAATCAGTGAGGATGGAAAAAATTAATGCTGTAATAACAGGAGTCGGAGGGTATGTACCTGACTATGTATTGACAAACGAGGAATTGTCGCGGATGGTTGATACCAACGATGAGTGGATCATGACGCGCATCGGAGTGAAGGAAAGACGTATCCTGAACGAAGAGGGTCTGGGTACTTCTTATATGGCTCGTAAGGCTGCAAAGCAGTTGATGCAGAAGACGAATTCTGATCCGGATTCCATCGATTGCGTGATTGTGGCGACAACCACCCCTGACTATCACTTTCCTTCGACCGCCTCTATCCTTTGCGACAAGCTGGGACTGAAAAGCGCATTTGCCTACGACATGCAGGCTGCCTGCTGCGGATTTCTCTTTGCGATGGATACTGCTGCGGGAATGATCCAGTCGGGTCGCCACAAGAAAGTGATAGTCGTAGGTGCAGACAAGATGTCTTCAATAGTAAACTATGCCGACCGTGCGACCTGTCCTATTTTCGGGGATGGAGCCGCCGCATGTATGGTAGAAGCTACAACTGAGGATTATGGCATCATGGATGCCATCCTTCGGACAGACGGTAAAGGTCTTCCGTTCCTTCATATGAAAGCCGGAGGTTCCGTATGTCCTCCTTCTTACTTTACTATTGACAACAAAATGCATTATCTGTATCAGGAAGGAAGAACTGTTTTCAAATATGCCGTTTCAAGCATGTCGGATGCGACCGCACGGATTGCTGAACGTAACGGTCTGGACAAGGACAACATTGACTGGATTGTCCCGCATCAGGCCAATATGCGTATCATAGATGCCGTAGCTTCGCGTCTTGAAGTGCCGCTGGAGAAGGTGATGATCAATATCCAGCGTTATGGCAATACCAGCGCGGGAACTTTGCCTCTCTGTCTGTGGGACTACGAAAAGCAGCTGAAGAAGGGAGACAACATCATATTCACTGCATTCGGGGCCGGATTTACGTGGGGTGCATGCTATGTGAAATGGGGGTATGACGGAAAATAAGATATGAACTTGTCTAATGATGGAAGACGCATCCCGACACGGTGCGTCTTTTGTCTGTAAACTTAAATAGGCTGTTATGCACAAAGCTGGATTTGTTAATATCGTAGGCAATCCCAATGTGGGGAAGTCAACCTTGATGAATTTGTTGGTGGGTGAACGGATATCCATCGCCACTTTTAAGGCGCAGACGACCCGTCATCGTATCATGGGTATCCTGAATACGGATGACATGCAAATTGTCTTTTCAGATACTCCGGGAGTACTCAAGCCCAACTATAAGCTTCAGGAATCGATGCTTAATTTCTCCGAGTCTGCTCTGTCGGATGCGGATATTCTTCTGTATGTGACTGATACAATAGAAAAGGCGGACAAGAATATTGAATTCATGGAAAAGGTGCGTCATCTTTCGGTTCCTGTGTTGGTCCTGATTAACAAGATCGACCTGAGCAATCAGGAAGCTCTGTCAAAGCAGGTGGAGGAATGGCACGAACTGCTTCCTCAGGCAGAAATAATCCCGATTTCCGCAAAGGCGAAATTCAATGTCGATGCCGTAATGAGGCGTATCAGGGAACTTCTGCCGGAATCTCCTCCATATTTCGGCAAAGACCAGTGGACAGACAAGCCGGCCCGTTTCTTTGTGACGGAAATCATCCGTGAAAAGATACTGCTGTATTATGACAAGGAAATCCCGTATTCTGTGGAAGTTGTCGTGGAACAGTTTAAGGAAGATAAGAACAATATCCACATCAGTGCCGTAATATATGTTGAACGCGAGTCACAGAAGGGGATTATTATCGGCCATAAGGGGATTGCACTGAAAAAGGTCGCATCGGAAGCCCGTAAGACTTTAGAACATTTCTTCCAGAAGTCAATCTATCTGGATGTTTTTGTGAAAGTGGACAAGGATTGGAGAAGTTCTGATAAGGAACTTAAGAATTTTGGTTATCAATTGGATTAATCTCGGCTACGAAGCCGTAAACGGACAATGTTATGGGAAACTTAGTAGCGATTGTAGGACGTCCCAATGTGGGGAAGTCGACTTTGTTTAACCGTCTGACGGAGACACGTCAGGCGATTGTGAATGAACAGGCCGGTACAACCCGCGACCGCCAGTATGGAAAATCAGAATGGTTGGGAAAAGAATTCTCTGTAGTGGATACCGGTGGTTGGGTGGTAAACTCTGATGATATTTTCGAAGAGGAAATCCGCAAGCAGGTGAAACTTGCCATTGATGAGGCGGATGTCATTCTGTTTGTGGTAGATGTAATGAGCGGAGTGACTGATCTTGATATGGACGTGGCGGGTATCCTCAGGCGTTCGAAAACTCCTGTAATCGTGGTAGCCAACAAGACGGATAATGGCAATCTGCAATATAATGCGGCCGAGTTTTATTCTCTCGGTCTCGGTGACCCGCATTGTATCTCTGCAATGAGCGGAAGCGGTACTGGAGATTTGCTTGATATCGTTATAGACAAGTTTAAGAAAGAGTCTTCAGAATTGTTGGATGAGAATGTTCCTCGTTTCGCGGTTGTCGGACGTCCCAATGTGGGCAAGTCATCGATCATCAATTCGTTCATAGGTGAAGACCGGAATATTGTGACGGAAATAGCCGGTACTACACGCGACTCCATTTATACACGTTATAACAAGTTCGGCTTTGACTTTTATCTGGTTGATACTGCAGGTATCCGTAAAAAGAACAAGGTGACAGAGGACTTGGAATATTATTCTGTTGTCCGCTCCATACGTTCCATTGAGAATTCTGATGTATGCATTCTGATGCTTGATGCTACAAGAGGCGTTGAGAAACAGGATCTGAATATATTTTCGTTGATACAGCGCAACCAGAAAGGTTTGGTGGTAGTAGTAAACAAGTGGGACTTGGTAGAGGATAAGACGGTGAAGGTGATGAAAACTTATGAAGATGCCATTCTCAACCGTATGGCCCCATTCACCGATTTCCCGATCATTTTCACTTCGGCGCTTACACGACAACGTATCCTTAAAGTGCTTGAGGCAGCCAAAGACGTGTATCAGGCACGAACACTGAAGATCTCGACAGCTCGTCTGAACGAGGAACTTCTACCGTTGATTGAGGCATATCCGCCACCTTCAAACAAAGGCAAATACATAAAAATCAAGTATATTACCCAGTTGCCCAATACAAAAGTACCTTCATTCGTATTCTTTGCGAATCTTCCGCAATACGTAAAGGAGCCTTACAAGCGTTTCTTGGAGAATAAGATCCGCGAGCGTTGGAAACTGTCAGGTACTCCGATAAATATATTTATGCGGCAGAAGTGACATTCACTGCTGCCTCTTTTTGAATGCAGTAGGTGATATGCCACAGCATCGTTTGAAGAACTTGTTGAAAGCAGCCTGGTCAGAAAAGCATAGCATTTCCGACACTTTCTGAACCGTGTTTTCCGGCTCCAGAAGACATAGTCTTGCATCGGCGGCGAGAGCTTCGTCAATCAGCCGCCTTGCACTTTTTCCATAAAATTTTTTCAATTTGGCCGACAACGCATCAGCAGATACACCAAGCTGACGGGCATACCATCTAACTTCATGATGCTGGCGGCAGTGTATAAATACTAGATAAAGGAAATCTTCGGCTTTATTGCCCCATATATATTCTTTATTGCCGCTTCCCTTTCCGAGCATGCGCAGTATAATGTTCCACAAGTCGAACTGCATGATTTGCAGGATGTTCTTTATGACTTCATAGCGGAAATGGTGTTCCCCTTTGTTGATTGTGTATGCCAAAGTGTTCACATACTGGAGAATGTTTAGGGTTTCGTCTTCCGTGAGTGAAGCTGACGGCTCTTTCAGGTATGTATGAAAGGTTTCAGACATTTTGAAACGGACATTCTCTATCGCCTGAAAGAAAAACATTTGTTCAGCCAAGATGACATATCCTTTAAAATCACAATTCGTTTTTATGTCATGACAGCTTGGGTGAAGGTCCGTAAAGGATTGCGATAAAACTACTGTAGATTTTTCTCCTATCGTAAGGCTCAGTTCTCCTTTTGTTTGAAGGAGAAAAATAGCACACAGTTCCGTAGTGCCATTTCGACTCAGCACGCATTCACCCTCAATCTCCAATATGACAATTTTATCGTCAGAAGCTTTTTCCCTTACATATCCGTTAGTAGCAGAAGCGAGTGTTACCCATTTGGAGCAGTACATACCTATCATTTTTTATTTATAAATATTATAAAGATAAGGATAACGGGCAAATGATAAAAGCCCGTTTTATTATTTTACAGATTATAAATGTAAAAAGAATGAATTTCTGTATTGGAACAAATTTTTTTCGGATTCATACAAAATCCACCATACAATTGCTGTTTACATTTGCTGTGCTAAAAACGATAACTACATAAACAAATGAAAATTAAGAAGTTAATTTTATTTATGGGTATTGCCTTGTTTGTCCTGACCTTTACTTCTTGCAGCCAGTCTGCCGGGGAAGGGGAAGGCAGTGTTTATAAGACACTGGCTGTCGGAAGAGAAAATCGTGTGGTTACACGTGACTATACGGCGGTGATCAACGGACGGCAGAGTGTGGAGATCAGACCGCAGGTGAGCGGAACAATTACCAAAGTGTGTATCGAGGAAGGTGCAAAGATCAAAAAGGGACAACCGCTATTTATCATAGACCAGGTCCCTTATGAAGCTGCATTACAGACTGCCGTTGCTAATGTAAAGAGTGCAGAAGCAGCTTTGGCCACAGCCCGTATAACGGAAGAAAGTAAAGAAGCGTTGTTTGAGAAACATGTGGTGTCTGCATTCGACTTGACAACCTCGCGCAACGAACTCCTTGAGGCGGAAGCTGCCCTGGAGCAGGCTAAGGCAGACGAAAAGAATGCGCGGAACAATCTGTCATATACGGTGGTGAAAAGCCCTGTGGATGGAGTGGCGAGCATGCTTCCCTATCGAG
Source organism: uncultured Phocaeicola sp. (assembly GCA_964611375.1). GTDB lineage: Bacteria > Bacteroidota > Bacteroidia > Bacteroidales > Bacteroidaceae > Phocaeicola. The sequence continues at coordinate 26,694 of CAZSYY010000003.1, read as the reverse complement.
TGGGAGCTTTGGTAAGTTCTTCAATCACTACCCCTCTAACAACTGTATCGGATGATGAAGAAATGTATGTTTACTTCTCCATGACCGAAAGCCAGATTCTGACTCTGGTACGTGAAAGCGGTACGCTGGAGAATGCGATGAAAGAGATGCCTGAGGTGGAATTGCGTCTGAGCGACGGACTGATGTACACTCATAAGGGAAAGATTGATGCCATCAGCGGTACGATTGACACGAGCACGGGAGCCGTGAGTCTGAGAGCCACATTCCCCAATCCGGAAAAAATGTTGCGTGACGGTGGCAGTGGTACGGTTGTCTTTCCTTATGTGCGTGATAGCGTGCTGGTTGTGCCGCAGGAGGCAACCTACGAGATACAGGACAAAATTTTTGTCTATAAGGTAGTGGACGGCAAGGCCTGTTCAACGCAGATCACCGTTTTTCCCGTCAACAACGGAAGTGAGTATGTCGTGGAGAGCGGATTGCAGGAAGGTGATGTCATCGTGGCTGAAGGAGCGGGATTGTTGCAGGAGGGAACGGTCATCAGTTCCGCAAATGATAATGCTGACACGGGACTTCAGGAACAGTCATGAAAAGAAACGCTAAGAACTATCATATAATACATAGAAGATATGAAACTTAAACTATTTATAGACCGCCCCATCTTGTCGTGCGTCATTTCGGTACTTATCTTGTTGCTGGGGATTATCGGACTGACAAGCCTGCCGATGGAGCAATATCCGGACATTGCACCGCCGACCGTAATGGTGGAGGGCACTTATACCGGTGCCAATGCCGAGACGGTGCTGAAATCTGTTGTCATGCCATTGGAAGAGTCCATCAATGGTGTGGAGGATATGATCTACATGACTTCCACATCCACCAACAGTGGTGTAGGGGATATCACTGTGTATTTTAAACAGGGTACCGACCCGGACATGGCCACCATCAACACGAAAAACCGTGTGAGTGAGGCAGAAGGACTGTTGCCGTCCGAAGTGACGCAGATAGGTGTCACCGTACAGAAACGTCAGAACAGTATGCTGAAAATCATCGCTCTCTATAGTCCTGACGACTCGTTTGACGATAATTTCATCAACAACTATTTTGAGATCAACGTCGAACCGCGTATATCACGTATTACGGGTGTTGGCAATGTCACGCTCTTGGGTGCTGATTATGCCATGCGAATCTGGCTTGACCCGCAGAAGATGGCACAATACGGGCTGGTACCTTCCGATGTGACTTCCGTGTTGGACGAGCAGAATGTGGAGGCGGCAACCGGTACGCTGGGCGAGGATTCTGAAAACACTTTCCAGTACACACTGAAATATCGCGGACGTTATGAAACACCGGAGGAATTCGGCAACATCGTCGTAACCGCTTTGGAGACAGGTGAGGTGCTTCGTCTAAACGATATAGCCACCATCGAACTGGGTAAACAGACTTATGCTTACAACAATAAGGTTAACGGGCATCCGGGGGCCACTGCCTTGATTTCACAGACTTCCGGATCAAATGCCAACGAGGTTATAAAGGAGATTGACGAACTGATGGCGGAAATATCAAAGGAATTGCCGAAAGGTCTGGAATTTCATGACCTGATGAGTACGAAAAGCTTCCTTGATGCTTCCATACACGAAGTGGTAAAGACCTTGATCGAAGCCATCATCCTTGTGATTCTCGTGGTGTATATCTTCCTGCAAAGTGCACGTTCCACTATCATTCCGGCAATATCAATCATCGTGTCGCTGGTGGGTACGTTTGCTTTCATCTACCTGTTGGGCTTCTCGCTTAACCTGTTGACACTGTTTGCCCTTGTGCTGGTCATCGGTACGGTGGTGGACGATGCGATAGTGGTGGTGGAGGCTGTACAGGCTCAGTTCGATGAAGGCATACGCTCGCCTTACAAGGCTACCAATCTGGCCATCGGCAACGTAGGCTCGGCTATCGTCACTACTTCATTGGTGTTCATGGCGGTATTTATCCCCGTGTCTTTCATGGGTGGCACGAGCGGTACGTTCTATAAGCAGTTCGGATTGACTATGGCTGTGGCCGTGGGTCTGTCGGCTATCAATGCCTTGACACTCTGTCCTGCTTTGTGTGCCCTGATTATGACGCCCCCTATGGATGCCGTCACTGGCCGGAAACTCAGCTTTTCCACACGTTTCCACAATGCGTTCGATACAGCGTTCAATGTGGTGCTCTACCGTTATAAGAATGGCGTGAAGTGGTTCTTCCGTCGTAAGTGGCTTATTGGAACGGGTGTAGTGGCATCTGTGGCATTGCTGGTTGTGCTGATGAAAACCACCAAGACAGGGTTGGTGCCCGATGAAGATATGGGTACGGTGTTTGTCAATGTGACAACCCCTCCCGGCAGCAGCCTGTCAACTACGACAAAGGCGATGTCCCAGATAGAGGAGTGTATAAAGGATATTCCTCAGATAGAAAGCTTCTCCAATGTGTCCGGATACAGCATGATGGGAGGACAGGCACCTTCGGGCGGTATGCTTGTCATCAAACTGAAAGACTGGGGAGAACGTAAAAAAGACGAGGATTACATTGCTGCAGTTATCGAAGAGATATATCGTCGCACGGCTGATGTCCATTCGGCTAAGCTCTACGCTTTCGCCCAACCTACCATTATGGGTTATAGTACCGGCAGTGGCGTTGAACTCTATGTGCAGGACCGTTCCGGAGGTGATGTCGCCACGCTGAAAAAGCATACGGACAACTTCATTGCCGCACTCAATGCGAGGCCGGAGGTACAGATGGCATATTCCACGTTTGACAACAAATTCCCGCAATACTCAGTTGAGGTGGATGCGGCAAAGTGCAAGCGGGTGGGAGTGTCGCCATCAGACGTGCTCAGTGTCATGTCCGGGTATATCGGGGGTAACTATGTGTCCGACTTCAACAGATTTACAAAACTGTACCGTGTATATATACAGGGTGACAAGAACATGCGTTTGAATGAAGATGCGCTTAACAATATGTTCGTGCGTACCGAAAGCGGTGACATGGCTCCTCTGTCGCAGTTCATCACACTGACCAAGATCTACGGTACGGAAACGTTGACGCGTTTCAATCTGTACACCTCTATCCAAGTTAATGCCATGATGAACGACGGGTATAGCTCGGGTGATGTCATAAACGCTGTTGAGGAGGTGGCAAAGCAGACCTTGCCTTCAGGATATGGTTACGAATACGGTGGCATAACCCGTGAGGAGGCCGGAGCCGGCTCGAATACGGTAATAGTTTTCGCACTCTGTATCGTATTCATATATCTTATCCTCTGTGCTCTGTATGAGAGTGTGTTCATCCCGTTGGCCGTGATGTTGAGCGTGCCTTTCGGGCTGCTGGGAAGCTTTGCCCTGTCGAAGGTATGCGGATTGGAGAACAACATATACATGCAGACAGGACTTATCATGCTGATAGGCTTGCTGGCAAAGACAGCCATTCTGATTACGGAATATGCCTCTACCCGCCGTCGGCAGGGCATGTCGCTGTCACTGGCAGCAATGTCGGCAGCCGCTATCCGTCTGCGTCCTATCATCATGACAGTGCTCTGTATGGTTATCGGTATGTTGCCGTTGGTATTCTCCAGCGGTGCAGGTGCCAACGGTAATGTATCGCTGGGAACCGGTGTGGTAGGCGGTATGATTGTAGGGTCAATAGCTTTGCTGTTTGCCGTGCCTTCGCTGTTCATCGTATTCCAGGCCATGCAGGAACGGCTTATGCCGGAACGCAAGCATGATGATGAATAATATGCAAATAAGTTTAGTGAAGACAGTAGACAGAAATTGACAAATGATTATGAGAAAGATATTGCTCGCCGCACTCACCGCTTCCGCACTTGGCAGTTGCGGCATATACAACAAATATGAACGACCGGACATGGAGGTCGATACGGATGGACTTTTTCGTCAGGAGCTGTATGCCGATACCACATCGTCGCTGGTGGAACTTTCTTGGGAAGAACTCTTTACCGACCCGCAGCTTCAGAAACTGATAAATCAGGCATTGGAGACAAACACCGATTTGCGTGTTGCTTACCTGAAAGTGGAAGAGGCTCAGGCCACGCTGACTTCCTCGAAACTGTCCTACCTTCCCTACCTGCAGTTTGATCCGGAAGGAACATTAAGCAGTTTCAAGGGAAGCAAGACAGCCAAGGCGTATTCAGCAGGTATATCGGCAAGCTGGGAGATAGACTTTTTCGGCAAGCTGACAAATGCCAAGCGGGGTGCAGTGGCCGCTTTGGAAGAAAGTGACGCATATCGTCAGGCGATACAGACACAGCTGATAGCCACTGTTGCCGACAGTTACTATACCTTGCTTATGCTGGACGAGCAGGCTGCCGTAACAGAAAAAACTGTAGAGAGCTGGAAAGAATACGTCCGGACGTTAGTGGCTCTGATGGAAGCAGGACAAGCAGACCGTGCAACGGTGAGCCAGGCGGAAGCCAGCCGTGCCGGTGCTGAGGCCTCATTGCTTAGCTTGCAGCAGAGCATTTTGGAGACGGAAAACTCTTTGTCATCTCTGCTTGGACAGACGTCAGGAAAAATAGAACGCGGAACGCTTGACGACCAGGAATTTCCTCAGACACTCAGTGTGGGAGTCCCGCTTGATCTGCTTGCGCGCCGTCCGGATATAAGGGAAGCCGAATCGTCTTTGAAACAGGCATTTTATGCAACGAACGAATCACGTTCGGCTTTCTATCCGAGCATTACGCTGAGCGGTTCGGCCGGATGGACAAACAGTGGCGGGTCTGTTATATCCAACCCGGGTGGATGGCTCTTGCAGGCGATCGGGTCGTTGATACAACCCATATTCAACCGTGGACAGAACTTGACCAATCTGAAAATATCGAAGGCACAGCAGGAAGAGGCGGTTCTCACCTTCCGCCAGTCCTTGCTTGACGCAGGAGAGGAGGTGAACAATGCCCTTTCACAATGGCAGACCTCCCGCGAACGAATAGTCTTGGACAAGGAACAGGTGAAACATCTTGAGACAACTGTCAATGACACGCGTCTCCTGATGGAACATGGAACTATCAACTATCTGGAAGTCCTTACAGCTCGCCAGTCTCTCTTGTCAGCCCGGCTGACTTTGGTCTCAGACCGGTACAGCGAGATACAGAGCGTTATCAATCTGTATCATGCACTGGGAGGCGGAGTTGATTGAAGATTCTTTTCATTAAACCATCTTTAGTTATTCTTGTCCTGTCCCGTTCGTGATGAATGGGACGGGATGTTTTGCACAGAATGAGCTGATCCTTGAAATAAAATGACAGCCTGTTTTGGAAAAATGGCAGCTCCTTTTTTATCCTTTGTTCATTTCGGCGATGTATTGTCTCGGGGTTTTCCCGAATGCCGCCTGAAAACATTTTGAGAAATATGATGGATTGGAATACCCCACCATGTACATGACCTCTGCAATGCTGAATTTCTTCTGTTTGAGCAGCATGGCAGCCTTTTTCATGCGTACAGACTTGATGTATTCCACCGGACTCATTCCGGTAAGTAGTTTTAGTTTCCGGTATATCTGCTTGCTTCCAATACCGGACAGACTACTGAGAGAATTCACGTTCAGCCCAGAATCCGATATATGGTCTTCGACAAGTTGGGTTATGCCTGCCAGGAATTTCTCGTCTTGTGAAACGGTATCCTCAGGCTCTTTTGGAGTGGAAATGATGTCCACCCTCGCTTTTGCTTCGTAAGCGGCTTTGTTTTCCAGAAGTTGCTCAACCTTATACAGCAGGAGTTCGGCATCGAACGGTTTTGCCATAAAAGCGTCTATCTTCGACTGCAAGCTTTCACGCTGTGTCTCGCGGTCGTCCTTTGCCGTAAGCAGAATGATTGGGATAGTGGCTGTGGCAAGATTGTTTTTCAGCATGTCGCTCATCTCTATGCCGTTCATTACCGGCATCATGAAGTCGGATATAATCAGGTCTGGCATGTGCTCCTGCACGACTGAAAGGGCTTCTTTTCCGTTAGATGCGGACAGGCAACGGTATTCCCCAGACAATATGTTCCCGATCATGTCGCGCATTTCAGCATTGTCGTCTACTATCAGCAGGACAGGTTTGCTGGCATCTTTCGTCTGTACTGATTCTATTTGTGGACGATTTATATCCTTGTCCACCGGGAAAGACAAACTTAACGATGTCCCTTCCCCGTCTTCCGAAGTGACTGATACGGTTCCGTGATGCAGTTCGGTATATGTCTTTACGAGGTAAAGTCCTATTCCCGTCCCTTCCTGTATGTATTTGGTGCGTGACGATTGGAAGAAACGTTGAAAGATGTACGGAATTTCGTTCTTCGGTATTCCCACTCCTGTATCTGAAATGACTATTGATATAGTTCCTTTATCTTTGTCATAATGAATGTTCACGGATATATTTCCTCCTTCGGGAGTGTATTTCCATGCGTTCGACAACAAGTTGTTGATGATGGAATCGAATTTGACGGCATCCATGTTCATGTATATCCTGTCTGTGTCGCTTGTGAATTTCCATTCGTGCCTTTTCTCAACGTCTGTTTCGGAATAGTTTATATAGATGTTCCTGACCCTTGATACAAGTTCGATCCGTGAGGTTATCAGGAACGAATCTTCCTTGCTGTCGATCCGGTTGAAGTCGAGCAGTTTGTGTATTATCGAGTTGAGTGACATTGCATTCCGGTACACGCTTTCGAGCATCTCCTTCTGCCGTAAGTCCTTGATGTCTATCATCAGTTTGCTGACCGGAGTTATGATCATGCTGATAGGATTCTTCAGGTCGTGCGATATGTTCGACATGAAATTTATTTTTCTCCGCGACTGTTCAAGAATCTGTTTTTTTTCTATGCGTTCCAACCGCAGGCGGTTCTTTACAAGGAAGAAATTGACGGTCCATACTATCAACAGTCCCCCCAGAAATACATAACAGATTTTCGCCCATACGGTATAGTACCATGGCGGAAGTATGATGATGGACAAAAGATTATCCGTTTCTTCTCCGCTTTCGATGTCTTTCACTGCGAGGCTATAGTCGCCATACGGCAAATTGTTGTATACTATTCTGTTTGAATGTCCGTTTTCCAGATGCCATTTGGTGTCAAGCCCTTCCAGCATGTAGGCGAAAGATTTTCTCTCTACTTGCGAATAGGGCAAATCGGAGAACTCCAGTATAAGGTTGTTTTCCGTGTGCCTCAGTTTGATTTCACGGCTGTAGCGGATGCTCTCGGCAGGTTTGAATGGTAGATTGTTCACATATATGTCTGTCAGACGCACAGGAGTTGTCTCCTGACTCGGTTCGTTGACAATGGACGGACTGCATATTCCGATGCCGTCATTTCCTCCGAGAATCACCTGTCTGCCCTTGTCATCGTAGTAAATGCACGTAAACAGTCGGTCGGCAATACGCAGACGCAAGGCCTTGTTCTCTTTCTTGTGTATAGTCCAAAGCCCTTCTGTGGTAGATACCCAGATGTTGTCTTCCACTTCCTCCATCGACAGGATCCCGCAGTCGGGAGATTCATACAGCGAAATTGTTTCTGTCCTGTCTGTTTCCGGATCAACTTTCAGTATGCAGTTATGGTATCCGATCCAGATAGTTCCCTCTTTGTCGGCCATAAGATAGTCCGGATTGGGTTTCTGCAGGTCTCCCGAAGTGACGAATGCCGTAAACTCATCCGTGGATGGATTCAGCTTCTGGATTCCGTTGTTGTACATCATGATCCATATATTCCCGTTCCTGTCCTGCACCATCTGGTTAATGAACATGCTTTTCAGCCCGTCGGCGGAAGTATAGTTTCTGTCAGCTACACAGTGTCCTGAGTGTGACCGTTCCAGATTCTGCTTGCTGATGCGGAAAAGTCCGCCGAGACAGGTGCAAATCCACAGATTCCGGGATTTGTCTTCAAACAGGTAATAAGCCCAGTTTGCGTTATATGTATATGTGCTGTCAGTAATGAAATAATGGACGAACTGACCGTTTCTTTCATCATATCTTTCCACGCTCCCGTCAGTGGCAATCCAGAGTTTTCCTTCGGAGTCTTCATAAATGTGACGGATGCGGTTGTGTGACAAAGGATGGTTGGCGTTCATCTTGAACCAGCGTACTTGCGGTTCACGTTCATCAAGGTTGGAAAGATGCAGCAACCCGTTGGTGCCTCCTGCCCAATAATCCCCTTTCGAGTCGCAAAGAATGGAATAGAACCGGTTCCCTTCACCGTTGTCAGTCAGTTGCCAGATGGGAATAAAACGATAATGTTTCGTGTTTTTTGCCAATGAGACTCCGTTGTCGGTCCCTATCCATATATTTGCGCTTGTGTCGGCAAACAGTCCCCATACGATATCGTTCGGCAGCGATGCCGTATTCCTTGAATCGTGCAAGTAGTGCGTTACATGTAGTGTATTCCGGTCGAACACGTACAGCCCGTTGTCTGTTCCGATAAGAAGATTTTTTTTCGAGTCGAATGCCAGAGACTTGATGGAGTTATATGGGAATATCTCTATTTTCTTTGCTTCGCCTGACAGCAGACTGTATTTTATGAGTTCGCCCTCTGTTCCTATCCAGAGACATCGGTTTTCCGTATCTTCCAGCAATACGTTTACAAATAGGTTCTTACGCATGTTGGAGCTGTTTATGTCGATACGTTCGAAATCTTGCCGTTCATTGTTGAAACGGCATAGCCCATTGTATGTCCCCACGTATAGAGTACCGTCTGACGTGGAAAGTACTGAATAAATGACAGGGTGGGGAAGTCCGCTGTTTTGAGGGGTAAATTGGCTGATTGCTTTTGTATTCATGTCGTACCGGAAGAGTCCGCTGAATGTGCCGAACCACAGCGATTCATCCTGTCGTGCTATGCATCGCACATCGGGAGGAAATGAAATGTCACATTCCAGATAGTTGTCGGTCTTGTAGTTGTAAATCAATACTCCGTTGTCTGTTCCCAGATAGAAACAGTCGCCGACACAGGTGCCGCAATAAATGCGTACGTTGTTCCGTGAACCGTATTCAAAATGTGAATGAGTGGTATATCCGTCATAGCTGAGCAGTCCGGCATTAGAACCGAACCATATCAGCCCGCTTGGATCCTGCAGGAAACAGCTGACGATGGACGATCCGGTATTGTCGTGGATTCTTTCAAGCTGCATATAGAAAATTTGCTGGCCGAGTGCCGGAAAAACTGTTTGAGTGATCAGAAGTAAAGGCAACAGAACAGTTTTTTTCATAAGGATCGATTTGTTGGTTAATGATGTGTTAGCAAAGGTAACAAGATTTTTTAATTTGCAAATGTCTATAAACCTGTTAACTTTTATTACCTTTGTGCACCATTTTACGGACAATAATAAAGTAGAAAACATATATAGTTCTCGTTATGGAATATAATTTCAGGGAGATTGAAAAGAAATGGCAACGCAGATGGGTGGAAAACAAGACCTATAAAGTGACCGAAGACGAAAAGAAACAGAAGTATTATGTGTTGAACATGTTCCCTTATCCTTCGGGAGCCGGACTGCATGTGGGACATCCGTTGGGCTACATCGCCAGTGATATTTATGCACGCTACAAACGCCTGCAGGGTTTTAATGTGCTGAACCCGATGGGGTACGATGCCTACGGACTTCCGGCAGAGCAGTATGCCATTCAGACAGGACAACATCCGGCAATCACTACTGCAAACAACATCAACCGTTATCGCGAACAGTTGGATAGGATAGGATTCTCATTCGATTGGGACAGAGAAGTACGTACATGTGACCCGAAATATTATCACTGGACACAGTGGACGTTCCAGAAAATGTTCGGAAGCTATTATGACAATAATGAGCAGAAGGCACGTCCCATCAGTGAACTGGAGGCTGCTTTTGAAAAGCAGGGGACTGAAGGACTGAATGCGGCTTGTAACAGGGAACTGAATTTTACGGCTGATGAATGGAAGGGAATGACAGAGAAGGAACAGCAGGAAATACTGATGAACTATCGCATTGCCTATCTTGGAGAGACGATGGTGAACTGGTGCCCTGCACTGGGTACTGTACTTGCCAACGATGAGGTGGTGGACGGCGTGTCGGAACGTGGAGGACACCCGGTGGTACAGAAAAAAATGCGCCAGTGGTGTCTGCGTGTTTCTGCCTATGCACAACGCTTGCTGGACGGTCTGGACACAATAGACTGGACAGACTCGCTGAAAGAGACTCAACGCAACTGGATCGGCCGTTCGGAAGGTGCGGAAATACGTTTCAAGGTGAAGGACAGTGATCTGGAATTTACCATATTTACTACCCGTGCTGACACTATGTTCGGAGTGACATTCATGGTTCTGGCACCGGAAAGCGAGCTGGTTACGCAACTGACAACCGATGCACAACGTGCTGAAGTGGAGGCATATCTTGACCGTACGAAGAAACGTACAGAGCGTGAACGTATCTCCGACCGGCATGTCACAGGGGTGTTCAGCGGTTCGTATGCTGTAAACCCGTTTACGGGTGAGGCGGTTCCCGTATGGATCAGTGATTATGTGTTGGCAGGATACGGAACAGGTGCTATTATGGCAGTGCCGGCTCATGACAGCCGTGACTATGCATTTGCAAAACATTTCAATCTGCCTATCGTCCCGCTGGTGGAAGGGTGTGATGTAAGCAATGAAAGTTTTGATGCAAAGGAAGGGATTGTATGCAATTCGCCCAAAGCGAACGTAACTCCATATTGCAGTCTTAACCTGAACGGGCTGACCATCAAAGAAGCAATATCTGCCACAAAGAGATATGTGGAAGAGCACAATTTGGGGCGGGTGAAGGTCAATTATCGTTTGAGGGATGCCATCTTCTCACGCCAACGTTACTGGGGTGAACCGTTCCCTGTGTACTATAAGGACGGGATGCCATACATGATCGATGAAAGCAAGCTTCCTTTGGAGCTTCCGGAGGTTGACAAGTTTCTGCCTACAGAAACGGGTGAGCCACCGTTGGGTCATGCTACGCGCTGGGCATGGGACACCGAAAAGGGAGAAGTGACAGAAAATTCTGCAATCGACAATGTGACTATATTCCCTCTTGAACTGAATACCATGCCCGGATTCGCAGGGTCAAGCGCTTATTATCTGCGCTATATGGATCCGCACAATGATAAGGAACTGGTGTCTGAGGAGGCGGACAGATATTGGCAGAATGTGGATTTGTATGTTGGAGGTACGGAACACGCTACGGGTCACCTGATTTATTCTCGCTTCTGGAACAAATTCCTTTATGATATGGGAATCAGCGTAAAGGAGGAACCGTTCCAAAAACTGGTGAATCAGGGAATGATTCAGGGACGCAGCAACTTTGTTTACCGTATCAAGGACACAAATACATTCGTGTCTTTCGGCTTGAAGGAACAGTACGACGTAACTCCGTTGCATGTGGACGTAAACATAGTGTCAAATGACGTTCTTGATTTGGATGCTTTCAGAAGTTGGCGTCCGGAATACGCTACGGCAGAATTTGTCCTTGAAGACGGAAAATACATCTGCGGATGGGCTGTGGAAAAGATGAGCAAGTCGATGTACAATGTCGTGAATCCCGATATGGTTGTGGAAAAATATGGAGCCGACACTCTGAGGATGTACGAAATGTTTCTCGGCCCTGTGGAACAGTCGAAGCCGTGGGACACGAACGGAATTGACGGAGTGCACCGTTTCCTGAGAAAACTCTGGAATCTGTTTTATGACCGTCAGGGCAATTTCCTTCCTGCGGAAGGGGAAGCCTCAAGGGACGAGCTGAAATCCATCCATAAGTTGATCAAGAAAGTGACGGAGGATATCGAGTCGTTCTCATACAACACTTCTGTCAGTGCGTTCATGATATGTGTAAATGAGTTGACTGCATTGAAGTGTCGCAATAAATCCGTATTGGATAACCTGACAGTGCTTCTGGCTCCGTTCGCCCCGCATCTGGCAGAGGAACTTTGGGAAGTATTGGGGCATGACACTACCGTCTGCGATGCGAAATGGCCGGAGTGGAACGCGACGTACCTAAAGGAAGACTCTGTAAAATACACCATTTCGTTTAATGGAAAGGCGCGCTTCACAATGGACTTCCCTACGGATACAAGTAATGATGTCATTCAGGAAACTGTGATGAATGCTCCCCAGTCACAGAAATGGATAGATGGCAGAGTACCCAAGAAGATAATCATCGTACCTAAGAAGATTGTTAATATAGTATTGTAGTATCTTTACTTCAAAGGGGATGGGCGGAGCATTGCGGAGAAAACATTGAATCTCCAGATGCTCCGTTCATCCGTTATGAAAATTATTTGTGCAAATCTATGGAATCATCAAAACTAATCAGGAAATTGAGTAGGGAATCAAGGGATTATCTGGCCATTACATTCGGTCTGGTCTGTTACTCTATAGGATGGTCGGCTTTCATGTTGCCTTATCAGATTACCACTGGGGGAGTGACGGGTATCGCCGCAATTATCTATTACGTTACGGGAGTGGAAATCCAGGTGTCGTATTTCATCATAAATGCGGTATTTTTAGGATTCGCACTGAGAATACTCGGGCCGAAGTTTAGCGTAAAGACTATTTTTGCCATATTCATGCTGACGTTCCTGCTTTGGTTTTTTCAGATGCTGCTGAAAGATGATAACGGACATCTTCCGCAACTGCTTGGGCCGGGGCAGGACTTCATGGCCTGCGTAATAGGCGCCGGTCTGCTTGGATTTGGTATCGGAGTGGTATTCTGCAATAACGGAAGCACCGGTGGAACAGATATTATCGCATGGATCATCAACAAATACAAGGATGTTACGCTGGGACGGATAATGATGTATTGTGATATTGTCATCATTTCGTCCTGTTATTTCATATTCCATGACTGGAGAAGGGTGTTGTTCGGATTCTGTGTGCTGTTCATAATGAGCATTGTAATAGACTATGTGGTCAACAGTGCCCGTCAGTCGGTGCAGTTCCTCATTTTTTCAAACAAGCACGAGGAAATCGCTGAAGGAGTTTCCACCAAGATCAAACGGGGAGTGACATTGCTGGATGGAAAGGGATGGTACAGCAAACATGATATAAAGGTCGTGGTTGTATTGGCGAAGAAGAGCGAGTCGCTCGACATATTCCGGTTGGTGAAGGACATCGATCCGAACGCGTTTGTCTCGCAAAGCAATGTAGTTGGAGTGTACGGGGAAGGTTTCGACAAGCTGAAAGTGAAGTAAGAGCCTTTGTTGGAAGAAAAAACATCCCGGTTGCCGTAATAACGATACTGTTTTCCGTAATCTGTCTACAGCCGTTCTGTGTGTTTTCTTCTACATTTGCCGATGAACGAAAAAGAAACGCTTATGACACTGGATGAATTTTTAGCTTACACAGAAACGGGAAAGGGATTGAATACGGAAGAGATCCGACGTTATATGGACGAGATGAGTGACGAAGCAAGACGCATCACCTTTAGACTCAACTCGGCTTATCATACACCGGATGAGGTCAGGGCATTACTGTCAGAACTGTTCGGAAAACCGGTCGATTCTACCCTCCGTGTATTTCCTCCTTTCTATACTGATTTCGGAAAGAATATTCACATCGGGAAGAATGTATTCATAAATGCATGCTGCCATTTCCAGGATCATGGAGGTGTGACATTGGGCGACGGATGTCAGATAGGCCACAATGTAGTATTTGCCACGCTTAACCATGGGATAAATCCTGAAGACCGTGCTTCAACGTACCCTGCACCAATAGTGTTGGGTAAGAACGTATGGGTAGGATCCAATTCGATTATTTTGCAGGGTGTGCATATAGGTGACAATGCTGTCGTTGCAGCTGGTGCGGCAGTGACAAAAGACGTACCTGCCAACACGATAGTAGGCGGAGTGCCTGCCAAATTCATAAAGGGAATCTGATATATGCGGGTGGGGAGAGCTGCCCCACCCGTGTATGCTGTCACATACTCAGAATGCAGCGATAAACTGCCAGATAAAATATCCGCAGAGCATCAGCTTTATTATTGTTCCGAATAGAAATCCAGCAAGCGAGCCTAAACCAGATTTCAGTGCATGTCTTAAATCCTTGTTCCCCAGCAATTCGCCTATAACAGCACCTAAAAATGGACCGAGAATGATTCCCCACGGTGCAAAGAATAATCCTGCCACCGTACCGATGACACATCCCCAGCTTCCCCATTTTGTCCCTCCGGCATATTTGCTCCCCAGCATGGGGACAACATAGTCAAGCACTTGGACCATAATTACGAGAAACGCCCATAGGATAAGTTGCGCCGGAGTGAACTGCAAACGTTCGGTGAAATGAAAAAGCAGCATCCCGACATAGGCTATGGGAGGACCGGGAAGTACCGGCACCACGCAACCCAATATGGCGATGATAAGGCAGATAATCCCAAATGTAATCAGCAATATATCCATAATCACATTATTAATGAGAAGCAGGGTTTCCTTGTGATTGATTCACGCTCCAAAGATACGCTTTTTTACGACGAGAACAACCTCTCTTTTGATTAAGATGACATTTGTCTCTGCAGAAACGAAAAACTGTTACAATAGGAAACATATCTCTATAATTTTCAACATTATATTAGGATTTGCCACTTTTTTTATCAATAGCTTTCTTTACCTTTGCAAAACCAATGATAAAAGAAATGAAATCGTTTTTCCTTATTATTTGTTCTCTGGTGTGCATGGCTTTTTTTTCATCTTGCAGTGATGATGAAGAAACAACTGCAAGTATCTCGCTCAGCTCTACAGACGATATAATACTGACATCAGAAGAAGGGGCGCAAGCCATCATCAGTTTCACATGCACATTCGAATGGGAAGCTACCATATCTTGTGATTGGGCCACCGTCTCTCCTTCTGAGGGTGAGGCCGGAGCAAATGCTATTGTCGTTACGGCAACGAAGGAGAACGATACGGATGAAGCCAGAAGTGCCACATTGACTTTGACCTCAAGAAGCGTGAGCAAGACCATAACCATTACGCAACAGGTCTCCGACTATATATATCTGGAGCAAGATACATACGAGGTGGATGCGGAAGGCGGAATATTGGAGGTCTTGTTTTCCACAACCCTTGACGCCGATGAATTCAGCGTTTTGGGAACGGGAGACTGGATCAATCAGAACTTTGACTCGCGTGCGCTCAACTCATATACGATCAAGCTGAATGTAGAAGCCAACACGGAACTGCGTGGAAGGACGTGTTATCTGTATTTCGTGAAGGATAAGGATGATGAGATGACGATATTGGCAACAGTGACCATCGTCCAGAAAGGAATAACAGGAAGTGAGTCAACGGACTACTCTGCGGACGGTACGGTAAAGATTCTTCAGGAGGCAACGGTTGGCAACGGCATACCCATCGTTCTGATGGGGGATGGATTTATTGACGAGGAAATCAGTAACGGTACGTATGACGAAGTAATGGAAAAGGCTTTCGAGAATCTGTTTACGGAGGAGCCGGCCAAGTCTCTTAAAGACTACTTTAATGTGTATTCTGTTACAGCCGTATCGCAGAACAATACTTTCGGGTTCGGCGAAACAGCCATTAGCTGTTGGTTGAAAGGTGCAAACAGTACATATATAGAAGGAGACGATGTTGCTGTTATGGGCTATGTGAAATGTGTGGATGACATCAATATGGAAGATGTGCTTGCTGTTGTAATCTTGAATACGGATGCCTATGCCGGTACGACATGGTTTGGATATGTGAATATAACTACCAGTCAAGCTGTGGAATTTGCCATTGCCTACTGTCCGGTTATTTATGATCTGGATAGTGAGGAATTCCGCGAGGTACTTACCCATGAAGCGATAGGACATGGTTTTGCCAAACTGGAGGATGAGTACTCTTATCAGGAAAATGGTGCTATTACGGAATCAGAAATGAAAAATATCCTTTTAATGCAATCATACGGATGGGCGCAGAATGTAGACTTTACGGATGACCTTGATAGTATATTGTGGCATGAGTTTATAGACGACTATGCAGACGAAGGGATAGGCGCTTATGAAGGTGCATGCACGTATATAGAAGGTGTATACCGTCCTACAGATGACAGTATGATGAATAGCAATACCGTGGGGTTCAATGCTCCGTCAAGAA
The DNA here is from genome assembly GCA_964611375.1 of uncultured Phocaeicola sp. Taxonomy (GTDB): domain Bacteria; phylum Bacteroidota; class Bacteroidia; order Bacteroidales; family Bacteroidaceae; genus Phocaeicola. The sequence goes on along the minus strand of CAZSYY010000003.1, from coordinate 10,601 downwards.
AGGCTATTTACGACCGTGTCATGAAGGACGGTGAAGGAATGGATGCACCTTCTTATGAGAATTTCGTAGCTTTTGACCAACAGATAAAGCAACAGGTAACTCTGACGCGAACCGGCTGTTACTCGACAGAAAATGTCAGGCGGTTTGCTCGTCCGCAATTCACCGGTAAGTCGCTTCCTGAAATTGAGTAAAATATTGTATATTTTAACATTCTCTCCCCTTTTATATAGCTTTATTTTCGTACATTTGAGTTACGAACTTTAAAGCCTTATATTTATGAACACAAATCCGGTATTCAGTTTGTATATTCCGACACGTATTGTGTTTGGATGTGGAGAAATCAAGAGACTTGCTACAGAAAAACTTCCGGGAAAGAAAGCGTTGATTGTCATCTCGGCGGGTACATCCATGAAAAAATATGGATATCTTGACAAGGTGATAGAATTGCTGAAAGAGAATGATGTAGCCTACGTAGTTTACGACCATATACTTCCTAATCCTGTCAAACGTCACGTGATGGAGGCGGCGGCTGTGTGTCAGGAAGAACAGTGCGATTTCATTGTGGGACTGGGAGGAGGAAGCAGCATTGACTCTGCAAAGTCCATTGCTGTCATGGCATGCAATCCGGGTGATTATTGGGATTATATACCTTCCGGTACGGGAAAGGGACGTCCTGTCACCAAAGCTCTCCCCGTAGTAGCGATTCCTACAACTGCTGGAACAGGGACAGAAGCAGATCCTTGGACTGTCATCACCAACGAAGAAACTCAGGAAAAGATAGGTTTCGGTAACGAACTGACTTATCCTGCACTTTCTATCATAGACCCGGAAATGATGGTCTCTATTCCTCCGCATCTTACTGCCTATCAGGGCTTTGATGCGTTCTTCCATGCGGCGGAGGGATTCCTTGCCAATTGTGCCACTCCGATAAGCGACATGTATGCGCTCGAGGCTATACGCCTGCTGTACAAGTATCTTCCTGTGGCTGTGAATGACGGACGTAACCTGAAAGCACGTGCAAAGGTCGCATGGGCAAGTACTTTGGCAGGTCTGGTTGAATCGACTTCAAACTGCATTTCCGAACATTCTATGGAGCATGCCATGAGTGCCTATTATCCGGAACTTCCGCATGGTGCCGGTCTGATAGCTATCAGCGAAGCCTATTTCGAAACATTCCGCAATGACAGCATGAAGCGTTATATGAAGATGTCTGAAGCCATGACCCAGTTGAAGAGCAACCGCCCGAGTGATTTTATCGATGCTCTTGTCCGTATGCAGAAGGAATGCAAGGTGTACGGGTTGAAACTGAGTGATTGGGGGCTCAAGGCAGAGGACTTCCCAAAAATGGTTCAGAACGCACGGGATACGATGGGAGCGCTTTTCACTCTCGACCCTCATCCGCTGACTGACGAAGAAATCTTGGGAATTTATCAGAAGTCTTTTAAATAATAAAGTTGCAATCTTCCACAGTGCTTGCTGATGTCAGGTAAGCACTGTGTTTTTTAGTCTCTTGATGTCTTGTCTGAATGAGCATATAGGACGGAGATTTTTTGCATGGTATTTACGATTGTTTGCTGATTCTCAGTTATAGCCGAAAGAATGTTTACTGTTATCGGATTCATGTTTGGGGGCATGTGTCTCGGATTTTTATTCCGGAAACGCCGCCTGCCCCAGATTGACAGACTCATTACTGTATTGATTTGGATGCTGTTGTTCTTGCTCGGAATCGAGGTGGGAGGAAACAGGGAAATCATACACGGGCTTGCCACGTTGGGTGTGGAAGCGTTTGTTGTCACTGTGGCTTCCGTATTGGGCAGTTGTTTTGCTGCACGTTTGTTGTGGGTGTGGCTATATAAGAAGAAAAAAGATACCGATATATGAAAGGAAGCCTGGTTATTGTCGGTTTTTTTGCATTGGGGATAATGGCCGGACTCTTTCATGTGTTTCCGGTTGATGTTGCGAAAAGTGATATCAGTTTCTATGCACTTTGTGCTCTTATGTTCTGCGTAGGACTTAATGTGGGAAACGATCCCCAGACTGTCAGGAATTTCCGTTCACTAAATCCAAGACTCGTTCTTTTGCCTGTCATGACGATATTTGGTACATTGTCCGCTTCCGCTCTCATAAGCGTTCTTCTTCCTCACAGGAGTGTCTATGACTGTATAGCCGTTGGCTCCGGTTTCGGCTATTATTCGCTGTCAAGCATATTCATCACGGAATACAAGGGAGCCGAATTGGGTACTGTTGCCCTGCTTTCAAACATTATGCGCGAAATGATAACATTGTTATGCGCCCCCTTGCTTGTACGTTGGTTCGGCAATCTTGCTCCAATATCTGCGGGCGGCGCCACATCTATGGATACCACACTTCCTATCATATCACGTTATGCCGGGCAGAAATTTGTGCCGGTGTCTATTTTTCACGGTTTTCTTGTCGATTTCAGTGTACCTTTCATAGTTACATTTTTTTGTTCGCAATAAGGAAACATAAGTACAAAATGAAACGTGTGTCTGTCATGGTGATGGCAGGATTTGACGGTCAATTTTTCCACTGTGCGATAAGCGTCAGTAATTTAATCCTGATATAATATATACGATTTCTGTCAATGAAGTACATGTTTTGAAAAAAACGGAAAATCAGCAGATGTGTATCTGCCGGAATTTCCGCTTTTATTATAATGTCGTTTGTATGGATTTATATCTGTTCCATCGCCTGTTCCAAGTCTGCAATAATGTCGTTTACGTTTTCAATTCCTACAGACAGGCGAATCAGGTCGGGAGCTACACCGGCTTCGATCAGCTGTTCGTCAGACAACTGCCGATGAGTATGGCTGGCAGGATGCAGCACACAGGTACGTGCGTCGGCCACATGTGTCACAATGCATATCATTTTCAGATGATCCATGAACTTGATGGCATCTTCACGTGTGCCATGCAGACCGAAAGCAATCACTCCACACGATCCGTTCGGCATATACTTCTGAGCACGTTCGTAATACTTGTCACTTTTAAGTCCGCAATAGTTTACCCACTTCACTTTTGTGTTGGATTTCAGCCATTCAGCTACTTTCTGTGCATTCTCACAATGACGCTGCATACGTAGGTGCAGTGTTTCCAATCCGATATTCAGCAGGAACGCGTTTTCAGGCGATTGTATGGAACCAAGGTCACGCATCAGCTGGGCAGTAGCTTTTGTAATGTATGCCATCTTTCCGAATGCCTTTGTATAGGTAAGCCCATGATACGATTCGTCAGGACGGGTCAGTCCGGGAAACTTGTCGGCATGATCTTCCCAATCGAAATTACCACTGTCAACCACAGCTCCGCCCACACAAGTGGCATGCCCGTCCATATATTTGGTGGTGGAATGGGTTACAATATCCGCTCCCCATTCGAACGGACGGCAGTTGATGGGAGTGGCAAACGTATTGTCAACAATCAATGGCACTCCGTGCTTGTGGGCAATATGTGCAAACTTCTCGATGTCAAGTACATTGATACCCGGATTTGAGATTGTCTCACCGAACAGGCATTTTGTATTCTCGCGGAATGCCTTGTCTATTTCCTCTTCCGGTGCATCGGCATCGACAAAGGTACATTCAATTCCCAATTTCTTCATGGTTACAGCAAACAGATTGAACGTCCCTCCGTATATGGTGGAAGAGCATACAAAGTGATCGCCGGCTTCGCAGATGTTGAACACTGCATAAAAATTTGCGGCTTGTCCGGATGATGTAAGCATAGCTCCTATGCCGCCTTCCAGTTCCGCTATTTTTGAGGCCACCGCATCATTGGTCGGATTTTGCAGACGGGTATAGAAATAACCGCTGTCTTCCAGGTCAAACAGTCTGGCCATATGTTCGCTGGTGTCATATTTGAATGTAGTGCTTTGATAGATAGGCAATACGCGAGGCTCTCCGTTCTTGGGAATCCATCCTCCTTGTACACAGAGCGTTTCTTTACTAAGTTTATGTTTCATATCAAACAGTTTTGGATATTCATCAATATTAAAGACGGGCAAAAGTAAAAAAATATTCATCATTGACAGCTTATTTCGGGAAAAAAGATATATATTTGAGGGAGAGTAATAAAAAAAGGTTTATACTATGGAAAAAGAAATCCAATTCAAGCACGTAACTCCCGTCCAGATCCGATTCAGCGATGTTGACCAGTATGGTCACATGAACAACTCTGTCTATTTTTCTCTTTATGATTTGGCTAAGACTTCCTATTTCAGTGATGTGTTCGGAGAAAGGGAATGGCAGAATTTCAATGTAGTGGTGGCGAACATCAACGCCGATTTCTTGGCTCCAGTATTTTTTTCAGACAAGTTGATTATCGAAACAGCTGTGATTCATATTGGACACAAAAGCTTTACGCTTATACAACGTGCGTTTAACCAGGCCAGCGGCGTGCTCAAATGTCAGTGCCGTACAGTGCTTGTAGGGTATGACGTGGCCACTAAAGAACCTATTGACATTCCGCTCAGCTATAAAAAGGCAATCTGTTACTATGAGGGGAAGACATTGGAAGAACTGTCAGCTCCGTTATGACATATCTCAGTCTGCGGTGCTTTCCTTCATCTTCCGCTTAACGAAGCGTATCTTCAGGTTCGCTTCATTTTGTTCTTTCCTTATTATTTCCATTCCTGACAATATGCGTGCAAGGTCGCTTAACGATGCAATGGCCTTAATGTCATCCGCACGCATTGTTGTCACATATTTCCGGTCGCCGATAAATTCCAGCCGTATGTTCTTTTTGTCACGGTTGGCCGCAATGAAAGAAATCACTCCGCCATCGTTACCCAACTTATAGTCTGACTTTTCTACGACACGTCCCAGGTCCGTCGTCTCATAACTGTCATTTGATGTAGGTGTCTGCGCAAAATTGTCACCAAGACTTACCTTCACTGCCGTATGGTGTATATTGCGTCCGCCACAGTAAATGGAAGTAATCGACATCTCCCCACGTTCGTTTACCTGGCCTCGCAGAAATGTCCGTCCTATGTTCTTCTCGACTACTTGTGTAGGATAGAAATAATTTCCGATTTCCTGATAGGCAGTATCTTTTTCAAGTACGAAGTTTCCGACAATAGAATCTAAGGAAGCCTGTCTGACTGCCATCACGCTGTCAAGATAGGCCAATGTCTTCTGCTGTTCTGCCAGATCCGCCTTTTGCATCAGTTTTATTCCGGCTTTTCTCGCCTCGAACGCCTTAGGGTAGAGTTCACGTATACTGTCTATTTGCAGTTTTACCAGACTATAGTTTCCTTCGGAATATGAAATCTCAGCTCGCCGGTACAGTTTGTCGGCCTCTTTATCATCGTTGTTACAGCTTGCCAGCATTGCGACCAGCGGCAGGATCAATAAACTTATTTTTTTCATTGTATATGCAATTTGTCAGTTGTCATTTCATTGTTCGTTCATTATGACATGGCTTTTCTGGAAAAACTTTGGGTATGTACCAAAATATTTTCGCAATATTGTTGTTCCTTCATCGGAGAATTATGCCTGTTCACAAAGATAATTTTTTATTTCTTATGTAAGATGGTCCCGACATGTTTTTTAACACCGGGTACATTCCTTAATACACAAGAGTTTGATTTTTTATTGTTATCTTTGCTGCAACAGATCAATGTCCATTTATGAGCGAAGATACTTTTGACAAGAACGAGACTGACATCCACAATGACGAACCGCATTCAGATTACATGCCTGCCGCCGCAAACGATGCGGTGAAGCATCAGCTTACAGGCATGTATCAGAACTGGTTTTTGGACTATGCATCATACGTCATTTTGGAACGTGCCGTTCCCCATATCAATGATGGACTTAAACCTGTTCAGAGACGTATCTTGCATTCTATGAAGCGTCTTGATGACGGACGTTACAACAAGGTGGCCAACATTGTCGGACACACCATGCAGTTTCATCCGCATGGTGACGCATCTATCGGTGATGCGCTTGTACAGCTCGGACAGAAAGAACTGCTGATAGATTGTCAGGGAAACTGGGGGAATATCCTCACAGGGGACAGTGCTGCCGCTTCGCGTTATATTGAGGCGAGATTATCAAAATTTGCTCTTGACGTAGTGTTCAATGCCAAGATTACCGAATGGCAGGCGTCCTACGATGGGCGCAACCGCGAGCCGGTAACGCTTCCGGTGAAGTTTCCGCTTCTTCTCGCTCAAGGAGTTGAGGGCATTGCCGTCGGGTTGTCATCCAAGATTCTTCCACACAACTTCAATGAAATCTGCGATGCGGCTGTAGCTTATCTCAAGGGTGAAGATTTCAGCCTCTATCCTGACTTTCAGACGGGTGGTTCCATTGATGTGTCGCGCTACAATGACGGAGAGCGTGGCGGAATGATCCGAATCAGGGCAAAAATTACAAAGATAGATAACAAGACGTTGTGTATCACTGAGATACCTTACGGCAAGACAACATCCTCGCTTATTGAATCGATTCTGAAGGCGATAGAGAAAGGAAAAATCAAGGTTCGCAAGGTAGATGACAACACGGCAGGAAAGGTGGAGATACTCGTGCATCTTGCTCCGGGAGTGTCGTCCGACAAGACACTTGACGCCTTGTATGCATTTACGGACTGTGAGGTGAACATATCGCCAAACTGCTGTGTGATTGATCACAAGAAACCTCATTTTCTCTCGGTAAGTGCAGTGCTGAGAAAATCCGTTGACAACACACTCGAATTGCTTCGCAAGGAGCTGAACATCCGTAGAAACGAAACTTTGGAAACGCTTCATTTTGCCACGCTGGAGAAAATCTTCATAGAGGAGCGTATTTATAAGGACAGACAGTTTGAGCAGGCTGAAAATATGGATGCGGCGTGCATATATATTGATGAACGTCTGACTCCATTTTATCCACAACTCGTCAGGGAGGTGACAAAAGATGATATCCTGAAGCTGATGGAGATAAAGATGGCGCGTATCCTAAAGTTCAACAAGGATAAGGCAGACGAGCTTATCGCCCGCCTTAAAGCGGATTTGGAAGAGACGGATGACCATCTTGCGCATATTACGGAATATACTATCGACTGGTATATCCATTTGAAAGAAAAATACGGTTCGGAACATCCTCGCCGTACTGAAATCCGTAATTTCGATACTATTGTGGCCACAAAAGTGGCGGAGGCTAACGAAAAGCTGTATATCGACCGTGATGAAGGTTTCATCGGAACAGGACTGAAAAAGAACGAATTTGTTTGCAACTGCTCTGACATTGATGATGTGATTATATTCTACAAGGACGGGAAATATAAAATTGTACATATCTCCGACAAACTGTTTGTTGGAAAGAATATATTGTATGTCAATGTATTCAAGAAGAATGACAAGCGTACTATATATAATGTGGTCTATCGTGACGGCAAAGAAGGATACTATTATATCAAACGCTTTAACGTGACTTCCGTTATCCGTGACCGGGACTATGATGTCACTCAAGGTAATCCGGGTTCGAAAATCGTTTATTTCACTGCAAATCCTAATGGAGAAGCAGAAATAATAAAGGTTACGTTGCGTCCCAACCCACATATCAAGAAACTGGTTTTTGAAAAAGACTTCAGCGAGATAGGTATCAAGGGAAGACAGTCGATGGGAAATCTGTTGACAAAATCTGATGTGCATAAAATCAGTCTGAAACAACGTGGTGGATCCACCTTAGGAGGACGTAAGGTATGGTTTGACCACGATGTGTTCCGTCTGAACTATGACGGACGAGGGAAATACCTTGGCGAGTTTCAAAGTGGAGACAATATTCTGGTGATACAGAAGAACGGTGAATTTCATACGACAGATTTCGATCTGAACAACCACTATGATCCGGATATTCTGGTCATTGAGAAATTCGATGCGGACAAGGTGTGGACGGCTGTGCTTTATGATGCTGACCAACAAAACTATCTCTATCTGAAACGGTTCACATTGGAGGCGGCTTCAAAGTCTCAGAACTGTCTTGGAGAAAACAGGCGTAACCAGCTTGTATTGCTTACCTCCGAGACTTATCCCCGTATCCGTGTGACGTTCGGAGGACATGACGGTTTTCGTGAACCGCTTGTTGTTGAAGCCAGTGATTTTGTCGGTGTAAAAAGTTTCAAGGCTAAAGGAAAACGGTTGACCACTTATACTACAGAAAACATCGAAGAACTGGAGCCGATACGTGTCCCGGAACCTGATAATATGGAGGAAACAGGTGAAAATAGTGAGACAACGGGTGCGACGGAAGACATTAACGGACAAATGCAACTTTTTTAAGCCATGAAACCGTATTCTGCCTATCTAATATCGGTTATCTTGTTTTTATGCACGCTGACAGTATCAGCTCAAGAAGACAGTCTGAAAGCTACGAGGTATGTAATGCGCTCTACACTGATAGGGGCGGGTAAGGCAAACGTGTTTGACACCTATTTGTCTCCCATCGAATATGAAGGGCCCGGAGTGCGTTTTCTGCACGAAAGTATGAGGATGACTCGACTTATGGACGGAAATGTGTCGTCACAAAGTCTGTTGCAGGTAAATTTTTCTTACACTAAGAATCCGTCAAAGACAGGTAAGATGTATGCCGGACTTGTCAACTGGAATTATGCTCTCCACTATCAGTACCATATAGACAGTCGTCTGAAAATCCTTTTTGGCCCGATGCTTGATCTGAACGGAGGATTCATATACAATGTGCGCAATTCCAACAACCCTGCTCAGGCCAAGGCGTATGCCAACATTGATGCTTCGGCCATGCTCATCTATAAGTTCAGAATCGCTGACTATCCGATGATCTTACGTTATCAGGCAAACCTTCCGCTGATGGGAGCCATGTTCTCTCCTGAATATGGTGAATCGTACTATGAAATATTTTCGTTGGGAAATAGCGGAAGGCATGTCGTGTTCACTTCTCTCCACAATAATCCTTCTCTCCGGCAGATGCTGACCTTTGATATCCCGATACGAAAGATTGTGATGCGTGTGGGATATGTATGCGACATCCAGCAGTCTAAGGTGAACAGCCTGAAAACACATGTATATTCACACGATTTCATGATCGGTTTTGTGAAAAACATTTATTTGCTGAAAGGCAAGAAAGTGCTACATAATATAATGCCATATTAATTCCAAAAGCAATGAAATTTCTGTCATTTATCCTGCTGTTTCCTGTCGTTGGCCTGTTTTCCTCCTGCATCAGGGAGGATATTTCCGACAATACTCCGGAGGGCAACTTTGAATCACTTTGGAAAATCATAGACGAACAGTATTGTTTTCTGGATTACAAAAGTGAAGAATACGGTCTTGACTGGGACGAGGTGCATGAACGCTATGCACAGCGCATCACTTCCTCGATGGGATCGGAGGCTCTTTTTGAGGTGTTGTCAGAGATGCTGAATGAACTTCGCGACGGACACGTGAATCTTAGCAGTGCAATAGGCACGTCGCAATATAGGGAATGGTTCGATGCCTATCCTCATAATTTCAGCGATAGCATACAGAGCATTTATCTCGGGAAAGATTATGTCAATTCATCCGGACTGACATATCAGATACTGGAGAACAATATCGGGTACATTTATTGTGAGAGCTTTTCAGACGGAATCGGTGACGGCAATCTTGATCAGACTCTTTACAAGCTGAGCGTCTGCGACGGACTGATAGTGGACGTTCGCGACAACGGAGGGGGTAATCTGACCACAGCGCAAAAATTAGCGGCACGCTTCACTAATGAGACTGTGTTGGTAGGGTATATCTCGCATAAGACAGGTACAGGGCACAGTGACTTCTCTGATCCTCAGGAAGTGTATCTGGAGCCGTCTGACGGAATCCGCTGGCAAAAAAAGGCTGTAGTCCTGACCAACCGCCGGTCATTCAGCGCCACAAATGATTTTGTAAACAGTATGCAGCAACTGCCGAATGTGACGATAGTGGGTGACAAGACGGGTGGTGGATCGGGACTGCCGTTCAGCTCGGAGATACCTAACGGATGGTCTATCCGTTTCTCCGCAAGTCCTATGTATGACCCGGAAATGAACCAACTTGAATTTGGCATAGACCCGGACGTAAAGGTGGACATGAGCAGCGAAGATATGCAGAATGGGAAGGACACCATTATAGAGGAGGCCTGTCGGCTGTTAAAATCAGCCTGATGCTTTTAAGTCAATATCGGAGTGTCACAAGACAAACAACAGTCAGTTTGTGTTTAACTGGATATGAAATTAAATCTGCCGAAAGTTGAAAAGATTGAGAAAATTTGGCAATTTGAAAAAGAAGGCATATCTTTGCACCCACAGACATATGTTTTTAATGCGCCTGTGGCGTAATTGGTAGCCGTGCCAGACTTAGGATCTGGTGTCGAAAGACGTGTAGGTTCGAGTCCTATCAGGCGCACAGAAAGACAGAAGAGGAAAATTCGGAAGGGTTTTTCTCTTTTTTATTTTTGTAATCGCTTGATATTTTTGCCATTATAGAGAGCGCCTTGTTCTCATGAAAGGTTCGATAATCGTCAATTTCTTTATCCCACAAAATTCCATCAGGAAAGAGTAAATTTTATGTGAGTTCGGCTTAAGCTTACCACAAAGTCAGTTGTTTTGAATTCCCGA
>CAZSYY010000002.1:0-111590 GCA_964611375.1 uncultured Phocaeicola sp. | reverse complement strand
TTGTTTAGAAACAGCAAGAGGCCAACTTCAAAATCTCTTTTGAGTCGGCCTCAAACTCACGTTAATAAGGGAATGCTACTCAAATACGCAATAGCGTTCCGACATATCAGTCAATACTGATCTTATTTCTTGCCAATCGAGAATGAAAAGCCGAAGAAGGCATTTACACTCTGTGAATTGCTCCCGAAGAACATGTAGTCCGTACCGAGGAACAGAGGACCGAGCTTCAGTGCGAGACCCAAAGACTTTCCTGACGCCATAATCGGAGAATAGCTGACAGCAACATTCAATGCATTAGAAGGACGTAAAGTGGCCAGCAGAGTCAATTCGTTCAATGTTTTCGGTTCGGCAAAACGAGCTGTGTACATGGCACCCACACTCAATTTATTGTTCAAAAGGGCATATTCACCTGCAACAAGTACCGTAGAATACAGTTTCTTCTTTACGTTATCAGCCGATTCGCTTTCAACCAAATTGTAACGTTCCAGACTCAAGAAGTCACTGTCATCATATGACAAACTTATATTTTCGTCAATAGATGATGATGCGACAACAGTCTCACTTCCTTTCCAGTTGATAAATCCCAAATCGAGAACGGATGCCGATACGGTCAGATTATCCCATATCTTATAGCTTGCACCCAAATCAACACCGAAGCCGGTACCTGCAATTCCAAAATTGCCGCCGTCAATATCGAATCCCTTAAGAGAGCCACTATCGTTAAAGCTCAATCCGCCACCCTTCATCGTGGTACTCAGGTAGGCACTAGTAGAAACATTTCCTGACGCATCGACACTGAAATTGTCAACAACCATCTCGGCACGGGCAATACCCAACAGCATTTTCACACGTCCACCGACAGTCAACTTTTCACCAATCTGGCGAGAATACCCCAAGCCGATCTGCATATAGGTATTCAACTCAAAACTCATATCAGAAAAACTTCCGCCATTAAGAACGTTACCCGAATTTACATTCCGCAGATACTCGAACATGCTCTTCGGAATCGATGCGCCCACATCAGCATTCAGCCCTATATTAAAACTCCAGAAACCTTTTCCACGGTACCATCCGAAAGATAAGATGTCAGTGTTCAAGTTAACGTTCAGGCGGTTGTCATCTTTCAGACGGTTAAACAGCTTTTCATTGGAAAACAAATCCTCACCGTTGTCAAGAATATCTATAATATCGCTTGTCCCCAACACATTGGAAGACGCTCCAATATTAACCGAGCCAATCACCGGAAAGTTGAAATAGCCTTTTGTAGGCTGCAATCCCGGATTCATCTGTATACGTGTACTCGCAGCTTCCATAAAATAAGAAGTACGCAAATACTGTCCCTGGACAGAGGCTGAAACCATAAACAAGCCTGCTGCCAACAAAATCTTTTGCATTTTAACCTTCTTCATAGTTCTTTATTTTGATTGTTTAATGCAAAAATAAATAATAATTAACGCAATCACAACAGTTTGTATATGGGCAGTTAACAAAAATTCCCTAATTGTCAGGATATGTGGTCAAAATAAGACACTATCATGCTAAAATAACGTCCTATAACTACAATTGAAAAAATTTGCCCATCATTATTTTACGGTATTTTTTTGACACCCGGAGTTCGGTGACCTTCTCAAAAGGAGGATACATTATACAACGGTTATCATGCACAATGAGCAGATAGTTCATGTTGACGATATACGACTGATGGATCTGGACAAACGAAGAATCGTAGGTACACAGACTTTCAGCGGTCGTATTACGCTTCAGCGGGACAAACGTACCGTTTGACAAGGCGGCCTCCCAAATCTTGCGCCCGGAAAGGTAACGGAAATATCCGATGTCAGACGTACGAAGTATCCTGATGTCGCCCGTCGGCATGACAATCATAAAAGATTTTTCTTCCCGCGATGCATATTTTTCAGGCATGACCTCCGGCTCTTCCTTATCATCCTCTGATTCTGAAGAGATAACAGACAGCACACGGTTCATTACGACATCCAGTTCTTTCAAATCGATCGGCTTCAGCATAAAGTCGAACACATGATTGCGCAACGCATCAATAAGATACTTGTTGTATGCCGTGTAAAAGACAATATGTATCTTCCAGTCGGCCATGTCACGTATCCTGACCGCTATGTCCATCCCCGTAGCATCGGGCAGTTCCACATCGAGAAACACCACATCGGGACGCTCTTTTTTGACCATCCGGATACCGGACGCACCATTTTTTGCAACCCCGACGACCTGCACATGTCCGTAACGCTTAAGTCCAAAACGAAGATTGTCTATAGCCGTATCTTCATCATCAATTATTACGGCATTTATCACATCATCACTCATAGCATTTATGCTTTTTTCAATGAATAAGAATAATCCAACGGCACCACGTACCTTACTTCACACCCCATACAGCCGTCATCACCGACAGGCACATCGTTTACCGTCACCGTAATCGGACGGTTGTTGCAGGAGTTCAGCAACTGTATGGTCTGCGTTATCACCTTCATGCCTGTTCTGGTACCTTGGTTCACACTCTCACTACGGTAACCTCCTCCGTTGTCACACACTGACAAAACGACCTCCCCGTCCCCCTGCCGGACCTGAATCATAAGCAACCGTTTCCCTTCCTTCATACGCAGCCCGTGCTTGATGGCATTTTCCACCGGAATCTGCAAAAGCATGGCAGGTATCATGACAGTATCAGCATCAAGCCTGCCGTCTGTTTCCAGCCGATACTCGAAATCATCCCCCAAAGACCGTTTCTCCAGCTGCACGTATGTGTTGACAAAGTCCAGCTCATCCGCCAGCGATACGGATATCCTGTTCGCCAGTTCCAGATTACGGCGCAGCAGCTTGATCAGTCCCAGCAGATTACTGCTTGTCTCATACCCCTTGTGCAGATTGACTTCACGATCGAGCACATTGAATATGAAATGTGGAGAAATCCTGTTGCGGATATTCTCCAAACGCAACGAGGCAATTGACATCTCCAATATGCGAAACTTCTTTTTGCGCTGCATTCTGCGGTAATACACGGTGGCAATTACGGCAGTCGCAAGCAACAATCCACCCAAAACAATGCCCCATATCCACTGATAAAGCGCAACAACCTGACTCTCCCTCTGCTCAATAATAAATTCCTGCTTCATGAGAGTACTGTCATGCTTGTATTTCAGTGCGATTTCGGCGGCACGCATCTTTACACGTTCATTTCTGATAGAGTCGTCTATACGCCAGTTCTGCTTCTGATATTCATAGGCATTACGATAATCGCCCACAGACTCGAAATAATGCGCCAGATACCGGTTGCGGATACTTACCATGTTGGGTTCTATGTTGGCAGTGTTCTTCGTCTTTTCCAGCAGATGTCTTGCCCGGGAAATATCTCCCTCCTTCAGAGCCAGTTCGATAAGCTGGGTGTCTATATAATAAAGCGCACTTGCATTGTTGACAGAAGAAAAAAACCGGTAACACTGGTTCAGATAATATGAAGCCGAATCCTTCTGGTCCAGCAACATGAACACCTCGCCCAGATTCACCATGGTGAGATTCCGCTCATATTCCATCTCTTCATGTTCCATTGTCAGAAGCAGCGAACTGCGGAAATACTCCAACGCCTCCTCATAGTCCTGACGATAGTAATACGAATTTCCACGGTTGTTCAGATAAATATGTTTCTCATACGGACGCATGCTGCCATAATACCGTGCGGCAAGATTATAGTAATAATCACACATGACGAAATCACGCAATTCCATATTCACATGTGCCAGACCGTAATAAATGGGGAAACGCTTTTCATCGGAAAGAGAGATGGAATCGGCAACCGAAAGTGCATAGTTGTACCAGTATGCACACAAGTCGTAACGTCCCTTGCGTATATATGCATCAGCCAGATTCAGGCTCACATCCACCAATATCTCGGTTGTCCCTTGCGAGGAGGCGTACTGACGGGCTTTCTCAAAAGCCCAGACCGCAGAGTCAAAGTTTCCGGAACGTGCATAAATGTTGCCACCTGTATTGAAAATGTTTACATACAAAAGTGTCACATCTCTATCCGACGAATGACTGTCACAAAAAGACTCCGCTTCACGCAGAAGCATTACAGAGGAATCAAGTTCGGACATAAACAGCTTTGACTTGGCCTTCAAGACCAGAAGCGTATAATATGTCATACTGTCATTTGTCACGGACAGCAGACTGTCAACGGACAAAGACACACTTTCAGATTCATCTGACACCCTATTCTCCAGATCTGCTATAAATTTCTTCAATATCCTGACCTCAGGATTCTCTTTCCGTAATTCGCATCCCGTAAACAATGCAGGAAGAAACAAAAAGAAAACACATATCCAGAGAATAATACTACGACCTCCCATTTAACAAATATTCAGAATTTCTGCAAATATTTTTCTATATAAACCAGTCTATTAATATAATTATCTATATTTTGACTTTCGAGCGACAAAAATATAAAAAATAACAAAATTACATGCCATACTGTAAAGAATTAGATAGTATATTCATCTTCTTTCATTTCCTCCGCCGTAATCGGTTTGCTGTCAATAGCTCTCCATGCATATAAAGATGTATGCCAGGACAAAAGGTACCAGTACATACACATACGCCATTGTCTTAAGCGTGAACAGATCGCATTTGCAATCAGCTGACGGCGGCAATAGGTCACCCGTCCATCGTGACGGATATTGTTGATGAAATAAAGATTCCCCAACAGACGAGCCAAGAAGAACACAGCCAGACCAAGTACCAGATTCCACGTATTACAAAGGAAACAACTTATCGGGAAAAAACAAGAATCTATCGAGATATTTTGTATAAAAATCTATCTCATTTGTTCTTTTTCGAACAAAAAAATATCTTTGCATCGTAAAAAGTAAAAATACACATAAATGAAAGAACGGAAATTAATCTTCATTGCATTGGTGACGGTCGCGGCATCACTCTCCGCACAGGAAGACAAGAAGTGGACACTTCAGGACTGCATCAATCATGCACTCGACAAAAGCATACAGCTTCAACAAAATAAGATTTCCCTGGAGGAAACGGAAGAGGACGTAAAGAACGCAAAGGCCGCTTTGTTCCCGTCACTGTCATTCAGTACCGGACATAACCTAGTTAACCGCCCGTATCAGCAAAACAGTGCGACAGTCAGCGGTACGGAAATCATCAGCAGTGACGACAAAACGACATACAACGGAAGCTATAGCCTGAGTGCGCAGTGGACAATATGGAACGGTAACAGAAGGCTGAACACGCTGAAGCAGCAAAAGAAGAACCGGGAAATAGCACAGCTTACAGTGGAAGAGACGGAAAACCTGCTGAAAGAGCAGATCACACAGATTTTCATCCAGATTCTGTATGCAAACGAATCCATTGAGATAAACAAGGGGACGCTGGAAGTCAGCCAGGCAACCTACGAACGGGGAAAGGAACTTCTGAATGCGGGAAGCATTTCAAAAGCAGACCTTGCCCAACTGGAAGCACAGGTGAGCAGTGACAAGTACCAGCTCGTGACAGCGGAAAGCACGCTGCGGAATTACAAGCTGCAACTGAAACAGCTGCTCGAACTTGACGGAACGGAAGAAATGGATCTGGTACTTCCCGAACTGAACAACGAAGACGTAATGGAACTGCTACCGTCGCAGGTGGATGTTTATCAGACAGCACTCGCCTCACGTCCTGAGATCCACAGCAGCAAACTGAGTATCGAAAACGCAAAACTAAACATATCATATGCAAAAGGCGGCTACATGCCGACCATCAGCCTGTCGGCTTCCACGTCAAGCACGACAAACAGTGCCAGCACAAACAACTGGGCACAACAGATGAAATACGGTTGGAACAACATGATAGGAATATCACTGAGCATTCCTATCTATGACCAAAGAGAGAACAAGAGTGCAGTCCGCAAGGCACGGCTGAATTACAACACTGCACAGCTCAATCTGATGAACGAGGAAAAAGAACTCTACTCTACCATTGAGGGACTGTATTTGGACGCGCTCAACGCCCAACAGCAGTATGCAGCCGCCGAAGCACAGGAAAAGAGCAGCCAGATCAGCTTCGACATGGTAAGCGAGCAGTTTAATCTGGGTATGAAGAACACCGTAGAACTTCTTACCGAGAAGAACAATCTTCTCAGTGCAAAACAGGCACGCGTACAGGCGAAATACATGGCAATACTTAACCGCACGCTGCTCAACTTCTACGCAGGACAAGAAATCAAACTTTAAAAACAAAACTGAAACGATATATGAATAAGAAAAAAGTTATCATCACAGCTATTGTGGCCATTGTTGTGATAGGAGGCGGCTTCTGGATATTCGGAGGTTCAAGTTCCCAAAGTAAAGTGGATTTTGCCACTGAAGCGGTTAAAAGAGGTAGTGTAAGCAATTCCATCACTGCCACAGGAACCATCGAGCCGGTAACGGAAGTGGAGGTAGGTACACAGGTCTCCGGTATCATCGACAAGATATATGTTGACTATAACTCGGTCGTAAAAAAAGGTCAGATAATCGCCGAAATGGATAAGGTGACACTGTTGAGCGACCTGCAGTCGGCACAAGCTACATACGACGGTGCAACCGCTGAATATGAATATCAGCAGAAACTCTACAACCGTAACAAGACTCTGCATGAAAAACAGCTCATCAGCGATGCTGAATTCGAACAAAGCGAGTACAATTACCTGAGTGCGAAAAGCACATACATGGCAAGCAAGGCTTCATTGGCAAGGGCTGAGCGCGACCTGTCATACGCCACCATCACTTCACCGATTGACGGCATCGTGACCAGCAAAGAGGTGGAAGAAGGACAAACAGTAGCCTCCGGATACGAAACACCGACCCTGTTCAACATCGCAGCCGACCTGACAAAAATGCAGGTTGTGGCAGATGTGGACGAGGCTGACATCGCAGGAGTAAAGGACGGCGCAAGAGTGACATTCACCGTTGACGCATATCCGGACGATGAGTTCAGCGGAGTTGTCCGCCAGGTCCGCTTGGGAAGCACGAACAGCAGCAGTTCAAGCAGCAGTTCAAGCAGCTCCACAAGTGAAACAGTGGTAACGTATGAAGTGGTCATCACGGCCGACAATTCCGACTTGAAGCTGATACCGCGCCTTACAGCCAACGTAACCATCTATACAGACTTCCACGAGAATGTGCTTACCGTACCGACCAAGGCCATACGGTTCACACCGGAAAAGTCACTCGCAGGGAAACGCACCATCAACGACTGCGATGCCGCACACAAAGTATGGACAATTGACGAGACGAGTTTCACCGCACATCCTATACAGATAGGATTGAATGACGGTTCGAACGTTGAAATCGTTTCAGGCATTGAGGAAGGAGTACAGGTAGTCACGGAAACAGTCATTAAAGGAAGTGTAAATACTGACAACGTGTCATCAAGCAGCGATAGCGAACGCAGTCCATTCATGCCCGGACCGCCCGACAGAAACAAGAAAGACAAAAAATCAGAGGAATAAGTCATGGGCAAGACTGTCATCGAACTACAGAACATCAAACGCAATTTCCAGGTAGGTGAAGAAACGGTTCATGCGTTGCGTGGGGTTTCGTTCTCGATTGAGGAAGGAGAGTTTGTGACCATCATGGGTACCTCCGGTTCGGGAAAATCAACCTTGCTGAACACTCTCGGATGTCTTGACACTCCAACCAGCGGGGAATATTACCTTGACGGAGTGAGCGTACGCACCATGTCGAAACCGCAGCGGGCAATTCTGCGCAACCGGAAAATCGGGTTCGTGTTCCAGAACTACAATCTGCTTCCGAAGACCACTTCCGTAGAAAATGTGGAACTGCCTCTGATGTACAACTCATCAGTGAGTGCTGCCGAGCGACGCCGGCGTGCCATAGAATCGCTGATTGCCGTAGGACTGGGCGACCGTCTGGAGCACAAGTCCAACCAGATGTCCGGAGGACAGATGCAGCGTGTGGCCATCGCCCGTGCACTGGTGAACAATCCGGCCGTTATCCTGGCAGACGAGGCTACAGGAAACCTTGACACGCGTACATCGTTCGAAATCCTTGTGCTGTTTCAGAAGCTCCATGCCGAAGGGCGCACAATCATATTTGTCACACACAATCCGGAAATAGCCCAATACAGCAGCCGGAACATCCGCCTGCGGGACGGACATGTGATTGAAGACAAGAGAAACCCGAAAATACTTTCAGCAGCGGATGCACTTGCCACCCTGCCGAAAAACATTGACGATTAGAAATACAGCGAAATGAACGGTACCAATCTTTTTAAAATTGCCGTACGGGCATTGGCAAACAACAAGCTACGTGCGTTTCTGACCATGCTGGGAATCATAATCGGTGTGGCTTCGGTCATCGCCATGCTTGCTATAGGACAGGGATCGAAACGAAGCATACAACAGCAGATCTCCGAAATGGGTTCGAACATGATCATGATTCATCCCGGAGGAGAGATGAGAGGCGGTGTACGTCAGAGTGCTGATGATATGCAGACGCTGAAACTTTCCAACTATGAGACTCTCAGGGACGAATGCATGTATCTTTCGGCTATCAGCCCGGACGTATCAGCCTCAGGACAGCTGATTGCAGGATCAAACAACTATCCGTCATCCGTGAGCGGAGTCAGCATAGGTTATCTGACCATCAGACAGCTGGTGGTGGAGGAAGGTGAAATGTTCACTGAAGAAGACATACGCACGGCAGCAAAGGTCTGCGTCATCGGAAAGACCATCGTAGACAACCTCTTCCCTGACGGACAAGACCCCATCGGAAAGATTATCCGATGCAGCCAGGTTCCGTTGCGGGTGGTGGGAGTGCTGAAATCCAAAGGCTACAACTCCATGGGTATGGACCAGGACGATGTGGTGCTCTCTCCTTACACTACCGTAATGAAGCGTCTGCTTGCACAGACCTACCTGACAGGAATCTTCGCCTCAGCACTGACTGAGGACATGACGGACCAGGCCGTAGACGAGATTACAACCATACTTCGCCGTGAGCACAAGCTGAAAGATAGTGCGGACGATGACTTCACCATCCGTACGCAACAGGAGCTCAGTTCGATGCTGAACACGACGACAGACCTTATGACAACATTGCTCGCCTGCATAGCCGGCATATCATTGGTTGTCGGAGGTATCGGCATCATGAACATCATGTATGTGAGCGTGACGGAACGTACCCGTGAGATCGGCTTGCGTATGTCGGTCGGGGCAAGAGGAATAGACATTCTTTCCCAATTCCTGATCGAAGCGGTACTGATAAGTATCACAGGCGGATTGATAGGTGTATTGCTTGGTTGCGGAGCAAGTTTCATAATAAAGACTGTGGCACACTGGCCTGTATTCATCCAGCCATGGAGCGTATTGCTCTCGTTTGCAGTCTGCACCCTGACCGGAGTCTTCTTCGGATGGTATCCGGCGAAAAAAGCGGCTGATCTCGATCCTATCGAAGCGCTTCGCTACGAATAGATCGGCAGCATACTGACATCGGAACACTTTGTTCTTCATAACTTTGGTTTTCTTGTCCGGCACGAAATAAGCGGACAGCGTGTACCCTCAGGCTGTCCCTCGTAGCCGGGCATTTTTTTAAAGAATATTGCTAACATATGCCACATCAGATAAGCATGGAATTAAACTTAAAGAACATCAACCACAACTCTCTCGAGCTGCTAATCCATATCATCTGCTGGGGATTGTTTTTCGTCTTCCCGATATTCTTCAGCCAGCATGATGACGGAAGCATCGACTGGAATGATTTCGTGCATCACTCGGTATTCCCGGCATCGATGTGCATCACCTTCTACATCAACTATCTGCTGCTTGTACCACACGTGCTGTTCAAGGGACACACGGGACGGTTCTTTCTGATGAACCTCATAACAATAATAATAATCGCTGTCGGCGTACGCTACTGCAACAACATCAGCACACCGCCTCCCATACATAACTCACAAATTGCCCCCCCGCCACAGTTCATCTTTTATCTGAGGGACGTCATCAGCATGATGTTCTGTGCAGGACTGAGCGTAGCCATCAGGATGAGTCTGCGATGGAGCGATGCCGAGCTTGCAAGAAGGGAGGCCGTGAAAAGCCGTACAGAAGCTGAACTGAAAAACCTGCGGAACCAGCTGAACCCGCACTTCCTTCTGAACACGCTTAACAACATCTATGCACTTACGGTATTTGACACTGAGAAAGCCCAGCGTGCCATTCAGGAACTGAGCAAACTGCTCAGATACGTATTGTACGACAACCAGCAGACATTTGTCCCTCTCAACAAGGAGGTGGAGTTCATCCGCAACTATATTGAACTGATGCGTATCCGGTTTTCTTCACAGGTGAAGATAAACACATGCTTCGACATCAGGCCAAACAGCCAGAGCCTGATAGCCCCACTGCTTTTCATATCGCTGATAGAGAATGCTTTCAAGCATGGGATCTCCCCTACTGAGCCGAGTTTCATAGACATCAACATAAGCGAAAGCGGGAACACAATCTGCTGCGTGATACGCAACAGCAATTTTCCCAAAAACGAAAAGGACAAGAGCGGATCGGGAATCGGACTGGAACAGGTGCTGAAGCGTCTGAAACTACTCTACGCAGGACACTACACCTGGGACAAGCAGCTGAGCGATGACGGAAAAGAATATACGTCTTCACTGACAATCACCATACCTCAAACAAAAAACATAGAATCATGACATTAACCTGCGCAATAATTGACGATGAACCTCTGGCACTCGGACTTCTGGAGAACTATGTCAAAAAGACTCCTTCGCTGAAACTCACCGGACTGTACTCAAGCGCCATTGAAGCGATGAAAGGACTGCCTGAAAACCCTGCGGAACTGCTCTTCCTGGACATCCAGATGCCCGAACTGAACGGGCTGGAATTCTCCCGGATGATACCCGAAACGACACGCATCGTTTTCACCACAGCCTTCGGACAATATGCCATCGACGGCTACCGTGTGAATGCCCTTGATTATCTGCTGAAACCAGTCAGCTATGCCGACTTCATCGGAGCGGTCAACAAAGCAATGAAATGGTTCGAACTGAAACAGAAAAAGACGGAGGAGAAAACACCGGACAATCCGGCTGCAAACGAAAACTTGGAATACATCTACGTCAAGAGCGACTACAAAATCATCCAGGTCGAGCTCGACAAGATTCTCTACATAGAAGGACTGAAAGACTATATCAAGATTCATCTGGAGGATGCCCCACGACCGATTCTGTCACTCACGAGCCTGAAGGCTATGGAAGAGAAACTCCCTGCCAACCGTTTTATCAGGGTTCATCGGTCGTTCATCGTACAGAAACAAAAAATAAAGATAATTGAAAAAGGACGAATCATTTTCGGGAAAGACCATATACCCGTTTCAGACAGCTACAAACAGGAACTGCAGAATTATGTCAACGAGCATATAATTTGATGCACTTCTTGTATATTCAACAATTTTTTCATTAAAAAGACACTTTTTCTGAAAAATATTTTGGAAAATCAAAACTAAAACCTACATTTGTAATGTACATAATTTAAAAGGAAGTTGTGAAATTTCCGATTGAAATAGTTTAGTTAAGTCTAGTTTAGTTTTTGTGTTGTGATACTCCCTCCATTGGCGAATGGATGGAGTATCTTTTTTCAAGCGGACTCCGGCACGTTTCCGCTGAAACATCCGCATGTTCCGGATAAAGTCTCCCGAGACTTTTCCGGAACGACAATCGCTTCTTTCACTCAACGGATTATGCGAAAATATCCTTCCTTGCGCGGTTTGGCAGAAGCTGTTTCTCCGTCAGGATAGCCCAAAGCAAGCGCACCGATTCCTCTAAGTCCGTCCGGCAACCCCCATTTTCTAATAAGCTCCTTGCCTCTTTCCGTAGCGAACATCTCCTGTTCACGATGAATCCAACAACTGCCCAAGCCGATGGCATGTGCCGCCAGCATCATATTCTCAAGTACACAGGTCCCGTCCTGCACAGCATTGTTGTTGCTTTCAGGGGCAAACACCAGCACATAGGTCGGAGCGTCATAATACGGATTGAAAGAGACGCCCATTATTTCCGCGTTCATGGCAGAGAGTTCCTTCATCTGCTCCTCATCCTGCACCGCCACGATAAAAGGTGACTGCAAGCCTCGTGAAGTAGGAGCATATGTCCCTGCTTCCAGTACCGCATTCAGTTCATCGTCAGTAATCTGTCCGGATTTGTATTTCCGGCAACTGCGACGTGTCTTAATGATTTCCAAAAAATTCTGTTCCATAGCTTGATTCATTATAACTTAAACAATTCACTTCTTCAACAAAGTGTTCATGACCGCCTTCATCAGATGATCCCTGATGCCGGCATCCCGAACACACTCAAACGGGAAACCCAATACGAAGGTACGGTAATCGCCACGATAAGCCGTTCCCGTCCCATAGTTTCCATCTGTATAGACAAATGTCGAGTAGGCTCCGTCTGAAGGCAACAAACACTGCAAGACGGGCAGAGCATAAATCTGTTCGTTTGCCTTTCCATGAAGGCTGAAACACACGTTAGCCCCATAAATATCTCTTTCTCCCAAATTGCTGAAAACGCCTCCGTCAACACATTTCAGCACATCCTTTCCGAATCCATCCTTCGCCAAGCCGTCCTTCAGCCGTGAACCGCTGATGAACAATCTTCCGCCCTCGTTGCAGTACTCACGCACAGCATTACGCATCTCAGGCGAGAAGCACTTGTCATCGGCACCGCAGATTAAATCAACCATCCCGAAATCTCCCAGACTCACATTTCCGCTTTCCACGGCCTCGTCACTACACGACACAAACGAATAACGTCCCGCGCGCTGCACCGACTTTCCATGTACAAACACATAGTCAAACGTGTTTCCAGCAATCAGTTTTCCTTCAAGGCTGTTGCCGCTGAATCCGAGTCCGTCCTTTGTTTCCATACCCATACGGCTACGATCAAAGCTCTGCTGATAGCCACAAAAAGAAGGCGTACATATATAAGGAAGTCCGGGATCGGCATACAGGTCAAAACCCTCCGACAAAGGAGATTCCACACAAGCCGGTCCGCTTACCTTGTCGAACGCATTGACAATAAGCAATGTACCCTTGCTCCGCTTCGCCTTGTAAGCAGAAAGTATTTCTGACGGGAAGCTCTCTCCTCCCTGATTGACCGCCGTAACCTTGAAGCTGTAAACGAGTCCCGGCTCTACCTTTACGGTATATTCCGGTTTACGTACGTAGACACCATTGTCAAACCCGCCATAGCCTACACGCGTATAAACGATGTAGCCTTGCGGGACTGCAGTCGGCTCAAGCACATCTTCCGCAGCAGCCCAGCGCAGGGTGAATGTGTTTTTCTTCTCTCCTTCGTGAATGGCGAAGTGTGTCACCGGCAACGGCTGAACAACATAATCTGTTCCGTGCATTGCAGCCACAAACTTCAACACCGACTTATATACCGAACGTCCAACAGTAAACTTGAATACGGGATCATGTCCCAGTTTCATATCAGAAAAGTTCTGGTGCGACAACAGTTCCAGAATCATGGAAGGAACGGCCGGCAAACGCGTCTCGCTGTAATTGCGATTCCACATGCTGCGGCGTGCCCAGCGTATGCCGAAAGCGGAACTGATGTCGCGCTGCAACCCCGTCAGCACCATGTCCGCCAAATCACGAGAAGCATAGCGTGAAATGCCACTATTCAGTTTTCCGCCATTGAAATCGGTGGTATAGATACCCAACGAGCCGACCAGAGAGTTGTCTTCCCTGTATCCTGCGTCCGAATGCAGGGACAGACACACCTCGAACGGCACCCCAAGTCCCTTTTCCACCGAATTGTACTCAGAGCCTCCGCTCAGATAGTTGAGCATGAGCGAGCGCGAATTGATATCATCATTATAGTCATTTTTCCCCTCACTCCTGCTGTACACCTCATAAGGCATTCCTGCCCACTGTGCCGAATAGCGTGCGCCCTCAAGATAGCGGGGCAAGCCGCTCGTCTTTCCGCCGCGCTGTATATTCCCCATTCCGCCTCCGAAACGTACGGCATCAGCGCATACCACACCCTCCTGCGAACTTTCGTTGCTCAACACCACCATCCCATACTCGTTCATCCCCTTGTCGAACTCAAACGTACCCAGATAGACCCAAGTGCCGCCTCCCATACGCTGATTGACCTTAAACTCTGTGACACCTCCGTTATGGAATACCAGGTATTTGGCGTCAGTCACGCTCTCCGGCAAAGTCTGATAACTGACATACACTGCATAACGTCCTTTTTCGGGTATATTCGGAATCCATTCGGCAAACGCTTTTTCAGGCTCCGGCTGAGTGGATATAAAGCGCGCAGTGCCATCGGCAAACGGATTGTGGTTGTCTGTATAAACAGAATATTTCTGGGAGAAACCGGACAGTCCGGTATCCTTCCATTTGCATTTTCTGTTGTCCACCTCCATATAACGGCTTCCTACCGGACATATATCGTTGTCAACGATAACCTCGTTACGCTGCCAGTCACGCTCGCGAGGAGTAAAGACCACGGCACCGGCATTCTCCAGCATCGGTATCAGAAACGGCACCACAAACGACTGCGTAAACATATCCTCCGTTGTGCAGAACAGTGGAGGACGCTGCCACTGCCATTCATTCCTTTCGTTGCGATAAAAACGTCCGTGACTTTGCCACAATGCTATATGCCTGTCCTGCAATCCCTTATTGACGACAAACGGATGTGACACATTTTTCACCCAAGGGTCGCCACTGCACTCGCTTTTCCCATAAAGTCTGGATTTGTCCTTTTCCTTGCGGAAAGCATTTGGTACAAGATTTTCAATCGGATGTCCATCGACACAGACCTGCAATGTGTAGTATCTCACCGGCTCCGGAAGGACCTGTCTCAAAGCGCTGTATATGGACGAAGTATTCTCCTCCGTAAAGGGCTGATAGCCGAAAGTCACATAGGGATATATCTTGAGCGTTTTTTTGTCATGATCCACCTCGAAATGTTCCAGCCTGCACTTGCCTATCTCGGCATAATAAGTGTCATAGTTACAGAAAAAAGTTTCCAGACACTGACGGAGTGCCGGTTCGAGACTTTGTGCGAACAGCATTCCGCAAGCACAGCACCATACCGCAAACAAAACAATACACCGTATCATATACACATATTTTCAGAATAAACGTGTCCTCGACGAGACCATCGTTTCATAAAATCTTTTGATGCGCTTTCTACGCAGTTATATATGACACAAAGGTATAAATTATATTCCATAAAAAAGACCGCTTCACCCGAAAGTGAAACGGTCTTTTATCCTATTTTCGTTTACTGACTGTCAATTGTTTTCCGGACGGAGCTTGCGTACAGTTATGGCTGTCTGCCACATCTCGCTCTCGCGCAGTGCTTTCAATTCGGCATTCAGTTTTTCGCGATAGTCAGGCTGTGAATTGCTGTCGATTGAAATCTGTGCCTCATTCCCGCTCTTTACGCTCTCATAAAGTTTCTGAACCACCGGCTTGATGGCATCATGAAATGGTCCCATCCAGTCGAGGGCACCGCGCTGAGCAGTAGTGGAACAGTTCGCGTACATCCAGTCCATACCGTTCTTAGCAAACAAAGGCATCAGCGACTGAGTAAGCTCCTCAACCGTTTCGTTGAATGCTTCGGAAGGAGTATGTCCGTTTTCACGCAACACTTCATACTGTGCCAACAGAAGTCCCTGAATGGCTCCCATCAGTGAACCACGTTCTCCAGTAAGGTCAG
Source organism: uncultured Phocaeicola sp. (assembly GCA_964611375.1). Classification (GTDB taxonomy): domain Bacteria; phylum Bacteroidota; class Bacteroidia; order Bacteroidales; family Bacteroidaceae; genus Phocaeicola. The sequence goes on along the minus strand of CAZSYY010000002.1, from coordinate 95,813 downwards.
ACGTAGCCTCACGCTGGAAAGTAGTCTCAAACAGGTATCCGGAACCTATTCCTATACCCAAAGCGATGGTACGGTCATAAGCATTTCCCGTAGCATTCTGATAGATGGCATACGAAGAGTTCAGTCCGCGTCCTTCAAGGAACATTGTACGCAAAGAAGTACCTGATCCCTTAGGAGCCACCATAATCACATCGACATCGGCGGGAGGAACCACGCCTGTACGGTCGTTCCATGTGATGGCAAAGCCGTGAGAAAAATAGAGAGCCTTGCCGGCGGTAAGATACGGCTTGATGGTAGGCCATACAGAAATAACTGCCGCATCAGAAAGCAGACACATGATGATGGTACCCTTCTCACATGCCTCTTCTATGCTGAACAGTGTCTCTCCCGGAACCCATCCGTCAGCTACCGCCTTCTCATATGTCTTTCCCTGACGCTGTCCCACGATAACATTGAATCCATTGTCGCGCAAGTTGAGAGACTGACCCGGTCCCTGCACTCCGTAACCTATTACTGCAATAGTTTCATTTTTCAATACTTCACGCGCTTTCTCCAACGGAAATTCTTCACGGGTTATCACATTCTCGATAACCCCTCCAAAATTCATTTGTGCCATTTTACAATCTTTTTATGCGGTCAAGACCGCAAATATTAAAAAACAATTATTTGAATATTACTTTACTTCTAACAACAATCTCCGAACCGTTCTTTTTCACCTCCACATCGTATTCGCATTCTCCTTTCCGCTCACGATAGAAGGTCAAGATGTCGCCATAATAACTTTCAGTCACATAAGCCATTTCGAAACGGTGTACCGACTTTTCACGGAACATGTCCAAAGGGAACAAATCCAATATATGCTCTATGTACTTAATGCTGTTCACATGGCCGTTTATGTCAATATCGCTGTACTTCACTGGATATTCGCACACAAGGTCTCCCTCTCTGAGATTAATACGTCCGGGACGATCTATCGGGCACTTGCTGTCACAGACATAATCAGTGATTCCCTTTTTATGCAATGCCAGCAGGTCTGCCGGCTTGCGGGTTTTCATATCAATCATCGCCCACACGGAACGGGCATAACCCACAGGGTTTCCTTTTTCGTCAAGTATAGCAAAGTTACGATCTGTAAACAGGCGGTAAACATTCTCAATCCATGTCTGCACACTGAACTTCTGACAGGTACGAGGCATGTCTTCAATTTCGATTGCCAGACGGGACAGCACCCATGTATAGTGATTCTCATTAACTTCAGTAATGCCGAAGCCCCGTTCAGCAGCATGGAATCCTGCACAATTCAGGAGATGGTTTCCCAACACACCCATAGTAAGCCGTCCGGTGAAATCCACATGAAACAGTTCCGCCACAAACTGATATGTTCCCACTTTATCGATCACAGCCATAACGAGCCAGACTTTACTTTCCCTTGCGGTAACGTTCTTCGCGGTATGCGAGATATTCGTTCACACGTTCAAAGCAGCTGGTAGATACGGCAATGCGTCCAGAACGCACAAACTGAAGCACACAGTTAAGATTCTTCAGGTTCTGATAGAGAGCCGTAATCTCGTCACTCATACCCACCTTCTCCACAATAGCGAAAGTAGGATTCACTTCCACGATATGGGCGCTTGCCCTGCGGACGACTTTCGACGCTTCCGGATTTGACTGAAATTCAGGCATTGATACCTTGTACATTGCCACCTCACGCAGAAATATCTCCGCATCGGTGAAATAATGCGCCTGTATCACGTCCATCTTCTTTTCTATCTGTTTCACAACCTTCTCTATGATGTCTGGAGTTGTCCAACAGGTAATTGTATATTTATGGACACCTTTGATAGAAGAAGCTGACACATTCAGACTTTCGATATTGATCTGCCGACGTGTAAACACAGCCGTAATCTGGTTCAATGTACCTGCAAGATTCTCTGAATGAACGATTATCGTATATAATGTCTTATTTTCCATATTTTACTCCAAATCAACATTCCATTAACATATAATTGACCGAACTTCCCGGAGGTGTCATCGGAAGCACGTTTCCCTCTTCAATCACACACACTTCGAGAAGGAAAGCCCCGTCGGAAGAAAGCATTTCGCGGACAGCGTCTTCCAGCTCCTCACGTTCCATAACTCTGCGCGAAGATATTCCATAAGCCGAAGCAATCTGCATATAGTCAGGATTCATCATAGGCGTAAAAGAATAGCGCCGGTTGAAGAACATGGCCTGCCACTGACGGACATTGCCAAGATAGTTATTGTTAAGCAGAATGATTTTCACCGGTGCCTTCTGTTCCATTACGGTACCCAACTCCTGCATGGTCATCTGCAAGCCGCCGTCACCCATGAAAGCGCATACCATGCGTCCTGGACATCCGAATGTCGCACCAATGGCTGCCGGAAGACAGAATCCCATCGTACCCATTCCTCCGGAAGTCACGACACTGCGTTTTTTTGAGAAGCTGAAATAACGGCATGCCATCATCTGATTCTGCCCAACATCAGTCACCAGAATGGCATCGCCATTAGTAGCTTTGCTTACCATGTTCACGACCTCTCCCATTCTGATAGGGCCTTCTTCAGGATATATCTCTTTTTTTATGACTTCCTCATATTCTTTCTTCCTGTACGGCTCAAAACTGTCTATCCACTCCGTATGTTTACGTGGCTGGACAAGTTCAGTAAGCAAAGCTAATGTCTGTTTACAATTACCCAGCACGGGCACATCGACCGACACGTTCTTTCCAATCTCAGACGGATCTACATCTAAATGAATCACCTTCGCTTGTTTGGCATAAGTATCCAACTTACCAGTCACACGGTCATCAAAACGCATACCGACTGCTATCAGAACATCGCATTCGTTTGTCTTCACGTTAGGGCCGAGATTGCCGTGCATTCCAAGCATCCCTTTGTTAAGACGGTGTTCAGTGGGCAGCGCCGAAAGTCCAAGCAAGGTACAACCGCAAGGCAGATCCGCCTTCTCTATAAATGCGCGTAATTCCTCTTGAGCATTTCCTAACTCAACACCCTGCCCTACAAGAACCAGTGGCTTATGTGCCTCATTGACAAGACGCACCGCCTCCGCAAGCATTTTGGGATCAGTCTCCGGATCCGGATCATAACTCCTTATAAAATCAAGTTCAACCGGTTCATAGTCTGTCATTTCCGTTTGCGCATTCTTTGCAAAATCGAGGACAACCGGTCCCGGACGACCGCTCCGTGCAATATAAAACGCACGTGCCACCGCCCATGCCACATCATCTGCACGGCGAATCTGATAACTCCATTTCGTAATAGGCTGGGTAATGCCGACCAGATCAACCTCCTGAAAAGCATCGGTTCCCAACAGTCCTGCACTCACCTGTCCGGCAATCACAACTATCGGAGTACTGTCAATCATAGCATCAGCCACCCCAGTGATAGTGTTGGTGGCACCCGGCCCGCTGGTTACCAGACAAACACCGACTTCACCTGACACACGGGCAAATCCCTGAGCCGCATGAGTCGCTCCCTGTTCGTGACGTACCAGGACATGATTCAATTTGTCAAGATGGTCATACAAAGCATCGAATACAGGCATAATGGCTCCTCCAGGATATCCGAAAATCGTCTTTACCCCTTCGTGCTCCAGCGAACGCATCAATGCTTCAGAACCTGTTATATTTTCTTTCATAATTTCTTTTTTGTTATTCCACAATCCTCACTCCACCCTTATCGGCCGAGCTTACCATACTTGCATACGCACGCAAAGCCTTCGACACCTTCCGGTTGCGCCTTATCGGAGCCATCGGCCTTGCATCCAGTTCCTCACTGCTCAGTCTAACATTTATCGAACGGCCCGGAATATCAATCTCTATGATATCGCCGTCAACTATCTTGCCGATATTTCCTCCTGCAGCCGCTTCCGGAGAAATATGTCCGATACTCAATCCGGACGTACCGCCGCTGAAGCGTCCATCGGTAATAAGAGCACATTCTTTTCCCAGATGTTTCGACTTGATATAAGATGTTGGATACAGCATCTCCTGCATACCCGGACCGCCTTTCGGTCCTTCATGAGTGATGACCACCACATCGCCGCTCACCACCTTTCCTCCGAGAATACCTTCACATGCTGATTCTTGCGAATCGAATACCTTAGCCGGACCGGAGAACTTCCATATACTCTCATCTACCCCTGCCGTCTTAACCACACAGCCATCCTGAGCTATGTTTCCCTTAAGCACGGCAAGCCCTCCGTCCTTGCTGTAAGCATGCTGCAAGTCGCGGATACAGCCAGAAGTACGGTCTGTATCAAATTCCTCATACGCTGCCTGCTGTGAGCCCATTTCGATACTGAATCTACCGCCTGGAGCGCTCGAATAGATGCGTTTTGCTTCAGGATCAATGTCAGTCCGACAGATGTTGTATTTTGCAATGGCTTCGGCCAAAGTCATTCCATCTACACGGACTACAGACGTGTCAAGCAGGTCGCCCTTTGCCAGTTCGCCCAAGATATTAAGTATGCCGCCAGCCCTGTTCACATCCTGAATATGATATTTTTGCGTATTGGGAGCCACCTTACAGAGACAAGGCACACGACGAGAAAGCATATCAATGTCATCCATCTTAAAATCCACTTCCCCTTCGTGCGATATGGCCAGCAGGTGAAGCACGGTATTGGTCGACCCTCCCATTGCAATGTCAAGTGTCATGGCATTGAGAAAAGCCTGTCGCGTAGCAATACTGCGCGGCAAAACACTTTCGTCGCCTTCTTCGTAATACTTGTATGCATTCTTCACAATCAATGCCGCCGCATCCTTGAACAGCCTTTTACGGTTTGCATGAGTGGCTACGACAGTCCCGTTTCCTGGCAAAGCCAGTCCGATAGCCTCACTAAGACAATTCATCGAATTGGCAGTAAACATTCCGGAACAACTCCCGCATCCCGGACACGCGCAGTGTTCGATTTGAGCCACATCATCATCGCTCACCGTAGGATCGGCCGACTTGATCATAGCATCAATAAGGTCAAGGTGTTGCCCGTTCCATTCTCCAGCTTCCATCGGACCGCCTGAGACGAACACAGCCGGGATATTCAGCCTCATGGCAGCCATCAGCATACCCGGAGTTATCTTGTCACAATTGGAAATACATACCATCGCGTCCGCCTTGTGTGCATTGACCATATACTCAACACTGTCCGCAATCAGGTCGCGCGACGGGAGCGAATACAACATGCCGTCATGTCCCATTGCTATACCGTCATCAATGGCTATGGTATTGAACTCAGCGGCAAAACATCCCAACTTTTCTATTTCGGCCTTCACCTGCTGCCCTATGTCATGCAGGTGTGTATGTCCCGGCACGAACTGGGTAAACGAATTGACAATGGCTATTATGGGCTTTCCCATCATTTCTTTCTTCATGCCGTTGGCCACCCACAAGGCACGTGCTCCAGCCATCCGGCGGCCCTCCGTACTCATCGAACTGCGTAACTGATGTTTCATCTTTTCCCTTACTTTTCAATTAAAAAGCCTCTCTCATCGCTCCGGTGAGAAAGGCTTCTATTATAATATCATTCATCCGCAATTACATACACAAAGCTTTCTCACTTCTTGGTACCAAGACCACGACGCGAGTGCTATGCAGGACTTCCAAGCTGACCAATGTATGAATTGCACTCATATTATCTCCTTTTTATTTATGTCGCAAAGGTATGTTTTTTTTCGGAACATACAAATTAAACTGACACTTTTTTTTCGATTAAATTATCATTTGTAAGAAACATCGGCTTTTTATTGTCAGTTTATCATCCGACACCAATGTCATCCGAATAAAAAATGCCATCCGACAAACTTCGGATGGCACTATGTAAATGATTATTTCTGAAATCAGATTCCCAATGATTTCTTTACAGCCTCAACTTTTTCCATTGCGTCCGCTGTAGCTCCGGCATAACATTTCGGGCAATTCATCTCACCTTTGACCTCTATATAGAATTTGATTTTCGGCTCTGTTCCTGACGGACGTACAGAAACCTTTGTGCCGTCCGCCGTGAAAAACTGCAGTACATTTGATGCTTCCGGCATGTCGAGATCAATCACATTTCCATTATTGTCCGTAGCCTTCAACGTCTTGTAGTCCTTCAACAGCACCACTTCCGAACCTCCCAGTTCCTTAGGAGGACAAGAGCGGAACCGTTCCATCATCGCCTTGATTTCATCAGCTCCCGTCTTTCCCGGTTTCACGACATTGACTGTGACTTCTTTCGAGAACCCATACTCCACATAGATTTCCATCAGTATGTCATACAACGTCTTGCCCTGATCCTTTGCCCATGCACAGATTTCAGCCAGCAACGAACATGCAGAAACCGCATCCTTGTCACGAACAAAGTCCTCCGCAAGGAATCCATAGCTTTCTTCTCCTCCACCGATGTATTGCTCCTTACCTTCACGCAAGCGTATTTCACGCGCTATCCACTTGAAACCAGTATAACAGTCAAGCATCTTGATATGGTTCTTGTCAGCGACAGCCTTGATCAGCTCTGTAGTCACAATAGTCTTCACTATGAACTCGTTACCCTTCATCTTGTCCATAGCGATACGGTTCTTGATAATATAATACAAGAATATCAGGCAAGTCTGATTACCGTTGATGAGCACCCAATCACCTTTACTGTCCTTGCAGGCCATACCCACACGGTCAGCATCAGGATCGGAAGCCATCACTATATCAGCATCAATCTTCTTTGCCAGATTGATTGCCAAAGTCAACGCTTCGGCATTCTCCGGATTCGGAGAGACTACCGTCGGGAAATCGCCGCTTTTCACCATCTGTTCAGGCACACAGTTCACATTCTCGAATCCCCACATTTTCAGTGACTGAGGAATGAGCATCATGCCAGTACCGTGAATAGGAGTATATACAATCTTCAAATCTTTCTGACGCTTGATAACTTCCGGATCAATTGAAATTGAATGCACACGGTTCAAATATTCATCGTCCACATCCTTACCGACAATCTGAATCAAATCACTGTTGCCTTCAAATTTGATACTTGCAACATCAGTAATTTTGTTCACTTCATCAATAATTCCCTTATCATGGGGAGCCAGCACCTGCGCCCCGTCATCCCAATATGCCTTGTAGCCGTTGTATTCCTTAGGATTGTGAGAAGCAGTGATATTGATTCCACTTTGGCAACCCAGATAGCGGATTGCAAATGACATCTCTGGAGTCGGACGCATATCATCAAACAGATAAACCTTTATTCCATTGGCAGAGAATATGGCAGCGGAAATTTCGGCAAACTTCCGGCTGTTGTTACGACAGTCATGCCCTACCACTACTGAAATATTGTCTTTTCCGGCAAAACACTTGTTCAAGTAATTGGCAAGCCCTTGAGTTGCAGCTCCCACCGTATAGATGTTCATCCGGTTGGAGCCGGCTCCCATAATGCCGCGCAAACCGCCCGTACCGAATTCCAGATCCTTGTAGAACGCGTCAATCAGTTCCGTCTTGTCGGGATTTTCCAACATACGCTTCACCTCTGCCTGAGTTTCGGCATCATAAGCTGAAGTCAACCATACTTGAGCCTTTTCTGTGCATTGTTTAATCAATTCTTCGTTTTCCATGATTTTATTATGTTTTTAATTATCAGACATTCAGTCAATGTTAAGACAAAAATAAAAGTTTAGTTCAAATAATCCTAATAAAAGAGGTTATTTTTTAGAACACATCTAAAAGTATATTTATACCGGCTACATCACTGTCTGCTACAACGGATATACCGCCATAACAGAAGAGGCTGTCCCAATAAATTGAAACAGCCTCTTCCCTTTACTTATAGCGGCATATTGCCATGCTTCTTCGGTGGATTGCTCTGACTCTTGTTCTGTGTCATTTCCAACGCCTGTATCAACTTGTACCGTGTATCTTTCGGCAATATAATTTCGTCAATATATCCCTGCTCGGCAGCCCGATACGGATTGGAGAACTTTTCCTTGTAGTCCTCAATGGCCTTAGCTTTTTCTTCCGGCGTAGCCTTGCGGTAAAGGATATTCACCGCCCCGTCAGCGCCCATCACGGCGATTTCCGCAGTAGGATAAGCATAGTTCACGTCCGCACCTATCGGCTTGCTGTTCATCACGATGTACGCGCCACCGTATGCTTTACGCGTGATGACCGTTATTTTAGGAACAGTAGCCTCAGCATAGGCATAAACAATCTTTGCTCCGTGACGTATGATTCCGTTATGCTCCTGCACACATCCCGGCAGGAATCCCGGCACATCCTCGAATGTGATGATAGGGATGTTGAAGCAGTCGCAGAAACGGATGAAGCGAGATGCCTTGTCAGAAGCATCTATGTCAAGCACACCTGCTAGATAAGCCGGCTGGTTGGCGACAATGCCCACTGAGCGTCCACCCAAACGGGCAAATCCCACAACTATATTCTTTGCAAAATGAGACATTACTTCAAAGAAATACTGGTTGTCCACCACAGGCTCAATGATGTTCTTGATATCATACGGTATGTTAGGATCATCAGGGATGACCGACATCAGTGACTCCTCAGTGCGACGGACGTCATCGGTACAAGGAACCATCGGAGCATCTTCCATGTTGTTTGAAGGAAGAAAACCGAGCAGTTCGCGGATGCTCATCAACGTCTCCTCTTCAGTGTCGCAAAGGAAATGAGTAACCCCACTCTTGCTGCTATGTGTATATGCACCGCCAAGCTCTTCCTTATCCACCTCTTCGTGTGTCACCGCCTTCACCACATCCGGTCCGGTGATGAACATGTGGCTCTTTTCCTTTACCATGAAAATGAAGTCGGTCAGAGCCGGAGAATAGCACGCGCCACCGGCACAAGGTCCCATAATGGCGGAAATCTGCGGTATCACTCCCGAAGCGATCGTATTCTGATAAAAGATAGAGGCATATCCGGATATACTGCCGACACCTTCCTGTATGCGCGCTCCTCCGGAGTCGTTCAAGGCAATGACAGGTGCACCGTTCTTCAAAGCCAGTTCCTGTACTTTCACGATTTTTTTCGCACCTGTAGCACTCAATGTTCCACCGTATGCCGTAAAATCGTATGCGTAAACGTACACCAGACGTCCGTCAATCTTCCCGTAACCGCAAACTAAGCCATCGCCCGGAATGTGCTTTTTATCCATCCCGAAATCCGTACACTGATGAATTACGAACTTGTCGATTTCATTAAACGTGCCTTTGTCGAGCAACATGTCAATGCGTTCACGTGCAGTCATGTGTCCGTTGGCGTGTTGTCTTTCCACACGTTCCACACCGCCACCCTGCGAAGCCAGTTTGTCCAGCTCCTCAAATCTCTTATATTGTTCCGATGTTGTCATAGTCATTCTTCGTCTTTATTAATAACATCCAAAGTCATAATCACCTGATTGCTGTTCACCGAGTCGCCTTCACTGACCAGTATCTCCTTCACCACACATTCACTGTTCACCTTATAATTGCTCTGCATCTTCATCGCCTCTATCACGGCAACAATATCACCGGCCTCCAGACGGTCACCCACCTTTACAGGGATTTTCACTACCTTGCCCGGCATCGGAGACACGATCTTGTCCTGCTGTTTCTCGTCACCGCCCTTGCGCATACGCAGGTATTTTGCCTGAGAATCTATGATGTCAATATTGTACGACTGGTAATGTGCATTCACCGTATAGTTCTTGCCGCCTTCCTTACGAATAAACTCGGCGTTATATGACTTTCCGTTGTGAAGGATGGAACAATTCCCGTTTTCTGCCATCACCACATCCACCTCATACAGAATTCCATCAATAGTCAGCTGCACCTTGTTGCCGTCTTTGTTGATCAATGTCACATCGGCCACTCTGTCACCTATATGTATTTCCATAATTCTCCGTTTTTTTAGATTCTCAATACACCTTTCTTTAAACCAAACTCGCGCCAACGGCTTATCGGACGGTTATCGGTAGATGCTGTTTTGTTCTCTTCCAGATTCATCAGAAAATCGATATATGCGACAATCATTGCAATGTTTTCCGTTTCAATCTCATGTTTATTAGCCCACTTGAGAAGCATCTCCTGATGCTGGGGTATGAACAATGTATTATAATGTCCTTCCACGAAATCGGGAACGTTCATGATATGACGGAGATAACTGATGTTGGTATTCAATCCCGTAATCCTGTACTCATACAGCACACGGCGCATACGTTCGATGGCAAACTGGCGGGTAGTGGCCCACACAATAAGCTTACCTATCATCGGATCATAATAAATGGGTACCTCATAACTTTCATATACATAGCTGTCTATGCGTACTCCTATACCATTCGGTTCAATCAGCTGGCGGATAATGCCCGGAGAAGGCATGAAATTGTTCTCGGTATCTTCCGCACATATACGGCACTCGATAGCATGCCCGCGCTGCTTCAGGTCTTCCTGCCTGAAATGCAGTGGTTCGTTATTGGCAATACGAAGCTGCTCCTTCACCAGATCCACTCCAACCACTTCCTCCGTAATAGGATGCTCTACCTGAAGGCGGGTGTTCATTTCAAGGAAATAGAAGTTCCGGTTCTTGTCAACAAGGAACTCAATCGTTCCGGCTCCTCTGTAATTAACCGCCTTGGCTGCGGCCACCGCCGCCTCGCCCATCTTCTTCCGCAATTCCGGAGTGACAAAAGGCGAAGGTGTTTCTTCCACAATCTTCTGGTTGCGTCGCTGAATGGAACATTCACGCTCGAACAGATGCACGACATTCCCGAAATTGTCTCCTAATATCTGGAACTCTATATGATGGGGTTCTTCAACAAACTTCTCGATATAGACGGTATCGTCACCGAACGACGACATGGATTCAGAACGTGCTGTGTTGTAGGCCTCTTCCACTTCCTCCTCCTTATGGATGAGACGCATGCCTTTTCCTCCGCCTCCCATAGAGGCCTTAAGCATAACCGGATAACCGATCCGGTTGCACACTTCCTTCGCCTCTTCCACATCTTTCAGAGGCTGTTCGGTTCCGGGTACCACAGGGACTCCCGCCCCAATCATGTGCTGCCGGGCAGAAATCTTGTCGCCCATAGCATCCATAGTCTCAGGATCCGGACCTATAAATATTATACCCTCCTGACGGCAACGACGTGCAAAATCAGAGTTCTCCGACAGGAATCCGTATCCAGGATGGATGGCATCCACTTCATGGCGTTTGGCAGCCATAATGATCTTATCAATGTTCAAATAACTATCACGCGATGCTGCCGGACCTATCATACATGCCTCATCAGCATAAAGTACGTGTTTGGCAGCCCTGTCCGCTTCCGAGAACACGGCTACGGTGCGAATGCCCATCTCACGGCATGAACGCATCACGCGCACAGCTATCTCACCACGGTTAGCGATCAATACTTTGTGTATCATGCTCTATATTTTAGTTATAATTTCCTTTTGATGTACCAAGCTTACACAGCCGGATATCTGCCAGCTGACATAGCACTGCAACCCAAAATCTGTGCAAAAGTAAGAAAAAAAAAAAAAAAATCCGACCAACGGAATGCCGTTTTTTTACAGCCGTACCGCTTTTTGACTCAGGAACTACTTATAGCAATATGCAGACATTGCCTGTATTTGTGCATATCATGCTTTAAAGACACTGACAAATACGTTTTATCCCTTCCTCGCACTCGTATCTGTCACCGAAAGAAGTGATTCTGACATACCCTTCTCCGCTCGGGCCGAATCCAATTCCCGGCGTACTCACTACGTGTGCCTCATACAGCAGCTTGTCGAAGAAACGCCATGCGGTCATGTTGTTCGGAGCTTTCAGCCACAGATAAGGAGCGTTTTCTCCGCCAAAAAACTGAAGTCCCGTTTTCCCGAGCATACGCTTCATCAGCTTGGCATTTTCCATGTAATAGCTTATCATAGCTTTCACCTGTTTTTTGCCTTCGGGCGTATATACAGCTTCTGCCCCACGTTGGGAAATGTATGAGACTCCATTGAATTTAGTTGACTGACGGCGGAGCCACAGCTTGTTAAGCTGGATGCGTCTGCCATCGAGCGTGGCGGCGGTCACCTCCTTGGGTATTACCATATAACCGCATCTCACCCCCGTAAATCCTGCCGTCTTTGAGAAGCTGCGTGACTCGATCGCCACCTTCTTGGCCCCTTTGATTTCATAAATGGAATGAGGGATCTCCGGATTCTGGATATATGCTTCATAGGCTCCGTCAAAGATTATCAGGGCATCGTTCTCAGTAGCGTAGTTGATCCATTTTTTCAGTTCGTTCTTACTGAGTACCGCACCTGTCGGATTATTGGGATAACACAGATATATGATATCTATACGCTGTTTGGGGATGTCCGGCACAAAATCATTCTCTATCTTGCACGGCAGATAAACCACATTGCTCCATTCATATTCGTTTTCAAGCATTCCGGCTCTTCCTGAAGACACATTAGAGTCGATATAGGCCGGGTAGATGGGGTCAGTCACCCCGATACTGTTGTCATGTCTAAGAATGTTCCCTATATTTCCAGTGTCTGACTTTGCTCCGTCGCTGATGAACACTTCTCCCGGGTCAAGGCTTATTCCTCTTGAAGCATAATCATGTTTGATTATGGCATCAATCAGAAAGTCATATCCCTCTTCAGGAGCATATCCGTGAAATGTTTCCACCCTTCCCAAATCGGCGGCAGCCTTCTGCATCGCTTCCACACACACCTCAGGTATGGGCCGTGTAACATCGCCAATGCCTAAATTGATGACCTTTACTTTAGGGTGAGTGACCTTGAAAGAGTTGACCCTCTTCGTAATGTCGGTAAAAAGATAATTTTCAGGTAGCTCAAGCAAATGTTCGTTGACTAATGCCATTTTCTTCCTAATTAGATTGCAAAAATAAGAAAAACGTATTACTTTCAAAAATCACCTATCTCTTTTTTTACGCCATTGAAATTGATATAACCAACTACAGATTTTTTTTATACTTTTGTGCGTAATTCTAAAATTCGTTTGATAATGAGTTCAATCTTGCCTACTGCGCGCAAGCAGTACTTATTGAGAGAAGCCAAAGATTTCATGATAATCGCTTTGGGAATGATCATGTACGGTGTGGGATGGACAGTATTTCTTTTACCCAGCAACATCCCTTCAACGGCTGTACCGGGAATTGCGTCAATCGTTTTCTGGGCAACGGGATTCCCTGTACAATACACCTATCTGATAATAAATCTCGCCCTGCTTCTGCTGGCCTTGAAGATCTTGGGGCTTAAGTTCTGCCTGAAGACAATCTTCGCGGTTTTTGTCCTTACCTTCATTCTTGAAGTGATACAGACATTCGTTTCCGGCCCGCTGATACACGACCAGCCTTTCATGTCATGCGTTTTGGGAGCCATCTTCTGCGGAGGAGGCATCGGCATCGCATTCTCGGCAAACGGAAGTACCGGAGGCACTGACATCATAGCAGCCATAGTCAACAAATATCGTGACATTTCATTGGGAAGAGTGATCCTGTTCTGTGACATCATCATCATATCGTCCAGCTACCTCGTGCTTCACAATTGGGAAAAGGTGGTATACGGCTATGTGGTGCTCTTCATTTCGAGTTATGTGCTTGACCAGGTGGTCAACAGTGCGCGCCAGTCTGTGCAGTTCTTCATCATTTCAAGCAAGTATGAAGAAATAGGACACCACATCAACAAAGATCTCCACCGTGGCGTGACATTCATTGACGGAGTAGGATGCTACACGAACAACAATGTGAAGATGATGTTTGTCCTTGCAAAGAAACGGGAATCTAATACGATTTTCCGCCTGATAAAAGATATCGACCCCAAAGCCTTTGTCTCACAAAGTGCCGTCATCGGAGTATTCGGAGAAGGATTTGACCGAATCAAGGTTAAATAAACGATTATTGAATGTGATATGGCAAATACTAATATCGAAACAGCCCGTATATTGGCAAGCTCTCGTAGGAGTCTGCTGTCAAGGGAACAGTTGCACCGTCTGGCTGACATAATTGAGTGCAGGAAGTTCAAGAAAGGCGAGCGCATACTGGACGAAAACGAGGTATGCACCTGTTTCTTCTACATCGAAAAAGGGATGACGCGACAGTTCTATTTCAAATACGACAAGGAACTTACAGAACATATTGCCTACGAAGGAGGAATAGTCATCTGTCTGGAGAGTTATCTGAAAGCGGAACCATCAAAACTTGTCATCGAGGCCATAGAGCCTTCCATAATCTGGGAAGTACCCAAGAAGGCTATTGAAAAGCTGTCATTGGAAGATGCCGAAATCGGGGTATGGTACCGGAAGGTATTTGAAGAGTCACTGATAGTGTCGCAGATAAAGGCCGACACTTTACGGTTTGAGTCTGCCCAGGCACGTTATGCAAAGCTGATGCAACTGCACCCTGAAATACTCAAACGCGCTCCTTTGGTATATATAGCCTCGTTGCTCCAGATGAGTCCGGAAACATTGAGCCGCGTGCGTTCCTCCAGCCTGAACACTTGAGGATTCCACAGTTTTTCGCAATGGTTGGCATAGCCTCAGAACAACACCATACCCACTTCAAATATTCCCTTGTTGTTGAACGAATGGTTCCCTTTGTAGGTTCTGGTCCATCCGTAGCCCCCCGAAACGAACACCCCGAATTTCCGTGTGATGCTGTATTCCAAATTTACCTTCGGTTCAAGCGCATACAACCGTGAAGGATAGTCGCGAGTGTTTTTATTGTCGAGACTTTCAATGTGACAATAACCTATGTCTGCGCCGATATCCAGTTTCGGGAAAAGACTACAATAAACTCCCAAGCGATAAAAGGCACTGAGGGAGAAATCCTTGTCGGCTCCGAGATAATATACACCTGTCCCTATTTGCGTGTATGTATGTTTATTCTTGAAACGTACCGCCACACTGCCTTTGTTTGCATTACCTCCCGATATGATCATCTGCACACGTGTACGTGGCTTTATGTTGACAAAACCGAACTGACGGGCGCAACTGTCTGCACTTACGTTGATAATTCCTATCTGAATGCCGTTATTGCCGGCTTCATTGACATTGCCTATTCCTATCTGAAGTCCGGCATTGCTGTCGCTATAATTGAATAATGCCGTCTGAATGCCTTTGTTGTACACGCTGACATTCCCAAGTCCCGCCAGCTGCCACCCGTCATTCGTTTGAGCAGCCACGTTGAGAAGTGATGCAACCTGCATTCCTCTTGACGACTTTCCGGAGACATTCATCAATCCTCCGATGGAGAGTCCGGCCTGCACTTCTCCGGATATATTGCCCAGACCGGCAATCATCAGCCCCCTCGTGTCCTTTCCTCCCATATTGATAAGTCCGGACAATGACATTCCCTTGATGTCGCCTCCTGACACATTTCCCAGACCCGATACCATCAGACCGTATGCAGAAGTCCCGCTTACGTTCATCAGACCAGAGAAAATCGCTCCACATGCCCGATATCCGGTGACATTGGCAACACCCGCAATTTGGAGACCGGTTGATTTAAGTCCTGTGATATTGGCGAATCCTGCTACCTGCATTCCATAAGCGTTATAGTGCTGAATGCTTGAAATGAGATTCACACTCATGCCGTTCAGACATGTGAAATTGCTGAACAGGCCGAGATTGGCATACGTACGTGGAGGAACTTTCTTTTTGTCAGTAATGTTCACAGAGACATTGACACCTTTCTTCAGTCCGCTTGAAGTGAATTCCTGAGCATGCAGGACAGCGGATATTCCGAAGAGCATATGCCCGGCAACCAACGCAAATATTGTCTTGAAGTTCATAGTCTGTTTTTATTTTACGTCTTGATAAAGAAAACGTTTTATGATTTTTTTCGGAGTCTTCTCAAACTCCTCCGTATATATTCTTATCCGCATAATCTGCGAATAGGATGGAAGTTCCGAATTGAGCACCGAAATGTTTTTTTCCATGATTTTTTCTACATCCTCGTCAGTCAGTCCATTGGCGTATGCCTCTTTAAGGTCCGGATGAATCAGCGCCGCAAGTCTGTTGTTATTTTGTCGGATGACTATATTTTCACGGACATAAGGGAGGGTGTCAATCTTTTTCTCTATATCCTCAGGATATATGTTCTGTCCGGAAGAGCCGTACAGGATGTTGTCACACCGTCCCCTGATCGTAAGATTACCGTCGGCATCCATCACCCCCAAATCTCCTGTATGCAGCCAGCCGTCTTTATCAATGGCTTTTGAGGTTGCCTCAGGATTCTTGTAATACCCCAACATAACATTATCTCCGCGAGTAAGTATCTCACCCACTATGCGTTCAGGAGCAGGACTGTCGATCTTTATCTCCATATACGGAACAACCTTTCCGCATGATCCCGGCTTATATCGATGCCAGTCTTCATAACAGATGACCGGGCCGCATTCTGTCATTCCGTATCCTACAGTGTATGGGAAATCGATGCTGCGGAACATCCGTTCCATATCCTGGTTTAACGCAGCCCCTCCCATGATCACTTCATAGAAGCTTCCTCCAAATGCCTGTACCATGTAGTCACGTAACGTGGACTCTATCTTTTCGTTGATGATGGGAAGCCTCAGCAGAAATTTCATCTTCGGCATCTCAAGTTTCGGGAGGACACATTTCCTGACAATTTCCTCTATGACAAACGGTACGGAAACCACGATATGCGGCTTGACATCGGACAGTGCATGAAAGACAATTTCCGCGCTTGGCACACGAGTGAGAAAATACACGTGGCATCCGGCACAGATTTCATAGACCAGCCCGAATGTCAGTCCATATATATGCGCCATAGGAATAACAGAGATGACACGGTTACCCGCCTGCAAATGAAGCGCTTCGAAAGCGAACTCCGTGTTTGAGCATAACGACCGGTAGGGAAGCATAACGCCCTTGAAAGAGTCTGTGGTGCCCGATGTATAGCTTATGACAGCCAATTCTTCTGCATCATCGCGGCGGTATGAGACATGTTCTTTACGGAAGTTGCGAGGGAACTTTTTCCCGAACATTTCGTTCAGATGCTCGCGTGCAAATTTCAGTTCTTTGCTCCGACATGTCAGAAGCGTAAAATCGGCCAAAAGGAGAACACCTTCCAATAAGGACATTTCCGATTCGTCGAGCGATTCCCAAACAATATCATCAACGAAAAGCAAGCGTGCATCAGAGTGGTTGACTATCTTATGGACAGTGTCGGCATCGTATTCATGCAGGATGGGAACAGCAACCGCACCGTAAGCAAGAACCGCAAGAAAAGCTACTCCCCACTGTGAACTGTTTTGTCCGCAAAGAGCTACCTTGTCCCCCGACCGGATACCGCCTTCGGAAAGCAGAATATGCAGTTTTTCGATCTTTCGTGCAATGTCCCTGTATTGCAAGGTAACGCCTTCGTAGTCGGTCAGGGCGTCCATATCCCAGTTCCTTTTAATGCTGTCCTCCACAAAGGCGAGAAAACTTTTTTCCATAAGTAGTATGATAAAATTGCACAAATTAATTCATCTGAACAAAGGTACCCTTTTATTACAAATATTCAAATGATATACAACAAAAAAGGTATCGCAGAACGATACCTTTTTTCATTCTTGACAATATCATCAAGCGGCTTTCGCCTTAGCTACTACAGCTTTGAACGCATCCGGATGATTCATGGCCAAATCTGCCAGAACCTTGCGGTTAATTTCGATACCTGCCTTGTGCAAGGCTCCCATCAGCTTGGAATACGACATTCCTTCCAACCGGGCAGCGGCATTGATACGCTGAATCCACAACGCACGGAAATTACGCTTCTTGTTTTTGCGGTCACGGTATGCATAGGTCAGACCTTTTTCCCAAGCGTTCTTGGCAACGGTCCAAACATTCTTCCTCGCACCAAAGTAACCTTTGGTTAACTTCAGAATTTTCTTTCTTCTTGCTCTTGAAGCAACGTGATTTACTGATCTTGGCATAGTTTTAATTCTTTTTTGAATGACAGCGCCACTGAATCCAGCGGACTTTAAGCTCTACATTCGGTTAATAATTTAAGATGATCGTTTTACGCTTACCGAAAATCAACGCAAGCAGAGAAGTTCCTTGACCTGTCTCTTATTGTCACCATCAACAATGGTGAAATGCACCAGGTTTCTTTTCTGCTTTTTCGTCTTCTTAGTCAGAATGTGACTGTGATAAGCGTGCTTTCTTTTAATTTTACCTGTTCCGGTAAGAATGAATCTTTTTTTGGCACCGGAGTTAGTCTTAACTTTTGGCATCTCATTAAATTTTAATTATTAATAATACAATGGCAATGTACTATACCGGCACATTACGCATCTTTTTCATATCTGTTTCATGTCTTTCTCGCTGGCATCCGGCTTTGCGGCCTTTTTGCTTCCGGCCTTTTTGGGAGATAGCGCAATGGTCATACGCTTGCCCTCAAGCAAAGGCATCTGTTCAACCTTCGCATATTCTTCCAGGTCATTGGCGAACCGGAGCAACAGCACCTCACCCTGCTCCTTGAACAGAATCGAGCGTCCCTTGAAAAAGACATAGGCCTTTACCTTGTCGCCGTTCTGAAGAAAGCCGATGGCATGCTTCAGCTTAAAGTTGTAGTCATGGTCATCTGTCTGGGGTCCGAACCGGATTTCCTTGACATTGACCTTCACCTGCTTTGCCTTCTGTTCCTTTGCACGTTTCTTCAGCTGATAAAGGAATTTGGAATAATCGATAATTCTGCAAACCGGAGGAACAGCATTGGGTGAAATTTCAACCAAGTCGGCCTCATGTTCTTCTGCAAGTTTCAGAGCCTGCGCAATCGGATACACAGCCGATTCAATATTATCTCCCACAATACGTACTTCTTTGGCACGAATCTGCTCATTGATTCGATGTTGCCCTTTCAAAGAGTCATTTTTCATTAAAATTCTTATCTTCCTGTTCGTTTTTTAGAATTACAATTACTTTATCTGTTCGGTCAAAGTCTTGCAAAACATTCGGTTTCCGCAAAACGACTGCAAAATTACCATTTATTTATCATATCATGAACTTCTTCCGCAATATTTTTTGCAAAATCACCGATTTTCATCGAGCCTTTATCCCCTTCGCCCTGCTTACGGACGGAAACCTCGCCATTTTGAGCCTCTTTCTCACCCACGATAAGCATATAGGGGATACGTTTCATCTCGTTGTCACGAATCTTGCGTCCGATTTTCTCGTTACGTTCATCCACAATGGCACGGATGTCATACCGTTTCAGTTCCATGCGAACATTCTCAGCATATTCATTGAACTTTTCCGAGATCGGGAGCACAGCCACCTGATCCGGAGTCAGCCACAACGGGAATTTGCCGGCCGTATGTTCGATCAGTACGGCCACAAAACGCTCCATCGAACCGAATGGTGCACGGTGAATCATCACAGGTCGATGTTTCTGGTTGTCAGAACCCATATATTCCAAATCGAAGCGCTCGGGCAGATTATAGTCCACCTGGATGGTACCCAACTGCCAGCGGCGGCCGATAGCGTCCTTCACCATGAAGTCAAGTTTCGGACCGTAGAATGCTGCTTCACCATATTCGATCTTGGCTTTAAGCCCCTTCTCCTGACAAGCTTCCACAATGGCACGTTCCGCCTTCTCCCAATTTTCGTCGCTTCCGATATACTTTTCGCGGTTCTCCTTGTCGCGTAACGAGATCTGAGCCTCAAAGTTTTCAAAATTCATCGACCTGAACACGATGGAAATGATGTCCATCACGCGAAGGAACTCATCCTTCACCTGATCCGGACGACAGAAGATATGGGCATCATCCTGTGTGAAACTGCGGACGCGAGTCAGTCCATGCAACTCACCGCTCTGCTCGTAACGGCACACCGTACCGAATTCCGCAACACGCAGTGGCAGGTCACGATAAGAACGGGGAGAATTTTTATAGATCGTACAATGATGCGGACAGTTCATCGGCTTCAGGAAATACTCCTCTCCTTCCTCCGGCGTATGAATAGGCTGGAACGAGTCCTTTCCGTACTTCGCATAGTGACCTGAGGTGACATACAGAAGCTTGTTTCCTATAGGAGGACACATCACCTCCTGATAGTCGTAACGTGCCTGTATGCGGCGCAGGAAATCCTGCAGGCGGATACGCAATGCCGTCCCTTTCGGAAGCCACATCGGAAGTCCCTTGCCCACCATGTCTGAGAACATGAACAGATCCATTTCCTTGCCTATCTTGCGATGGTCACGTTTCTTAGCCTCCTCGAGCATCACCAGATACTCGTCAAGCATCTTCTTCTTTGGGAAAGTAATTCCATAGATACGTGTCAACTGTTTGCGGTCTTCTTGTCCTCTCCAGTATGCACCTGCCACAGACAACAGCTTGACAGCCTTGATGGGAGCAGTCGACAACAAATGCGGACCGCGGCAAAGGTCGGTAAAGCTCCCCTGCGTATAAGTGGATATATGTCCGTCTTCCAGTTCCGAAATCAATTCACACTTATAAGTTTCCCCTCTGTCACCGAACATCTGAAGGGCATCGGCCTTTGAAATGCTTCTGCGCACCAGTTCCTCCTTACGTGAAGCCAGTTCTGTCATCTTCTTTTCGATGGCAGGCAGATCGCTCTCCTTTATCACCACGCCGTCACCCGGATCCACATCATAATAGAATCCGTTTTCAATGGCCGGACCGATACCGAACTGAATGCCCGGATAGAGTTCCTGCAAAGCCTCTGCCAGCAGATGGGCACTTGTATGCCAGAAAGCATGCTTGCCTTCTTCGTCTTCCCATTTATAAAGGACAAAATCCGCATCCTCGTTGATCGGACGGTTCAAATCCATCGTTTCGCCGTTCACACCGCACGCCAGCACATCCTGTGCCAGACGCGAACTGATGCTTTCTGCTATCTGCAGTCCCGTGATACCGTCATTGTATTCACGGACAGAGCCATCCGGAAAAGTTATCTTAACCATAGTGTCTTTTATGTTTTATCTGTTATTACGCACAAAATTATATAAAATTTTCATTTCACCTTCACCTTGCATCTTTATTTTTCGGGAGCGGCCGTAAACCGTTTTATGATATTGTAGGCTGAGAATATTCCCAGTTCGCCCGCCTTGCTCAGATCACGTATGCCCTCCTCATTGTTGCCGAGGAATATGTTTGTCAGTCCACGGTTAAAGTAGGCATCGGCAAAACGAGAGTCCAGTTCAATAGCCTTAGAATAATCCGCCACCGCAGCATGATAGTCTTTCATTGCCGCAAGAATATTCCCCCGATTGAAATATGCATGCACAAAGTCCGGAGCCAGACGGATAACCTCGTCCAGATCCTCCCTCACCCTTGTGTAGTCATACACATGCAACTGCTGGGATGAGCTTGCATCCGTCACCTCCACCTCGTAGTTCCTGTCACGTTTGCGGTACTCCAGCTGCTTGTAGTAGATAATGGCGCGGCTGAAATAAGCTGGCATGAATGCGGAGTCGCAACGTAAGGCCCCGTTCAAATCATTCAGTGCATTGTCAAAGTCCTGCACCAAATAAAAGTCAATGGCACGGGCATAATAATGGACAGGATTATCCGGATCGTCAACAATGGCCGATGTCTGTTCGTCTATTGATGCGAAATGCTGCTTGACCTGCATTTCCGTCAGCGAGGCCTCATTGTTGGTGATTAGAAGGCGGTGAGGAAACAGGCGATGCGCATTCATTTCATCTATCTCCTTATAATAGTTCACCTGACGTTTCACCTCCTCCGGACGTTCGTAATAAGTCAGAGCAAACATAGGTTGCGGCAGTATATTCACGTTTCTGTCCTGCACACGTCCCCGATAATCCGTCTTGTAACGGTTCTGTTCGTCTTCGTTATCGGCCACCATGATCTTCCGGTAGTTCTCCACATTCTTGTCCGACTGCTTGCGCGTCTTGTCATCGTCCTTATCAGCCTGCTTTTTCTTTCCGTTCTGTGAATCAAGCTGTGCCTTCAGGACTATGAACTCATCGGCTTCGGCTCCCCGCAGATCTCCGATTTTCCGGCGGACATCCGCCCGATACTGGTATCCCAACAAGAAATTAGGATATTCCTCCAATACAGCGGTATAGTCATCAATGGCACCCTGATAGTCTCCCGTACGATCACGCAGCAGTCCACGGTTGAATGTAGCCATCATGTTGTCAGGTTCCACCTTCAGCACGAAGTCAAAATCCTCTATCGCACGGTTGTCGTCACCCACCTGAGCACGGAGCAGTCCACGGTTGTAGTGCCCTATAAAACTGTTCGGATCCACATCAAGAGCCAAGTCATAGTCGGACATCGCCCCGCGCAGATTATTCTGGTGATACCGGGCCAGCGCACGGTTGATATACACGCCCGAATTGCGCACGGACAAACGGATGGCCTCAGTCAGGTCAGATTCAGCGTCCGCATACTTTTCACGCTGGAGGAAAAGCATGCCTCGTGAAGTCCAGGTGTCCGGGTTGTAACGGTCAATCTCTATCGCCTTGTCTGCGTCCGACATAGCCTGCAAAGTGTCTTTCTGTTTGAGCGATACCTCCGTACGCATCAGGTAAGCGTCGGTATATCGGGGAGCGATGCGTATCAGCGTATCCAATTCCGCACGCGCCACGACATATTCCTTTTCGTGCATACGGCATAATGCCAGATTATGCCACAGTCCAATGTTTTCCGGATCCAGCTTCAATGCCCTCTGATAATCCATGATGGCTCCCCTGAAATTTCCCTGCCGGATGCGCGAGATTCCCCTCACCTGATATGCGTTCACCACAAACGGGTTTCTCTGGAGAGCCTCGTTACAGTCCGCTTCGGCGCCCTGGTAATCATCCAGGTTCATCTTGGCAAGACCTCTGTAGAAGAAAGGTTCCGCCAGATAAGGCTTGGCATTGATCACCTGATTAAAATACTGGATGGAGAGGACGTAATCCTCAAAATAAAGCGCGTTCTTCCCTATCGTCATTACCCTGTCGGTATTGATCTGCGACAAGGACGACAACGGGAAAAACAGGACTATATATATAAGGTACAGATTCTTTTTTGTCATTTTACAGTCTTCACCTTATATGAGCAGCGAACTTTCCCCTTTACCATACTGTTCAGCTTTCCGCGTATCATCTGCTTGCGAAGAGCAGACAGATGGTCGATAAACATTACACCGTCAAGGTGGTCGAATTCATGCTGCATCACACGGGCCAGATACCCGTCCACCCATTCGTCATGCCGGTTCATCTCCTCATCAAGATACTGTACACGGATGCGGTCAGGACGCTTCACACTTTCATGGATTCCCGGAAGGCTCAGACATCCCTCGTCCATAGCAACAATATTTCCGTCAGTCTCTATAATATGAGGATTGATATATGCCCTCTTGAAATTCTTAAACTCCGGCATGTCATCTGAAAGCACGTCCAAATCAACCACCACCACCCTGATAGGCAAACCGATCTGAGGGGCAGCCAGCCCTACCCCATCGGCACGATCCATTGTTTCGAACATATCCGCAATCAATTCCTTCAGATTGGGATAATCCACAGCAATGTCCTCTGCCTCCTGGCGCAAAACGGGATGACCATATACATAGATAGGTAAAATCATATTCCAATTATGTTAAAATCCAATTCTTTTCGATTCCAGATATGACTGCAAGATAATCGTGGCACTGATTTCATCAACAAGTTCCTTGTTCCGGCGATCTTTCTTCTTAAGTCCGCCGTCAATCATTGCCTGATGTGCCAATACGGAAGTGAAACGCTCGTCCACCCATTCTATCGGCATGTCGGGAAGTATCTTCCTCAGGCGATTCACAAACGGGACGATGTATTTCATGCTTTCCGATTCCTCGTTGTTCATTTGCTTGGGATGTCCGACAACAATACGTTCCACCTTCTCCTCCCGGACATACTTCAGGATAAAGTCCATCAACTGCGAAGTAGGAACGGTTGTCAATCCGTTCGCAATAATCTGCATGGGATCGGTCACAGCCACCCCTGTACGTTTCTTGCCGTAATCAATTGCCATTATTCTGCTCATATGGCGCAAAAGTACAAATTTATTCTGTTCAGACTTATATATAAACCTTAAAATATTCGAGGAAGTGATTTGACATGATTGCTGCCCGACTGTCCAGGCATCCGTATGACTAATATTTCAATAAAAAAGAATCATACAAGGAATACTATGTTTCCTATATGATTCTTTCAACCGGAAGGTAAACTGGATTTGTACCAACTACTCAATTGGGAAGTCAAAATATCTGATATTTATAAGAAAAAAGCGACAGAATATGTATATTTGCCCCAAAATCACAGATATGGGAGTTAAAATAAAAATATTTTACTTTCAAGCAAACACATACTTCAGATGATGTCGTGTACAGCTTTATTTCAGTAACGACACATGCGAACAACGTGCGTCCGCTTTGTTTTAAACGGGCGCACATTTCCATTCAAACGTCAGTCTGCTTTTTAAAAAGGAAAGGGAGATTTTCAAATCCACACCAACTGACAAAATTTCATTACAAAAACCTATTTTTATGACAAATAGTCATATTTGTTTGATTTGTATTTGCTGGCAAATAATTTGTCGGAGAATCAATGAAACGTCAGATAGATTCAAGGATAACAAAAGGAAGGAGTAAAATTTATGAACTTTAATAACTTTACAATCAAATCGCAGGAGGCGGTGCAGGAAGCGGTCAATCTGGTACAGAGCCGCGGACAACAGGCCATCGAACCGGAGCATTTGATGGCAGGACTGCTGAAGGTTGGAGAAAACGTGACGAACTTCATCTTTCAGAAGCTCGGTGTCAACGGGCAACAAATAGAAACAGTACTCGACAAGCAGATAGCGTCACTGCCGAAAGTTTCCGGCGGGGAGCCATACTTGAGCCGTGGTGCAAACGAGGTCTTGCAGAAGGCCGTCGAGCATTCAAAGGAATTGGGAGACGAATATGTTTCGCTTGAGGCTTTGCTGCTTGCATTGCTGAACGTGAAGAGCACGGTATCGAACATACTGAAAGATGCTGGAATGACCGACAAGGAACTGCATGCGGCCATCAACGAGCTTCGTCAGGGGCAGAAAGTGACCTCACAGTCGAGCGAAGACACATACCAGTCGCTCAACAAGTATGCAGTCAACCTGATTGAGGCTGCACGCGAGGGAAAGCTTGACCCGGTAATCGGACGCGACGAGGAAATACGTCGTGTGCTTCAAATCCTGAGCCGGCGAACGAAGAACAACCCGATTCTGATAGGTGAGCCGGGCACTGGAAAGACGGCCATTGTGGAAGGGCTCGCCCAGCGGATTCTGCGCGGCGACGTGCCTGAAAATCTGAAGAACAAACAACTCTATTCTCTGGACATGGGAGCGCTGATTGCCGGTGCAAAATACAAGGGAGAGTTTGAGGAACGTCTCAAATCGGTCATCAACGAAGTGAAAAAATCGGAGGGGAACATCATTTTGTTCATCGATGAAATCCACACTTTGGTGGGTGCAGGCAAAGGCGAAGGCGCGATGGATGCGGCCAACATCCTGAAGCCGGCTCTGGCACGGGGTGAAGTGAGAAGCATAGGTGCAACCACGCTGGACGAGTATCAGAAGTATTTTGAGAAGGACAAGGCATTGGAACGCCGTTTCCAGACGGTCATGGTGGACGAACCGGATACGGCAAGCTCCATATCCATACTTCGAGGACTGAAGGAACGCTACGAGAACCACCATCAGGTGCGTATCAAGGATGAGGCTATCATCGCCGCTGTGGAACTGAGCAACCGGTACATCACCGACCGTTTCCTGCCGGACAAAGCCATCGACCTGATGGATGAGGCAGCAGCCAAACTGCGGATGGAGCGCGATTCTCTGCCTGAGGAACTGGATGAGATAGAGCGCAAGCTGAAGCAGCTGGAGATAGAACGTGAGGCCATCAAGCGGGAAAAGGATGAAGCCAAACTTGCCCAATTGAACAAGGAAATAGCCGAGCTGAAGGAGCATGATACTTCTTACAAGGCCAAATGGCAAAACGAGAAGGAGCTGGTGAACAGAATACAGCAGAACAAACAGGCGATAGAACAGCTGAAGTTCGAGGCTGACCGTGCGGAACGTGAAGGTGACTACGGAAAGGTGGCGGAAATCCGCTACGGAAAGCTACAGGCACTCGAAGCCGAAATCAGTAGCATACAGGAAGACCTGAAGAGGAAACAGGGCGACAACGCAATGATAAAGGAAGAGGTGACGGCAGAAGACATTGCCGATGTGGTGTCACGCTGGACAGGAATACCGGTGAGCAAGATGCTGCAAAGCGAACGCGACAAACTGCTTCACTTGGAGGACGAGCTTCACAAGCGTGTCATCGGCCAGGATGAAGCCATCGAAGCGGTGGCCGATGCCGTGCGGAGAAGCCGTGCCGGACTACAGGATCCGAAACGTCCGATTGGTTCGTTCATCTTCCTTGGCACAACGGGTGTGGGCAAGACGGAGCTGGCGAAAGCGCTTGCCGAGTACCTGTTTGACGACGAATCGCTGATGACGCGTATCGACATGAGCGAATATCAGGAAAAGCATACGGTCTCCCGTCTGGTCGGTGCGCCTCCGGGATATGTAGGTTACGATGAAGGCGGACAGCTTACAGAGGCTGTCAGACGAAAACCGTATTCAGTCGTGCTGTTCGATGAAATCGAGAAGGCTCATCCGGACGTGTTCAACATCTTGCTTCAAGTGCTTGACGACGGGCGTCTGACCGACAACAAGGGACGGACGGTAAACTTCAAGAATACCATCATCATCATGACATCCAACTTGGGAAGCTCATACATACAGAGTCAATTCGAGAAAATAGACGACCATAACCGCAACCGGATCGTGGAAGACACGAAGAAGGAAGTGATGGAGATGCTGAAAAAGACCATCCGGCCGGAATTCCTGAACCGTATAGACGAGATCATCATGTTCCAGCCGCTTGACAAGGCCCAGATCAAACAAATCGTCCGGCTTCAGATAAACGGGATTCAGAAGATGCTCTCCGACAACGGAGTGACTCTGCAAATGACAGACGAGGCCGTAGAGTTCCTGGCGTCAGCAGGATTCGACCCTGAATTCGGGGCACGACCCGTAAAACGCGCCATACAGCGTTATCTGCTGAACGACTTGTCGAAGAAACTGCTCGGACAGGCAGTCGACCGGGCAAAACCGATTATAGCAGAACGCAGCAGTGACGGGCTAAGTTTCAGAAACTAAGAAAATGGAACCATAAAACAGTCGTATCAGATGGCACAATGCCGTCCGGTACGACTTTTTTTCATCAATCAATCTATGCCGTCCCGAGCAGGAATGGTCAGTCCCAACAGTTCCTCCATAGAACCGTTGAAAACATTCAAGTCAACATTCTCGCGAATACCCGGAAGTTTTCCGACATCAGTGTGCTGCCAAAAACTCCACTGCCCCCTGTATTCCACAGAATCCACATAATAGTGGGCTATCCAGTAAGGATAAGAATTAAACAGAGAGTCATTGAGATAGCGGGTCTTGAACTTGTAGGAAGTGTACAGGATAGGCTTGACCCCATAATACTGTTCGGTGCGCTGGAGCCAGATACGGAGGTCATTACGCAGTTTCTCCTCATCCTCTCCCTTTACCTCGATGTCAAGGACAGGAGGAAGATCGCCCGCTTCGAGCTTTACCGAACGAATGAAAAAGTCAGCCTGGCGCAAAGCGTCCGTACGGGGATTGTAGAAATGGTAGGCGCCACGAATAAAGCCGTGCTTGCGTGCCTCATCGAAATTGTGAGCAAAAGCCGTGTCGTTGAAATCACCTCCCTCTGAAGCCTTCATAAAGACGAAACGCACAGGAAAAGGAGCGTTCTGCGCCTTCTGCAACTCACTCCAGTCGATTCTTCCCTGATGGTGAGAAATGTCAAATCCATGTATGCTGAACCCGTACGGGAGACATACACCATAGGCCTTCATGCCATAACAAGGCTTCCAACGGTAAGAGTAAGGCTGTATGAACATATAGTAGAAGCCCGTCAGGATAAGGGCGGCAACCATTCCCGTCATAACATAATAAACCCAGACAGGCAATTGCCATTGTTTTCCTTTTTTCTTCCTTCGTCCGGAACGGGATTTTTTTCCGGAAGAAGACTGCTTCTTCCTTACCGCCTTTTTCTTTACAGTCTTTGTTTCCGTTTGATTCACCATTGTCGTGGGAGGTCTCTGATCATGATCTGTCAAGTTTAACCATACGACAGGCATGCAATAACTACGCCGGGCCGTAAGACCTACGACCCGACGCAATCATAAAATATATAAGCTACAGACAATCATTATTATTTAGCCTGCTCCAGTTGCAGAGTCTTGGTAGGCTGGTCACACACCTCAGTAGGTCCAAAGTACTGAATCGGACCCGGATATACGTAGGATGTTTCCTTTGCCCACACGTCACGCACGGCAGCGAAAGCCTTAAACGGAGCACCGTCCAGCTTCACCAGAGCCTTCTGGATTACCGGCTTCATCTCACCGTGACGGCGTTCCATGTTCATCATCATCGTAATGGGCACACCTCCGGCAATCCACTCTTCAGCGGGAGCGGTCAGATTACGTACAGATGACATGTAGCCTGTCTTTCCGTCAGCTATCAGCATAGAGGCCGTATATCCCAGAGCATAACAGTAGTCGGCATCGAAGTTTGACGGAGCGGCACAGCGTCCTTCATAACCGAAGAAATGATGCTGTGCGGAGAATTTGCCGACATATTTTCCTTCAGCCTTCCATGCGGCAAGTTTCTTGCCTACCATCTCAGACAAGAGTTTCTCCGTTTCTATCAGAGACACCTGTACATTTCCGTGCGGGTCACGGTCAAGAGTCAACTGACGGGCAACGCCTTCGGGAAGTGAGGCATAGACCTCAGCATTGCAGGCAGACAACTTTCCGATGATGTATTCGCGCTGCTTGTTCGGCTCGATTGCGGCATATTCTTCTGCATGGGCAGCCAGGAAATCATTCAATTCGGCTATCAGCTTCTTCATTGCCGGAATGAACTCGATCAATCCTTCCGGAATCAGCACCGTACCGTAATTGTTGCCTTCGGCGGCACGGACGACAACAGCATTGGCGATATAGGTCACCACATCGTCCAAAGACATGTTCTTGGCTTCCACCTCTTCTGAAATCAGGCAGATGTTCGGCTGTGTCTGCAAGGCGCATTCCAATGCGATGTGCGAAGCTGAACGTCCCATCAGCTTGATAAAGTGCCAGTATTTGCGTGATGAATTGCAGTCGCGCTCAATGTTTCCTATCATCTCGGAATAGGTCTTGCATGCAGTGTCAAATCCGAAAGAAGTCTCTATCATCTCGTTCTTCAAGTCACCGTCGATGGTTTTCGGACATCCGATTACCTGAATGCCATAACCCTTAGCGGCATAATATTCAGCCAACACGCAGGCATTGGTATTCGAGTCATCACCGCCGATAATCACCAGCGCCTTGATATCCAGCTCTTTCAGAATCTCATATCCTTTCTCAAACTGATCTTCCTTTTCGAGTTTCGTGCGTCCTGAACCGATGATGTCGAATCCTCCCGTATTGCGATACTCGTCAATAATGTCACCCGTCAGCTCCATATACTTGTGGTCAACCAGACCGCCGGGACCCAAGATGAAGCCATACAGCTTGTTCGCAGGGTTCAGTTTCTTCACACCGTCATACAGACCGGAAATCACATTATGGCCGCCGGGAGCCTGTCCGCCGGACAAGATTACGCCCACATTCATCGGAGCAAACTCCTTGTTTTCTCCTTCCACAAACTTAATCAGCGGCATACCGTAAGTGTTCGGGAAAAGTTTCTTGATTTCCTCTTCATCTGCCACTGAATGGGTCGGCTCTCCTTCCTGAACCTTCACTGCCCCTTTCAATGCTTTCGGCAATTTGGGCTCATAGGCAGCCCTTGCAACCTGTAACGCACTTTTTATCATAATTGTATTTATTAGAATTAAATTCGTCATCGCAAATTTCGCATTTTTTCCGGATATGCAAAAGAAAACCGACATTTAATTTGCGTACCCGACACCCTAAAAAACGTCAGGATATTCTGATAAGAACGTGCGGAAGTTTAAGGCAAAACGGACGGACGTTTGGAGACAAGTCACATGCAACGTAAAACATAAGGCACACGGCTCTCTTTTTTGTCTGCGGCAAAGTATGCCGTTGTGCCTTTTTTGTTACATTTGTACCGATCTAACATTAAACGAACACACTATGTATCCTTTGAAGTTCAAACCTATTTTAAAGTCCACCATTTGGGGAGGAGACAAAATTATCCCGTTCAAACACCTTGACTGCCGGCAGGAGCAAGTGGGAGAAAGCTGGGAAATATCCGATGTTCCGGGAAACGAATCTGTCGCTGCCAACGGGGACGATGCAGGGAAGAATCTGAGTGAACTCGTCGACGAGTATAAGGAACGGCTTGTAGGGAAAGAGAACTACAACCGCTTTCACGGGAAATTCCCTCTGCTGATCAAGTTCATAGACGCACGACAGGATCTGTCGATACAGGTACATCCCAACGATGAACTGGCAATGAAACGACACAATTCTATGGGAAAAACGGAAATGTGGTACGTTATCGGAACGGAGGAAGGAGCACACCTGTACTCTGGCATTTCACGGGAAATCACTCCGGAAGAATATGCGCAAAGGATTGCCGACAATACGATATGCGACGTGCTGGCCGACTACAGTATCCATGCGGGAGACGTATTCTTCATCCCTGCGGGACGCATACACAGTATCGGAGCCGGTTCGTTCATCGCGGAAATACAGCAGACATCCAACGTGACATATCGCATCTACGACTTCAACCGCAGGGACAAGAACGGGAACACGCGCGAGCTTCACACCGGACTGTCGAAGGATGCCATCGACTATACAGTCTACAACGACCATCGTACACACTACACGCCAAAGAAGAATGAAGGAGTGGAACTAGTGAGATGCCCGTACTTTACCACCTCTGTTTACGACCTGACAGAACCAATGACAATTGACTATAGCGAACTCGACTCATTTGTCATTTATCTATGTATGGAAGGAGCCTGCGAGATAACCGACAATGAAGGGAACTGCATGAGTCTGCAAGCCGGAGAATCCGTACTTTTCCCCGCAACGACCATGACAGTGGAGGTCGTTCCAAAAACGAGCGTAAAATTCCTTGAAACATACGTATGACACAATAAAGGCACACCGACGGAAGAAAAGAAATTTTCCACTTATCGGTGTGCCTTTACTATGCAATACCTTTTCAGAACTTATATCCTACCGTAAAATAAAAGGCGAGATTGCGTGCCTTTGTCTTCGGAATCACCTTGCACAGACCGAATTCCCCGTCGAGTCCCACCATCCATTTTTTGAAGTCGAGAGATGCACCAGCCTGCAGACCGGCATCAAAGCGATGGAATCCTTCAAAAGGATAACTAATGCCATCTATCGGCACATTTGCATCGCTGAAAGTCTCCCACGATGTGGTAACATCATCATTAATATCAACCTCACTCTTTCCTTTAGCTCCGCATGCAATATAAGCTCCTGCCGTGAATACCATATCAAACTTCGGAGAAACGCCAACATGAAAAGCGGCGAGCAAAGGCATCTGAAAATAATTCTGATTGCATTCCACCCCATACTTTGTGATATTGCCGTTATTTATGTAATAATCATCCGCCCCCTTCGACTCCCACATCAGTCCTGTCTGGAAAGAGACAAGTCCAGTCAGCGGAACGTCAATGCCTACACCGATTTTCTGATTAAACAATGCAGATAAACCGTCTATATCGCTTCCCATCCACGTACTCGCACCCAGTCCGAACTTCACGCTCCACGCCACCTTGTTCTGGGCCTCAACCGCAAATACGGAACATAGACACATTAATATAAACACTAATCTTTTCATAACTATACATATTATTAATTAATAACTTATCTCACAATCAAAATGTCTCAGGCAGCTCCGCACCCTTCACTTATGACGGTTTGCCCGACGACGGCGATACTCCGCTTTCATCTTCGCTGAACCTGAGCCGTGCTGACCGGAGGCGTATGTCTTTTTCTTTGCCTTTGTCTTCACTTTTTCCTTACCATTCCCTGAAGAATACTTTTTCCCTTTAAAGACAATGCCTTCTGTCAAAACCTTTTCTATATCCATAATCGTTCGTTAAAAATATACCAGACTGATATCTTCAGCAGATGCAAATTCCTTAAGAAGCTCTGTCATATAACCTGCCGCATCTTCCAAGCCGTCCATTCCGCCATATGAATTCATAATGGCAAGCAGATGCGTGGTTTCAAGACCGATTTTCGTGCGTTCGTTGTCACTGGTGGGGGTTCCTATACCTCCCACAGCATCCCGATATACAGGCATGCCCTCAATGTTCAGTTCACCGCGCCCTATACCTTCATACGGTTCGCCGGCTCTCCCGATTCCAAGTACGACACGATCACCCTGAATTTTGTCACGGTCGAACCCGCCTATGGAATATCCGCTGTAAATTGATGCCAGATTTATCAGATCCACCAGAGTGTCAATCTGATACAAAGGGATTCCACGCAAGATGCGGCGGCAAAGTGCCTCCGAAGAAGGCCGGTAGCGGCTGGGGTCTTTTCCACACTTCTTATACGCCTGTCGTGTGGCGTGTATGGCAGGGATTTCCTTGATGGAATCCGTAGTATGTTTTTGTCTGTAAAGCTCGGTAAACTCATCTATCCGTTTCCACAGTTCTGCATTGTATGGCGAATTTTTCACCGTAGCGAAAACAGCCGCACCACGGAAATCCGGACACGTCATCCTCATGACATCAGACACTTCTATTGACAGATTTCTCATTTTCATTCAACATTCTTGTAACAAAAGTAACTATTTATATCACACAGTCAAATCTTTATTCCCTTTTTTGATACTAAATAAGAGAAAAAGCCACTTTCTGACAGGCTTTGTCAAAACATACGGTGATTTTGTTCGTAACACCGAACGGTTTACGTCCGAATGTCAGCCCGTTTTCTTGTGAGTCCTACGCGATAAACGAAAAAGGCGTACCGTCACTGCGGACGGTACACCCTTTTCAGATGATTTTCAGAGAATATGCTGAAATCAGAATGTCAGTCTTACACCGACCTGAGCATGCCAGCGTGAACTTATATCGCTTTTGCTGATAGTGTTGTTGCTGTTGTACACGAACGAGGGCGTATAGGTGGTGCCATCGGAAGTGATGCTCATGACACGGATTGGTGAAACATTGTAGATGCTGCCGTAAGTCGCACCCCAGCTCTTGTTCAGCATGTTGGCAAAATTGATGATGTCGAATATAAATTCCAGCTTGCCCACACCCTTTATGTTGTGGATAGTCTGCGTCAGATGAAGGTTGATTTCGTTCTCCCACGGACTCAGGTTGGAATTGCGCTCCGCATACTGTCCGCGGTGGTTCTTGGCATAGCTGTCATTCTCAATCCATTCCTTGAAAGCCTGTCTGCTTTCTTCGGCCGTCATGATTACCTCACCGTCACTCGTATAATCCACGAAATTCATCTGTTTCAATTCCTCATCCGTCGGAATATAGAGGAGGCTGTTGCCTTTGTAGCCGTCACCGTTGAAGTCGGCAGACTCGCTCATGGTCAGGCTGTAACGACCGCCGTTGAATCCGTTATAGATAACCGAGAAACTGGTAGACATCCATCCGTTCCAATATTTCGGGGAATTGTAAGAAAGCTGTACCATCACACGGTGTGGAATATCGAATTTGGAGAAACCAAGTTCACCGTCCGAATTAGTATCGCGCGAATAGTTGTACTTCCAGTTTGAATAAGCCACCGAGCTGGTTCCGTCATTCACAGATTTGGCACGGCTGAAAGTATAAGAAGCGGAAAGGTCAAGACCGAAATTGAAACTCTTGTCAAACAACACCGATGCGGTATAGCTGTACCCCTTGTTCGTATTCTTCGTGTTGATGATACTGTTGTAGTTTCCGGAAGCATATGAATAATAAGGTGCAGCCGAAGCCTCAACTCCCGGTATGGAATAGACCGTACCACTTTCCGTAAGAGCCAGGTTTTCGAAGAATACATTGTGCAGAGTTTTTGAATAAAGTCCTTCCAATGTCATCTTCACACCTCCGGGCAGACGCTGTTCCCATGCAAGGTTCGCACGCAAGGCCTGCGGATACTTGAAGTCCTTAGATACAGTAACGACATCCTGAAGGTCTCCCTCACTGTTCTGAGAGTTCAGTGCGCTCATAGGATCGTTGGCGTATTGTGCCAATGAAGGAGCATACGACGTTACATTGCCGTCGGCATCCTTCGAGCTATAAATGTTTCCTGATTTCAGTTCGACACCAGTATTGCTGAACGCATTGCTCAACCATACGAAAGGCACACGTCCGGTAAACAAACCGATACCGCCGCGCAGCAACATGTTGTGATCATCATCCACATACCAGCGGAATCCGACACGCGGTGAGAACATCACCTTGGCATTGGGCATTTCCCCTACTTTTACTCCAAATTCTTGTTCTTCAGCATATTTATTGAAGTCGGAATTGGTAGAAGGCGAGTTGAACACCACAGGAATATCGATACGCAGACCGTATGTCAGATCGAAATTGCGTGAAATGTTCCATTTGTCCTGAGCATAGAAACCGAACTGTCCGGCTTTCATTGTGGGAGCGTAACGCATATCGCCGCCCGTCAGTTCAGGGTCACTGTATTTGTACGTAAACTGATATGGCTGGTCGTTGAGGAAATCTTCCAACGTATCGTAGTACCATGAACCGTTTACTCCCTGTATATACAGATTCTTCATACGGTAAATCTCGTTGTGGGTACCGAACGTAAAGGTATGATTACCCTTGTACCATGACAGGTTGTCCTCGAACACGTAAATATCCTGATTCAGATAATTGGCACCTGACGAATATTCCGTACCAATGTATGCTTTGATAGTGGAGATTCCGTCTCCTGTCGTCACATTATCTATCTGGACCGTAGGAGCGTTATATTCCACGTCGCGATGGTCGCGCACGAAGGTGGCAGAGGCACGCAGCTCGTTGTACAGGTTCTGCCCTATGTGCGAGTTCAATTCAGCCACAATAGAGTTGGTTTTGTTGTTAATGCGATAGCTGCTGTTGTTGAAGTAATAGTTGCTCGTGCTCGAACTATAGTTGTCGTCATACGAATTGTTGTGCTGGTAACGTATGGCCAACTTATGGTTCTGGTTGATGTTCCAGTCGATACGTGCCAACAGTCCGAATGACTTGTTGTCCACATTACGCTGACTGTAACCTTCGCTGATGCCGGTGTACTCATAATACTTGTCAGCAATCTGCTGAGCCACGTCTGCCGTGATATAATCGCTTGAATATCCGGGATAGATGCTGGAAGGGTACGATTCCTTCTTTCCTTCTGCACTCACGAAGTAGAACAGCTTGTCCTTTATGATGGCTCCTCCCAATGTTCCTCCGAAGGTACGGGTGTACTGCTGCTCCAGCGGAGACTTGGTATTGCCAAGAATGGCGCTGTACTTGCCATACATGTTCTGGTTGTTGAAATAAGTGTAAACAGAACCGTGTGTGGTATTCGTACCCTGTTTGGTAATGGCATTGATACCTCCGCCGGTGAATCCGCTCTGACGGACGTCGAATGGAGCAATGACCACCTGTATTTCCTGAATGGCATCCATAGAGATCGGATTGGCACCCGTCTGGCCGCCGTTCGTTCCGGAAGAAGACAGGCCAAACACGTCGTTGCTTACCGTTCCGTCTATCTGGAAACTGTTG
Organism: uncultured Phocaeicola sp.; assembly: GCA_964611375.1. Taxonomy (GTDB): domain Bacteria; phylum Bacteroidota; class Bacteroidia; order Bacteroidales; family Bacteroidaceae; genus Phocaeicola. Next base: position 60,029 of record CAZSYY010000002.1, on the reverse strand, counting down.
TAACGGTTGTTCGACCCAGCAAAAGTGATACCACCGTTCTTTGAAGTCATCGCCATCGGCATGTTCCTGACCACATCGTAGATGTTACGGTCGACAGTCGGAGTGTTTTCAATCTTCTGAGCCGAGAAGTTGTGAGAGGCGCCGGCATTAGTCTTTGCACTTGCCACCACAACCACCTCATCGAGCAATTCCGTGCTTTCCTCCAACGATGCGTTCAGATCCAATGTGTTACCCAATTCAAGGTAAACTCCCGTGTAGGTAGATTTCTTGTAACCGATGTAAGAAATCTCAATTTTGTACGGTCCTCCTGTACGCATACCCTGAATGGTATAGCGGCCGTCAGTGTTCGTTATACCCCCGTACATTGTTCCCGAAGGCTCATGAACAGCTGTTACCGTCGCCCCGATAACCGGTTCCTTCAATTCGTCAATGACTTGTCCGCTGACCGCAGAAGTAGTCACTTGGGCACTGACGCATACTGTCGTAGCGGAGAGCAGTGCAGCCATTAAAAATCTCGATTGGTTTATCATAAAGTTTAGTTTAAAAATGGATTTTCAATTTACATTCTTAAATTTTTAGTTTTTGTTGTTTTATTTTTCGGTTCAAAATTAAACCTTTTTTTGAACATAGGGAATTTATATTTATACTTTAACACCATAAATTCAGCCACATTAAGCATTTTGTTGCACTTTCTGTGGCATTTTTCCGACAGTAAAAACACAAATACATGAATATCAATAAATTAATACATATTTCATTTTGTGATAAATTTGTAACATGGACGCAATACATTTTAAGGGGAAAAGCAATTCCACAATCCCGGCTGGAAGAAGCCTTCATCCATAACAATCCGCCAAACAAAATCTCCTGATGTTTTGTCCACAACATGCGGTTGCTTCACGCAAAACAACAGGAGATTTTTTACCAATACCGGAGGGATGTGGAATCAGAAAGGATAGCCGATGGCAAAATGTATTCCAAGACCATCGCCGAAATTGGTGATGTTGTAATATCCTTTTTTCCCCGTTTCGTAAGGCACATGAAGAGCTATACCGAAATCAAGACGCAGAATAAGGAACGACAGATCATAGCGTATTCCGAAACCCGTACCCGTTGCAATACTGTCGAAAAAATGACTTAACGTGAACTGCGCTCCGGGGCGGGCCTCATCCTCTCTCATGAGCCATACGTTGCCGGCATCCAGGAACAAGGCTCCGTTCAGATTGCCTCCCAGAAAATTTGACAGTATGCGGAAACGGTATTCTATGTTCGCCTCCAACTTGATGTCACCTGTCTCGTCTATATATGAGGAAGTCGAATTGGAGGCGGGATTGAACCGTCCGGGACCGATGGAGCGGATGGTGAACGCCCTGATACTGTTCGCACCGCCCACATAGAACTGTTCGCTGTAAGGAGCTATGGTCGCATTGCCGTATGACCAGATCACCCCTCCCATGAGACGTGTCGCCAACTGCTGCTTGTCGCTGATGTTGAAAAGGTAACGCAACTCGGACGAGTATTTCAGGAACTGCGAGAACGGGTTGCCGAACAGCTTCTTGTCCTGCTTGCTGAATTTCTCTCCGAAAGCGGCATATATCAGAGAAGTGATGTTTCCTGCCGAAGTGATTGAGTTTTCCCACCATATACGGCTCCGTTTCCTCTTATAGTTGTTGTCATAAGTCAGAGTATAGGAAACCGAAGGTATGAACTGATCGTCAAGACTACGGAACAGCATCGGGTTCTGCGTGGCAATGGAGTCGAATGCCGCCGTCCGCCGTTGCAGCATGTTGAAAGCCAGATGCAATGGGGTCACCGTATGCTTCAGCCCCACCCTGCGCTGAAAGTTATAGGAAATGTCTATTCCGAACGAAAGCATCTTGAAATAGCGTGCGCGGTTCACCTGATCCACATAGATTTTGAAGTTGCTCTGTGAAGGGAAACGGAATGAGCTAACACGGGTTTTCTGCTGCCACGGAAGCACCAGACGAGGAAAAGTAAGGGAAAGCGAAGCCCCCAGCTCATACGAGTTCATGACCGAGCTTTCACCCTCGACCGTTGAACTTGTCTGCCACTCGTATGATGCGTTGAGTTCCAGGTTCAGCGATGCTCCTATACGCCGGTAATTGTTCTTGGAAAGCTTGAAAACGGCTCCCGGCCCTGTCTGCTTCGTACTTTTTGTCACAACGTTCAGTTCCAGTTCGCTGTCATAAGGAAGGTCGAACATGGCATTGACAGTCACATCCAAAGTGTCGTTTGCATCCGGTCGCTGATTGTATCTGAACTCGCTGAACTTGAATATTCCAAGTCGTGACAAGGCCTCCTGCGAATAGTTCTGCCTCTGTTGGGAGTAGATTTCCCCCTTTCTGTACAGGAAACGCCTGCGCAACACCCCGAATCGCACTCCCGGCTTGTTTCCCTCGTACCTTACCATGAAATTCCTGAACTGTGCAGAGTCTGTCGGCTGTTCCCCGTTCTGCCCGATAAGGTTGACCGTCGTGTTTCCTATATAATAGGTCCGCAGTGCGTCTTCCGGCACATTGCTCTGCTGCACAACCTTCAGACTGACGTATCCCGGCCTCATAATCGTATCGGCAAGGAATGTAATGAATTCCGAACGATAGTAATAATATCCGTTGTTCTTGAACAGCTCCACCAGCCGTTCCCTTTCGTCATTCAGCGTGTTCACATTGAACTGGTCGTCCTTGTGAAGCAAGGCCTTGCCCATCTCTGCACGAATCAGGCTGTCGCTCCTTCCGCTGAAACCTACATACATAATGGAGTCCAGCAAGTATCCGTGTCCGAAGTCTATGGTATAGTTGAGCTTTGCTTTTTTGGGATTGCTCACCGTATCCACTTCATAGGTCACCTTCCCGTCGAAATATCCGTAATCTTTCAGCAAGTTGGTGGCCACTTTACTTCGTGTATCCGGGTTGACCGTAGAGACATAGATAGGGTCGGCTCCCAATTTGTTGTATATCCACTTTTTGAATCCCTTCTCATTCTGCCCGTAACGGTTATATACCCACAGCCCGAGAGGAAAGGGGAAACGCCGGTTAGGACTTCCGAAGAAAGAATTGTTCGGAGCGATATTGATGGCGCCCATCACTTCTTCCAGCGTACTCTCTCCTGCATCGCTCTCTTCATAGTTGATGATTTTTGGGGAAGGTGTCCCGACATACAGCAACTCTCCTTCGGCCAGATTCTTCGTTGTGGAGCAGGCTGACATAAAGAACACTGCCAGTCCCGCCAATATGATATTACAGGTCAGACTTTTCATTTTCTTCTGTTTCTTTAGGATTCTTCTTTCTACGGAAGATGAACAGCTCGCTCAGCTTGCCGACTTTTTTACGCAACACAATGCCGGCGCCCGTTTCTGTCACCTCTCCGTCGAGCACATTTTCATACGTCTTGTCATGGAACACCTTGACATAGCGTGTCCCGCTGTCATCCAGCCGGTATTCCAAAGAGATGTTGTCGATGAACGAATCATCCTGTTCGACATTGTTGCCTGTCGAGACCGTTCCCCCTATGACAACGCTTATCCGGTTGTTCCAGAATCGCTTGGCAAATTGAAAATTGTAATCAGTACGCGTCGAACCGCTTTCTTCGTCAGTCTGCTCTATACCGAAGTTCAGATCAATGGTCTTGAGGGCACTCCCCGCCATCTTGTTAATCTGATCCTGCAGGAATGTATTCATCACGCTGTTTGCACTCAGTCCTCCTCCGCTGTTACCCTCAGCCAGATACATGCCCGTCACCAGCATGGTGACAGCCAACTTGTTTTTCTCTTCGGCAGACATGGCAGCCAGATCATTTTGCACACTTCCGTCGTCAGGAGCGTCAATCGTGAATGTAAAGCCCAGATTATCCAGACGGTTGGTGATGTCCACACCGACATCAAAATTGACTGTACGCGAATTCTGCCCATCCTGCGCCACCGATGCACGCATTCTTTCCGTCGCCTGGATGTTCAGGTTGGGATTCATCGGATTTCCCGTCCATTCTATATAGCTGCCATCCTTGACGTAGAACGTCTTAAGCGGTATGACAGGCAGTTCGTATTTCATTTCTCCATTCCTCAGCGTATATCGTCCGGTAAGCACCATATTGCCTTCAAGAGTATATTGGAAAGAAAGGTCACCTCCACCTTCAAACATCATATAATTTGATCCTTCTTCGTCCAAATAGACACTGCACTGCACGCCTTCGTCTATATGCAGTGTCATCATCATGTCGATTCCTCCCAGAACCATTGTCTCCAAAGCTTTATTTCCGGCTGATGCCGTATCGCTGAAATTGACAAAAGTCACGGTCTCCCCCAATTTGTCCTCTATGGTAAGCGGAGAGTCCTTCAGAATGTAAGTAAAGTCGCTTCCGCCGCGTATGTTCATGTTACCTCTCATCATCATCTTATCAGGAGTACCGCTCAGCATAGAATGGAAATCCACATATAACTTGCCAAAGACTAAAGACTCTTTGGTCTTCTTGGAGTTGAGCAGCTCGAAATTGTTGGCATCCATTCTCAAATTCATCTGCATGTCAGTCATATCAACATTCCCGTCGATAGAGAATGGTGTCTCACCGTCTGTGAAGATATTGAAACTGTTGAATACAAGCTTACTGTCCTTTATTTCGACCGACCGGTTGTCAAAACGCAGTGTCAGAGATGCCTGAGGTATAAAGACATCTACGCTGTCCAAAGTAATTTCTCCATTCATCGCCGGCTTGTCTACGTTCCCTCTGACAGACAATTCGCCGCTCAATTCACCGCTCAGCACCGCCATGCCTTCGGGTATGAACGAGTTGGCTATCTCAAGCGGCAGGTGGAACAAGGTCATCTTAGCATTTATCCTGTCTTTTTCCTTCTCGTTGCGTGCCGGATAATATGAGCCTCCCAGACTGGTTATCTCCATATCATTACGTGTGATGAATCCGTCAATGGTCTGTACACCGGACTGTCTTGGAAGATATACCGCACTGAGTGCCCAATTCCCCATAGACTGCTTTTCATATTCCAGACTGTCTATGCTGGCATCCATTGCAAACTGATCCGTATTGTTCTCCTGTACGTAATGAATTTCCGCATTGACAATCCCGGCTATATCCGGCATGTATGGAACAATATGTCTGAGTTCCGCAATATCAATATGATTGATTGTCGCTGTCAGATTCTGTTGCGCAAGACTGTCGGGCGTAGAGTACAAATGCAGTCCTGTATGATTCTTGTCAAAGATGGCGAGCTGTGCCATGATTCGTCCGTCATTCTTCAGATAGATATAATTATCCTTGTTGACACGGAACTTACGGTACACAAGCGTAGGTTCATAAGGCGTGATGTGCAGGCTTATACCTTCCTTCTCCAATCCGGCCGCCATGCCGATGTCAACGCCGCATTCCCTTTCCCCATTGAAATAACCGATATTAACATTGGCATGAGTAGAGTCTATGCTTCCTTTCATGAACACGTCAAACGCCTCTTGAAAAGGCTTGTCATTGGCTTTTATCCGTGTGAACAATGCAAGCGTATTCTCCTTCTGTACAGCCTTGAAGCTGATGGTATCAAGAGAAAGACTGTCCGTACGCAGCCCGTACAGATAAGCGTCACCGTTAAATCCGTCTTGTGGGTCGGTCGTTATGTTTACCCTCAGTCTGTCGAAAAAAAGTCGTTGTACGGATAATGTATTTGCCACCGGATTGTCACTGCCTGCAAAGATGCGAAGCTGTGCATTCGGCAGTACCTCCCTGATTTTATCCTGGTCGATCTTTCTGGCCTCCCATTGCTTCGCAAAAAGTTCCGTCACATTACCGGCCTGCCGCGTCAGGTCGTCAATGCTTCCTTTGCTGCGGAACAGAAACGTGAGATCTCCGGCATTCACATAACAATGTATAGAATCGCGGGCCGTAGTACCTCCTAAATTAAGGTCTTTCGTAGTAAACGTCTGCTTGTCTGTAATAAAATGGATGTTTTTCATGGAGACTCTAGCACTGTGACTTCTCTCCATATCCGTACCCACAGACAGTTCAATATCCTGCGTAGTCTTTAGAGGATTTGAGACCAAACCCATCCCGTACAAATCCAGGTTCAGGACATTGACAACGCCTTTAGCCCGGATATATTCAGATTTCAGCCAAGCGTTCAGCTGTGAGGTGATATGCATCATGTCATCCTCCACTTCAAGGTTGACAACAGCCTCCGACTGCTTCAAGTGTGCATTGAGGCGAACGTCCGGCAACACCATCGACCCGTAACGCAGATAATCCAGCGATGCACCAGCATCCAATGAGGTTGAAGGAGAGAAAAAGTCAAATTTCTCTCCTTCAACCGTCAAAAAAGCCGTCACTTCAAATAGCGAATCGTTAGGCATAAAGTCATGTACGTTGAGACTGTCGGCTGTCAAAGATGCCTTGTAGACATCGTTGTCAATATTGTATTCACCTTTCATTTCTACCAATCCTCCGCCCTGAAGGATACGCGTGGAGGCATTCAGAAGGCTTCCATTAATGCCCGCCTCCGCCTCCAATACCGTTCCTGAAGGAATTGTGATACCTCCTGTCAATGCTTCAATGAACGACATCTGCATGAAATTACCTTTCAGACTGACACTTCCTTCCCTGTTTGTATCATCCAGCATGTGAACTATGCCTCCGTCCGCTTCCAAACGAAAATATCCCGGTATTCCCATAGAACAAGTGGTCAGACGCAGTTCGTCCAGACTACCGTCTATTCCCATTCGCACCTGTATTGGAACGGAAGGCAAATTCTTCACAAAATCCACATCGGGAACAGCCTTGAGCAAGTCAATCTTACTTATTTCAGCCATTAGCCGTGCGCTGATTTTGCCGTCTTTACTCTGCTCGGTAACACTCCAGTCGGCAGTCGCATTAAATTCCATAGAAGAATTGGAAGTGTTGATCTGTAGAGAAGGAACATGTATTGCCTGATTGTCAGCCCGCAACTCCCCTTCCACTGACGTGATCTGCAATCCCGACCGTTCCTTCAAATCGAACTGTCGTATAAGAGCACGGATATCGTTGCCGGCATAATAGACGGAATCCACACCGATATTGATATCTGTCAATTCAATATGCGACGGGTCAAGACCATTCCCCGCTTTTGGCTGACCACCCGAATCATAGGTAATCCGGCTTTGCAGAATGTCAAATTTATCTACAGTGTATGCTTCCTTATGCAGATCAATGAGACCGTCACGCAGAGAAGCCTTCCCGATTTCAAATCCTATATCCATCGTATCAAGCGGCATCTGCAGGAGGAAAGAAACATTGTCAAGGTCTATTTCTTCGAGCCTGATTTTCCAATATACCGGTGAACTTGCGGTCGTGTCGGTAGCGGTCGTGTCAGCCATTACAAGGGTAAGCCGGGTGTCCTTCAGGCTGAGACTGTTCAAGATAGCCGTTTCGGGAGTCAGTTCTATCCCATGCGAATCAAGGAAGAGTTTCCCGAGCCTTCCTTTCAGTTGCATCCCCTCAATAAGATCCATGGTGTTTACTGTGGCATCCCTTATCTCTATACCGTCAACCTCCACCTGCTTTTCCATAAGAGGAAGCAACTGTACCTTAACAGTAAGCATACCGACATCGAGAACCGTATCGTTTCCGTTGAGCACCTGCGTGTCATGTACTACCAAATCCAAAGGAAATGACAGAGATATTCGCTGGATACGGATATCCATTCCTGTAGCTTCCGCAGCATACCGGGTGGCTTTTCTCACAGCGAAATTCTGTATAGGAGGAATGTATATCAATATGCATAGAATAATGAACAGCATGATTGGAGCCATAAGCACAATACCGCCCCATTTTACATATCTTTTCATTTTAGAATATCAGTTTAGCCGTTGCGAAGATAAAAAAAAATAACGAGAAAAAATATTTGTTGAAAAGTATTTACCATTATCATTTCATTTATTTTTTTACCTTTGTAAGGTCATTTAATCAATATATTTATGAAACCTACTTTATTTGTATTGGCCGCCGGCATGGGAAGTCGCTACGGTGGCTTAAAACAACTTGACGGACTGGGGCCTAACGGGGAAACCATCATGGACTATTCTATTTTTGATGCCATACGTGGAGGTTTCGGCAAACTCGTTTTCGTTATCCGCCGTGATTTTGAAAAGGATTTCCGTGAAAAGATTGTCAGCAAATATGAAAATCACATTCCGGTGGAGGTCGTGTTCCAGGATCTGGACAACCTGCCCGACGGCTTCACCTGTCCGGAAGGAAGAGTAAAGCCATGGGGAACCAACCATGCAGTACTGATGGGCAAAGATACGATCAAGGAACCGTTTGCAGTCATCAATGCAGACGACTTCTACGGGAGGGACAGCTTTGCCGTTTTGGGCAAATATCTCTCCGAACTGCCTGAAGGATCGACCAACGATTATTGCATGGTAGGTTTCCGGATAGGAAATACACTGTCTGAGAGTGGCACGGTAGCCCGCGGAATTTGTTCTACCGATGAAAATGCCCGTCTGACCACAGTAGTTGAGCGCACAGAGATCATGCGTATCGACGGAGTGGTTTCCTACAAAGACGATAATGGCGAATGGGCAGGCGTCGAAGACAACACTCCGGTATCGATGAACATGTGGGGATTCACTCCCGACTACTTTAAATATTCCGAAGATTATTTCGTGGAATTCCTGAAAGAGAATATAGGGAACCTGAAATGCGAGTATTTCATTCCGTTGATGGTCAACAAACTGATCAACGAAGGCACAGCCACCGTAAAAGTATTGGACACCACTTCCAAGTGGTTCGGCGTGACCTATGCGGCCGACCGTCAAAGTGTGGTCGACAAGATCCAGGCTCTTGTGGACGCAGGAGAATACCCTTCAAAACTGTTCTGACACAAAGAGTATTCTGAAGCATAAAAAAGCCAACCGACTGATGAATGCCGGTTGGCTTTTTTAGTAAGATATCTGTCAGAATCCGGACAAATCAACAATCTTGTCAACTGCAGCATTCAGTCCGTCCGGATTCTTTCCGCCTGCGGTTGCAAAATATGGTTGTCCTCCTCCGCCTCCTTGTATCAGTTTGGCAGCTTCACGCACCAACAGGCCTGCGTTCAGTCCGTTTTTCACCAAATCATCGCTGAGCATGACCGTAAGCGCCGGCTTGTTCTCGAATATGCTTCCTATGACGATGAACAGGTTTTCCGGTATTTGCCCCTTCAGTTGGAAAGCGATGCTCTTGACTGTTTCGGCAGAAACCGGTATTACAGCCTTGATGACCTTGACGCCATGTATATCTTTCGCATTTTCAATCAGTTTGGCTTTCAAGGCAACTTCCTTCTCCTTTCTGAACTCTTCCATCTGTTTTTTCAGCCCAGCATTCTCATCGATATACTTCGAGATGGCCGCCTTCAGGTCGGGAGCATTGTTAAACAAAGCCCTCAGGTCGTTGATGATGTCTTGGACAGAATCCATCATTTCCTCCACTCTCGCTGCCGTAACAGCCTCTATACGGCGTACACCTGCCGCTACTGAACTTTCGGAAAGAATTCTCATCATTCCTATCTTTCCGGTAGCAGAAACATGCGTGCCACCGCAGAACTCTATGGACGAGCCGAACTGCACGACTCTCACCTCATCACCGTACTTTTCGCCGAAAAGTGCAATGGCACCAAGCTCTTTTGCCTTTTCAATCGGCAGATTGCGGTATTCTGTCAGAGGAATATCCTTGCGTATCTTGGCATTGACGAGATGTTCCACCTCACGCAACTGCTCTGACGTCACTTTCTGGAAATGAGAGAAGTCGAAGCGGAGAGATTCCGGAGTGACCAAAGAACCTTTCTGTTCCACATGCGTTCCCAATACCTTACGCAAGGCCTCATCGAGCAAGTGGGTGCATGAGTGGTTGGCTGCACATGCGGCACGGCGGTCGGCATCAACACACGCCATCATCGGCACATCGAGATGTTCCGGCAACTTGCAGGCGATGTGGACGGGAAGATTATTCTCCTTTTTTGTATCAATAATTTCAATGGTCTCATATTCGCTGACCAACACGCCTGTATCACCTATCTGTCCTCCGCTTTCCGCATAGAACGGGGTTTCGCTGAGTACTATCTGGTAATATGTACGGTTCTTTTGTTTCACCTCGCGAAAACGCAGGATCTCGGTTTCACACTCGGTACAGTCATATCCGACAAACTTTGTTTCACCGTCTTTCAGCACCACCCAATCGCCGGTTTCAAGCGTTGCAGCATTGCGTGCCCGCTGCTTCTGTTTCTGCATCTCAGCATTGAACTCTCCTTCATCGACAGTCATCCGGTTTTCACGCAGGATAAGTTCTGTCAAGTCAAGCGGGAAGCCGAAAGTATCATAAAGAGTGAAAGCATCCATGCCGCTGATTTCTTCCTTTCCGGCAGCCTTCGCTTCGCTGATTACCTTGTCGAGCAGACGGATACCCGTTTCGAGAGTACGCAGAAATGCTTCCTCCTCCTCTTTCATCACTTTCTCTATCAGAGTCTGCTGGGCTGCCAGCTCAGGATAGGCTTTTCCCATGTTTTCCACAAGTACGGGAACCAGCCTGTACATGAAAGCACGTTTCTGCCCCAAGAATGTGTAAGCATAGCGTGTGGCACGACGCAAAATACGGCGTATCACATAACCGGCTTTCGCATTCGAAGGAAGCTGCCCGTCAGCAATCGAGAAAGCGATTGTACGGATGTGATCGGCAACCACACGCATTGCCACGTCTGTCTTGGAATCGTGCCCGTAAGCCACTCCGGACAGATCGCCGATGGCTTTGATTATCGGTTGGAACACGTCTGTGTCATAGTTAGACTTCTTTCCCTGCAATGCCATGCAAAGCCGTTCGAACCCCATACCGGTATCGATCACCTTGGCAGGAAGTGATTCGAGGCTTCCGTCCGCCTTGCGATTATACTGCATGAACACAAGATTCCATATCTCGATGACCAGCGGATTGTCCTTGTTCACCAGTTCACGTCCGGGGACCTTGGCCTTTTCCTCATCCGGGCGCAAATCAATATGGATTTCAGAACACGGACCGCACGGCCCTGTCTCTCCCATCTCCCAAAAATTGTCATGCTTGTTTCCGTTGATGATGTGATCTTCCGGCAGATATTTCGCCCAGTAGGATGCTGCCTCGTCATCGCGCTCCAGACCTTCATCGGGACTTCCCTCGAAAACAGTAGCATACAGGATTTCGGGATTGATTTTAAGCACATCCACCAGATACTCCCATGCCCATTCTATAACCTCCTTCTTGAAATAGTCTCCGAATGACCAGTTTCCCAGCATCTCGAACATGGTATGATGATATGTGTCATGTCCCACTTCCTCCAGATCGTTGTGCTTTCCGCTTACGCGCAGACATTTTTGTGAATCGGTCACGCGCTTGTACTTTGCAGGATGATTGCCGAGAATAATGTCTTTGAACTGATTCATGCCTGCATTGGTAAACATCAGTGTAGGGTCGTCCTTGATGACCATCGGTGCGGACGGCACGATCTGATGTCCTTTCGACTCGAAGAATTTTACGAACGAGTCACGGATTTCATTTGCTGTCAACATATTCTTGTAGTTAATATTCTCAAATTCGATTTGCAAAGATAAGCGGTTTTATTATTTTTGTAAATATGTTTTACGCAAAACTTGCTATAGCTTTTGCATAAAAAACTCAAACATCGGGAATGGAACCGTTATTATTCGAACACGGGAACATGAAGAAAATGGGAGAACTGAATGAGATGAGACAAGTAAGCGGATCACTCTACGGATTTAAGTACGGCCGACTATGGTAATGAAAACAAACAAAAACCTGAAACTGTATTATTCCATCAGCGAAGTGGCGCAGATGTTCGGCGTCAATGAGTCGCTTCTGCGCTATTGGGAAAAAGAGTTCCCGATGATCGCTCCCAAAAAGGTAGGAGGAAACATCCGCCAGTACAGGAAAGAAGACGTGGACAATATCCGGTTAGTGTATTATCTGGTGAAAGAGAAGGGAATGACACTGGCCGGCGCCAAACAGCGTCTGAAGCAGAACAGGGAAACAGTTGTCCGCAACAGTGAAATTCTGGATCACCTGAAAGAAATCCGGGAAGAACTCGTGCGGATGCGCAACGAACTGGATTATGTGACGTGATACGAATCAGAATTCAAGTCCTATCTTGAACCCGACATTTTCATAACCACATAAAATGGCTGAAATATTCTATTATAGATCACTGCTTTTATCCAAATTCCATATACTAAAAAACGACCTGAAGATTTGAAAAGAACGTGCCGGAGTTTTATCGAAAACATCAGGAGGTTCATGTTGGAGTCTCTAAAGCAATGACCGGATTATTGAAAATCTGAACCTTATTCGTATATTTGCACATCATACAACGAAAAACTATCAATGCGAGTAATCAACGGTATTTATAAAAGACGACGTTTCAATGTGCCGCAGACATTCAAAGCACGGCCTACGACCGACTTTGCCAAAGAGGGGCTGTTCGATATATTGGACAACTATATTGACTATGAGAAGGGAATCACCGCGCTCGACCTGTTTTCAGGAACGGGCAGCATCAGTATCGAACTGGTGTCGCGCGGATGCGACCGGGTCATTTCCGTAGAGAAAGACCCTCAGAATCATGCGTTCATACGTAAAATCATGAATGAAGTGAAGACCGACAAGTGCATCCCTCTGAGAGGAGATGTCTTCAAATACATAACCAAATGCAAGGAACAGTTTGACTTCATCTTTGCCGACCCTCCTTATGCCTTGCCGGAATTGCCTAAAATCCCTGATTTGATTTTCGCCAACAATCTGCTGAAACCGGACGGGCTGTTTGTGCTTGAACACGGGAAAGATGCAAGTTTTGAGAACCACCCCAATTTCATAAGACACAAGCACTACGGAAGCGTGAACTTTTCATTCTTCAGAGCAGCGGAGACAGCAGACGCACAACAGACTCCGTAACCTTGTTCTTCCACGACCGCTTGTTCCATACTTTCAACGTAAGAGACATGCATTTTTTCTGGTCTGCAAGGAATATCTCCTTCAGAGTCAGTGCTGTGCCACGATCATAAAAGAAAGCATTGGCCTCGAAATTGTATTTAAAACTTCGGAAATCCATATTTGTGGAGCCTATGGTTGAGAACGAGTCGTCAGACACCATAAGCTTTGAGTGAATGAATCCCTTCCTATACAGGTAGATTTTCACACCGGCTTTCAACATATCTTCTATATATGACAGCGATCCTTTATGTATCAGCCATGTATCCGCACGCTTCGGCAACATGATACGCACATCCACCCCGGCCAGCGCTGCCGTCTGCAAGGCTGTCTTCACCTCTTCTTCAGGCAGAAAGTAAGGAGACTGAATGTAAAAATACTGACGCGCACTGCACACAGCCATCATCAGTCCCTGCATGATGTCCCTCCACTCTCCCACCGGATCTGAAGTTACCACTTGAGCAACGGCATCACCACAAGACTCCATCTTCGGAAAATATTCTGCCGAAGTGAACAACGTCCTGTCCATCGCAAACCAGTCCGTCAGGAATGCCGTCTGAAGTCCATACACGGCTTTCCCTTCTATCTTTGCATGCGTGTCCCTCCATACTCCCCATGGCACTCCCTTCACATACCTTTCCGCTATATTCATGCCGCCTATGAAGCCCACCTTTCCATCGATTATCACCAGCTTACGGTGATTGCGGTAATTCACTTTTCCCGTGAAACGAGGAAAACGCACTTTCAGGAATGTCACCACCTCAATCCCCTCACAGAGCATTTGCTCATAAAACGAACGTTTCACATTCCAACAGCCGACATCGTCATACAGGACACGGACTTTTACTCCCTCATGTGCCTTGCTGACCAACACGTCGCGCACCAGACGTCCCACCGCATCGTCCTCAAAAATATAGAACTCCACATGGATATGATGCCGGGCATTATTCAATTCCTTGATCAGATCCGTAAGCATGGACGCCCCATCCACATAAACTGTCACCTTATTTCCGCCAAAAAGAAGTGCCCCGTTTACCCTGTTGAAAAAATTCATTATCTGCTGTTTCTCCATCGATGTGTGCAGAGCCATCTGTGACTGATATTCCGCCATAGGCCGCTTGGTCAGCCGCGAATATCCCTTACGGCTGATAAGACGCCCTCTTCGTGTACTGCGGCCGAAAAAAAGATAAAAGATAAGCCCCACTGCAGGAAGGAAAAAAAGTACAAGAATCCATGCCATTGTCTTCACCGGATTGCGGTTATCCAGTATGACCACAAAGATTGTAATCAGCACCACTGCAAAATAGACGATATAAAATGCAGCCGAAAACACGTTGCTCCAAATCATGATTTCCATAGGAACTTGATTTTCAACAAAAATACAAGTTATTCATGAAAGAGCAAAACAAAACAAAAAAGTCTGCACCCGAATGTTTGGAAAATCCGGGTGCAGACAGTAATATTTGTCCGGCAAGTATCAGAAACGTCCCGGTCCGTGTCCCGGACCTCTGGAACCGAAACCTCCGGGTTCCATAGGCGGACGATTACCCTTGCCTCCGAAAAGATTCAGGCGATAAATGAAATGTATCATGCAGTAGCTGTATATTGCATTGTATTCCGTATCCTGACGCATGGCTGCCGAGATCGTACGGCTTATGTTGCTCTGGCGACGAAGGATATCATAAAACTGGACACTGATTGTGGCCGCATTGCCTTTCAGGAAATTCTGCGAAAGCTGCGCATTCCAGATAAGCTCATCGCGATTCATGCTGGAATCAGTGTAACCACGCCGTGAATTCTGCGATATGTCTGTTGCAATAGACATGTTCCATGGCAGATTGATATTCGTACTGGCACCATAAGAGAACTGATAGGTATCCATGTTGTTTTGTGATTGGAAACTGTTACGCGAATGATTGTAAGTCAGCGAGCTGTTCAGTGACACCTCCCACCAGTCATTGCGATATGTTCCCCGCAGACGTTCGCCCAAAACCAGCTGGCGAGTCTTTGTCTTGTCCGATTCCGACGAAGATTCATCACTGCTCATATAACTCACAATATTGTTGTATCGGGCCGTCGTAAACGTATTGACGGTAAATTTCTTGTTCCTCAAAGCTGTATTTGTACCAAGAATACCGAACAGATTCCAATTGCCGTTAATGTTCTCCGGCATTGTCCGGTATCCTCCGGTGGTCGCATCGTACGTCTTCCGGTTACTGATCTCGTTTATCACATTCTGAAAACGGAAGTGCGTCATCACACCCCTTTGCTTTTCGGTATCGAACGTATTGTAAAACACGCGCAACGTATTGGTAAACTCCGGCTTCAGGCCCGGGTTACCAACCTGTACATCCAACGGATCCGTATCGTCCTCAATGGGAAGCAGATCAGTCATGCTTGGCTGCGAACTTCTTCCACGATAATTGATACGCAACTGACTGGTTTTTGAAAAGTTATAACGGAAGTCAAGCGTAGGGGTAAAGTTAAACACAGTACGCACCGTATCTATTGCATAGTCGCCCATCGTATAGCTTAAAGTGGAGCGTTGCGGCTGAAAAGAAACGCCGACATTGAAACGCATCTTCTCGCGAATCCAACGCAACTGAACTTCCGTCTGATGATTATAATAGTTATACACCGCACTTTTGCTCAAATCAGAATTGAATGTTGCCTGATCCGAAAGAAAGCCCTGACCGACAGTCCAATCAGCAGGCATATCGTAAGTGGAATTATTCGTTTCCGAATGGCTGTACCGGAAATCATAGCTGAACTGCAGAAAACCTCCCTTGAATATAGGTTCACTGTACGAAAGACGCAACGCATAATCGGAGGTCTTCGTAGGCGTAGTGATATAGCGGTTCAGTATTTCAGACAACGTTCCGTCAGCAAGAGCCTCTTCAGCTGTCTGATAGTAGGTAGTCGTGGAAGCCGACAGCTGTTCACTGTCATTGTCCGTATAAGTATAGCTTGCCCTTATTGTGATGTTACGGCCCTTTGCCCCGAGACGGCGGTTGAAAAGCAGGACACCCTTAGCACTTACTTCATCAGAACGGGTCAGAGAATTACGGATAATCGTATTCACAATTGCTTCCTGTGACACCAATGAAGTAATGTCTTCCGCCCCCAAAAGTTCATCTGTCGTGACTCCCGGGTCTTCACTGAATGTATATGAATCGGAACTGCTGCTATTGTCCGTCTTTCCGTAGGTGATACGGGGACGGAACATCAGCGTAGTCAACGTATCCGGCTTCCATTCCAGGCGGAAATCAGCAACCAGATTCGTAGTCTTTTTGCGTGAGACGTCAATCGCATTCTTGAAAGAACTGGTCTCGGAGGAGACGAAAGTTTCAGAATTCTGCTTGCTTTGGACAAACGCATCACGATAATTGAAGTTGACGCTTCCGCCCGTTTCCAGAGTCTCGCTTTCCGTCGCGAAGTTGAATCCTCCCATCTTTATAGTGTTAAGTCCGTTCTGGTCACCGCCTCCGCGAAACCCTCCCCCACCACCGGGGAAACCGTTGTCGTTCACATTATTTATAGATCCTATCACCGTAAACTGATTCTTGCCTCTGAAATGATTCACCATCACCTTCCCGCTGTAACGGTCTTCTGTTCCTCCAGCAACATCAACATTGCCGAACCATCCCTTGTTCATTCCCGGCTTCACGCTCAAGTCAAGCACAGTCTCTTCTTCTCCGTCATCGATTCCTGTCATTCGTGCCATATCCGACTGCTTGTCATACGCACTTATCTTGTCGATGATGTTCACGGGAATATTTTTCATCGCTATACTCGGATCATCGGAGAAGAACTCTTTTCCGTCAATCATTATCTTGGAAACCTCTTTGCCGTTAATGGTGATTTTGCCATCATCATCCACTTCTGCACCGGGCAACTTCTTGACCAGTTCTTCAAGTGCCGAACCTTCCGGCAACCTGTAGGCCGAGCTGTTGTACACAAGAGTATCTTCCTTTGCAATCACTTCCGGCGCCTCAGCCACCACCACGGCCTCACCGAGCATCACCGCATCGATTTCAAGCAAGATATTACCCACATTCAGTCGCGGCCTGTCGCTGCTTAGATTTACCGTCCTGAAATCCGATTTATAGCCGATATATGAAACTCTCAGAATATATCTTCCGGGACGCGCGGACACCATGAATTTCCCGTCAAAACCTGTAACATTACCTGCCACCACAGAACTGTCCTTTACAGACAGAATCTGCACGCCAGCCTGAATGACCGGTGACTTGTCCGCCCCGTCAAGTACCGTACCTGAAACAGTCACCTTACCGCCATCACTGCCTTGTCCCAAACCGGGAACAGCATTCATCGCCATCAGCAACAGCAGTCCCAAAAACATTTTTTTCATTATGCCATATGTGTTAATAAATAATGTATAAAATATGACTTCCAAAACGCCCAAAGGTTTAGAAGCCGTCCAATCCTTTTAACTTATTTTCATCTCTATAAATTTATTTTATCCTTGATTAAAGCATTTGTACAAAGTTCGCTATTTTGTCAGCTATACCAAGCGACTTTATTGCTTTTTTCCTAATTTTGCACATCAAACTTACAAATATGAAGAAACAAGAAGTCATAGTCTGCCAGAATTTCAAAGACGATTTCACCCGGTCAGTCACAAGCCACAAATACGACAAGTTATTCATCCTTACCGATGAACATACCAATGTGAAATGCCTCCCTCTGCTGGAAGGCACAACGCCGGCAGAGAAAGCCGTCTGCATCAGCATCGGAGCTGAAGACATACACAAAAACATTGAGACACTCGAATATGTATGGAACCGGCTCTGTGAGAATGGAGCCACACGCCATTCACTTCTGGTAAATCTCGGAGGAGGGATGATAACCGATCTCGGAGGCTTTGCCGCTGCAACATTCAAACGCGGCATATCCTACATCAACATCCCCACCACATTGCTCTCGATGGTGGACGCTGCGGTAGGCGGAAAGACCGGGATCAACTTCAACGGGTTGAAAAACGAAATCGGAGCCTTCTACCCTGCCGACCAGGTGCTGATAAACAGTGACTTTTTGAAGACGCTGGACAGGAAAAACTTTTTGTCAGGATATGCGGAGATGCTGAAGCACGGACTGATAAGCAATGTGTCACATTGGGCTGAACTGCTCAAGTTTGACGTGAACCGTATCGACTATGCCAGGCTTCAGCAGCTGACCGGAGAATCTGTGGAGGTAAAGGAGAACATTGTTGAAAAAGATCCGCTGGAAAAGAACATACGCAAGGCATTGAATTTCGGACACACTGTAGGACATGCGTTTGAAAGTTTCGCCCTCCACACCGGCCGGCCTGTCCTGCACGGATATGCTGTGGCATGGGGCATGGTATGCGAACTTTTTCTCTCTCACCTGCACACTCATTTTCCTAAAGACAAGCTCCATCAGACAATCAGGTTCATCAAAGAAAATTACGGACGACTTGACTTCACCTGCAAGGACTACGAGACACTGTACAACTTCATGAAACACGACAAGAAGAACTCCTCATCGGGTGTCATAAATTTCACCCTCCTTGCCGATGTAGGTGATATCAGGATTGATCAGACCGCATCGCAGGAAGAGATCTACGAGATTCTTGACTTTTATAGCGAAACGATGGGATAGCCGGTCGGAAACGTCCGCACATTATACTGAAAACGAACGCCCGTTAAACAAAAAACGTCCGCCGGTTTTCGTCGAGACAAGCGGACGTCAGTCAAACACACATTAATCATACAGTAGATTCAACGGAATAAAGGAATGAAAGACAATAGCGAAGAAATGTTTCCCATAGTAGATGAAGAAGGAAACATAATGGGAGCAGCGACACGGGGCGAATGTCACAACGGCAGCAAACTGCTGCATCCGGTAGTGCATCTGCACGTATTCAACAGCAAGGGAGAACTGTTTCTGCAGAAACGGCCGGCATGGAAAGACATACAGCCGGGAAAATGGGACACATCAGTAGGAGGACACATGGATTTGAACGAGAATGTGGAGACGGCTCTGAGACGCGAGGCACGCGAAGAATTAGGCATCGAAGACTTCATACCGGAACAGTTAAGACATTATGTATTTGAATCTGACCGTGAAAAAGAACTGGTATTTTCATACAGGACCGTATATGACGGGGAAATAAATCCCAGTACAGAGCTTGACGGAGGTCGTTTCTGGACAATGGACGAGATACGAAAGGAAATGGGAAAAGACGTATTTACTCCCAATTTTGAAAATGAATTCCGGAATGTGATAGAAACCCAACCGCAATCTTGAAGTTTTTTGGCAAAACGACACCCGTCCGGATACAAATGCATGTATTTTTCAAAGTGTAAGCCTTATTGGGAATATAATTATCCAACGAAACAAAAGCAGTTCGTTTAAGATTAAAAAGAAAGAATAAACACGAATACACAAACAAATTTTCTTAATTATATACAACCTATTCATTTTTTGTTTTTCTTTGCACCCAAGAACGATACAAAAGACTATACAAAACTTTACGAGTATGGACGCATTGATTGAAAGTAGGGACAACGTCAACAAATGGATGGAAAGGTTTGGCGTTCGCTTTGGCGTGTATAAGAATGGAGTATTCAACGAACAGTTGTTTCCTTTCGACTCCATTCCTCGCGTCATAGAAAAAAAAGACTGGGACAGACTGGAACGAGGATTGAAGCAGCGAGTCAATGCACTGAATCTGTTTTTATATGACATCTATCACGAGAAGCATATCATTCGGGACGGTGTCATACCATCCGAGTTCGTGTATTCATCCAAAGGATATCTTCCTGAATGCGAAAGAATATCACCTATTCATGGGATATATTCGCACATATCGGGCATAGACCTGGTACAGGCTAAGGACGGCCGATGGTTTATTCTGGAAGACAACCTGCGCATCCCTTCGGGAGCATCATATCCGATGATAGCACGTACAATTACACGGAAAGTGTCACCACAGACTTTCCATAACAATGCAGTGGCAGACAACCGCAACTATAGCGACTTGCTTGGCGACATGATGGAGTACATGAACGACGGACGGGGCATATCGGTCATTCTGACACCGGGACGATACAATTCAGCTTTCTTCGAGCATTCTTATCTGGCAGAAAAGATGGGAATCACTCTGGCATATCCCGGAGACCTGATAGTAGAAAACGACAGCGTGTACTATGTGGGGCTATTCAAGGAGAAGCAGCGCGTAGGATGTATCTATCGCCGCATCAGTGATGAATACCTCGACCCGCTGGTGTTCGAGCCAACCTCACTGCTGGGAGTACCAAACCTGATGCAGGCATACAAGAAAGGCAACGTGGCCATTGTCAACGCACCGGGTAACGGGGTGGCTGATGACAAAGGAATCTATTATTTTGTCCCAAAAATGATAGACTACTACTTGCACGAAGATCCCATGCTGTCAAATGCACCGACATATCTTCCTTATTACAAGGAGGACTACCGGTACATCCTGGACAATGTGGAAAAGCTGGTCATCAAGGATGTAAGCGAAGCGGGCGGATACGGGGTGATCTTCGGACGCGACCTGAACGCCGCGAAACTTGAAGAACTGAAAAATCTTATAATCTCCGAACCGCGCCGGTGGATAGCCCAGGAAGTGATAGACTTCAAGGATCTGGAGATACTTGAAGGTAACGGACGGGTAGAACGCAAGGCCGACCTGCGGGCATTTGTCATAAGCGGAAAGGAAACGAAAGTATGGAAAAGCGGACTGACCCGTTTTTCTCGTGACGCGCATTCGTTCGTGGTGAATTCTTCGCAAGGCGGAGGCTTCAAGGATACGTGGGTCATGAAACAATAAACAGAAATTATACTACAAATAAACTTAACGAATATGATAAACTACACTATATCAGCAAACAAGGCCAACCGGCTCTATTGGTTAGGGAGATATGCAGAAAGAGTGTATATCAGCCTGCACCTGTTGCGCCGCTATTATGACAAAATGATTGACGGGCAACCCAAAGAATACGAAGAATACTACATGAAACTGGATGCAAGCAATCCTTACAATGACATGGAAAGCTTCTGCATGGGATACATGTATGACGAAAAGAATCCATGCTCCCTGCTTTCAGGACTTACATCGGCTTATGATAATGCCATCGTGTTACGCGAAGAAATAATGAGCGAGAGCTTGTCCTACATTCAGCTGTCATTATCCCACATTAAGGAAGCAGCCAAGAAGGAGGACTCAAACATCACCGTCCTGCAGCCTATCACCGACTATCTGCTTGCATTCTGGGGTTCTGTTGACGAGCGTGTGCAGGAACGGATCAGAAATATCCTGAGAATAGGGAAACTGATAGAAAACATAGACATGCACATACGTTTCGACTACCCTTTTTTCCGTATAAAGGAAGTGTATGACAGCTTGAAGAAGTGCGGAGAAACTGAAGAAGAACTGTTCGACCAGATGATCTTGCAGCAACTGGACAAGCTGCTTGATGAAGATACGTATGACATGAACCATGAAAACAATGCGGAATATAAGGGAAAGCTGTTGAAGTATCTTAACCATCTGATATTGCTCTGACCATTTTCCGCAAGAGAAGGGAGAAAGATGAAAAAATTTTTTTACAGTTATCAGACAATCATACATTTTGAGTCTCCCGTAAACAGCCATTTTTTCCGTTTGCGGTGTATGCCTTGTGTCAATGCATGCCAGCAGGCGGGCAAACGGGAGATATTCATACACCCGGCAGACTACATCACGTACGGGGTAGATGCATGGGGAAATCCGATACAGTATGGAAGCCGTATGGAGCCGCACGATTCTTTCGTCTTCGTAAGTGGCGGAGAAGCCCGGCTGACTTCCTACCGTATCCCGGCAGACAGGTTTTGGGAGGTGTTCAAAGTGCCTTCTGCACTGACTGTCATGTCCCCCCCGATGAAAGCATTCATTGAGGAGATCGAAGAAAAAAAGCCACTTGAATGTGCCTTACGGCTTTCCGACAAGATTTATTCCTATATGAGCTATATGCCGGGGAGCACACAGATGCAGACATCTGCCATAGAAGCATTCAGGCAACAGAAAGGCGTATGTCAGGATTATGCGCACATTCTCATCGCGCTGTGCCGTGCCAAAGGCATTGCAGCCCGTTACGTCAATGGTTTCATGACAGGAATCGGAGCCACACATGCATGGGTAGAGGTACTCGATGACGGAAACTGGTGGGGAGTGGATCCTACAAACAACCGCTTGATCGAATGCGGATATATCAAGCTTTCGCATGGGCGTGATGCAATCGACTGCCCGGTAAACCGTGGAGTCTTTACAGGCATAACGAAACAACAGACAGAAATTCGTGTAATAGTGGAAGAAATATGATAGAAGTACAACAAGTGGCTTCCGTCGCCCTGCCCGTAGGCGAACGGTTGCTGATAAAAAAGAATGTCATAAGCAACGGAAGCGGAAAGAAACGCCTCTGTATTGTCACCGGGACTCATGGTGACGAGCTGGAAGGGCAATATATATGTTTCAAACTGAACCAGCTTGTACAGGAAAACATAGATAAACTCAACGGAACACTGGAAATATATCCGGCATTGAATCCGCTGGGAATCGACTCCATAACAAGAGGCATTCCCAACTTCGACCTCGACATGAACCGTATTTTCCCAGGTAATCCGAACGGTACGATGGAGGAATATATAGCCAATAAAATCCTCAACGACCTGAAAGGTGCCGATATGGTAATAGATATCCATTCCAGCAATATCTTCCTGCGGGAAATCCCTCAAGTACGTATCAACATCAACATGGCAGAGCGTCTGACCCCCTATGCCCGTTTGCTCAATGTAGATTTCATATGGATACACGAGGCAGCCACGGTATTGGAAACGACACTGGCGCATTCGTTGAACAGTATAGATACCCCCACCTTAGTGGTGGAAATGGGAGTGGGGATGCGAATCAACCACAGATACGGGAACCGCCTTGTTTACGGTATTCTGAATCTGATGAACGAATTGGGAATGTGGAGCGAACGGCCTGAGCCACATACCATAACCTCTCCTGTAGTATCTGTAGCGGACGAAGTCAGCTTTATCAACGCAGATTCCTCCGGCATATTCCTGACTGAGATCCAAAACAACATTATCGTGGACGAAGGAGAAGAAATAGGAGCCATCGTCAGTCCGCTGACGGGAGAAGTGCTTCAACAGGTTCTGTCCCCCACACACGGGCTGCTTTTTACGCTCCGCGCATACCCTGTCGTATATCAGGGCTCCTTATTGGCACGCATCCATAGGCTACATAAAAAATAAAAAGAACACGACACCATGAAAAAAGAAATCATATTCAGCATGGAATCCCCCTTCCGCGACACATTCCGCATATTGGGATTCCGCTTTGGTTCCGGAGAAAAAAGCATCGCCATAGTAGGCGCAATGCGAGGAGACGAAATAGAACAACAATACATCTGCTCACAGATGGTAGCGCGGCTTTCCGAGATGGAGAAAAACGGCCAACTGATACCGGGACACGAGATTCTGGTGATACCTTCGGCAAATCCTTTCTCGATGAACATCGAGAAACGTTTTTGGGCAATGGACAATACAGACATCAACCGTATGTTTCCGGGTTATGACAAGGGGGAAACGACACAGCGGATCGCCGCATTCCTGTTCAACGCCATTCAAGGATATACATACGGCATACAACTTGCCAGTTTCTATGTCCCCGGAGATTTCATACCCCACGTGCGCATGATTCAAACGGGTTATGAGGATGTAGAGACGGCCGGCCTGTTCGGACTGCCATACATCTGCCTGCGCAAGTCATCACCTTTCGACACAACCTTGCTGAACTACAACTGGCAGATTTGGGACACCAAAGCCTACTCCGTATATGGCGGACAGAACAATCAGGTGGAAGGAGAGATGGCTCCATACATCATCAACTCATTGCTGCGGTTCATGCACCGTGTCGGCATAGTCCGGCATTCCAGTTTCACGCAACCGGACTTCAACTCACAGATTATCCTCGAATCAGACTTGGAGACTATCAAGGCCCCCGTAGCAGGCATTCTCCAAAAGAAGAAAACGGCTGGTGGAGAAATAAAGAAAGGAGAAGTATTGGCACATATCATCGACCCATACGAAGGAGGGATATTGCATGAAATCAAGGCTCAGGCAGACGGCATAATCTTTTTCGCACATAACAAACCGCTTGCGTTGCAAAACACCACATTGTTCAAAGTGTACGAGGCTTGACCGCGTCATTCAGGATTATCATCCCTAAACCGCACGCCAGGAAGATGAATTAACCGGATGAAGATGACATTTTGCGAAATAAATTCGTAATTTTGCAGTTGTATGAAAACACACTTTTCACGCAAAAAGCAAGAGACATGAGACTCAAACTCTATTCAAAGAACAACAATCCGAACGACATCCAACGTGTGGTTGATATCCTGAATGACGGGGGAATCATCATATATCCTACCGACACGATGTATGCCATAGGATGCCATGCGCTGAAAGAGCGTCCCATAGAACGCATCTGCAAGCTTAAAAACATCGATCCGCGAAAGCCAAGACTTTCAATTATCTGCTACGATCTGAGCAACATCAGCGAATATGCACGGGTAAGCAACACTACCTTCAAACTGATGAAACGCAATCTGCCTGGACCTTTTACATTCATCCTCAATTCAGGAAGCCGGTTGCCAAAAATCTTCCGCAACCGCAAGGAAGTGGGGATCCGAGTGCCGGACAACACCATCATCCGCGAAATATGTCGTGCACTCAATGCCCCGATTCTGACCACAACCGTTCCGCTCGAAGAGGGTGAAGAAACGGAATACGCGACCGACCCTGAACTGATAGACGAAAAATTCGGAGAACAGGTCGATCTGGTAATAGACGGAGGAATAGGTGGAACCGAACCCTCCACTGTAATCAACTGCTGTGAGGACATGCCGGAAGTAATCCGGCAAGGAAAAGGATACCTGAAAGAGTAACAATACAAATATAAAAATCATGCCAACGACATTACACATCATGTTACAGACCGCTTCGGCAAAAATCGACGTGGAGACCATTCTCGAAAGACTGGCAAACTGGGGGATAGAAGCCGGCAAAGATATAATCGGAGCCATTCTGATATTTATAATCGGACGATTTGTCATCAAACAGATCAATAAGCTGATAGGAAAGATTCTACAGAAACGCAAACTGGAAATCAGTGTGGAGACCTTCCTCAGAAGTCTGACCAGTATCCTGCTGAACGTGATTCTCGCCTTTGCCGTCATCAACAAGCTGGGAGTAGAAACCACCAGCTTCGCCGCACTGCTGGCCTCCGCCGGCGTAGCTGTCGGTATGGCTCTGTCAGGCAACCTGTCGAATTTCGCAGGAGGACTTATAATACTTGTGTTCAAGCCATTCAAAGTGGGAGACTACATAGATGCCGAAACGGGAGATGTTAGCGGGACAGTCAAGGAAATACAAATATTCCACACCGTACTGGTCACATCGGACAACAAAACAATCTATGTACCCAACGGAACACTGAGCAGCAATGCCATAACGAACTACAGCAAGCAAAATATAAGGCGTATCGAATGGATTGTAGGAGTGGAATACGGAGAAGACATTGAGAATGTCAAGAAAGTGGTCGAAGGCATCATCGGAACGGATGCCAGAATACTTAAGAATCCCTCACCGCTCATCGCTGTGAAATCACTGTCGGCCAGCAGTGTGGACATCGTCATCCGCGCATGGACAAAATCAGACGACTATTGGAATGTGTATTTCGACATGAACCGGAAAATATATGACACGTTCAACAAGGAAGGAATTGGTTTCCCATTCCCGCAACTGACTCTCCATCATGCAAAAGACTGACAAGAAATACACTCCGGCATCTGCGTAAAAATGTCAAGACATTTCCGTTATTACTCATGTAAGAGAATATTAATTTTGAATTTTAAACGGGAACACGATATAGAATCAGAATCTAACAATTCTACGTAGCGTATGATACATCAAAACGCCAATGGAAATAGGGAGTAACATTTAAGCCTTAACTACAAATAACGAGGTGTTTGTTTCACTTATGGAATTTGCTAATATAAGGAATGGTCTAATAAGAGTGTAGAATATTTACCTTAGCTACCCAGCGTATAAAATTAAAGGCAATTATATACAACCTTACACAATGTACATATCTAAGTTCTTAGTGTGAATTCTAACCCTCTTATATTCAGCGTATATCACAACATGGTAAACATAAGTAGACATGAGTTGTGTAGAATGATATATAAATACCAAATTAAAATATGGAAAATGTAAAGTCATATAATAATGGTAATTCCATAACGAAAGATTACATAACCGAATTGAAGTATACCAATAATAAAGGTTTAACATCTTTGGTTGAAAGCAATATTACCAACAATAATATCTTAATTTTTATTCTTAAGAATTTGGGACATTTACCTGTATCCTTTGATTATAATTGGATTATTCCACTTCTAAAGCACAAAAATGAAACTATAAGGCTTTGGGCCGTAAAGAATATTGGTAAACTGGCATCTCTTTCTAATATAGAGTTATTATCACAAATTATAGATAATGATGACAGCTCTATGGTAAAAAGAGAAGCTGTTTCATCCATAGGAAGAATGCGGACAGAGGATGCTATATCTTTTTTAATTAAAATACTAGATAATAATGATCCGAAAATAGTTTGTCAAGCGATACGAGGTTTATTAGTTTTCAAAGGGAATAAAAATGTTGACAGTTCCTTAACCAAAATGATAAATCACAAGAATGAAATGGTTAGAACTGTTATCTATAAAGAATATTTCGCTAAAGAAACAAATAAAGCTTCTAAATTACCCCATTATGAAACTTATCAATACCTCAAAAACGTTGTCGTTAATGGGGATGTTCGCGATGTCTTAGAACTTGTTCCAGATGAAAGTGTTCATCTGACATTTACCTCTCCACCTTATTATAATGCACGTGATTATTCGATATATCCAAGTTATGATGAATATTTAAGATTTTTAAACGAAGTGTTTTTAGAAACTTACCGAATCACAAAAGAGGGTCGATTTCTTGTTGTTAATACTTCACCTGTTATTGTACCTAGAATTAGCAGAGCACATTCAAGTAGACGTTATCCAATTCCTTTTGACTTACACCATTATTTAATGCAGATGGGATGGGATTTTATAGATGATATAGTATGGGAGAAACCTGAATACAGTGTCAAAAATCGCATAGGCGGGTTTCAACAGCACAGAAAGCCTTTAGCATATAAACCTAATTCAGTTACTGAATATTTAATGGTTTATAGAAAACATACAGACAAATTAATAGATTGGAACATCCATCAATATGATTTACAAACCGTTGAAGATAGTAAAGTTGGTGATGGGTTTGAAACAACAAATGTTTGGAGAATTTGTCCAAAATCAGACAAAATACATTCTGCCATATTTCCTCCAGATTTGTGTAAAAGAGTAATTGAATATTATTCATTTAAAGGGGATTTAGTGTTTGACCCATTTGCTGGAAGTGGAACATTGGGAAAAACAGCAAAAAGTTTAGGTCGAAACTTTTTTCTTACAGAAAAAGAATTAAAATATTTTGAATATATGAAATCTTGTCAGTCTAAAAATATGCTATTTAATGAAAATAGAACGAAGTTTTTGACATTAGAACAATTTAAAAATAGTATATTATGACCCTTACAAATCAGATAATTAAGAATATTGTTATACGTGTAATTAAATCACAAGATTATCGTATAGAAGTAATAAATCTTATTAATGCTGAATTTCTTCAATTTGCAGTTGATTTTTTCAAACAAATAGTTAACGCAAAACTCAACTCTGAAGCAGTAACTATAGAATGGTATAAGAATACATTTATGAATAAATCTTTACCATCGGACGAGATAGCGATAAATTCTGGCTTGAATAAAAAGACCATTAATAATATGTACCGGTCTGCAAAAAGACAGATTGTAATAGAAGCATCTAACGAACATTTTAATT
Organism: uncultured Phocaeicola sp.; assembly: GCA_964611375.1. GTDB lineage: Bacteria > Bacteroidota > Bacteroidia > Bacteroidales > Bacteroidaceae > Phocaeicola. The sequence goes on along the minus strand of CAZSYY010000002.1, from coordinate 31,983 downwards.
CTCTATATAATACTATTCAAGGACTAACTGAAAACGAACATGATATAGACTTAACATTGACAATAAAATTCAAAGGTGTTAGTGTAGATTTAAATGTGAATGAAAGTCTCATCGTGATTAATACATTAGCCGTAAAACGAGCAGCCTTACGTGGAGGTTTATGGAGTACAACTGGCAAAAAAGCGGAAAAATATTTAATGTTGACATTGTGCAAAATGTATCAAGTCAGAAAACAATATTATAACGCTGAACATTTTGTTAAAAATAGGAATTTAGATGTTGATAGAGAAGTTGATTTCTATCTTAAAAACAATGGGAACAAATATAAGTGCGAGGTAAAACTTATGGGACAAGGCAATCCTGAAAGCGCTGATGCAATTATAGCAAGAGGTAGCAATGTGTTTATTGCAGATACACTCTCACAGCAAAACAAAAATCAATGCGATCAAATAGGCGTTTGTTGGGTTGCTTGCCGTGATAAAGAAGGCTATAAACGCTTTAAGTTAGTTCTTGATAAGTATAAAATCCCTTATATAGATTATAATGGAAATCTTGAGCAAGATCTTCCTGTAATATTAAATAATTTACTAGACTAAATGATATATTATGTGAAACAAGCAAGTTTAAAGCAGATATTATTTACCTTTGCGATAACGAATTGGTGAACGATGAACGAACGGACACGCTATAACGACTTCTCCAGCTTCATGGCATCGAGGTTTTCGTGCAAGGTACAGAAAATTTCAATCAATGCCGGATTCACCTGTCCCAACCGGGACGGAACAAAAGGATACGGGGGATGTACGTACTGCAATAACCAAACGTTCAATCCCTCCTATTGTCATACGGACAAGCCGGTGGCGGAACAAGTGCGCGAAGGAACGGCTTTCTTTTCCAGAAAATATCCCCGCATGAAATATCTGGCTTATTTCCAGGCATATACAAACACATACGGGAAGATAGAATACTTGAAACGAATATATGAGGAAGCACTGTCATCAGAAAATGTGGTAGGACTGATAATCGGTACGCGACCCGACTGCATGCCGGACATATTACTGGACTATCTGGAAGAACTGAACCGACAGACATTCGTGCTTGTTGAATATGGAATAGAATCGGCGGATGACGAAACACTGAAACGTATCAACCGTGGACACACGTTCGATTGTACGGCAGATGCCATAAAAAGAACCGCAGCCAGACATATCCTGACGGGAGGTCACGTGATTATAGGACTTCCGGGAGAGTCGGACAAGAGTATTGTGAAACAAGCGGAAAAAATATCGGAACTGCCTCTCAATACGCTCAAACTGCATCAGCTCCAACTTGTGAAAGGGACGGAAATGGCACGTGAATATACAGAACACCCGGAAAGATTCCACCTTTACGAAGTCAACGAATACGTGGAGCTGGTCATCGACTACATAGAACGCCTTCGTCCCGACATAATACTGGAACGATTTGTTTCACAGTCGCCCAAAGAACTGCTCATCGCTCCGGATTGGGGACTGAAGAACTATGAATTTACTGAAAAAGTGAAAAGACGTATGAAAGAGCGTGATACATGGCAAGGGAAATATTATAAAAGAACACAGATATAACCATAACTATTAGACGCAATATGAAAATTAAAGGAAAAGTTCATTATGTGGGGGTGAACGACCGGACAAAAGCTCTGTTCGAAAACCTGTGGCCGTTACCTTACGGTGTATCTTACAACTCTTACCTGATAGCCGATGACGACATGACGGCATTGGTGGACACGGTAGATGTAGCCTTCTTTGAAACTTACCTCAAAAAAATACGAGACGTAATCAGTGACCGCAAGATAGACTATCTGATTATAAATCACATGGAGCCTGATCACTCAGGTTCCATAGCACTGATCAAGAAATACTATCCGGAAATCGTGCTGGTAGGAAACAAGAAAACGTTCGACATGGTGGAAGGGTTCTATGGAGTGACAGGAGAACGCTACATGGTGGGTGAAGGCGACTTTCTGAAACTGGGACATCACAACCTGCGCTTCTACATGGTTCCAATGGTACACTGGCCGGAAACCATGGTCACATTTGACGAGACAGAGGGCATACTCTTCTCAGGCGATGCATTCGGATGTTTCGGAGCACTTAACGGAGGGTGTATCGACCGGAACATCAATACCGACATCTATTTTAACGAAATGCGGCGCTACTATTCAAACATTGTCGGAAAGTTCGGCAATCCTGTACAGAAAGCACTTCAAAAATGCAGCGGACTGGCTGTGAAGATGATTTGTCCGACACACGGCCCTGTATGGGAGGAAAAAATTCCACAAGTCGTCGACCTGTACGACAAGATGAGCCGTTATGAAGGCGAAGAAGGAGTGGTCATCGCATACGGCACAATGTATGGCAACACGGAAGAACTGGCGGAAACAATAGCAGAAGAACTGAGCAAGGAAGGCATCCGTAACATCATCCTGCATAACGTGTCACATACGCACCATTCGTACATCATTTCCGATATTTTCAGATACAAAGGTCTGATTGTAGGGTGTACCACCTATAACATGCACCTCTATCCGGAAATGGAGGCACTGCTTGACAAAGTGGCAGGCAGAGAGATGAAAAACCGCTTGATAGGTTATTTCGGCTCATACACATGGGCAAGTGCGGCAGTCAAAAAATTGGGAGAATACGCCGAAAAGCTGAAGTTTGAAGTGGTTGGTAATCCGGTAGAAATGAAACAAAGCATGAAAGCGGACAACTACATGCAGGCAAAAGAACTTGCCAAAGCAATGGCTGATCGACTGAAATCCGAACGAAAGCAATAAAAACCCCATATTTCATAAAACGACAAGGAGGCATACACACAAAAAAAGTCGTGTATGCCTCCATCTTTATCTATGGATATCCCCAATGCTGGGTAAAACTTATCCGCGCAACTGCTTGTCCATTGCTGAAGCCGCACGACGGCCGTCACCCATTGCAAGAATCACCGTAGCTCCTCCGCGCACGATGTCACCTCCGGCATAGATGGCGGGAATGGACGACTGCATATTCTCATTGACTGCAATGGTTCCTTTACGTCCCAGTTCGAGCCCCTGTATGGAGTTAGGAACAATCGGATTCGGTGAAACGCCCACGCTCACAATAGCCATATCAATGTCTATTGTCTCAACGGCTCCGGGAATAGGCACCGGACTGCGGCGACCGGATGCATCAGGCTCACCAAGCTCCATCTTCTGCAACACTATCTGCTTCACGCGGCCTTGTTCATCGGCAATATACTCTATCGGATTGTGCAATGTCAGGAACTCTACTCCTTCCTCTTTTGCATGCTTGACTTCCTCTATACGCGCCGGCATCTCGGCCTCTGAACGGCGGTAAACAATTATCGCTCTCTCGGCTCCCAGACGCTTGGCCGTACGCACCGAATCCATAGCCGTATTACCTCCGCCGATAACGGCCACATTCTTGCCGAAAGGTACCGGGGTATCGGAATCCTCGCTGGCAGCATCCATAAGGTTGACACGGGTAAGATATTCGTTGGAAGACATTATGTTTATGGAATTCTCGCCAGGAATATTCATAAAATTAGGCAGACCTGCACCAGAAGCCACAAAGATACCCTTATAGCCTTCAGCCTCCAGCTGCTCTACACTGATAGTCTTTCCCACAATGCAGTCCTTCACAAAACGCACACCCATCTTTGACAGATTGTCTATCTCCACATCCACAATCCTGTTGGGAAGGCGGAACTCAGGGATGCCGTACTTCAGCACTCCACCTATTTCATGAAGCGCCTCGAACACAGTAACGTCATATCCTTTCTTAGCCATATCGCCTGCAAATGACAACCCGGCAGGACCCGAACCGACAACAGCAACCTTAATGCCGTTTTTCTCCTCAATGTCCGGCACTGAGATCTGGCCGCTCTCACGTTCGTAATCAGCAGCAAAACGTTCCAGATAACCGATGGCTACCGCCTCATGTCCCATCTTCAGGTGAATACATTTCGACTCGCACTGCTTTTCCTGCGGACATACACGCCCGCAAACGGCTGGCAATGCACTGGTCTGCTTCAGTACGCGTGCCGCTTCAAGGAATTCCCCTCGCTCGATGTTTTTTATGAATGAAGGTATGTCGATGCCCACAGGACAACCTTCCATACAAGACGGATTCGCACAATCAAGACAACGTTTTGCCTCCGTGAGAGCCTGTTCTTCATTCAATCCCAAATTCACTTCTTCCTTACGGCTGTGTGAACGATACTCCGGATCAAGCTCGTTCATCTTCACACGCGGAATGGAAGTACGCTCCTTAGCCTTCATACTCTTGCGGAGTGCCTCCCGCCACGGAGCATTACGGTCGGTCGGACTGTATTCAGCCTTGCACACCTGCGGATGCTCGTCAAGTTTGTGAATCTCTTCCCGTTCGACGTCCTTGAATGCACCCATACGTTTCAGCATCTCATCAAAGTCCACCTGATGCCCATCAAACTCCGGACCGTCCACACACACGAAACGAGTCTTGCCGCCCACCGTGATTCGGCAAGCGCCACACATACCAGTACCGTCCACCATAATGGTGTTCAGCGATACATCTGTCGGTATGTCGTATTTCTTCGTCAGCAGACAAACGTACTTCATCATGACAGCCGGCCCTATCGCAAAGCACTTATCGACTTTCTCACGGAGTATCACTGCTTCGACACCTTCCGTCACCAGACCTTTTCGCCCATAAGAGCCGTCATCGGTCATGATCACAACCTCGTCAGAACTTGCACGCATCTCATCTTCCAGGATGATAAGTTCTTTCGTGCGTCCCGCCAGCACGGTAATAACCCTGTTTCCTGCTTCCTTCAGTGCCTGTACTATGGGAAGCATGGGAGCAACGCCTACACCTCCGCCGGCACAGACCACAGTACCGAAGTTTTCGATATGGGTAGCTTTCCCCAACGGTCCCACCACATCAGTAATATAATCGCCCTCATTCAGTTCGCACAGACGCGTAGATGACAAACCCACTTCCTGTACCACCAACGTAATGGTTCCTTTCACAGGATCGGCGGCTGCAATGGTCAGCGGAATGCGTTCTCCTTTCTCGCCCACACGGACAATCACGAAATGTCCCGCCTTGCGTGATTTCGCAATCAAAGGTGCCTCAACAACCAGTTTGAATACTTTTTCGGAAAAATGCTCTTTTGAAAGAATTTTGTTCATCGTTCACTATATTATTGACAAGTTAGTTATCAGTAAAGCCATATTTTAAATAATCTGCTACAAAGTTAACAGAATGGAATCATCCGCGATATAACAAAAACTTAAAAATGCAGAAAATGCAAAGAAAAAAACGAATTTGACAGGCAACAACATTAGGAAATCACACGACTTTCCTTTATATTTGTGTATGTCGTAAACAACAGAACATAAATATGAAAGACATACACATCGATATCCATATTATTTCAACCTGCTACGAAGAGCTTGACGAAACACAACGCCGGCTTATCGACATGGCAAAAGAAGCAACGGCACACAGCTACGTACCCTACTCTAAGTTTGCAGTAGGAGCTGCAGTCCTTCTTGCCAACGGAACAACCGTAACAGGATCAAATCAGGAAAATGCGGCCTATCCTTCCGGAATCTGTGCCGAACGAACAACTCTGTTTTATGCCAACTCGCGATACCCGGACCAGCCTGTACACATGCTGGCCATTGCCGCCCGAAACAAATCGAAATTCATAGATATTCCAATTACCCCATGCGGAGCCTGCCGTCAGGTAATGCTTGAGACCGAACAACGCTTCGGCCATCCTATACGGATACTTCTTTACGGGGAAAAGGAGATCTATATTCTCAATGGAGTAAAAAATCTGCTTCCGTTATCATTCGGAGCAGAATTTCTGTAAAAAAACCGGCCGCTCATGACGGGCGGCCGGTTTCCTAAAATCATTTTCTGTAATATCCTATTGTCGTGTCAACGAGATTCCCAACTGTAGTCCGTCGTACTGATCCAAAAGAGATGTTACCGTACTGATAGCAGAATTGGATGTCTTTTCAGAAACAGTTCCAGTAATGGTCTGCGCCAAAGACAACAGTTTGTCGGCTTCAAAAAGCAAGCTCATCGTGTCACCGATAAGCCCTTTCGATACGTTGACCGTCACCTTTACCCCTAAAGTTGTTTTCAAAGTCAATTCCTGTGCATCAGAATCGTAGCTGTATGTTCCACTAATGGAACGACTTCCGATAGAGGCAGAATAAGTACTATCGGAATTGAAAGTATATGACGTGTCTTCAGTAAATCCGAGTTTTTCATATATCCCGCTCATCTTTTCCTCTATCTTACTTGATACGAGACTGCCTCCCGCCTTTGTCAGCAGGTTGTCGCTTTCGAATTCGCATGCCGGTCCTGAATAAGTCCATGTCCCCACAAGTGAATTGCTCTCGCCCGTCACTTTGCTGGCTACAGCACTTGCCACACTTGAAATGATAGACTTCAAGTCCTGTGCTGTTCCGTTAACCGTTCCTGCAGTACAGAGGAGCGTCACCACCATCGTCTTGAATAAATTGCTTTTTTTCATTTTATCACACTTAATATTTACACCGTCCTTATTCAGCAAGCCTTGAAACTCATGTCAAGACCTTTTACAGAGTGGGTCAGCGCACCTACCGAAATGTAGTCCACACCACATTCCGCATAGTCACGGAGAGTATCGAAAGTAATGCCACCGGACGATTCTGTCTCATATCGTCCACCTATCATTTCAACCGCCTTGCGTGTATCATCCGTCGTGAAGTTGTCCAGCATGATGCGATCCACTCCTCCCACACGAAGCACCTGCTCAAGTTCATCAAAGTTACGAACCTCGATTTCTATTTTCAGGTCTTTGTTATTCTCCCTGCAATAATCCTTGGCACGGGTTATTGCATTGGCAATACCACCGGCAAAGTCCACATGGTTGTCCTTAAGAAGGATCATATCGAACAATCCTATACGGTGGTTCACTCCTCCCCCAATCTTTACAGCCATCTTTTCGAGTATGCGCATACCCGGCGTCGTTTTGCGTGTGTCAAGCACATGGGTTTTTGTTCCTTCCAGACGTTCCACATACCTGTGCGTCATGGTAGCTATACCACTCATACGCTGCATGATGTTCAGCATCAGACGTTCAGTCTGGAGCAGCGAACGCACCCTCCCCTCTACTATCATAGGGACATCTCCAGGCTTTACATGAGAGCCGTCCTTCATAAATACTTCCACCTTCATGTCCGGGTCGAAACGCCGGAAAACTTCCCTTGCGATTTCAATGCCGGCCAAAACACCTTCCTCCTTTATAAGGAGTTTGGATTTGCCTGTGGCATCCGCCGGAATGCATGACAATGTGGTATGGTCTCCATCGCCTATATCCTCAGCAAAGGACAGGTCGATAAGACGGTCTATCAGATCTTTCACAATTTTCTCGTCCATATTATTTGCCGTTTTGTTTTTTGTGTGGCAAAGGTAAGGATTATTCGTATCTTTGCAAAGGCAAACCTGTATAAAAGAGACAATGAAAATTACCTTGCTTGCAGTGGGGCGCACCGCTGACAGACTTTATGACGCGGGTATCCGGGATTACCTGGAGCGGACGGCGCATTACATATCCTGCGATATGGAAGTGATTCCGGAGCTTAAAAACGCAAAGAATCTGAGCCGCGAACAGCAAAAGGAAAAAGAAGGAGAACTGATTCTGAAGCATATCCAGCCGGGAGACATCACCGTGTTACTTGACGAACACGGAAAAGAGTTCACATCCACTGAATTCGCCGCATGGATTGAGAAAAGGATGAATGCAGGAGTAAAGCGGCTTGTGTTTGTCATAGGAGGCCCATACGGATTTTCCCCCTCAGTCTTTCAGGCGGCACATGACAAAATCTCCCTTTCCCGCATGACCTTCTCCCACCAGATGGTACGATTGATTTTCACCGAACAACTCTACCGAGCCATGACCATTCTGAACAACGGGCCCTACCACCACGAATGATTCAGACCTCTTCTGAAAGTTCGTCACGATATTCTCTCGGAGACTTTCCAAGATGCCTCTTTACGTATTTTCCAAAAAAAGAGAGGTTAGGGAAATCCAGTTCGTTGGCCACTTCCTTGATGCTCTTGTTCGATTGGCGGAGCAAGATTTCGACATCATTCAGCACATGTTGGTTGATGATGTCGGATGCGGTATGCCCACTCTGTTCCTTGCATATAGCCGACAGATATTTCGGAGTGATATGCAGCTTGTCCGCATACCATGCCACCGAGCGTTTTTTGGGATACGACATCGTCACCAGTTCAAGGAAAGCAGAAAACTGATTCTCCGCAGAACTGTAGCCGTAGGGGTTGAAGTTGACAAATCGTTCTAACGTATCATACAGTTCGTAGATAAATGCTTGCAGCAGGGCATTGGTCACTTCCACCTGATGTTTGCAGAATCTCTTTGTCACTCTGAAATAAAGCATGTCATAGTACTGGCGGAATCCGGATACCTCATCATCCGTTATATTAATGACAGGATTCTTGTCAATAAACTGTTTGACATTCCATATGTTTTTCGATGCGAACGACAGTCGTTTTATATATTCCGGCGAAATGCAGAAACAAACAATATCTATATCGTCGCTCCACGAACGGTTTTCAAGAATTGTACTCGGAGGATAAATCAACATGTCATTCTTATGGACATTGCATGTCTTACCGTTAACACAGAACGTACTTTTTCCATTTATGCATACGACAAAGACAAATGTCCCAACCCTGACAGAAGTGGCTTTGACATCTGCAACATTTACGACTGAAACATGGTCGCAGTTATAAACGACACCTTCATTGATACCCAAATCTCCAATAGCAATTATTTCCAGATTCTTCATTCCAATCCCTTATATTTTATTTGCAAATAAAACAAATAAACGGCAAATGGCAATAGTTCCTATTTCCTAAACAATATTCTTATTATCCTTTTTTATATTTGCATATGAAGGAAAAACCACATATACAGAGATGTTTTTTGACTAATGTTCTCTTATATGTATTAAATTCGCAAAAAAGAACATATCAGACGATTCATGATAATTTGAAAAACTGATAAACTAACGCAAAATAAAAAGGCCATGAAAAGAATCTATTGCAAACTGGCGGTATTTCTCCCGATAATACTTGCCGGATGTCAGAGCGGAGAAGAGAAACAAGCTGCAACTTCTCCGGTGAAAGTGAAGGTGATGACGGTCGTCTCATCCGAGCAGCAAATGTCCGGACATTTCTCCGGCACGGTGGAAGAGGCCAGTTCCACTCCGTTAAGCTTCTCCATAATGGGAACAGTAGAGTCCGTGTACATGAAACTGGGCGAGCATGTTTCGGCCGGACAGCTTCTTGCCACAATAGACGCCACTTCGATGCAGAGTACGTATGACGCGGCCGAGGCCTCGCTGGTCCAGGCCGAAGATGCATACCGCCGGATGAAAGAGCTTCATGACAAGGGAAGCCTTCCGGAAATAAAGTGGATAGAGGTGCTGAGCAAGGTCCGGCAGGCACGTTCTATGGAACAGGTAGCAAAGAAAAATCTGGAGGACTGCAAGCTGTACGCTCCCTTTTCCGGGATGATATCCGAAAAGAATGTAGAAGTAGGACAGAATGTGGTGTCAGGCGTTTCCATCGGCAAGCTGGTGGGACTGGAAGGACTGAAGGTGAAGATTTCCGTCCCCGAGACAGAAATATCGGACATATCAATCGGACAGGAAGCCATCGTCGAGGTGCCGGCCTTGGGAGGTAGCGCCTTTAAGGGAACCGTAGCCGAGAAGGGTGTTGTGGCAAATCCGCTTTCACGCTCGTATGATGTGAAGATACGGATCAAGGACTCGTCAAGAGGACTGATGCCAGGCATGGTGACCGAAGTGACATTGGGCGGAAAAAGCTCAGGCAGCATAGTGATTCCGGCACAGATTGTCCAGCTCGATGAGACGAACCGGACATTCGTATGGCTCAGACGTGAGGGAAAGGCATGCCGCCGGACAGTGGTATGCGGTGACCATACGGCAGAGGGAATACGTATAGTTTCCGGACTGCAGGAAGGCGATGAGGTGATAGTGGAAGGACAGCAAAAGGTTTGTGAGAACACGGAGGTATGCCTATGAAGCGGAGAAATGCGGTCGAATGGGCGATGCATTATCGCACCATTGTCATTCTTTGTGTCTGTGCGCTTATCGCTTTCGGCATATACAGCCTGCCGAACATGCGGAAGAACGAGTTTCCCGACTTCACCATCCGGCAAGGGATTGTCGCGGCTGTGGCTCCGGGGAATACGGCACAAGAGATGGCAGAACAGGTGGCAAAGCCACTTGAAAAATATATCTTCACCTACAAGGAAGTCCGTAAAGAGAAAACTTTTTCAAAATCGCGTGACGGGATTACGTACATTCAGGTGCAGCTGAACGACGAACTGTACAATAAGGACGAGTTCTGGAGCAAATTCAAGCACGGCATCTCCCAATTCCAGTCCGAGCTGCCTTCAAATGTGCTTGCGGTAATCGTGAAGGACGATTTCGGAGACACATCCGCACTTCTCATCACAATGGAAAGTGAAGAAAAGACCTATCGCGAGCTAAACGACTATATGGACGGGCTGCAAGACCGACTGCGCCGCATCACCAGCATCGGGCGCATGAATGTCAGCGGTCTCCAGAAAGAGCAGATAAGCGTATATCTTGACAACGAAAAGCTATCAAAATACGGACTTAGCGACATGTCACTTGCTGCCACACTCTTCCGGAAAGGATTCACCACATCGGGAGGCCGACTGAAAAGCGACGAATACGTGCAGCCGATATATGTGGCCAAATCCCTGAACACGGTTTACGACGTAGAGCAACTGATAGTATATACCGACCCGTCAGGGAACAACATACGCCTGAAAGACGTGGCACGCATCGTAAAGGAATATCCTGACACCGAGAGCTTCATAACCAACAACGGCAAGAAATGTCTTCTGCTTTCAGTAGAGATGAAGAAACAGCAGAATATTGTAGCCATGGGAGATGAAATAAACGAAGTGCTTGATGAGTACCAAAAAGAACTGCCTTCTGAAGTCAAGATTTTCCGGATTACCGACCAGCCGAAGGTTGTGAGCGACAGCGTATATAATTTCCTGAAAGAACTGGTCATAGCCGTGATTGCAGTCATCATCGTCGTAATGCTGCTCCTTCCAATGCGCGTCGCCATGGTAGCGGCATCCACAATCCCGATCACAATCTTCATATCCTTGGGATTGATGTATGCCTTCGATTTCGAGCTGAACACTGTCACTCTTGCCGCGCTTATCGTCACGCTGGGAATGATTGTCGACAACTCCATTGTTATAATCGACAACTATCTTGAGAAAATAGGCGAAGGGATGTCACGCTGGCATGCATCAGTGGAAAGCACGACACATTTCTTCAAGTCCATATTCTCAGCTACGCTGGCAATCAGCATCACATTCTTTCCATTCCTCCTCACGATGACGGGAATGCTGAATGATTTCCTGCTCACTTTCCCGTGGGCGATAACACTCATTCTGGCCGTTTCTCTCCTGGTGGCTACAATGCTGGTGCCTTTCATGCAGTTCTGGTTCATCCGCAAGCCTATAAAGACGGACGGGAAAAGTTTTTCATTCCTCGCCCTTCTGCAGAAGTATTACGACAGGCTGCTTGACGTCTGCTTCCGCTTTCCGAAATCCGTCCTTGCTGCCGGACTTGTGCTGACTGTCGCAGGTGCGTTCCTTCTCACCAGACTGCCACAACAGATGATGCCGACGGCAGACCGCAACCAGTTTGCTGTCGAGATTTATCTGCCGTCGGGAACCGCCATCGAAAAGACAGCTTACATAGCCGACAGTCTGGAGCACATTATGCGCAAGGATCCGCGAATCGTCAGCATCGCTTCGTTCAAGGGATGCTCGTCACCACGTTTCCAGAATGCGTACGCGCCGCAGATAGCGGGAACAAACTATGCACAATTCATTGTCAACACGACAGGAACGGAGGAAACGGTAGCGTTCCTTGACGAATATGCGCCGAAATACAGCGATTACTTCCCGGAAGCGCGCGTTCGCTTCAAGCAGCTGAGCTATAGCGAGGCGGTTTATCCGATAGAGATCAGACTCAGCGCTGACAATCCGGACACGCTGCGGAAGGAAGCCGACAAGATTCTCGCCCTGTTACGCCCAATGCCGGAACTGGTCGGAGTACACACCGACTTCGACGAACCGCAGGCGGCAACCACAGTCGTGCTTCGCGAAGACCAAGCCTCACGTCTTGGCATAAACAACATAGGCGTAGAGAGTACTCTTGCCATGCGCTACGGTTCAGGCGTCTCTGTCGCTTCTGTCTGGGAAGGCGACTACGACATTGGTATCGTACTGAAAAGTACGAAGGCGGACAGTGCCACCATTTCCGACCTTACCAACGAACAGATTCCGGTCATGGGAGGAATGGTATCTGTACCCTTACGCCAGATAGCCGACTTTGTCCCAACGTGGCAGAACGGACAGATCGTCCGACGCAACGGCATATATACTCTGACCGTCATGTCTGACCTGCAAAGAGGAGAGAACGGAATGTCCGTATCATCCAAAGTAAAGAATAAGATGAAAGAAATTTCGATCTCACCACTTGTGACCGTCACCTACGGAGGCGAGGTGGAAAAGACAGAAGAGACAGAGCCTCCCATCATTATGGGACTTATGATTGCCGCAGCCATCATTTTCGCGATACTGGTCGCACACTTCAAGCGTGTGATGCTTGCCACACTCATCCTGATATCAATGTTGCTTTGCATGTTCGGTACGGCCATAGGTGTTCTCATTCAGGGAGTTGATTTCAGTGTGACCTGCTATCTCGGCATCGTGACGCTGATGGGAATTGTCGTGCGCAACGGCATCATCATGCTCGACTATGCAGAAGAACTTCGGAAAAATGAAAAAATGTGCGTGCGCGATGCCATTTATAATTCGGCCAAACGGCGTATGCGCCCCATCTTCCTGACCTCAGCCGCAGCATCCATGGGTGTCATCCCGATGATTCTCGGCAAGAGCGGACTGTGGATGCCGATGGGTACGGTCATCTGCTATGGCACGCTTATCACTATGGTGCTAATCCTGACTGTCCTGCCCATCGGGTACTGGCAGGCCATGAAAGACTCAACAGAACGGAGGGAATCGTATAAGAAACTGGAACAAGAATGAGAAGAATTAGTAACGTATGGTAAAAATGAAAAAATCAACTGTAAAGAATGTTTTACTATGGACGGCATGCTGGCTGGCTATGGCTTCCGCTTCCGCCCAGCGCACATATACTCTTGACGAATGTCTGGAAGCAGCTTTGGACAACAACGTCCGCATGAAAAACGCAGGGAACGACCTGCGCGCTGCCGAACAGGGACGGAAGTCTGCCTTCACCAAATATTTTCCGTCACTAAGTGCAACAGGAGGCGGTTTCATGGCCGACAAGGGAATACTTCCCATGGAACTTGCCGGGATGGAGATGTCACTGATGAAAAACGGACTTGCCGGTGCTGTCTCGGCAACCATGCCGCTATTTACCGGAGGACAGATAGTGAACGGCAACAGACTGGCAAAGACAAATGTCGAGAAGTATCGTCTGCTGCGCCGCCAGTCTGAGAACGAGGTACTGCTGACCACAGAGACCTATTACTGGCAGGTGGTGGTACTGAAGGAGAAGCTGAAAACCTTGTCAGTGGTCGAGGAACAGCTTTCGCAGATGCTTTCGGATGTGGAGGCAGCTGTCGATGCCGGCGTAACAAACCGCAACGACCTGCTGCAGGTAAAGCTCCGGCAAAACGAGATAAAAACGTCCCGTATCTATGCCGAAAATGCACTGAGACTTTCAAAAAGCCTGCTGGCACAATACATCGGGGCCGGTGCAGACAGCGTGGACGTGGAGTCATTAGCAATGACAGACTCTGTGCCGGAAAGTCCGGAAGCATTATACGCAGACCCGGAAACCTCGCTTCAGCTTACCAGCGAATACAGTCTGCTACAGGCCAACGTAGAATCCAAACGCCTGCAACGCAACATAGCTATAGGAAAGAATCTGCCGACAGTGGCCATAGGAGGCGGATACATGTATCATGACTTTATGGACAAGGCTCATCCTTTCTGGATAGGGTTCGCCACAGTAAGCGTACCCATCAGCGGATGGTGGGGAGGTTCACACGACATCAAGCAGCAGAAGCTTCAGATGCGCAGTGCAGAGAACCAGCTTGCCGACCAGAGCGAACTGTTGGTCATCAGGATGCAAAGCACATGGAACGACCTGTATGACGCTTACCGGCAAATAGAGATTGCACGCAACTCAATAGAGCAGGCTACTGAGAACCTCCGTCTGAATACGGACTACTATGCAGCGGGAATCTGCACGATGAGCGACCTTCTGGAAGCCCAGACATTGTTCAGGCAAAGCCGTGACAAATATGTAGATGCCTATTCTCAATACGAAATAAAGAAGCGGGAATACCTGCAGGTTACGGGGCGTTAGATTCCAAACCTCTGAAAATATCTATAAAACAAATAACATACGTTCGGGATAAGCCGGCTGTCCCCATAATAAAAATGGAGCTGTTCCCAACAATAGCCGGCTTATCCCGAACTCGTGTAAAATTAACGACCACATGGCAAGGTTAGATACGCGATAACCTATTCTGCCTATTGGTCGTTTTCATTCTCCAAACCGCACCGGAACGAAAAATTCCGGACAATGGAAACAGGGTTCAGGCAAGTTGATGGGACTCCATGACAAAAAATGCGGTGTACGTAGATTGTCTCCGCATTTATAGAAATTAGCCCGTAACGTCATCCCGTCAAGACTTTCAATGTGGTGACGGAAAAAAGCACTCACCGGAATGCTGAGGACAAGCTGCCATTCGCCGTCTTCTGTCCGTTCACAAAAAGGAGCCTTTCCGAGCGAGCTCCGGCGCTGCACAGTACACGTCACTTCCCGGGGGGCATGTTCGCGCTCTCCTTTGCGTCCGTAACCTATCAGGAGCGTTCCTCCGCAATTACACTCGATGTTGTAATAGTTGTCTCCGTCATCCGGGAACTGAAGGAAAAACTCACAACACGAATCCTCCCACACGCGTCCGTTGTCCATGTCTGCCACAGCACGTACGCTTTCTTCCCTCACCCGATACTCAAGCAAAATGCTGCTGCCGGTATGTGCTATTCTGAACTTTACCTCCGGACAATACGGATAGTCTTTCCAGTTGACACAACGGATTGCCTCAAAAGGAATCCGGTTTGCATCCAACAGAGTTGGAATATGCTTCGTCGAATCCGACAGCTCCTCTGTCGGGAGAATCTTATGAATATCCATCATCTTCATGACAATAATTATTTTGTTATTAAAATTTAAGCTGAACAAGATACAGACTCAAAAACCGGTCTGTTCAGTTTTTATGCAGTTGCATTCGTATGACCTCAATGAAATCCTTACCGTAACGTTTTTTCTTGAATTCACCTATGCCGCTCACTTCGCCAAACTCCTCCAACGTGACCGGTTTTCGGATACATAACTGTCTCAATGCCTTATCGGAGAATACGATGTAAGGAGGTATGGCCTGCCTGTCGGCAATCACTTTCCTTAACTTGCGCAGTTCGTCAAACAAGATGTCTTCTTGAGTAAGGGGGATTAAAGGAGTGGCAGCGGCCGTAGAGTCTGCCTTCGGCTGTTTTCCTTTGACAGCCTTACCTGCCCGTTCTTCCCTCTTTATGACTACCAACTGTGCCCTTTCATATCCGAACAGCACCTTTCGTCCGGCTTCGGTGACTTTCAGATGGTTGTTCTCGTTATATGCGACCTCAAAATATCCCATATTAAGCATCTGAAGCAAATAGTCGTGCCAATCCTTTGCCGGCACATCACGTCCTGCGCCGAACGTTTTCAAGTTATGATATCCCTTCGCCATAATTTCCTGAGTGGGCGCTCCTTTCAGTATATCGACAAGTACATGAATACCGATTTTCTGACCTGCCCGCATAATGGCACTCAAAGCCTTCTGTACTATGACAGTGCCATCAAAACGTTCGGGAGGGTTACGGCAGACATCACAGTTTCCGCAATCGTGATCCATCGTCTCTCCAAAATAATTGAGCAGAATCCTGCGACGGCAGATGTCAGACTCAGCATACTGCCTCATACGTTCCAGCTTCTCTCTGTTTATATTCTGCTGGCCGCTGTCTTCGGCAAATTTTGACAGTGTGACAATGTCGCCAAATGAATAAAAAAGCAGTGTCTCGCCCGGCAGTCCGTCCCGTCCAGCGCGTCCTATCTCCTGATAGAAACTCTCGATACTCTTTGGAAGATTATAATGAATGATCCACCTTACGTTGGATTTGTCAATGCCCATCCCAAAGGCCACAGTTGCACATACAATCTGCACACGGTCATTGATGAAAGCATCTTGTGCAGCCTCACGTTGGGCATTGCTCAATCCTGCATGGTAAACGGCCACGCTAAAGCCTTCCTTCTTCAGCAGTTCCGCCACACTTTCCGTACCGTTCCGGCTCATACAGTAGATTATTCCGCTTTCATCCCGATGACGAAGAAGAAAACGGACAATAGTACGTATCTTCTCTTTCTGCTGCATTCCGCGTCTTACTTCGAGGCTGAGATTCGGACGGTCGAAAGACGATATGAACACTTTCGGTTCGTTCATATCCAACTGCCGTATGATGTCTTCACGGGTAATTTTGTCGGCGGTGGCAGTCAGTGCCACGATGGGTACCTGCGGGAAAAATTTCCTGAGAGACCTGAGCTGAGTGTACTCCGGACGAAAATCATGCCCCCATTGTGAAATGCAGTGAGCCTCATCAATGGCAAACAACGATATTTTTATGTCACGAAGTAAGAAATTGATTTCCGAGAGCAACCGTTCCGGTGAGATATAAAGCAACCTGACTCTGCCATACAGACATTCCTGTTTCAGACGGACATTGGTCGTCTCGTCATTTGCACTGTTCAGTGCATAAGCCTGTATACCGTTTGCCTGCAAAGCCTCCACCTGGTCTTTCATCAGTGAAATGAGCGGCGATATGACAATGGCCGTTCCTTCCATCATCAGTGCAGGAAGCTGGAAACATATAGATTTACCACCTCCTGTCGGCATAAGTACAAGCGCATCCTTCTTATGCAATATATGGGTAATGATTTCTTCCTGCAAAGGACGGAAATGCGTATATCCAAAATATGCCTTCAGTAATTTCAGCATAGTTTCATTCATCATGGCTGCGAATTTTGCAGGCAAAGGTAAGGAAAAACGGAAGCCTTTCAAAATAGACTCTGGGACAGGATTGCCATCCACAAACATCTATGTCAAAATGCTTCATAATCCTTACCTGTGATGAATCTAAGAAACAAGCCTTATGTATTTACTCGCCTTCCGGTACGTAAATGATTTCACCGTTTTCGAGTTCGTAAGCGATACCCACTTTTCTTCCTTTCTTTCCGGAAGACGACTGGTCCTGACTCGGCGTATAGCGGTTAATCTGTTTTCCTTCCTTAGTGATTATCTCCATATTCTCCTTTCCGGGATTCTTCACTATCGTGAAATCCTGGTCTGTGAACACCTCGGTCATGTTCATGTGCATGACCATTGCCACCATCAGTGATACGGCAAACACCATCGCCACATCGAACAGATTGACTACCACACTCAGCGGATCAGTGTCCTCTTCTTTCTTGAAAAAGCTGACACGGCGGTTACGTTTTCTCATTCCTTACCTCCTCTTTCAATCAATACACGCGATACATAATCCAGGTTGTTCACACATTTTGCGTACCAGCGTTGTTTGAACTGCATGGAGACCAGACCTACGGCACTGACAACCAAACCAACGACTGTTGTGGCAAATACGACCTGCATATTATATGCCATACCTGCAATGTCACCCGTTGACAATCCCACCAATGCAGGACTCATGGCAATCAACGTACCGATAAGTCCGAGTACCGGGCCCAGCTTGGAAAGCATTTTTGACAAAGCCACATCTTTTTCCGCCTCGACTTCAAACTTGGAAAGGACAAAGTCGGCATAGTCTTCATCGATATTACGGTTCAACATATCGCGCAGGTAACTGACATAAAGGGAATTGTCCTTTTCGGGAAGAGCCTGTCGCAGTTCCTCAATCTTTCCTTCCTTAATCAGGTTGTCGAAAGCTTTGTCGTTTTTACGTTTGACAATATACATATTGTAAGTGCCGCCGATAAGAATAAGGGCACGCACAAAAAGGAAAAGCAGAATGATTACATCCGGTATCAACAGACTGTTGGCTACCCAGAAAAGCATTTTTGATATAAATTCCATGATTAATTAAATATTGATTAATAGTGAATATTCAGTTCCGTTTCTCATTTTTTGAAATTCCGTCATTCATTTTTTTCTTTTTGCTCCATTTCTGGATCAGTGGATATTTTATCTGATTCCACACATAGCCCACAACAAACAATGCCACAAACAGCGAAAGCGCAAGCACAGCGGCATTCCAGTTAAACGGTTCATCCACGGCAGCATATACCGTCTCACCGTTTACGGTAGTGAGCAGTCCCAAAATACAGACGAACAGACTGACCAGAAAATGAATCTCCAGTCGCAAGTCTTTTTCCGGAACCAAATATTTTACCACTGACGACAACACCAGAATGGTGACAAGCGCAGCAGCCGCAACTATGTAGGCGATCGTCGTGAACGGAATCCCGACAAAAGTGAAGATCGCTTCCGTAAGACAATAAAAAACTACGGGAAACAGCAGCAGACTGGGATACCACCATAACAGTTTTGCCCACCACGGATTCTTTTTTCCATAAAGTCCGCGCAGGTACGTTACACAGAAGCCGAAACAAACAGCCGATTCAAGTGTAATTATGACAGCCATGTTCTGCAACGCCTCCTTGTTCTGCAAATAGTCGGCAATCTGTGTCTTCGACTGCTGGATGGCATACGGATATGCAAGGATGGCGAATATCGCTACTGTCAGGCCATATATTCCCACCTGCCACCACCGCCATAAACTGAGTTTGAAGGTACAGTTTATGGCGATGAACAGCATGAGTATAAGGATGATTTGCTCCATCTTATTTTATTTATCGTTTGAGTCCTGCGAACGTTTCTTCTTGAGTATCACCAGAAGTACGATGAAAACAACCAGCACGATACCGACAAGGAGTGTGCCGCTCAGTTTGCTGTCTTCCTGTTCAGAGCTGTCAACGGTAGCAACCGTACTCTTCTTGAGTGTCATGCCCTTCTGCAAGTTATCGTCCGAGATGGCTGCTTCTTTCATCTCATTCAGGCGCTTCTTGTATACAGAAGCCTGTTGTTGGCTGACATTACCAGCTATGAAGTCCTGCAACTTGGCGTTGTTGTCAGAAAAGCCTCCGCCGGAGGTGCCGTGTCTGGCCACCAGATCAGTGTGCAGCTCCGCAATCGTCTTCAACTGTTCCGGTGAAGCCTTCCAATAGCCCTTGCGTGCAGTCTCCATCATTACGGCAGTCATATTCTCCAATGCAACAGGATTGTTCCCCTCGAAAAAGTCCTGAACATCTAGATTGTATTTGTCCTTGACATACACATCGTATATCTCATTCCACAGTTCCTGATCGATAGCTTTAGGCTTCATCACGTTCCACCCGTAAGTGTTCTGAACTATGTCGGCAATGGAGCTGGCTGCACCTGCATCACCTTTCATCTTTTCCTTGATGTAAGCAGGATTCAGAATGGTCGTACGGCTTTCCACGCCGATAGCTTCCTTCACCTCCTGCATACGAACATTGTTCCTGTTACGGTAATCACTCAGATAAGCGTCCGGATCCTTACCGGTCACGTTACGGACAGCAAGGTTCATCCCTCCCATAAATTCATATACATGGTCAAGACTCAGTGCACCCCATGTATTGCTTTGCCGTGGCTGGATAACTGCATCAGTACGGATAAGTGCCGCCTCGAAAGCATATTGGCGGAACGCTTCCCAGTTTTTCTCACTGCCATAATAAGCTCCCATGTTGTTCATATAGGTATCGGCAATCTCCTTCTCGTTTTCCCAACGGTCACCTGCTTCCACCATACCCTGAATACCTGTACCGTATCCTCCGTTCACACCACCGAATACACGGAATGACGACATCTCGCGCGCATCTTTGGGGGTAAGACCTTTTTCAACCAACATACGTTCCGTCTCCACTATTCCGGCAGCTACCTGGTTCTCATAAACATCGTCTTTCGACGCTGCCGCCATCTCTACGGCACGGTTGATAAGAAACAGACGTGATGCGGCAATGTCACGCAACTGGCCGCTGGTCTGAACAACCACATCTATGCGCGGACGTCCCAGTTCCTTTGAAGGAATGAGGCGGATATCACTCACCCTGCCAAAAGCATCCCTAATCGGCTCCACTCCCAACATATAGAGAATCTGGGCTACAGTCGCACCCTCCGTCTCAATGAACTCGCTGCTCCACAATGTATAGCTTACCTTGCGTGGAATGGAGTCATTATGACGTTTCCTATACATTTCGATAGTGTTGTTTGCAAGACGTATTCCCTTTTCCCATGCTGCTTCCGACGGTGTGGCTTCAGCATTGATAGAATACAGGTTACGTCCCGTAGGCAAAGCGTTCGGATTTGCTATAGGATCACCGCCGGGAGAAGGCTGCGTATATCCTCCGTTCAGTGCATTCATCATGCTTGCCAGTTCCTTCTCGGGACTATCCAATAATGATGTACGATAGTTGTTCACATTCTTGATTGTCCGTTCCACCTCCATTATGGCCAATGCCTTGGTGACTTGCTCTTTCGTATATTCCTTCTTATGCATCATCTTCGCCATCATAGCCTCCATGCCTCCCTGTACGGCAGGCTTTGCAGAACCTGTAGACGAAGTCCTTCCGTCTGTGGACTGTCCGTCCGCCGGCGTTTGATGATGCTTCATAGCCTCTTCCATTTTATGCAGGGCACTCGAGTCGGCACCCATTTTCTTTGCGAGAGCGAGAGCCTTGTCAGGATTCATGCCCTTGGCAGCTTCGCGCATCTTTTTCCGCATTTCCTCACCGATAGATCCTGACTTATGGTTCTGCTGGCTGTTTCCTCCGCCCGTCATTCCTTTCATCATATCTTTCATTGAAGGATTGTCAGCCATTTCCTCTGCTGCCGCCATCATCATGGACATCATCCCGTCGGGATTGCTGCGTGATGCATCCACTTCACGCGCTTCTTTCAATTCATCCGGAGTGATGCCTGCCGTGCGGCATATCAGCTCATCTGTCGCCATTGCCGGATTTGCCAGCAGTCGAGTAACCAAGCTACGTGCCGGGTTAAGGTAGCGCTGCGTAAAGAGAGTACGATGCTTTTCCGTCTCAGGATCCGCCTTGCCCCGAAGTTTGTCAAGTGCAAGCAGGCTGTATGCAACAGGCTCGGTAGCCATGGCATATACGCTCGATTCTATGCGTTCCTTATCATAGGGTTTCCCCATTGTATAGAACTGTCCTGTAATCTTTTCATTCGCCAACTCTTCGGCAAAGTTTTCGATGCGTGCAATTTCATCTTCAGAGTAAGGCCTTGTCAGGACACTGTCAAGCTCCAGCTCGCGATGAATACCCATTTTCACCGCAAGTTTTTTCACCTTCAGTGATGCCTTGTCGAGTGTAGACCCGTTATTGCCGGCTTCACCCAAAAGATTATTGTAGTTTTTCACTGCCTCATCCAACTCACGATATGTTCCACGGACATTGCTTTCCATGAACGGAGGTGTCAGATACGACTGCAAACCGGCATAAGAACGACGTTTGGCAATGACACCCTCACCCACATTACCTATGGTGTAGATATAAAAATGCGGCAATGCGCCCACTAATCTGTCGGGCCAGTCCCTGCTTGAGAGAGCCACCTGCTTTCTCGGTGTGTATTCCAGACTTCCGTGCGTACCGAAATGAACCAATGCATCAGCCTTGAATCCATACTGAGTCCACAGATAAGGAGCAATATAGCTGTGTGGAGGAGCCGCATCCGTCCCGTGTACAATCTGGAACGAGTTGGAACCTGAACCCGCAGCCGGTTGCGGAAGCAATACTACGTTACCGAACTGCAGACGGGCTATGCCCAACCTGCCGTCTTCCGTTGTCATGTAACTGCCCGGGAACTCACCGTTGGCCGCAACAACCTCAGCATACTGTTCCGGACGAATTGATTTGCTCACCCAGCTTTCATAATCCTCTTTTGAAACCAGTTCGGGATGCCCTTCTTTCATAAACCTGTCGAAGGCACCTTCAGCATAAGTGCTGAACACGGTTCCCTGCGTCTGAATCAACCGACCGAGTTCCTCGCTACTGGCAGGCAGATTATCCACCTTATAGCCTTCCTTCTTCATACGCACCAAAAGGTTGTACAGAGAAGGCACGACCTCCATTCCTGAAGCGGTCAACGCACTCTGTCCCGGACCCTTATAGTAAATGATAGCGACACGCTTTTCAGAATTAGGCTTCTTTTGCAGGCTGATATAGTTATTCACTGTCTGCACGAATGTTTCCAAACGCTCCGGAATGGCGAACGCATGATGCAACCCCTCATCATCGGCATAGTGTCCAAAGAGTGCAAAGGGACGGACAGCACCGTCTATTTCCGGAGTAACCACGCTTTGCGAAAGGAAACCGCCGTTCATGCCCATAGCATCGTTTTCCCAGTCTTCTACCAGACTGTTCACGTTAAGCGGAGCAAACAGGGGTATGTTCTGTTTCGACAGATAGTCCACGATATAGTCACCCATCCGCCCGTGAGCCATGTTGATGACTGCCGACGGCTGTACGGAATCTATCTGGTGACGGGTGATAAAAGTCTTCATCCGACGCACAGGATAAACCACGTTGCCTGTCTCTTCCAGCTTACTGATAAGATCGGTCGGCTCGCCCATCTGTCCTGTAACTATGATGCGCGGAACATTTTCTTTCCAAAGTCCGTTATCTTTCAGGAAACGATTGTACTCAGCCACCGTGTTGAACCCTTCGGGCTCCTCATCTGGATTCTTCGGGTCGATATGATAAAGCATCTCGCTCGCAGCTTCCTGGGCAGCCTCAGGTTCAATGACAGAAACCAGCTTGCCGTCAATGACCTTGCGCACATAGTTCAGCATACTGCGATAATTGCGCCGTCCGCCGTTTGCAATGTATTCGCGTAAAGGAGCCGCAACAGCCGAATCCAGTGAACAGATGTTGTTGGCAGGATTGGTGACTGCCGTTGACAAGACAGGCAGACCTTTGTCTGCCGCTTTCTGAATCACCGCACGCTGTTCTTCCGTTATACGAAGTCCCATTGCGTTGATGAAAATCATGTCGTAACTGCCCAGATTGTCCAGTTCCTCGACATTCAACTCACCCAGTTTGATAAACGAATTGTTGTTGGCTTTTGAGATTTCTCCCAAATTGATGACCTGATAGTTGATAAACCCAATCTTTGTCGCGCTGAACCAACTGTTCCATACGGCAAAAAGCACGATTAAGACAACTGCCAGACAGCCATATAAAATAAACTTCCTTTTTTTCTCCATATATTTGTTTTCTTTATCGGTTTCCTTACCATTCCTGTCAGAGCAGCTTGTCCACATCAAGCGAAAGTCCGACCGAAACAGTCGTACCGGTCGTGGTCGGCGTGTTGTTGTAGTAGTGACTCGGACGGTAATTAAACAGGTTGTCAACTATCACGTTCACACGGATTCCCTTATACACACGCTGCGACACATTCAGTTTCCACATGGTATAAGCCGGATAGGTGGTCGAAGTAGTCCCTGCATCAGGATCTGTATAACTGATATATTCGTCAGTGGTCACTTCCGAAAGTACACGTCCGCTCAGAGTGACATCGAATCCGTAGTTTTTCCATGACTTCCCGTAATCCACCTTGGCAGTTGCGGAGTGTGGACGGGTGGAAGAAAAATACGGTTCATCCGCAGGAATATGGACATGTGTATATGCATACGAGAAGCGTAAGCCCAGCCCGCAACTATACTTGGCTGCCACATCCACATTCACTCCGGCAATGTTCATCTGCGATATGTTCGAGTAAACCATGCCGTACTGTGTCTGGTCCCATACAGTAGTGATATGATTGTCCACCAGATTGAAGTATCCCGTCACGGTCACATTATAACGGTTCTTCATATACTCGGCAGAGAGCGAGAAATTCTGGCTGCTCTCCGGCTTCAAGTCCTCATTGCCGTATATCATGAAGACATTCGCCATATTGAAATCCATATACATTTCCTTCAATGTCGGGGCGCGGAATCCTCCTGCATACGAAGCACGCAAAGAACAGTTTTTCCATTTGTACATGATACCCAGTTTGGATGAGGTGTTCTTCACGTCAGCCTCCGAATAATAATCGAAACGGATGGATGACATCACGTTCAGGTTCTTAGTGGGATTCAGGTCGAATTGCGCGAAAGCATCGGCCGTGTACTGCTCGTGACTGCCGCCATCGGTAAACTGATAACTCATCAGATAATCACGCATGAAATCACCTCCAACAGTCAGTGTATTGTTTTCGTTCAGAGAATAGTTGTACAAGGCTCGAATGGTGTGCTGCACGTTCTTATAGTCGCGCACATCCAATCTCTGGCTGGTATAGAAATCACTTTTGTCATACTGGTCGAAGCTGTAAGACACCTCAAGGTCACTCCGTTTGTCGAAAGTATAGTTTCCTTTCAGTCCTCCCGAAAAGTCGCGGTAACGGTCTTTGGTAGAACCTCCGGGATCACGTTCGCGGAAGAAATAGCCCAACCGTCCCGTCAGCTTCAGCCGGTCAATGGGTGTATAGACAAGCCGGTCCTTGAAGTTCCATGTACGATTCCCGTACACTGTACTGAAATCGTTTTCCTCTCCGTCTCTTCCATAAGTACCCACGTTTATAGGGTCAGTAGTCGTATGCTGTACGTTCAGGCTGTTCTTGAAGTCACCCGCCTTGAAAGTCAAAGTACCGCCGTAACGCTGGTCGTTGTGCGACCCGTAACGTCCGTTCAGGTTCAGTGTCCACGGTTCTTCCGCCTCCTTGCTGATGATATTGATGACTCCTCCCACTGCATTTGAGCCGTAAAGAGAAGAAGCCGCACCCTTTACGATTTCTATACGCTCCACATTGTCAAGGTTAAGGCGGCTGTAGTCGATGTTATCCAATGTCTCTCCGGCAAGGCGTTCCCCGTCAACAAGGAACAGGATGGAGGTTCCTCCGAAGCCCTGCATGTCGAGCGACACCTGCTGGTTCATCGAATATGAGAATTCTATACCCGGCAGTTCGGTCTGAAGCAGGTCGCCGATATTGGTGGCATCCACCTTCTTTATGTCATCGGCCGTAATGACACGCGTCACGATAGGTACGTCCTTCAGCAGTTTGGGAGTACGCGTTCCCGTCACGACCACCGTTTCCATACCTATGGCATCCTCCTCCATAGTGAAATCCTTTTTTTTATCTTCAGGCCGAAGACGACAGTTCTGAGTGACATAGCCGAGATATGATACCTGCAAAGTATATTCTTTGTCATCGGGAATCCGCAGCCGGTAATTTCCTTCCATGTCGGTGGTCATTCCTATTTTCGGACTTTCTTTAACAAAAACCGTTGCTCCCACCAACGGTTCTCCGTAAGAGTCGAGAACCGTACCTGATATGATGTGCTGTGCGGCTGCCGGCAGTGCAAACAGGCAACACAATGCCATAAACCAGAAGCCTTTCAGTATTCTCCGCATAATACTTTTTCCGTTTTTAATTCTTTCTGTTTTCAGTTATAAATCTATACGCATTCTTTTAGTTGAAAGCATCCTCCAGTGGATATACGTACTCGAACATTATGATTCCTGAAGTGCCGCCATAATTACGTGACAAAAATTTAATTGCGGCATACGTGTCGTCCTGTAAACGCACTACATAGACATAGTCAGACAATGTGTAAACAGGTGGCATGGAGCTTGTGTCCACATCTAACCACTTCGCCATTTCCGTATTGATATTTGCAGCGGCATAGCCGATCTCTCCGCTCATCATATTTGACATGTCGATGGAGATACTGTCTGCCGTATCTTCTACGTAATTCCCCTCCGGGATAGTGCCACTGCTTATAATGTCATCAATGCTGGTATAGGATGTCTCCAGCACGGCTCCTCCGTTAGTTTTCACATCGTACCTATGGATAGCAATATCCCATTCGTCGGGCATGCTGCCTCCATCCTCCCATGGTTCCTCCGTACCTGCCTCATCGACGATGCGAGTGGCAACGGTTTCCTTTGTTTCCAGATTGACGTAAGTCCATTTTGCATATTCCGTTGCGTCTATGATAAGCGAATCACTTAATTCGGAAATGCCTATGGTATAACTGTCATAAATTCCGCTGAATATGCCATCACATGCTGAGAATGACATTACCGCCATTCCCAGCATGGGAATTACATGAAAATTCACGTTCTTCATGCTTTTCAAAATGTATAAAACCGTTTGAGATTATTCCACACTACTGAAAGCGAAGGTAATCGACATAGGCATGGCTCCCGGAGTGACATTCATTGTAAATTCCGCACTGCCGACTGCATACACAGTACCTGTCAGATCTGCCACTTTAACAGTCATGCTTTCCGTTTCTATGGTAGCAGATTCCAATGTAATGGTGTAAGTTCCATCACCACTTTCAGATTCGCTTACCGCTACTCCGGTGATGTCGAATGCAGGTAATGTCATGCTGCTTCCCATACTCATACTCGGTACGGAGATTGTCAGAGTTCCGTCATCAGCCGCAGCAAATGTTACTTCCACTTCAAACTCTCCCTGTGAACTGCCTGAGACAGTCATTGACATCATTCCGCTATAACTCCCGACCACAGCTTCTACAACTGATTCAGCTGTTCCTTCATCACCTTCATCTCCCGGTGCATCTCCACTATAGAATGTGACGGTCAGTCCTCCCATAACCGAAGGAACAGTGAAAGTGACAGCAAAGTCGCTCTTGTCTTCGCTGATAGTTCCGCTCACCGTAGCGTCATATTCACTTGAGCTGTCTGAACTCATACCCATTACAGTTGAGCCTTCTCCCTCAATCGTATATACTCCGTCTGACAAAGTCGCGCTTACAGAAGAGAATGTGAAGGTACCCCACGTCTCTGACACATAAGAAAGAGTAAGAGTAGTACCGTCATCATTTGCGGTCAAGGTAAACGATTCATCAGACGTAATCATAGGGTCTGTAACGTAAGTGAACGATGCACTTGTATAACCTTCGTAAGTACCCGCCAGAGCATCCACAATATCCAGCCCTGCTTCTGTCTGATCACTACCACCATCATCATTGTCCAAATCATCGTCATCATTACAAGACACCGCGAACAATGCAACAGCTGTTGCAACTAAAAAATTCCAAAACTTCATAATTTTATTGTATTGAATTGTTTTTACCGCCGCAAAGTTACAGTGAAAGACAAAATAATACAATCCCCATTTCTTATGAAAAAATCATGCAGACATATCAGGGAATCACGAAAAACTGCAATAAAACAATAGGGACGAAACGAATCTTCACTCTGTCAATACCTATTATTAGTTAATATTCCGACTAATCCATCGGTTTATAGTTCTTGGCAAGTCCGCCCTCGCTCGTTTCCTTATACAATGAAGGCAAATCGTGTCCGGTCTGTTTCATCACCTCCACAACACGGTCGAACGACACACGGTGGTGTCCGTCGGTAAAGGCAGAATAGATGTTGGCATCAAGCGCTCGGGCAGCGGCATACGCGTTACGTTCGATACACGGAATCTGCACCAGTCCGCATACAGGATCGCAAGTCATTCCGAGATGATGCTCCAGTCCCATTTCGGCAGCATACTCAATCTGTGCCGGGCTGCCCCCGAAAAGCTGGCTGGCTGCCGCCGAAGCCATTGAACATGCCACACCCACTTCCGCCTGGCATCCCGCTTCTGCGCCTGAGATGGAGGCGTTGTGCTTCACGATGTTTCCCACAAGCCCGGCTGTGGCCAGCGCACGAAGAATGCGCGCGTCACTGAAGTTCCGCGTTTTCTGCAGATGATACAGTACGGCCGGAACCACACCGCACGAGCCGCACGTAGGAGCCGTAACGATTTTTCCTCCCGAAGCATTTTCCTCACTCACCGCCAGTGCATAGGCGAACACCAGTCCTCGCGAACGCAGCGAGTCTTTGTATCCTTCGGAACGTATATAATAGGATGAAGCCTTACGGGGAAGGTTCAACGGACCCGGAAGGACACCCTCTGCATCAAGCCCTCGAATGATGGACTCCTGCATGGTTTTCCATACCTCTTCCAGATAATCCCATATTTCCTTTCCTTCGCACAACTCCACATACTCCCAGTAATTGCGTCCCGTATGTTCGCACCAGTACAGGATGCGGCTCATGGTATTCATCTCATACAGGTCGGGGGTGGCATTGTTGTCATGCCCCTCTTCCGCCAGTGCTCCGCCTCCCACGCTGAACACCGTCCACTCGTCAGTCTTCTTCTTGTCGTAATCGAACGACCTGAACGTCATCCCATTGGGATGAAAAGGAAAGAACACATGAGGTTTCCACACTATCTCTACATCTGCATGAGGTTTCAGAGTGTCGAGAATGGCCACATCAGTCATGTGACCTTTGCCCGTAGCCGCCAGACTGCCATAGAGAGTCACTTCAAACGATGCTGCCTCGGGATGGCGTGCCAGAAAGATCTCCGCAGCCTTGCGGGGCCCCATTGTATGACTGCTTGAGGGCCCTGTCCCGATACGGTATAGTTCTCTGATTGATTTCATTTCTGCACATTTTAAAGAACATGCAAAGATAAAAAAGATGACATATATGCAGACCGGATATGGCAATTCTTTGTGCATGAAAAACGCAAGGAAGCTTTGCTCCGAACATACAGGGATTTTGACAAGAACGTGAGGAAGCCCTACTTCAAGTCGACCACCGTGATTCCTGCTCCACCGAGCTGTACATGTTCATCCTTAAAATCAGCCACTCCCGGCACTGTGGCAAGATACTGGCGGATAAGTGTACGGAGAATCCCTGTTCCTGTCCCGTGCAGGATGCGCACACGGCCTGCTCCAACCTGTATGGCATCATCCACGAAATACGTGACAGCCTGTACAGCTTCATCGCCCCTCATCCCGCGCACATCAATATCTTGTCTGAAATTCAGCCTTTTCCGGTGCATCTGCTCCTGTGTCTCATCGCCTACAAAAGTGGTCTTCACGGGAGCGGTCTGTTTTGGTGCCTCCGCATGTTCAAGACGCCCGGTACTGACATTTGTTTTCATAAGTCCGAACATCACCACTGTGTTTTTCGGATTCGTCTCCAACACCTGCCCTATACCCGACTGTCCCTTGATACGCACGTAATCGCCAACCGCAATCGTTTTTTTTTCCGGCTGTACCGACGGAACATCAGCATTCTTCTGTTCCTTACGGTTCTTTTTCCGCTCCTGCCTACGAATCACCTGCTCCATCTTGCGCGCAATCCTTTCTTCCTCCGCCGCTTTTTCAGCATCTTCCACCTGCCGACGGAAATCGGCCAGTTCCTGACGTACCTGACGTGTACGTTCCTTTTCCGCCTGCGATTCCTTGATGGAACGAATGGTATTTTCAATCCTCGCATTCGATTCCTGAAGCAAACGTGCAGCCTCTTCCCTCGCCTTCTCCAGAATTTCCTTGCGGCTTCGCTCCATTTCCTCAACCTCACGTTCATATTTTTCTATTACAGCTTCCATCTGCTTTTCGCGCTGCCGGATTTTCTGACGTTTGGATTCCCAATAACGCTTGTCACGTATAATGTCAAGCAGATACTTGTCGCTCTGGATGTATTCGCTTCCAACAATTTCCGAAGCATCGGCGATCACCTCTTCCGGGAGTCCGATCTTGCGCGCAATCTCCACCGCGAACGAGCTTCCCGGACTGCCTGTCTGCAACTGAAACAGTGGACGCATCTCATGACGGTCGTAAAGCATCGCGCCGTTAACCACACCTTCATTATCCTCCGCGAAACGTTTCAGGTTCTGATAGTGCGTAGTGATAACACCGAATGTCCCTTTCGCATTGAGCCGCTTCAGCACCGCCTCGGCTATCGCCCCTCCTATCTGCGGCTCGGTTCCTCCTCCGAACTCATCTATCAGTATAAGACTGCGGCTGTCGCAACATTTCAACATCGTCTTCATGTTGGTAAGGTGTGAAGAATATGTGCTGAGATCATCCTCTATGCTCTGCTCATCACCTATATCAATGAATATGTGACTGAATATCCCTGTACGGCTGCTGTCGCCCATAGAGACGAGAAGTCCGCATTGAAGCATATATTGTAGCAGGCCGACCGTCTTCAGGCAGACCGACTTTCCTCCGGCATTCGGACCGGATATCAGAAGAATACGATGCGAACTGTCCAACTTTATATCGAGCGGCACCACCTTTTTCCCATGCTTTTCCAAAGACATTTTCAATAGCGGATGTACCGCCCCGTACCAGTCCGCCTCCTGTCGGTCCTCGAACAACGGCCGGCATCCATTAATCTCAATGCCGAACATTGCTTTCGCCTGTATGAAATCTATATCAGCCAAAAATTCGTACGACCGGAGGATGTCCGGAAGCACCGGGCGTATAGAAGCCGAAAATTCCGTGAGTATGCGTATGATTTCCCGGCGCTCCTCCCCTTCCAGTTCACGAATACGGTTATTGGCTTCCACCACCTCTGCAGGTTCTATAAACACAGTCTTTCCCGTAGCCGATTCATCATGCACGATACCCCTGATCTTGCGTTTCATTCCCGGAGCCACAGGAATGACCAGACGCCCGTCACGCATGGTCGGAGTCACATCCTTTTCCACGTAACCTTCAGCCTGGGCATTACGGAGAATCGAATTCAGACTTCGGGATATACTTCCTGCAGTAGCTGACAGTTCCCTGCGGATCCGGAGAAGTTCCGCCGATGCATTGTCCCTCACTTTTCCGAAAGAATCGATAATTCTGTCAATGCGGACGATAATCTGAGGAAACACGATGATGTCACCTGCCAGTTCACTGAGGGCCGGATACGGAGATTCGGCATCATCATCGTCCTGACGGAAAAAACGCACAATGTCCCGTATTGTCTCCAACGAACGCCTAAGATCAAACACCTCCTGTTCATCAAGGTAAAGCCCTTCCACTCTTATTCGCTTCAGTGAAGCACGTACATCAAAGAAATATTGGGATGGGAAACTGTCTTCTTCGCGTATTATCTGCAAAAACTCTGCTGTCTGCTCCAGTCTCCGGGTGATTTCCTCGTAATTGTCAGAAAAAGACATTTCATCAACCCGTCCTTTCCCCAGCGTACTGAAACATTTAGCCTTTAACAATTCTCTAATCTGTTCAAATCCTATTTTTTGCTCAAAGTTTAGCGGATACACCATACTGCAATCCTCTGTCAATTAATGAATACGGGCGCAAAGTTAAGATAATGGAGAAAAAAGGTCAAAAAAAATCCGGGAATTATTTGTTCATCTAAAAAATAATCCATACCTTTGCATCGCTTTTAGAAATAAAAGACAATCTTTGGAGAGGTGGCAGAGTGGTCGATTGCGGCGGTCTTGAAAACCGTTGTGCTGCGAGGCACCCGGGGTTCGAATCCCTGTCTCTCCGCAATAAACATTGAAAATCAATGTTTTACAAAACAAACACCCAATTTTACACCCTAAAATGTAAAATTGGGTGTTTTTATTTTTTTAGACTTGGAATCTTTTTTGATAATATGGGACATTGGATCAGTAGACATTCACAAATGTTCCTAAAGTTAGAATCTCTGGCAACTTCCTTGGGATGGTATTTAACGTGAGTTCGATATAAGCGAATAAATATTTTGCTGAGAAATAGGAACATAGCGATAAAAGCATTAAATTTATAGTGTTCAATTATAACATTTAA
>CAZSYY010000001.1:156554-183473 GCA_964611375.1 uncultured Phocaeicola sp. | reverse complement strand
CTTACTGCTTCTTTGACAACAAGCCTGAAGCTCTGCAAGGATATACCATCGGGAATTCAAAACAACTGACTTTGTGGTAAGCTTAAGCCGAACTCACATAAAAGGCTGCAATTTTTTTAAGCTGCAACCGAATATCTTTTGTTTAGAAACAGCAAGAGGCCAACTTCAAAATCTCTTTTGAGTCGGCCTCTATTGGTATTTACGCGGAATTGTTTTTTCTTTGTGCGAGATATTCTTCAAAAGCTGTAACATGATAGAAACGGAACAATGGGGAATCGTACCCTACAGAGAAGCGTGGGAAAGGCAGACATACCTATTCGACAGTCTTATAAAGGCGAAGATGGAAGGATGTGCGTATCGGAACCGGATCATATTTTGTCAGCATCCGCATGTGTACACGATAGGAAGGCACGGAAAAGGTGAGAACATGCTCCTCACAACCGTACAACTGTCAGCAACAGGTGCTGAGCTGTTCCGCATCGACCGTGGTGGGGACATCACCTATCACGGCCCGGGACAATGGGTATGCTATCCTATCTTGAATCTGGAGGATTTCCGTATAGGATTGAAAGACTACATGCACCTGTTGGAGGAAGCGGTCATTCGTGTATGCGCATCCTACGGGATTGAAGCCGGACGGGTGAAGGGTGCCACTGGGGTATGGCTCGATCCAGGTACTCCCGTAGAACGTAAGATTTGTGCAATGGGGGTGAGGAGCAGTCATTTTGTCACTATGCACGGACTTGCTCTTAACGTCAATACTGATCTGAGATATTTCGGATACATTCATCCCTGTGGGTTTGTGGACAAGGGGGTAACGTCGCTTGCTGCCGAGATGGGGTATGAACTTCCCATGGAAGAAGTACGCGAAAGACTGGAAGGCGAGCTTCTGCATCTCTTCGTATAAGGAAAATCCTACTGTCTGCTGTCCGGCTTTTCCTTTTTTCCGTCACATCCGCTGTGGGTATGAGGACATCCGTCACACCCACACCCGCATCCTTGCGACTTGTCTTTTCTGCGGAACAGGTTTTTCAGATAGTGCCTGAACATGTAGACCACGCAGCAGGCAACTATCACATATACCAGTATGTCTTGTGTACTCATTACATTACCGTATCAGGTGAACAGGCTTCCTATCTGGAAGACCGCGAACGACACAATCCATGCCAGTGCCGTGGTATAGCAGGCAGCGAATACCGCCCATTTCCAGCTTCCGGATTCCTGCTTGATGGCGGCTATGGTTGCTATGCACGGGAAATATATTAGTACGAAGAGCATATATCCGTAGGCCACCAGCGGAGTGATGGGGATACGTTCCGAGAGGTTTATGTTCTCCACGTCATCCTCGTTCGTGTATAGCACGCTGAGGGTGCTCACAACCAGTTCCTTTGCACCCACTCCGGAAATAATTCCAATACCCATCTTCCAGTCGAATCCCAACGGCTCTATTGCTGGTTCTATGGCTTTCCCCAGACGGCCTATGTAGGAGTTCTCCTGTTGTTCGGCCGTGGTTTCATAGGCTTCATGATTGGGATAATATCCCAAGAACCAGATGATGATGGAGGCTATCATGATGATGCCTCCCATCTTTTTTAGGTATTGCTTGCCCTTTTCCCATGTGTGGCGGATCACCACCTTGGCTGTGGGCATGCGGTAGGGCGGAAGTTCCATTACGAAAGGGCTGTCATCACCTTTCACCAATATCTTGGCGAAGATCCTTGCAAGCAGTATCGCCAGCATTATTCCGACGGCATAGATGGATAGAAGCACCAGACTGGCTTTCGAGGGAAAGAACGCACCGATGAGCACCAGGTAGATGGGCAGGCGTGCACTGCACGACATCAGAGGGTTGACAAGCATCGTGACCAGTCGGGCTTTCCGGCTTTCGATGATACGTGAAGCCATTATTGCAGGTACGTTGCATCCGAATCCCATGATGAGCGGGATGAACGACTTGCCGTGCAGACCCATCTTGTGCATGAGCTTGTCCATGATGAAAGCCGCGCGGGCCATGTATCCGCTATCTTCCATGAATGAGATGAAAAGATAGAGCAGCAGGATGTTGGGCAGGAACACGATGACACCACCCACTCCGCCTATGATTCCGTCGATTACAAGATCCTTCATGGGGCCGGGGGACATGAGGCTTTCCACTCCCGTACCCAGCAGTTCTACAGCCCGTTCAATCCAGTCCTGCGGATATGCTCCCAACACGAATGTGGCTTCAAACATGACGTAGAGGAATACGAAGAAGATAGGGAATCCCCAGATACGGTGTGTGACTATGGTATCAACCACCCGTGTGAAGGTCTCGGTGTCAGTGTTTACCTCATCGTAGGTCTCTTTCAGCGCACCGGCTATAAATGCGTACTTGGCATCGGTGATTGCCTGCTCGCTGTCTTCGTTGAGTGTCCGGCACAGGCGTTCCGCCTCTTTGTCGCGCACGTCCATAATCTCCTTCCCGTTGGGCAGTGGGGTGATGACCCGTGTCTCAATGTCCTTATCGTTCTCAAGGAGCTTGATGGCAAGGAACCGGGTTGAATATTCGTGCCTTATGTCCGTGTTCTTGCATATTTCCTTCTTCACGGCCTCGATGCTGTATTCTATTTCAGTTCCGTGGTTGATGTGGATATGTCGGATGAAGCTTTTGTACGCGAACGGGTCTTCTTCTTTCGAATCTTCGTATTTGTGGCCTGTTACGCATTGGTCGTGCCACTCCCGGAATTCGCGCAACACCTCGTTCTTTATCTTGTCTTTCTGTTGCATGAAGTCTGCTCCTTCATACAGGCCGATAATAACGTGGAACAGATTGTCGATGCCTTTTCCCGTGCGGCTTATGGTAGGCACAATCGGTACGCCCAACAGTTCGCTCAGTTCGTGTATGTTCAGCTTGTTGCCGCTGTGTTCCAGCGCATCGTACATATTGAGGGCAATGACCATGCGCACGTTCATGTCAATGAGTTGGGTGGTCAGGTAGAGGTTCCGTTCTAGATTCCCGGCATCCACTACATTTATTATCACGTCCGGAGTCTCCTCGATGATATGTTTGCGCACGTACAGTTCTTCTGGGCTGTATGCTGATAGCGAGTATGTCCCGGGCAGGTCTATCAGCCGGAAGTGATATCCCTGAAACTCGAATTTACCCTCTTTTGCATCGACTGTTACTCCGCTGTAGTTGCCCACATGCTCGTGGCTTCCGGATGCCACGTTGAAAAGCGATGTCTTTCCGCAGTTGGGGTTTCCCACTATGGCCACGTTGATGGTGCGCCGTTCGCGCAGAGCCAGGTTTCTCATGACCTCTTCCGATATGGGTGTGTCGTGCATGATTGGCTTCAGGAATGTGTTTTCTTCGCTT
Organism: uncultured Phocaeicola sp.; assembly: GCA_964611375.1. Taxonomy (GTDB): domain Bacteria; phylum Bacteroidota; class Bacteroidia; order Bacteroidales; family Bacteroidaceae; genus Phocaeicola. Next base: position 180,118 of record CAZSYY010000001.1, on the reverse strand, counting down.
TGCTTGCGTGCCTCCTCTTCACTGATGACTTCAATCATGGCCGCTTCCTGACGTCGGAGCGACACTTCGTATCCCATGATTTTGTATTTCACCGGGTCTCTCAGCGGAGCGTTCAGTATGACTTCCACCGCTTTCCCCTTGATGAACCCCATTTCTATTATGCGCCGGCGGAATCCTCCGTGCCCGAATACTTTCACGATTACCCCTTTTTGGCCGGTCTTCAATTCAGACAGTCTCATGTTGCGTTTCTTTAGTATGGCGCAAAAATAGATTATTGTGGCGGGATATGCAAGCTATTTAGATTGTTTTTAAATAAATGCAAACAGGTCGTATGAATACTTTTCATCGTGCGACTCATCATATGGTGAAGTGACATTGGCATTATTTCCATGACTTTGACAGTCATGGCTGTGTTTTGCTGTGGAAAAGTGAGGCAATAATTCTTTTTATCGTATCTTTGTCAGACGCAGTATAATGGAGTTCTGTTACCCGTAATGTAATGGGAAATCCGGTTTGTATGCTGCGCTTTAACATCTATAAGTTTCATGTTTGAACGTAAGGTTGACAGATTTATTCGCGAGAAGGTCATGTTCTCCGTTTCCGACAAGGTGCTGGTGGCATTGAGCGGAGGAGCCGACTCGGTGGCGTTGCTCCGTGTGCTGCTCCGTTTGGGATACCGCTGCGAGGCTGCCCACTGTAACTTTCATCTGCGTGGAGAAGAGTCGGTGCGTGATGAGGTGTTCGTGACATCGCTGGCGGACAGACTGGGCGTGAAGCTTTACAAGACGGATTTCGATACGGAAGGTTATGCTTCCGCCAAAGGGATTTCCATCGAGATGGCGGCAAGAGAGCTGCGTTATGCGTGGTTCGCACGTCTTTTGGATGAGACGGGGGCGAAGGCAGTTGCAGTGGCGCATCACAGGAACGACAGCGTGGAGACTTTTTTTCTGAATCTGCTTAGGGGCACAGGAATTGACGGACTGTCGGGAATACGTGCGGTGAACGGGAGAGTGGTGCGTCCGCTGCTATGTACCGGGCGGCAGGAGATTCTGGATTATCTGAAGGAGTTGGGACAGGATTATGTGACTGACAGCAGTAACCTTCGGGATGAGTTCGTACGCAACAAAATCCGCCTGCATCTGATTCCTATGCTCGAAACAGTCAACCCGTCGGCTGTGGAAACAGTGGCACGCACGATGGAACGGCTGGATGACGTGGCAGAGATATACCATGCGGCCGTAGAGGAGAGCGTGAGGCATGTCATGTCTGGCACATGCGAAGTTGACGCTCGGGCGTTGTTCCGTGAGAGGTCTCCCCGAGCCGTGCTTTACGAAGCACTGCGTCCGACTGGAGTGAATGCCTCGCAGCTTGACGATGTGTTCCGCTGTCTGAAAGAAGGTGTATCGGGGAAGGTGTTCCGCACTACAAGCCACGTGCTTCTGACAGATCACGGAAAGCTGCGCTGGAAACCAGGTGAGGAGGAAAGTCCATTTCCAGTGCTTCACAGCGAGCTGATAGATGTGGACGGAACGTTTGTTGTGCCTAAGGATTCACGTACCGCCTATCTTGATGCGGACAAGGTTACCGGAAGGCTGACTCTGCGGAAATGGGAATCGGGAGACAGGTTCGTACCGTTCGGAATGAGAGGATTCAAGTCAGTCAGAAATTATCTGCGCGACCGGAAAAAATCGCTTTTCGACAAGGAAAACCAGTTGGTGGTATGTACAGATGGTGAAATCGTATGGCTGGTGGGAGAACGTGCCGACAACCGCTTCAGGGTAACTTCGCAGACTTGCAGAGTGCTGAAATTGTGGGTGGAAGAAAAGTGATTCGCATGAAAAGTTTGGTTTTGTATTAAAATATGCAAAAAACAGTCGGGAGCAATATGTAAGTTGGATGAATGTATATATATTTGAATATGTTTAATTTAAAGATAATGAGACTATGTTGCATGAATTGATTGCTAAAATTAAAGAATTGAACGAATCTTTGATTACAGATGCAGAACTGCAGGCTGGAAAAGGAAACAAGGCCGCCGGTATGCGCGCGCGTAAGACTTCGCTGGAGTTGGAAAAGGTATTGAAGGAATTTAGAAAAGTTTCGCTGGAAGAATCAAAAAAATAATGTCTTTCTTCATACAGTCCTTGGACGGGGATTGCGGACAGATTTCGGAAACGGATGAAACGCAGTCCTCTTTTTTATTGCCGTTGTCCCGGAAGATTTTGACCTTATGTGACGGTTTCAGTCGCGGAAAAGCTGCATCCTCACACCGAACGAGAATCTCAGGATGTCTTTCATCTTCATACTGCTGTTGGTGAACTTGCTTATAAGATACAGTTCGCATGTGCCCACTTCGTAATATGCCGAGACTTTCCGTAGCAGGTCGTGCGACGGACTGAACCCGAAGCGCTGTCCTATGAAGATATAGGGGCGTATACGTGTGCTGAACTTGTAGTATCTGCCCGGATATTTGTCAGGTTCTTTCCACCAGAACCTGTTGCCAGTGATGGCAGTAATGTACAGTCCGCAGTAGAACGGTTCCACTGACCATCGTTCCTTGAAGCTGACGCTCCACGGAATGTAGTTCTCCTTTAGGGTAAAGACCATACTCATCTTGTCGCCCATGTATTTCTTGGGCACGAATCCCCATCGTATTTCGGTCTCTCCTTGGCATCGCTTTCCGTAGTCCCATCCTGTCCCTAAGGAGAACATACCCATCCCGCCTGCATATTGCAGTGAGACGTGGGTTGGCTTCAGCCGCTCCCAGCCTTTGTATTTCAGGTGCTCACGCTTGTCCCATCTTCTTGTCTGCTGTATTTGCGGAGCAGATATAAGCGAGTCGGAAGCTGCGGCCATTGTCTTCATGCAGAAAGCTGTCATGACGGCCACCAGGACAAATATCCTGTCAATAGGAAACCACTTCATAGGTATAACCGTTTTCGTTTATGGTGAAAAAAAGATAAGTGCGGTCCTTTGCGCACGCGCATTCGTAGTATATTATGCCGTCATCGAAAAATTCGCTCACTGTCACGCTATGCATGTGTCCGTAAAGGCAGAACTGGAGGTTGGGGAACTGTGTGATGGTTTCTTCAAACAAATCGGCCACATCGTTGTTGAACTGTTCCGAGTAGGGAGGAGCGTGCATGGCCACTACGGTCTTTTCCACCTGTGCCGGGAGGTTTGCCAGGTCAGATGCCAGAAAGTCAAAATCAGGGACGTCCGTGTCATCATCGAATTCCAGCGCATTGGTGTTCAGCCCGATGAAGTGTACATTCCCGGCGGTGAACGCGAAGTTGTTGTCACCGAAGATGGTGTTGAACACATCCAGTCCTGTAGCGAGACAGTCGTGGTTGCCAAGCACGCACACGTATGGCACGTCCAGTCCGTTCAGTATGTCGCGTTGCTTCTCCATTTCCAGCTTCAGGCCGAAGTCGGATATGTCGCCCGTATGTATCACGAAGTCGATATCGTTGCGTGCGTTAATTGCCGTCACCGCATCTTCTGTCTCGTCATACCACCGCTGCGTGTCGCTTATCACGGCAAAGGAGATTTCAGTCCGTCCGTCAAGTGCGGATTCGATAAGGCTGATGTTCTTTTCATTGATGCCTGTCTCGCCATCTATGTCGAGGTCATAGGGATGGTATTCTATCATGTCACATCCTTCTGAGGATAGCATTATGCAGAGAAGCAGAAATATCTGAACGGCATTTATATGTCGGATATTCATCGTTTAAGTGTTATTTGTACAAAATTAGACATAAAAGCAAGAATACGAGGTGTCTGAATTACGCGAAAATTGTCCGAAGTGTTCCCCATATGGATAAAATAACCACTTTTAGGTATTTCAGATCCCGTCTTCATGCGTTTATTTTGTGATGTAAAATTAAAATTGAGGAAAATGAAAAAGACAGGTATTTTTTATGGCTCCACAACCGGTACTACGGAATCTGTGGCGCACATGATTGCAGAAAAACTGGGTGTAGCTTCAGGCGATGTGACTGATGCAGGAAAGATAACTGCCGAAAAGGTGGCTTCTTATGATGTGCTGATTCTTGGGACATCTACGTGGGGAGACGGTGAGTTGCAGGATGACTGGTATGACGGAATAAAGGTCTTGAAAGCAGCCGATCTTTCCGGAAAGACAGTGGCTCTCTTCGGCTGCGGTGATTCTGAATCATATTCCGATACGTTCTGTGACGGCATGGGAATCCTGTATGAGGATCTGAAGGACAGCGGATGCACGTTTGTGGGAGCTGTTCCGGAATCTGATTATACTTACGGCGCTTCCGTGGCCGTGGTTGACGGGAAGTTCGTGGGACTTGCCATTGACGAGATGAACGAGAGTGACAAGACAGAGGCTCGCGTGGATGCATGGACTGACATGCTGAAAGCCGACCTCGCCTGAAAAAGGTTTGCTGTTTACCTTATTTTCACACTGAGCGGTATGATAGCTCCAGACATCAATCCCGTTGAACTGAAAGTGTTTCTCAACCATATTTATGAGTTGAAGAAGGGCGTGCGCCAGATGGTGCTGTACACGACAAATAAGAAGTATGAGGAATTTGCCGTCAACCGGCTGAGAAGCCAGCGTATCCGCTATGTCGTACAGCGTGTGGACAGCGAGCGGATCAACCTGTTCTTCGGCAAGGCGGAGTGTATCGATGCCATACGCATGATGGTGACGCGTCCGCTCAACGAACTGACGCCGGAGGAGGACTTCATACTGGGCGCCATGCTGGGCTATGACATCTGTGCGCAGTGCAAACGTTACTGCGACCGTAAGTCACGGCATGACTGTGCGATGAAAAACAACTGAAATCTCTTTCCCTTGTGGCGGACTGAGGCATATACGTGCTTCTTCCGCCATAATTTTTCTGCCGTCTGTGTTTTACTCCACCAGCTCGTAGCTGCTCACCTGTATGGGCATGCTGAGGTTGGGAAGCACTTTTTCCAGCATGATTCCCTCCATATTGTCATATTCGTAGCCGAAGGTGGAGCGTATGCCCTGAAGAATGAACTGCGTGGCGCGGTCGAGCGCGATAGGGAGGCTGTCACCCTGCATGAGCGAGCCGGTGATGACACTGGTAAACGTGTCGCCTGTGCCGGGATAGTGGGCAGGCAGGTAGGGACATGTCACCTTCCAGTAGCGGTTGCCGAAACGGTTGTAGGCATATACGGAAGTGGAGTGGGGGTCGTCTTTCACAGGTACACTGGTCGCTATGACTATGCCGGGCCCCTTGTCTGACAGCTCCTTGAGGGCGGCCTTCAGGTCTTTGTCGGATATTCTGTCCTGAAAAGGCATGTCGAGCAGGCGGAACAGTTCCGTCATGTTGGGCGTGATGATGTCGGCAATGCATATCAGTTTCTTCATTTCCGTAACCATGTCTTCGGTGATGCCTTTGTACAGGCTTCCGTTGTCACCCATTACGGGATCGACCACAACGAGGTCTGCCGGGCGACGGAATCTGCGGATGAAGTCTTCTACAATCTGTGCCTGTTGCGGTGAACCCAGATAGCCCGTATAGAACGCGTCGAAACGGAAGTCGAGTTCTTTCCATTTCGCGATTATGTTTTTCATCTCTTCGGTCAGATCGAGGAACGAATAGGTGGGGTATTGCGTATGGTTGGAGAGTATGGCAGTGGGGAGCGGACACACCTGAAGCCCCATTGAGGAAAGGATGGGAATGACTGCCATGAGCGACACACGTCCCATGCCCGACAGGTCATGCACGGCCACAACCTTCCTGCTGTGGTTGCTGAAAAGCCGCCCGCATGGTCCACTGTTCTCATCGGCAGTGCGGGGTACTTTTTTACGCCGGTATCTGTTTCCCTTTTCCCACGCTGCTTTCCGTGCTTCGTAAGCTTCGCGCTGCCTCTCAATATAGTTGTCTGCCATAAGCAATTTTTTTAGAATATGAATGCAAATGACGCTACTTTTTGTGTAATAAACAAGTTTTTTGTACCTTTTTAGTATTGGTAAATATAATATTTTATAATTTTGTCACGTCTTTTTAGCTAATTTTGTATTTTTGTAATATCAAGATGTTTTGTTAGAAATATCAAGAGTTTTTAATCGGAACGTGAGTGCAATTTTTCTAAATTAATTGTGATATGAAAACAAACATGAAACTTATGGCAATGGCAGCGGTGGCACTGCTGTCATTGAATGCTTGCAGTGATGACAACGATGCGTCTTCAGCAGGCGGGGAAACATTCTCAGGTACACCTGTGGAGTTTGAAATGAGTGTCAACAATCTTACTCGTTCTACGACCGATGACAGCGGTTTCTCCACCGTGTTCGAATCCGGCGATGTAGTTGGTATTTTCGTGTATGACGAAAGTGGCAGCGCGGTATTCTCCAATTGTCCCTATGAATACAACGGCTCATCTTGGGAGGCACAGGGAACTACGATTACGGTACCGGAGGATGCCGAATACTACAAATATTACGCCTACTATCCGTATGACGGAAGTGTGACTTCCGCCTCGGGCATTGGCTTTACTGTTGCATCAGACCAGACGGAAGGCTATGACGGGGAGAATGATCCGCTGATGGCGAAAAATGAAAGTGTGGATGCTGGAGCCACTACCGTAATGCTGCGTTTCACTCACGTTTTTGCTTTGGTGCAGGTGACTCTCGACGGTGACGATGCAGAGGAAGGAGCTTCCGTTACGCTCCACAACGTGCTTCCGTCAACGACAGTCGATTTGCTGAACGCAAGCGTAGGCGACGCTTCGGGTGATGCCGTTACCGTGAGCATGAAGTCATGCGATACAAACGGCAGTGACGCTCCGTTCAACTTCCGCGCTGTTGTGCCGGCTCAGACTATCGCTGCAGGTACGGAACTGTTCTCCACCACATCCAACGGCAAGACTTATGTTTATACATACAGCGCCGACGTGCCTTATGAAAGCGGCAAGTATCGTCAGATTAACGTGACTTTGGGCGAGAAAACAGAGGAGATAACCGTTGATATGGGTATAGATTCCGAGATAGAAGACTGGGAAGCAAGCGATCCTGTGGACGGTGAAGGAACTGTGACGGAAGTGGTCGAAAGTGTTGTGTCATTGGACTTGGGTGCATTGATTTCATCCGATATGTCGTTTGTGGAATTGGGAACATGGTCTGTTGACAAGCTTACGGACCAGAACGACTATTGGTTTACCAGGACGAGTGATATAACTGTCGTTTCGTATGATGCGGAGGAAGATGCTATATTGGCAGAAAACAGTACGGATAGAGGATTGTGGAATTCTACAAGTTTTGGATATCATTGCGGTACAGGAGTGTTTGACAGGGAAATCACTTATCGTCTTACATTCGATATGAAATCTACGATAGAAGGCAATCAGGTGCTTGCCGTGGGCGTGAGAAACTCTGATGACACAAAGGGATTCAGAATATCAAACCGTAACAGTGGTTTGAGAAACCTGACTGCATTCAATGTCTCCACAGACCAGGTTGATACTTATTTCAGTTGCGAAGTAGATGTCGACTTCACAAAGGCAAGTACTACAACCAATTTGAATAACAATGAATTTGAAGATACGGAGGATTCCGATGTGAACGGCATAACTATTCTGTTCTTTACATATCGGACAGCCGGAGATGCATATTCAGTCTATATCAAGGATATTGTTTTTGAGCAGGTGACTGAATGATCTTATAAGATTGGCAAGTAAAAAAATAGTCTGTATCAAAACAATTTGAAACAGACTATTTTTTATTGGGCTTACTTGTTGGGTGTATCCCAGATTTTGGTTTCGCTGCATTTCAGATCAATCCATTGATCGCCGCATTTAAACTTGAAATCACCTTCTTCGATCCTCCATTTTCCGTCGTAGCCTACAAAAGCCATGTCACTGCCTTTCAGTTTAAGTGTGACGGTCTTTGTCTCTCCGGGTTCCAGTGATATTTTCTCAAAGTTACGCAGGCGGATATTGTCCGGAGTACTGCTGGCTACCATGTCTTTAGAGAAAAGAAGCACGCTCTCTTTTCCCGCCATTTTCCCGGTATTTGTCACATCTACTGTGAATGTCAATTCTTCATCGGCGGTAAATGTGGTCTTATCCGCTTTCAGATTGTCATATTTATATGTCGTATAGCTCAATCCGAACCCGAACGGCCATTCGATGTCCATTACGGAATCATAGTTGTAGTTTCCTCCCATCTGTCCTATGTCCTCACAGGGCTTGTAGTCGTATGTGGCAAGTGCATTGATGTGCTTCGGGTAAGTGAAAGGCATTTTTCCGCTGAAGTTGGCGTCTCCGGCCAACAGATTGGCAAGAGCGTCACCTCCGTAATTGCCCGGAAGCATGATGTTGACAACAGCTTGGGCAAGCGGTACAATGTCTTTGATGAGACGCGGGCGGCCCTGATTCAGAATAAGTATGACAGGCTTGCCTGTTGCAGCCAGAGCTTTTACCAGTTCTTGCTGGTTGGAGGACATGTTCAGGTCGGTAAGGTTGCCCGGCGTTTCGCAGTACGAGTTTTCTCCGATACATGCTATTATCACATCGGCTCTTCTTGCAGCTGCTACGGCTTTTCCTATTTCCGGCTTGTTCTCTTCCCACCAGTTGTCGTTGTTATAGGGTGCATATGTAACTCCCGGTTCGTAAATGATGTTTTCTTTTCCGAATTTGTTGCATAACGATTCGTAGATTGTGTTGTAAGCCTGTGCGCACTCGTCTGCCAGATGTCCCTGCCAGCTGTATGACCATCCTCCGTTCAGACAGCGCATTGAATTGGCGTTTGGGCCGGCCAACAGTATCTTTTTGCCCTTTGCAAGCGGAAGCAGATTTCCTTCGTTCTTTACCAGCACCTCTGATTCTTCCGCGCATTGCAGTGATACCTTGGCAAATTCCTCAGAACCGAATTTGTCATATTGTTCCGTGTCCCAGTAAGGACGGTCAAAAAGTCCGAGACGGTATTTCAGTCTGAGCACACGTGCCACGGCATCATCGATACGGCTCATCGGCACTTCGCCTTCCTCTACCAGTTCTTTCAGAAAATCGCAGAAGCTGGTTTCATACGGCACCATTGACATGTCGATGCCGGCATTGATTGCAATCTTGACAGCCTCTTTCTTTGTAGCCGCGATATGGTCACGCGTGCACAAGTTGTTGATATCCGCCCAGTCTGTTACGATGAGGCCGTCCCAGTTCAGGTCTTCCTTCAGCCATTCGGTCAGCAGTTCCTTGTTGGCGTGGAAAGGCAGTCCGTTGTCCACACCGGAGTTCACCATTATGCTCAGTGCACCGCCGCGTACGGCTGCGAGGAACGGTGCGAAATGTTTTTCGCGCATATCACTGCGTGAGATGGACGACGGCGTGCGGTCTTTTCCTGATACCGGAACACCATATCCCATGTAATGCTTCATGCAGGCGGCCACATTGTATTCGCCGATGTGGTTCGGGTCTTCTCCCTGAAAGCCTTCTACGGTAGCTTTACCCATTTCGGCGTTGACATAGCAGTCCTCTCCATAATTTTCCCACATGCGGGACCAGCGCGGATCCCTTCCCAAGTCGACTACCGGAGCAAAATTCCACGGAATGTTACAGGCTTTTGTCTCGTATGCGGAAATCTGCCCTTCTATTTTTGCCAGTTCACGGTTGAACGTGGCTCCCATGTTGATACCTTGTGGGAACAAAGTCCCGTCAAGAGTGTATGTCGTCCCGTGTATCTGGTCCACCCCGTATATGCAGGGGATGCCGATTTCTTTCATTGACAGTTCCTGAATCTGTTTGATGGCTTCCGCCCATTTCTCTTTCTTTTGGGCAACGCTTAAGGGCACGTTCAGCAAAGAGCCTACCTTGTATTTGCCAATTACCGTATCCAACTTGGCCTTGTCGAGGGTGAATCCGTCTTTTTTGCTCGCTTCAAAGTCGGTAACGACATCGATTGTTATCTGGCACATCTGCCCGATTTTTTCTTCCAATGTCATCTTTTTCAGCCATTGTTTGATGTTGTTTTCTATCGTCTCGTCATAGGGAATGGCCGGTTCCGGCTTCTGCTGGCATCCGGTTTGTAGAAGTGTGCCTGTGCATATCATTGATGCCAGTGCTAATTTGGAAATGTTTCTCATGGATTAATTAAATTAATGTTTTACAAATTTAAGCGAATCCGTATATGCTTTCTGATACTATTTTATCAGATTCATCACATATTTTTTGTCGTAACTGTTCAAAAGTCCAATATGACCTGTTCTCCTTTCTTTAGTGAAAGTTCCAGAAATTCGTTTACGCTACACTCTGTACCGTTGACTGAAATCCGGGATATTCCGGACGGAATCTTCACTTTAATGTCAGGTTTCCATCCGCCTGTCAGTGTTACCCTGACCGGTTTCCCATGTTTCCATTCCATATCGACAACGGTTCCTCCTATTGCTTTCAGTCCGTAGAAGCTGCCTTCTTCCCATGAGTCTGGAATAGCCGGAAGCAGATTGATGAAACCGTCATGACTTTGCAGCAACATTTGTCCTATGCCCGATGTCCCTCCCCAGTTGCCGTCTATCTGGAAAGGAGGGTGTGAGCAGAACAGATTCGGGAAGGTACCACTGCCGTGTTGTGCAGGGTTGTCGGGCAGATAAGCCGGGCAGAGCAGGCTCCGGAACAGAGTGTAGGCGCGGTTCCCGTCTCCCAGCCGTGCCCAAAAATTGATTTTCCATGCACGGCTCCATCCTGTCCCCTCGTCTCCACGCCGGTTCAGCGTCTGTCTGCATGCCTCCGCAAGTTCCGGAGTCGTGATTGTCGATATCTGGTTCCCGGGATGCAGTCCGTACAGATGGGAAACATGGCGGTGGTGTATGTCTGTTTCCTCATAATCTTCCAGCCATTCCATCAGATACCCCTCGCTGCTTACTTGATGTGGAGGGAGCTCTCCGATAGCTTCTTGCAGCAGCCGTGAATAGGCTGTATCTGTGTCCAGTACGGAAGCCGCGCTGATTACGTTAGTATATAGTTCCCGTACCAGCTGTATGTCCATGGTTGGTCCCATGCAGACGCTTATGGGAGTCCGGTCTTCTCCGGGAAGGTAAAACGAGTTTTCGGGTGAAGATGTGGGAGCGGTCACTATCCATCCATGTTCAGGCTCGCGTACCATGGTCGAATAGAAAAATTCCGATGCACCTTTCATGATTGGATAGATTTCCTCAAGATACTGTCTGTCTCCTGTGTAAAGATAGTGTTCCCACAGATGTGCGCACAGCCATGCCCCTCCCGTGTTGGTCGCTCCCCACGAGGGATGCTCGCCAGGCGCCGTGTATCCCCATACGTTTGTCATCATGTGGAGCACCCATCCTTTTGCGTCCTTGCCGTAAAAGGCCTTTGCCGATTCCTCCCCGCTTCTTACCAGGCGTTTCACCAGATCTGTCAGTGGAAGATGCAGTTCCGACAGATTGCCCTGTTCCACCGGCCAGTGATTCATCTGTACGTTGATGTTTGTGTGATAGTCCCCGTTCCACGGTGTGCTTGTCTCGTTGGCCCAAAGCCCCTGCAGATTTGGAGGGAGGCTTCCGGGACGTGTGCTGCTGATGAGCAGATATCTGCCATAGTTGTAGTAGAGGGCGGCGAGCGAAGGATCGTCCTCCTTCTGGAAAGCCTCTATGCGCTTGTCTGTTGTCATGACGGAAGTATGGCTGTTTTCCGGAAGGCGGATTCCTGCGCGGCAGAACAGCTCTCGGTAGCTTTCCGTCGCTTCTTTCTTGAGCGACGTGAGGTCTGATTCCATTGCCCGGTCGAGCAGTCGTTGCGCTTCCGTCCGATGGATTTCGCCTGCCAGATAATTCGTTGCAGCCGATATGACAATCCATGCCTCGTCCGCTGCGCTTGCTTCGATAAAATCAGTTCCCGTGTGCATCCTGCTCTTGTTACCGTGCAGACGGACACATGCAACGGCCGAATAGCGTACCCCTTCCCTGTCAGGGTTTCCGCTGTCGAGTGTCCCCGATATTTCTATTTGCCCATCGCACAACCGTCTCGTCTCACCTCTTTCCGGCCTGTCCAAGGTCATCCTGAAACTGACAGATTCCGGTCGGTCGGCCTTAATGTGGATGACCATGACATCTTTCTCGCGCGACACGAAATATTCGCGCATATAGCCGGTACCGTTTTTCCTGAATGAGGTGTATGCTACACTCTCGTCCAAATCGAGCCATCTTTTGTAGTCTTCCGTCTTGTCATCCGTCGAGTCATGATATGAATGGTCTATCCATAAGTCGGCCAGCATCTGGAATGCCCCGAAAGTGCCTCCCTTTTCAGGTTTTATGGGTACAAAGCTGGTGTACATCAGTTCCTGAGCTTCCTTGTTCTTCCCTTCGAAGAGCAGTTGCCTGATTGCAGGCAGGCTTTCGGCTGCTTTCGGATTGCGGTAGTCCGCATCCGAGCCGCTCCACATGCTGATTTCGTTCAGCACAATATGTTCCTTGCTTATGCCTCCATCCGGCATCATTCCTAACCTTCCGTTGCCTAACGGGAGGGTCTCTTCCCATTGGGCGGCAGGTCTGTCATACCACAGGGTCTTATCGGTCTTTATGGTCTGTGCTCCGGCTTGTGTCCCTGCGAATACTGTCAGTACTGTGGAGCAGAGCAACAGGAGCATTTGTGAAATGAGACTATTCCTGCTCATCGTAATGTTCGTATTTGAAATAATCGAAGTCGGCGTATGCCTTTGAGGTCGGTGATGCGGCCACCGCATAAAGTCCAAGTACTACTCCCGTGAACCCTCCGGCCGTTTCAGAACTCAGGTAACGTGTGTCCATTCTCCCCAGTTCGTGATATATGCCGTCGGACGTATAGCCGAAATAGTAGAACCGGATGTCCGATCTCACGTTCAGTTCCACTTCCCCACTTTCCGGCAGGCTGGCTTCCTTTTCCGTATGCTCCAGTTCACCAAGCTTGTAGCGCAGCACCACTGACTGTCCTCCGTCGTTGTTCTGACGGACAAACAGGTCATAGTGGGAATGAAACTCCATGAACACGGTGATGCCGGCTTCGTCTCCTGCTCCGGCATTCTGTAGATTCACTGTCGTTGAAGCTCTTACGTTGAACTCGTCCTGCCGCAAAGCCGTCATGGTAGGACTTTTCCAGTCGCTCAGTGTTGTTGTTGTGGCAGTCAGACGTAGTTTCCCGTCATGAAAACTGTAGTTTTCCTCTTTGGGATTTTGCAGGAATACCCATTCCGGCGACAGCCTGCCATCCTCGAACGTGATTGTCTCCGGCTTTTTCCCTGTCGGTTGCAGAGGCAGTGTGGGCACATCCATTTCCAGAGATATGGTGCCGTTCCCGTTTACCACAGGCCATGCGTCCTTGTCCCACCTCACCGGTGCCAGATAGGTCTCCCGTCCGAGCGTGTGGTGTGTGCCGGGCATTGTCCGGTAGGCCAGGCAAACCATCCACCATGAACCGTCGGTTCCTTCCACGAGATCGGCATGTCCTGTACCTTGTATCGGACTGCTCTGTCCCGCTATGCACGCGTGGGTCAGAATCGGGTTGGCAGGATTTGGCGTGTACGGGCCGTCGATGAACCGGCTGCGCGCCACAGTGATGCAGTGTCCCGTCTCCGTTCCTCCCTCAGAGATGAGCAGGTAATACCATCCGTCTTTCTTGTATATGTGCGGCCCCTCAGGGTATCTTCCTCCCGTGCCGTTCCATATCTTGCGTGATGGTGTGAGCTGTTTGCCTGTCATCGGGTCTATCTCACATAAGTTGATGTAGTCGCTCGGATTGCTGACCATATAGCATTTGCCGTCCTCGAAGTACAGTGACGGGTCTATGCCTCCCTGCTCCAGCCATACAGGGTCAGACCATTCGCCGCGTGGGTCGGTGGTGTGTACGAGAAAATTCCCTTTTCCTGAGACATTCGTGGTAATCATGTAGAACACACCTTCATTATAGCGGATTGTCGGCGCAAAGATGCCACTCCCGGAGTTGGCATTGGTCAGGTCGAGTTGTGACTGGCGGGTCAGGCAGTTCCCTATTTGTTCCCAGTTGACAAGATCCTTGCTATGGAACAGTGGTACGCCGGGAAAATATTGGAAGCTGCTGTTCACGAGGTAATAGTCGTCACCCACCTTGCATACGCTCGGATCAGGATGAAACCCAGCTATGACCGGGTTCTTGTAGCCTTGTGCTGTGGCTTTCCCGAACGACAGCAACAGTGCTAGGATGAAAAATGATTTTTTGTATGACATAAATATAATATTAAATAAAGGTCAAGGTTGCGGTGCTTTTTTCTACGGCTCCCATGCAAAGATAAATCTTTTGCCGAAATATGAAAGGATTTTTCTGTTGCATGTTCCGGTGTTCATGTTTCCATTTTGGGTATGAAATGTTGTGACGATGGTGAACAGGGTTGTCCGGACGGAATTTTCTGCTATTTTTGCAGATATGACATAACCCTTAAAATCTGCTTTCGTATGTTAAGACGTATTTTTTCATGTCTGTTTTTCTTTTGCCTGTCGGTCTCCGCATTTCCGGCAGGACCGCGCGTGCTGTTCATCGGCGATTCCATAACCGACGGCAACTGGGGTTGCAGTGACGGGAGCGCCATGCCTTCTGCTGAACGTAACCTGTGGGACATGAACCATATCTATGGCAGCGGGTATATGTATCTGTGTGCGTCATATTATCAGAGCATGTATCCGGAACGTGAATACCGTTTTTTCAACAGGGGCATCAGCGGAAATACTCTGGCCGATCTCGAAGGCCGGTGGGATGAAGATGTGCTTGCTCTGGAGCCGGACGTGCTTTCCGTATTGGTCGGAACGAATGACGTGCATTATTATATTGCAGGCGACATGTCCCTGCCGTTCGATACGCTGGCATGGGAACGGCGTTACCGCTCGCTGCTCGACCGCTCTTTGGCGAAGAATCCTGACTTGAAGATTGTGCTGGGTGCACCGTTTACCGCCTTCACCGGGACGATGAGGGAATCGGACAATTATGCTTTGCGTGACAGTCTGGTTCATGTCCTTTCCGGTATTGTGGAACGGATAGCTTCCGATTATCGTGCCGTGTATCTTCCGTACGATGTGATGTTTGAGACCATTCTCCGTGATGAACCGATTTCACGTGACACATATTGGATATGGGACGGCATCCATCCCACTCCGGCAGGTCACAGAAGGATGTCTGAACTCTGGATAAGTGAGGCGGGGAATGCACATCTGTTCCCGTTGTTTGTCCCGTGTGAATGACTCTTTCCGTCGGTCCGGACACAGCCTCCGTTTATGGGGCAAAAACCTCCTGATGTCTTGCATGGAACGTCTGTCCGTTTTACATGAAGCCTTTCGATGTTTTGTGCATGTGTTCCGTTATGTTAGGATAAGGTATAAAAAGTTTTTTTTGGATGGTGCTTAAACAAATCATGCCGTTTAAAGAAACAAATATGTCCCTATGTTAATATTCGTAGGTATTAATTTTGTATCATAACAAAAATTGCGAGATTTTTGTTGTTGGAGTGTAAAAATACAAAAAAGTTTAACCATTAACCAAAGTACCATGAGTAAACACTTATTCGGAAAATGCACGTTCGTGCAAATGTGTTTCCTTGCAGCCGTAATCTTGTTTCTGTTGCCTGCAAGGGTTGTGAATGCGGCTTCGGCTTCCGTTTCACAAAGTATCTCCGTTTCGGGTGTTGTAACTTCGTCTGCTGACAATATGCCTCTTATCGGGGTCAGTGTGCAGATAAAAGGGACAACCAATGGAACGATTACCGATCTCGACGGGCGCTATACGGTCAGTGTGGAATCCGGCCAGACATTGGTATTCTCTTACATCGGCTTCGTGACGCAGGAAGTCGTCGTTGCTAACCAGAAGACCTTGAACATCGTGATGAGAGAGGACAGCGAGACCCTCGAAGAGGTGGTCGTTGTGGGTTACGGTGTGCAGAAGAAGAAACTAGTGACCGGTGCCACGGCGCAGGTGAAAGGCGACAACATCACCAAGATGAACACCAACAGCCCGCTGCAGGCCATGCAGGGACAGATGCCCGGTATAAGCATCAGTTCCACTTCTGGACAGCCGGGATCTGACATGAAGGTGACCATACGCGGTTTGGGAACCGTCGGTGATGCGGAGCCTTTATACCTTATCGACGGTATAGGGGGCGACATATCCACCCTCAATCCTGCCGACATCGAGAGTATAGATGTGTTGAAGGATGCCGCTTCCGCCGCCATATACGGTGCGCAGGCTGCCAACGGCGTAGTCCTGATTACAACCAAGTCGGGTAAGGAAGGAAAGGCGCAGGTGTCTTTCGATGCATACTATGGCATACAGAATGTGGCCCGCAAGATAAATATGCTGAACGCACAGCAGTATATGACTATCATGGACGAGCAGGCTCTCAATTCAGGCAATTCTGTTTACGACTGGAGCTCCTATTCCAGCATCAGGGATGCCAATGGAAACATCTACGACACCGACTGGATTGACCAGATGTTCGTGAACAATGCACAGACGCAAAGCTATACGCTGAGCGTGACCGGAGGCTCACAGACTTCTACGTATGCCATGTCGCTGGGCTACATGCAGCAGGAAGGTATTGTTGGCGGTTCTGATGTCTCAAACTATGAACGTTACAACTTCCGTATAAACTCTGACCATCAGGTCATCAAGGATTTGCTGAAGGTGGGCGAGCAGGTGAGTTTCGTGTACAAGCTGAACAACGGAATCAGTGTGGGCAACCTTTACAACAATACGCTGCGCGGTGCCTTTGCCACATCTCCGCTGAGTCCGGTGTACAGTGACAACAACATTTATGACAGTCCGTACAATGACACGACCAACAGCGACTGGTACACAGGCGACGGGAACCCTTACGGAAACATGATGACGAACAGCAATAACGAGAACAAGATTGCCACCTTCTCAGGAAATGTATATGCCGAGCTGACACCCATCAAGAACCTGAAGCTGCGTACGGTATTCGGCGCCGTTTACAGTTCAAGCGAATACCGCAGCTACACGCCTCAGTATCAGTTTGACGCATATACTCTGAATGCAAATACGGCGGTCAACCAGAACATGTCACACGGACTTACAATGACGTGGACAAACACGGCCAGCTACGACTGGACAGTGGATGAAGACCATGCGTTCAACGCCCTCATCGGTATGGAGATAAGCCGTTATTCCGGTACGTATGTCAGCGCAAGCAGCGGTATCCTGAAAGACGGTTTCGATGACTGGGAGCATGCGTATGTGAGCAATGGTTCCGCGACAACTCAGGAGGAAGGCCTGGCTTCTGCGGGATATCCGAACGACGAGAACCGCACGGTATCTTATTTTGCACGTCTCGGATGGAACTGGCGGGAAACATATATGGTCAATGCCACTCTCCGTGTCGACGGGTCTTCACGCTTCGCAAGAGGCAACCGCTATGGCGTGTTCCCTTCATTATCTGCCGGTTGGACAATCACCAACGAAGAATTCATGGAAAGCACGCGCGACTGGCTCGATTTCCTGAAGCTGCGTGTCAGCTGGGGTCAGGTAGGTAACCAGAATATCGACAATTACCAGTACACGTCTCCAATCACGAGTTCCACCACCAACTATATATTCGGTACGAATGTGGGTTCTGCCTACAATGTATGGGGAGCATATCCGAGCCGCCTGGCAAACGAAGACGTGACATGGGAAACTTCCGAGCAGTGGAATGTGGGTATTGACACGCGTTTCCTCAACGGACGCTTGAGCTTTACCGGAGACTTTTATGTGAAGACCACGAAGGACTGGCTGGTGGAGGCTCCCATCCTTGCCACAGTCGGTACGGGAGCGCCTTACATCAACGGAGGTGACGTGAAGAATACCGGTGTCGAACTGGCGTTTACGTGGAATGACCAGATAGGCAGGGATTTCCACTATAACATTGGTATCAACGGGGCATGGAACAAGAACCGTGTGGGTAACATCCCGACTGAAGACGGTATCATCCACGGCTCAACCGGCCTGCTGTATGACAACTCTCCGGAATTCTACCGTGCCGAAAACGGACACGCTATCGGTTACTTCTGGGGTTACAAGACTGCGGGTATCTTCCAGAATGAAGAGGAGATAGAAGAGTGGATAGCTGCCGGCAACGGTGTGTTGCAGTCTGACGTACAGCCTGGTGACGTGAAGTTCGTGGATGTCAACCATGACGGAGTGATAGACGACAACGACAAGGTCGATCTCGGTAACGGAATGCCGGACTTCACCTACGGATTCAACATCGGTTTCGACTACAAAGGATTCGACTTCTCGCTGAATGCCTACGGCTCTGTGGGGAACCAGATTGTACAGTCATACCGCAACTGGTCCAACTCGAAGGCCAACTATACGACTGCCATCCTCGACCGCTGGACGGGAGAGGGTACGAGCAACCGGATTCCTCGCGTGACAGACAGCAATATCAACTGGCTGTTCTCTGACCTTTATGTGCATGATGCCGACTACCTGCGCATCAGCAACATTACCGTAGGGTACGACTTTTCACGCCTGTGGCATAACAAGGCCATCAGCCAGTGCCGCGTGTACGTGCAGGTGCAGAATGCCTTCACTTTCACCAAGTACGACGGGATGGATCCTGAGATAGGCTACGGCTCGGACGACTGGGTAAGCGGTATCGACTACGGTTACTATCCGCGTCCGCGTACCGTGCTCTTCGGCGTGAACCTGAAGTTCTGACAGAATGTTTAACCTAACAAAACGAAGAATCTTATGAAACTCAATTTATATACGTTGGCTTTGGGGCTGCTGGCCGCAGGCACGGCATCCTGTACGGCCGACTTTCTGGACGTAGAGTCGAAGACGGAATCTACCATCGACAATTATTACAAGACGGAGTCTGATGCCTACCGTGCTCTGGTGGGATGCTATGACGGATGGCAGGTGACCACTTCCAGCGAGGGCGTGGGATTTTATCTCGCGTCAGAAATGATGGCGGACGAGTGTTTCGCCGGAACGGGTATCAGCGATGCGCGTAACTATTCGGTCATAGACCGTTTTGACCAAAGCCAGTCTTCATCCGATCAGAATATCTTTGAAACGGACTGGAGCAACTACTATGCGGCAGTGTACCGCTGCAACGAATTTCTTTCACACGAGGACGAGATAGAGTGGACGAGCGATGAAACGCGTTATACGTATATTGGCGAGACACGTGCCATCCGTGCCCTCTGCTATTTTGACATGGTACGTCTGTGGGAGAACATCCCATTGTTGGAGGAACCGACTTCTGACAATGTGCCCCAGGCTGATCCTGACAGTGTGTACCAACTCATCATCAGCGACCTGAAGTATGCGGCAGAGAATATTCCTGCGGACGCTTACCCGAAATCTGAGGCTGAGACGAACGACGGACATATCACCTGCTACGCTGCTAAAGCGCTGCTTGCCCGCGTTTATCTGTTCTATACGGGATATTACGGTCAGGAGCCGGACAATCTGACGAAGTCGGAGGTTCTGGAAGGTCTGGAGGACATCATCAGCTCCGGAGAATTCGCCCTTGTGGACAGCTATCCCGACCTGTGGCCCGCCGCTTCAGTCACATGGGAACAAACCTCGAGCGGAGGCTATACCAGTACCAGTACGTATGCCGGACGCGGCAATGTGGAGACTGTCCTTGCACAGAAATTCAACTATACTTCCGACTATAACGGCAATGCCGACGGTAACCGCTGGCAGGTGATGATAGCCCTGCGCAACATCGTTTCCGTACCTTACGGACAGGGATGGGGAGCCTGCACGGTGAATCCTAAGATTGTGAATGAGTTTGACAGCGATGACACCCGCCTTGAGGCTTCCATCATCGACTGTGACAAGGAAGGTATATCCGACCGTGACAACTTCAGCCAGCTTTACGACGACCAGCGTGAGTACACCGGCTACTACATCAAGAAATATTCACCGCTCGGAATATGGGAACAGGACGACAGCGGTACGTGGTCGGAGATAAACGAAGTGATGGGTTCGACTATAAATGCTACCGAATACCAGCTTTCTCCCTATCAGGATTTCATCGTGGTGCGCTATGCCGACGTGCTGCTGATGGCGGCGGAGTTGGGAAGCTCCAACGCCCAGGACTATTTTAATCAGGTGCGTGACCGTGCGTTCGGTGACACCTCCCACCGTATCACGGTGTCGCAGGAAGCCATCATGAACGAACGTATGCTGGAATTTGCCTTCGAGGGAATACGCTATTGGGACTTGCTCCGTCAGGGACTGAACACGGCAGCGGCCGAACTTGCGGAAACCTGTACCGTGCTTGACGGCGGCAACGAAACGACGCTGACCATCGAAAGCTCCAATGTGATAGCCACCAGAGGATTCTGCCAGATTCCGAACAATCAGATTACTCTCTCCAACGGAACATTGCAGCAGAATGCCGGATGGTAACGGACGATGTGTTTTAACCAATAAAAAATAGAAGACATGAGATATAAGTATTATATTCATTCAGTGATAGTGGGTGTGCTTATGGCATTCGCTGCCTGTACGCCCGACAAATATGAACTCGGCGAGGTGGACATTACCTCAGAAGATCTTGTGGAGGGACTGGCCTACACCATTACGCACGATGAGGACAATCCGAACATCATATACCTGAAGAGTCTGCTGGAGTCGAAATACACCTGCCTGTGGGAGCATCCGCAGGGACGCAGCGAGGCGGCTGAGGTGACGCTGCAGATGCCTTTTGCCGGCGAATACGAAGTGACTTTCGGTGTGCAGACACGCGGAGGGGTGGTCTATGGCGAAACGACGACATTTACTGTCGATGACTTTTGTGAGGAATTTGTGACTGACCAGCTGTGGACCTATATATCCGGAGGCGTAGGCGAGTCAAAGAAGTGGTATCTGGATATCGATGCTTCCGGAGTAAGCCGTTATTTTAGCGGACCAGTATATTTCTATGGTACGGACGATTCGTGGGAGACAGTCACCAACGGGACATCGTTGGATACGGATGTCTACGATTCATGGTCATGGGCTGCGGATTATTCAAGCGTTGCAGGATGGCAGTTCACCACTGAGCTGATAGACTTCGGCTACATGGAGTTTGACCTTATCGGGAATTCAAACCTGACGGTGGTGAACGAGGCTCTCGGAACGACCGAGACAGGCGTGTACATGCTTGACACGGACAATCATACCATTACGCTGACCGATGTGAAGCTGCTTCATGATGAATACAACGACGGGGCAGTGAGCAGCTGGAGCGGTACGCTGAAACTGCTCTCGCTGACAGAGGATGCCATGCAGATTGGTGTGGAACGCATAAGCGATCCTTGCCTTTTGAGCTTCAACTTCATTTCTGAGGACTATTACAACAACTGGTCACCTACCACCACCACTGATGAAGGGACCATAGAGCTTGACGATGACTGGCGCGACTATGTGGAGCCAAAGACGAACAAGGTCATCACCTACACGCTGGCAGCGGACGACACTCCGTTCGACTGGTGCAGCCTGGACGGAAGCACGAAGGGGGCAGGCTCTGCTTTTACGGCGGTTTCCGGAATTGACGCGCTGACGCTGGTCTTGAACAGCAATGACTATACATATACGGTGACCACTCCCGACGGAACGGAGGTGACCGGTGATTATGAACTGAGCGATGACGGGGTGTACACGTTCAGTAACGGACTGCCCGAAGTGACGCTTTCTACCAACGGGCGTGCCGTGTTTAAGGCTAATTCGGACAATACCCTGCGCATCCTCCAGTATGCGACAGACAGTTATTCCGGAGCATTGTCAGACCTGTGGCTGGGTAGTGATGAGATTGACGTCTTCGGCAACACTTACCAATATATGGGTTACCATTTCGTGCCTTATACTTCGGGAGATGATGAAGACAGATTTGAAGCGACTCTGAATTACTTCAACACTGGATGGACTTTCTATACTTCATCGAGCGTTTATGTGACTGGGGACGGTACCTACACGCTTACAATCAGCGGTTCCGACAGTTCTCCTTACGGACTGTATCTTGATGTGGTAGGAATTTTGGACGATTATCCTAACTGTGATGTCGCAATCACTGACATTCAGGTGGACGGCAGTTCTGTATCTTTCGATGATGATGAAATTTCACGTTCAGAAGGTGATGATTCATCCACAGCCCGCCGCTACATTGTTAACCCGTGGGGAAGCACTGCGGATGATGCTTCGTACTATAGCTTCTCGTCAAGCATTGCGGTGACGGTGCAGGTGACTATGGATACGGGAACACCGTTCGTCTCCGAATGAGATGCTTCTGTTAGAAAATCGTTTAATTTAAAATGCAACAACTATGAAACTGAAATATTTGTTAGGTATTCTGCTGCTGGGTACGGGCGCGTTTGTCGTGTCCTGTGATGACGATGATGATTACACCGTCGCCACCGGCAATATCATTACTGAAGTCACGACGGGAGGTGCCGATTCCATCACCGCAGTTTCGGCGGTGCTTTACGGAACTGTGAAAGACCTTTCACAGTCGTCATCCTCTTCTTATTCGGTGGGAGTGTATTACGGTACGTCGGAAGATCCTACATCCTCCGGCACTGCACAGACAGGTACGATAGACGATGACGGGAATGTTACCACAACTGTTACTGGACTTACCACCGGGGCTACATATTATTATGCCACTTACGTCACTCTCCAGTCGCGTGTGACAACGTTCGGCGAAGTGAAATCGTTTGTGGCGACTTCGGCTCAGGTGGCTACCGTGGCGGCTACCGGCATCAGTGCGACGAAAGCCACCCTTGAGGGACAGTTCACCGGTGTGGACGGTCTGGACGATGAATCTCTGGAGACGGGCATAAAGATAGCCTTGTCGGAGGACGAAGTTGAGGACGGAGTGGAATATTCCACCGGCGTTGTCAGCGGACTTCTTCCCGGTACGACTTACTGGTATGCCGCCTATGCCGTGGTGGGAAGCGAGACATTGTACGGCGATGCTCTTTCGTTTACCACCCTGTCGCAGGAAATGCTATACGTTGATTTGGGACTGAGCGTTCAATGGGCCAAATACAATCTGGGAGCTGAAAGCGAATCGGAGACGGGTGCCATGTTTGTCTATGGCGATCCTACGGGTATGGAGACATACAGCAGTGTCACCGCCGACATTTACGGTACGGAATATGACCCTGCATACGTGCTCGACATTGACTTCGCAGACGAATCTTTGGGCAAGAGCCGTATGCCGTCCTACGCCGAAATAGAGGAACTCATTGCCGGAACGACCCAGACGGAAGAAGTGGTGGACGGTGTGTCCGGAATCTGTTTCACGGCCGCCAACGGCAACAGCATTTTCCTGCCCGTTACAGGGTATCGTGAAGGAACGACTGTGACTTCTTCAGAAAACGGCTACTACTGGAGCGGAAACATAGACGCTACCAATTCCGGATATGCAGGTGCCATGTCTTTCGAGGATGGCACAGTGCAGGCCGCATATATAGGGTGCCAGTATGGACTGGCTGTCCGTCCGGTACGTCCTGTGGAAAACGTGGAAAGCGAGGAAACTTCTGACGGCATTACGTTCGACAACAGCAAGCTTGTCGTAACGTCAAACGGTTCTGATTTGCGTCTGGAGATATACA
>CAZSYY010000001.1:146921-156454 GCA_964611375.1 uncultured Phocaeicola sp. | reverse complement strand
AACAGCAAGCTTGTCGTAACGTCAAACGGTTCTGATTTGCGTCTGGAGATATACAATGAATGGGGTGGAACGGTCAGCAGTGCGGAGAATTGCGGTATATCCGATATAAATGCCTTTACGTTCTCTTCCGAACTGTCTGTGACATTCTCGATTTCAGGAATAACTGTAAGCGGTGACTATACGGCATCTCTGATGTTCTGTGACGGTACTTACATGGTGCAGTATTGGGGAGAAGGTGACGGTAGCAACACGGCTACTGTGACATCGGCTACCGTGACAGGTGACGGTTCATATACTGTGACTCTTTCTCCTTCAGGAAATACATCGGCAGGCTTTTGTGTGTTCTGTATTGATATCAGCGGGCTGAATGAGGCTCTTGGATGGACTACGGAGGGCGTGACAGCTTCAATCACTTCCATTGTTTTGGACGGAACAGAGCTTGAAATAATCAATTAAGCGTGATTCCTCGAAAAACAAGCGAAAGAATCTCCGCAGCCTTTCATGTTGAATCAGGAATATTCCCGTATTTTCAGTGAAAGGCGCGGAATTTCTAATGGAAGTATTAAAAGAAACGAAAACAAAACCTATCATGGATAAACTGAGAACTTATTTTCTGATGCCGTTTGCATGGATGCTTTGTCTGCTTGCAACAGCATGTTCGGATGACGATGAAGGCTATACGGTGGAGGAGACGCGAATCTCAAAGACGGAGATGGCCTTCACCAAGTCAGGCGGGACGGAAACATTGTCTGTCTTGTCGGCTGTGACTCCGGAGGTGGCAAGCAATCAGGACTGGTGTACGGTGACGTACGTCAGCGTGACGCAGCGCGGCACATATACTTACAACGTAGAGGTGGAAGCCAATACCGAAACAGACACCCGTACGGCTACCATCCTCGTGGAAGCGGGCAGCTTTTCCGCTTCCGTACAGGTGACGCAGCTGAACGCCGATTATCTGGTGGCGGGCGACCATGAGCTTACGGTGAACGGCAACGGTGATACCATATCACTGGTGATGCAGACCTCTGGTGACTATGAGATCTCTTATGATGCAGGATGGATCCACCGTAACGACGATACCGATTCAAGAACCGTTTACGAACTGACTGAGGTCTTCATAATAGACCCGAACGTGAGCGGAGAATCCAGAACAGATACCATCTCGTTCACGTTGGCTGACCTGACGGAAACCATAACGATTACTCAGGGGATTGCCGATGTCACGACTGACGCAGACAATACGGGTATGGAACTTGATGCGACTGAGCTGCTCAGAAATGTCTACATCGGATGGAACTTGGGTAATTCAATGGAGGTTCCTGACGGCGAGACCGCATGGGGAAATCCCGCTACGACCGAGGCGATGATTGATGCGATTTATGAATTGGGATTCAATGCGGTACGTATCCCGTGCGCATGGGACAGCTATATTGTGGACGGTTCGGATAATGTGATCGATGCTTCGTGGCTGGCTCGCGTGAAAGAGGTTGTGGACTATTGTGTGGACAATGACATGTACACAATTCTGAACATCCATTGGGACGGCGGCTGGTTGGAGGAAAGTTTCGATAGCGGATACAGCGATGAGATTAATGCCAAGCAGGAAAAACTGTGGACACAGATTGCCACTTTCTTCCGTGATTATGACGGGCATCTGCTGTTTGCGGGATGCAACGAGCCGGGAGTGGACAACGCAAGCGAGATGGCCACGCTGTTGGCTTACGAACAAACCTTTGTGGATGCCGTACGTGCGACGGGCGGCAGGAACTATTACCGTAACCTGATAGTCCAGGGCCCGTCGACAGACATTGACAATACGTACAGCTTGATGAACAATTTGCCGAGTGATCTGGTTGCTGACAGGATGATTGTGGAGGTTCACTATTACAGTCCTTCCCAGTTCTGCATTCTGGAAGAGGATGCCAGTTGGGGCAATATGCTTTATTTCTGGGGTGATGATAACTCCGGCTATGCGACAGGTGACTATGAGGGAAGGTGGAGCAGCAGCTGGAATGAGTCTTATCTGAAAGGGCAGTTCGACAAGATGCAGGAGAAATTCGTTGCCCGTGGCATTCCGGTGATTATCGGTGAATTCGGTGTTTACAAGCGGACATTGTCTGATGCGACAGCGCAGGAAGGCCATGACAAGTCGCGTGCCGACTTCGACAGATGCGTTGTGGGCAGCGCGAAGGAAAGAGGAATTACACCTTTCTATTGGGATGCGGGCGACGGTATATTCAACCGCAACACATTGAAGGTGTCTGACGAGGGAGAATATGATGCCCTGATGGAAGGGGCGCAGACTTCTTATCCGGATTGATTTTGAATTTTTTTACTGATTTATTATGAATACAATTAATACTTATTTGCTCGTTCCTTTCGTATGGATGTTAAGCATGGTTGCGGTGGCTTGTTCGGATGACGATGCAGGCTATACGGTGGAAGAGACACGGATTTCAAAGACGGAGATGACATTTGGCAAATCCGGCGGTACGCAGACCCTGTCTGTCCTGGCGGATGTAAGTCCGGTGTTGACAAGCAATCAGGACTGGTGCGATGTGACATACGTGAGCGTGACGCAGCGCGGCACATATACCTACAACGTGGAGGTGGAAGCCAATCCGAATACGGACGACCGCACAGCCGTGATTTCGGTGACGGCCGGCAGTTTTTCATCCTCCGTACAGGTGACACAGACAGCCGCAGACGGGCTGATAGTTGAACAGACCGTTTACAACGTAGTGGCTGCCGGCGGGTTGGTTAGCATCACTGTGACTGCGAACGGAGATTATACTTATGTCATCAACGACTCGTGGATTACGGAAGCCACACTTACCGAAGGCTCACGTGCCATGACGGATTCCACGTTGAATTTCTCCGTTTCTGCCAACCATAGTTCCGAACGTACTGGAACAATCACTTTTACCCTGAACGATGTCACGGAAACAGTAAGTATAGTTCAGGAAGCCGGAGAGACTTCTGTCGTGTCAGGAGAAACTCCCGAAGAGATAGCTGCCAGCTTGGGACTGGGCTGGAATCTGGGCAACCAGTTGGATTCGTACAGTGATGGTGTGGCAAGTGAGACCGCATGGGGAAATTCTGCCGTCGACCAGACGCTGTTCGATAAGGTAGCTGAGGCTGGATTCACTTCAGTGCGTATTCCTGTCACGTGGCTGGGACATGTGGGTGAGGCTCCGGACTATACTATCGAGACCTCATATATGGATCGCGTGGCTGAAGTGGTCGGCTATGCCGAGAGTGCAGGACTGAATGCCATTATCAACATCCACCACGATGGGGCTGACGGTGCATATTGGCTTGACATTGCCGGTGCCGCTGAAGATGAGGAGGTGAACCAGGCGGTGAAAGCCCAGCTCTCGGCAATGTGGACACAGATAGCGGAGCGTTTTGCCGACAAAGGCAACTTCCTTGTATTCGAGTCGATGAACGAAATACATGACGGCAACTGGGGATATGGCGGAAACACCACCGACGGAGGAAAGCAATACAAAGTACTCAACGAGTGGAACCAGACTTTCGTGGATGCCGTGCGTGCGACGGGCGGTAACAATACGAACCGTTATCTCGGAGTACCGGGCTACGTGACCAATATCGACCTCACTGTGGCTAATTTTGTGTTGCCGGAAGATGTCGTTTCAAACCGTCTGATGGTGGCTGTCCACTATTATTCCCCGACCGAATTTACCTTGAATGCAACAGTGTCTGAATGGGGACATACCGGTACCGACACGGCAGGATGGGGCGATGAAGACTATATGATCAATCAGTTCGGGGCGATGAAGACTACGTTCATCGACAAAGGAATACCTGCCTACATTGGTGAGATGGGAGCTTCTCATCGTGATGAAAACCGTGCGGAACTGTTTCGCCTGTATTATATGGAATATCTGTGCAAGGCGGCTAAGGACTATGGCATGGCTCCGTTCTATTGGGACAATGGAAGTTCCGGCAGCGGTGCGGAATCGTCCGGGCTTTTCAGCCGCTCTACGGGTAGCTTCCTGAACAATGCTGAGGAAGTGATTAACGTCATGAAAAGAGGGGTATTCAGCGAGGATGAATCATATACTCTTGACTGGGTGTACAACAACTGTGCCCCGGAATGATGTATTTTTCCCATATGTTTATCGAAGACGGGTTTCGGCCCGTCTTTTTTATTTCTTCAGTCATTTGAAATTGAAGGAAAATTGATTAAATTCGCCATCCGGAAGATGCCTGATGCCAATATTTCCGGTGGGATAATCTACAATGTTAAAATAAATCTATGAAACAAATTATGATCACTGTCTGTCATTTTGCTTCTGTCAGATGTATTCTGGCGACTGCCTTATTGTTCTGTATGTGTGTACATCCTCTGAATGCCGACTCCCGGCGTGAACGGATTTCTCTTGATGAGGACTGGCAGTTTGCTTTGGGTAACGCTGCTTCGCCGGAAAAAGATTTCGGATGCGGTACGGAGTATTTCAACTACCTTACCAAGGCTGCTTCCGTCCACAACGAAGGTCCGTATTCCATGAAGTTTGACGCTTCAGGGTGGAAGCATGTGGATTTGCCGCATGACTGGGTTGTGGATCTTCCGTTCGATGAGGAGGCCAGCCACAGTCACGGATATAAGACAGTGGGTTACAAATATCCTGAATGCAGTGTGGGATGGTACCGCAAGAGCATCACGATTCCCGAGTCCGACCTTGGCAGACATATCAGCCTCCGGTTCGACGGAATCTTCCGTGACTCAAGGATCTGGGTCAACGGGTTCTATCTTGGAGGGGAGGCGAGCGGATATGCCACTCAGGTGTATGACATCTCGGAATATCTGAACTACGGAGGTGAGAACCTGATAACCGTGCGTGTGGATGCCTCTCTGGAGGAGGGTTGGTTTTATGAAGGCGCGGGCATATACCGCCATGTGTGGCTTGACAAGACTGATCCCGTACATGTGGCTCCGTTCGGGACATTCGTCCACAGCACTATAGAGCCTTCTCATGAGAGGGCGACACTCACGATAGAAACGAATGTGGAAAACTCGGGCTTGGAACCTGTCTCCTCTTTCCGCCTGCGCCATGTCTTGTTTGACGGTGACGGAAATGAGGCCGGCAGCGTGGAACAGGACGGAGGACAGCTGGAAGCCAAGACCAGTCTTGCAGTTTCCGTGCAGATGACTGTGGATAACCCTAAGCTGTGGAGTGTTGACACGCCTTACCTGTATAGTGTGCGTACTGAGGTGCTGACGGACGGAAGGACGGCCGATACCTATCTGACCACAGTCGGCATACGTGAGATAGCGTTTGATCCGGATAAGGGATTCCTGCTGAACGGAAAGCAGGTGAAGCTGAAAGGCGTGAACATGCATCAGGATCATGCCGGGGTGGGTTCTGCCATTCCCGACGCACTCCAGATGTTCCGCCTGAAACAGCTGAAGAAATTCGGATGTAACGCCTACCGTTCCTCACATAACCCGATGACTCCGGAACTACTGGATGCCTGCGACAGGCTGGGCATACTTGTGATTGAGGAAAACCGCCTGACCGGTGTCAATGACATGCATGTGCAGCTGTTGAAGCGTATGATAGAGCGCGACCGTAACCATCCCAGCATTATATTGTGGAGCGTGGGAAATGAGGAATGGGGAATGGAGTGGAGTGTTCAGGGAACGCGTGTAGTGGCTTCCATGCGGGAATATTGTCACCGGCTCGACCCGACCCGGCCTATGACAGTCGCCTCAAGCGGAGGCCCTGCCGTGCTGGTGCCTGCGGACGTGGCAGGCTATAACTATATTCTACAGAATCCTGTGGACGAATACCGCAAGGAATATCCTATGCGCTGTGGCGTAGGTACTGAAGAAACTTCGGGATGTGGTACGCGGGGTGTTTACTTTGACTCTCCCGAACAAGGATGGCTGTCTGCACTCAACCGTAAGCCTGACGAGAAAGACGGTACGCTTAACCGCATCGAGCGCGGGTGGAAGTTTTATGCCGAGCGTCCATGGCTTGGAGGTCTGTTCTACTGGCTTGGATTCGATTTTCGAGGCGAGCCTAACCCATTGGGCTATCCGCAGACCGGTCCTCAAAAGGGTATCTTTGACTATTGCGGTTTCCCGAAGGATGAGGCGTACTACTTGAAGTCATGGTGGACTGAGGAGCCTGTGCTGCACGTATTCCCGCATTGGAACCTGCAGGGACACGAGGGAGACAGTGTCAGCGTATGGGTGTACAGCAACTGTGACGAGGTGGAGCTTGTTGTCAACGGGGAGAAGCTCGGCCGCAAGGAAATGCCTGTGAACGGACATCTTTCGTGGGATGCAGTATATCAGCCGGGCACAGTGAAGGCTGTCGGCTATAAGGACGGGAAGCGTGTTCTTGTCCGTACTCTCCGTACGGCGGGAACTCCGGAACGCATCTGCCTGTCGGCCGACCGTGACACGATACTTGCGGACAACCGGGACGTGTCTGTCGTGCAGGTTGAGATACAGGACAGGAAGAAGAATTTTGCTCCTACCGCGTGTGTCCCGCTCACGCTTACAGTCAACGGCGCTGTGCGTATATTGGGGACAGGTAACGGAGATCCTGCCTACAAGGACGACGAGCGTCCTGCTGACAGGAACGCACGGACATATCATGTAGATACGTTCAACGGTCTCGCGCAGGTTATCTTGCAGAGTACAGGCGAGGAGGGAACAGCGCAACTGTGTGTGGAGGGCGAAGGGATGAAACCGTCCGTCATCACAATATGGTGTTCAAAATCTTCGTCTCTTTCGGCAGATTTTAATAACTTTGCATATTGAACAATAATATTACGCAATGATACAGTCAATGACCGGATATGGAAAGGCGACGTCCGCATTCAGTTCCAAGAAAATCAATGTCGAGATAAAGTCGCTTAACAGTAAGTCGATGGACTTGTCCATACGTATCGCTCCTATCTACCGCGAAAGGGAGATGGAACTCAGAAACATTATCGTCAGGACGCTGGAAAGGGGAAAGGTGGATCTTTATATATGGATTGAAAAGGATGAGGGTGAGGATGCGACACCTATCAACACGGCTCTTGTGGAAAGCTACTGCAACCAGATAAGGGCCGTTTCGGAGAAATGCCATATCCCATTGCCGCAGGACTGGTTTGCCACAGTGCTGCGTATGCCGGACGTGCTGGCCAAGACCGATGTGCAGAAACTCGAAGAAGACGAATGGACGGTGGTGTGCAGCACTGTCGAGGAAGCTCTGCGGCAACTTGTGGACTTCAGAAAACAGGAGGGCGCAGCACTCGAAAAGAAATTCACTGAAAAGTTGGACAACATCGAACGTCTGCTGAAGTCTGTCGAACCTTATGAGAAGGAGCGGGTCAGCAAAATCAGGGAGCGTATAACCGATGCGTTGGAGCGTGTGCTCAGCATTGATTATGACAGGAACCGTCTGGAGCAGGAACTTATCTACTACATCGAGAAACTTGACATAAGTGAGGAAAAGCAGCGTCTTGCCAATCATTTGGAATACTTCCGCAAGACGATGGCCGACGGGCATGGGCAGGGCAAAAAGCTTGGATTCATCGCTCAGGAAATGGGACGTGAGATCAACACCACCGGAAGCAAGTCGAACCATGCGGAGATGCAGAACATCGTGGTACAGATGAAAGACGAGCTTGAACAGATAAAGGAACAGGTGCTTAATGTGATGTGACACGTGTAGCTTCTCTCAAAATAAAGATATTATGAGCAAACTGATTATATTTTCGGCTCCGTCCGGTTCCGGCAAATCGACCATCATCAGCTATCTGCTGAAACAGAACCTTAATCTGGCATTCTCAATTTCCGCCACAAGCCGTCCGCCTCGTGGCACGGAGCGACACGGAGTGGAGTACTTCTTTCTATCGCCCGATGAATTCAGACAGCGTATTGCCGGCGATGAGTTCCTGGAGTATGAAGAAGTTTATAAGGACCGTTTCTACGGCACACTCAAGTCGCAGGTGGATAAGCAGCTTGCTGCCGGACAGAATGTCATCTTCGATGTGGATGTGGTAGGTGGGTGCAACATCAAGCGGTTCTACGGAGAACGTGCACTTTCGGTATTCATCCAGCCGCCTTCAGTTGACGAGCTGCGCAAGCGTCTTGTAGAACGCGGGACGGACGCTCCGGAGGTGATTGAAAGTCGGGTTGCCAAAGCCCGGTTTGAACTGGGTTATGCCGACAGGTTTGATGTGAGAATCGTCAATGACAACCTGGAACAGGCCGAGACGGAAGCGCTGAGAGTAGTCTCCGAATTTATCAACCGACAATAAAACAACTATTTTCATGAAAACAAATAATCCGCGCAAAATCATGCGGCTTCTACTCGTCCTGTGCATCCTCATAGGGCTTGTGGCGGTGGCTGTGGGTGTGGTTGCTGCCTATAAGGAGGAATATGTCATCGCCGTTGCCATGCTGTTGGTTGCCGTATGGCAGATTTTCAATTTCCGGCAATGGAGAAGAACCTTGAAGTAAGGACAGGAATATTCGGAGGGACGTTCAATCCGATTCATATCGGTCATCTTGCGTTGGCAAACTATCTGTGCGAATACGGCTATGTGGACGAAGTGTGGTTTATGGTCACTCCGCAGAATCCGTTCAAGCGAAACGAGACATTGCTTGACGACCGCCTCCGGCTGGAAATGGTGGAGGCCGCCACAAAGGAATATCCTCGTTTCGTCGCATCCGACTTTGAATTCCGTCTTCCGAAACCATCATATACAGTCCATACGCTTGACCGTTTGCGAGAGACATATCCCGGCCGTGAGTTTCACCTGATCATCGGGGCAGATAACTGGGCGTCTTTTGGCCGTTGGAGGTCGCCGGAGGAAATTGTCAGGAATCATTATCTGCTGGTGTATCCACGCAATGGTTTCCCTGTGGATGTGGAGTCTCTTCCTTCTCATGTACGCATGGTGGATGCCCCGATGATGGAAATAAGTTCCACTTTCATCCGCAATGCCGTGGGTGAAGGCAAGGATATCCGCTATTTCCTTCATCCGGAGGTGTACAGGATTGTCAGAAACAGAAATTTGTACAGGAACGATCGAAAGGGAGACAATTTTTATTGATTGCACGGATTTAATTTGTCTGAAACCGAAGATTTTCTTTCCTTTGTTTGGCTAACCGAGAAAATACATGTGATGAACAGAATCTTGACCTTACTATCTATCTTGACAGTATATCTTCCGTTGACCGCACAGTCTTTCATGTTCAGGCATCTGGAAGTGGCAGACGGACTATCCAACAATTCTGTGTATGCCATTCTCAAGGATAAGGATGGTTTTATGTGGTTCGGAACGGGAGCCGGGTTGAACTGTTATGACGGCTATACGTTCAAGGTTTACCGTCATTTGAACGATGACATGCATTCTTTGCCGGACAACTATGTTAAGGAGATAACGGAAGCAGGAGAATACTTGTGGATAAGGCTGGAAGACAGATATGTATTGTTCGACAAGGCAAAGGATTCTTTCGTTACCGACTTGAAATGTTTCATGCAGAAGCTGGGAAGCCA
>CAZSYY010000001.1:0-146821 GCA_964611375.1 uncultured Phocaeicola sp. | reverse complement strand
CAAAGGATTCTTTCGTTACCGACTTGAAATGTTTCATGCAGAAGCTGGGAAGCCAGGGTGAGCCCGAACGTGTCTATGTCGATTCGGCAGGCCGCACATGGATTTCTGTGGCAGGGGAAGGACTATACCGTTATAGTGGAGGTCAGGAAAGCAAATTCCTTTCTTTCTCCGGCCTGCATTTGCCGTATTCAGGGGTAAATGCCATCGGGCAATGTCCGGAAGGACTCCTGCTGTTGTACGATTCCGGCACTTTCGCTTGTATTGATCCGGAAGGTATGACCCTGAAATGGGTGAATGACGATATTGCGCAGAGTGTGCCGTCGTGCAAGTCATTCTTGTTCTCCCTGTTTGTGGACAGAGAAGATTGCGTATGGATTTACAGCATGATAGGATTGTGGGTGTACGACGTCTCGTCGGGACAGTGGCGTGATGATCTGGCAAGGCCGTGGCAGAATCGGGCAGACTTTGTGCATGCGGTGGCGCAGGACGACAAGGGACGGATATGGATAGGAAAGGACTATGAAGGCATAGACGTGCTTGATAAGCGTACAGGGCAGATCTTTGCGGTGAGACACGATGATGACAATCCGCGCAGCCTTTCCCACAATACGGTCTATTGCCTGTATCCTGACCGGGACGGACTGATGTGGGTAGGGACATACAAGAAAGGGATTTCCCGTTACGGTGAAAGCATGTTCAAGTTCGATATGTATGAACTTGGTGACATAACGGATGTCGAGCAGGCGGATGCAGAGCGTCTGTGGTTGGGGACGAATGACAGCGGACTGCTCTTATGGAACATAAAGACTGCGAAGGTGGAGCAGCATTACGCCCTTGACTCTTATCCTGTGGTTTCTTTGCTGAAGACGAATGACGGATGCTTGTGGGTGGGCACTTTCAACGGTGGCCTGTATCGCATGAAGGACGGAAACATTTCCCGCTTTACGGCTGAGAAGGACGGGTTAGCAGGCAATAATGTCTGGGCACTGAAGGAGGATGGGCAAGGACGGGTATGGATAGGATATCTGGACAATGGCCTGCAATATTTTTCTCCGGAGGACAATGCTTTCCATACCTGTGAGAAGATGAGCGATTACATCACCTCGCTGTGCATGTATGGTGACGATTGTCTGGTGATCAGCACATACGGGATTGCCATTCTTGACTTGCGTACGATGAAGGTTGACTACGTGGAAGACGATACGCTGGACAGAAACGGGATAAATCAGGTGTATTGTGACAGCAGGGGACTGATTTGGATAGCCACACGGGGAGGGTTGAAGATGTATGATCCGAAACGGCATGACATAAAGGATCTGTCGGGAATAACGGATACTCAGGGTGAAGTTATTTACGGCGTGACGGAGGATCATAACCGCAACATGTGGGTTTCGTCAACACGTCAGATGATACATCTGAAGGTGTCGGAAAAAGAGGACGGCACGTATGTCCTTGAACCGCGTCTGTATAATGACAAGGACGGACTGCAGAATTGCGAATTCAATCAGAGGGCTATGAGGACACTGGACAACGGTATGGTCGTGGCTGGAGGATTCTACGGCCTTAACATATTCAGTCCTGATGAGATATACTACAACAGGACCTCGCCCGAAGTCATGTTCTCGGCATTCTATCTGTATAATGAGGAGATTAAGGTCGGGGAGAAATATGGGAACCGCGTGATTCTCCCGAAATCGTTGAATGATATCCGTCGGGTGGAGTTGGAACACGGGGAGAACATTTTTTCAATAGTGTTGTCTTCGGACAATTTCATTTTGCCTGAAAAGACAAGGTTTGTGTATCGGTTGAACGGACTGAATGACGAATGGCTTGCTTTGTCGGCGGGAGTGAACAGGCTGACATTTACAAATCTGTCGGCAGGGAAATACATACTCGATGTGAAGGCAATAAACAATGACGGGTATGAAAGCCGTGAAACTGCGCGGCTGGAGATTGTCGTGCATCCTCCGTTATGGCTGTCGTGGTGGGCCTGTCTTTGCTATTTCCTTATTGTGGTATGTGTCTTGCTGCTTGCACGCAGACATATTATGAGGCGCGAACGTGAGAAGTTCCACATACAGCAGGTGGAGCAGGAGGCGGCAAGGAAAGACGAAATCAATCAGATGAAGTTCCGGTTCTTCACCAACATAAGCCATGAACTGCGTACTCCGTTGACGCTGATAATCACTCCGTTGGAGGGGCTTCTTAGAGAGACGGAAGATGGCGCGCGGAGATCGGTACTGGAATTGATGTACCGTAACGCATGGCGTCTGCTGGTACTGGTCAACCAGTTGCTCGACTTCAGGAAAGGTGAGATGAGCGGCCACCAGCTGTGTCTGTCGGAAGGCGATATCGTGTCGTATGTCCGGGAAGTGTGCAATTCGTTCCTGCTCATGGCAGACAAGAAGCGCATTCAGTTCTCTTTCTTTTCCGGAGTGAAAAGCTTCTCGATGGCCTTTGATGCCGACAAGGTAGGAAAGGTGATGATGAACCTGCTTTCAAACGCATTCAAATATACTCCGGAAGGAGGGCGGGTGACTGTAATACTGGAGCACCTCGAAGGAGACAACGACCTTCTGGAGATAAAAGTGTCTGATACGGGTATAGGGATTCCTGATGCGGAGAAGGAACATGTCTTTGAGCGTTTCTACCAGGTGAAGCACAAGGGTATGGATGAAGCGATAGGGAGCGGCATCGGCCTGAGCCTTGTGCGCGATTTTGTGCAACTTCATGAGGGGACGGTGGAGTTGTTTGATAATATAGGTACCGGAACTGTGTTTGTAATCCACTTGCCGGTGAAGCATGTGGACAAACTGTCTGAGATCCAGGAGCCTCCTGCAGTACCGATTGAGGCCATGGATTCCCAGGAAAAACTGGTGGAGCAGACAGACCGCAACAGCTTCCCACTTCTTCTGGTGGTGGATGACAATGAGGATTTCCGCGCGTTTATGCGCCACAGCCTGGAGCTGCAGTACCGGGTGAGGCTTGCATCATGCGGAGAGGAAGCATGGAAGATTATACAGGATGAACGCCCGGACCTGGTGATAAGTGACGTTATGATGCAGGGAATGGATGGTAACGAGTTGTGCAGGTTGATAAAGTCTGACAAGCGTACGGCACACATTCCGGTAATACTGCTTACGGCACGCCATGCCGTGGGATCGAAGGTGAAAGGCCTTAAAACAGGTGCGGACGATTATGTGACCAAGCCTTTCAATATGATTGTACTGGTGCTGCGCATCCGCAAGCTGATAGAGCTGAGCCGTTACCGCCAGGCCGCAAATACGACGATAGATCCCACTCCAAGCGAGATTGTCATTACATCATTGGACGAGAAGTTGATTGAGCGTGCGATAAAGTATGTGGAGGATAACATCTCCCGAAGCGACCTGTCAGTAGAGGAACTCAGTCGTGAACTCGGGATGAGTCGTGTGCATCTGTACAAGAAGCTGCTCCAGATTACCGGTAAGACACCGATAGAGTTTATACGTGTCATACGCCTGAAAAGGGCGGCCCAACTGTTGCGTGAAAGTCAGTTGCACGTGTCTGAAGTGGCATACGAGGTTGGTTTCAATAATCCTAAATATTTCAGCCGTTATTTTAAGGAAGAATTCGGCGTATTGCCGTCCGTATATCAGGAAAAGGAAGGCAAATAACAAACGATACCCAATATGGAAACAAATCCAACTCGTTGCGGCTGAAATCTGTCCCTGTATAAAACATATGAATTCCAATTTTCAGTTGGCATTTGTTATCTTTGTATAGATAAAAAGTCTTATTGTCTAACTTTAAATGTCAATTGAATTATTATGTGTATGAAAAACATCTCTTGTTATTGTCTGTTGACGGGACTGCTGTTTTGCTCGTGTACGGAAAAGATGTACGAACAGACGAATGACAGCGTTGTCGTGAGAGTGCAGCAGAATGACGGCACGGGTGCAAATCTGGTACGCCTTCAGGTGATGGGTGACAAGCTGATCCATGTGTCGGCTACTCCCGAGAGACGATTTGCCGATCCGCACAGTCTGGTGGTTGTCCCGCAGGAAAAGCGGACACCGTTTACGGTGACACACAATGGCGATACGGTAACGGTATCTACGGAAAGTGTCCGGGCTTCAGTGCTGGCTTCTACGGGTGAAGTATGGTTTACGGACGAAGACGGTAACATGATCCTTCAGGAAAACAAAGGCGGAGGGAAAACCTTCACACCCATCGAGGTGGAAGGGACGAAAGGCTACACAATCCGTCAGGTTTTTGAATCTCCCGATGATGAAGCGTTTTACGGGTTGGGGCAGCATCAGTCCGATGAGTTCAATTATAAGGGAAAGAATGAGGAACTGTTCCAGTACAATACGAAGGTTTCGGTGCCGTTCATCGTCTCCAACAAGAACTACGGTGTGTTCCTTGACAGCTATTCGCTTTGCCGTTTCGGTAATCCGAACGACTATTTGCAGTTGGGTGATGTGTTCAAGCTTTACGATAAGGACGGAAAGGAAGGCGCGATTACGGGAACGTATGTCCCTTCTGCCGGATCGGGAGCCAAGACACTGGTGCGCCGCGAAGATTCACTTTATTTCGAGCATCTGGTGCGTGAAGACCTTTCTAAGGTGGTAAACCTGCCGGAAGACTTCCCACTGTATGAATCCAAGGTGACTTATGAAGGGGATATAGAGCCGTCACAGAGTGGAGAATTCAAGTTCATCCTCTATTATGCGGGTTATATGACAGTGTCCATTGACAATAAGGTGGTCGTTCCAGAACGCTGGCGTACGGCATGGAATCCTAACAGATATAAATTCTCTGTCAACCTTGAGGCCGGCAAGCGTGTGCCTCTGAAAGTGGAATGGACACCCGACGGAGCCGTTTCCTATTCAGGACTGCGGGTAATGAGTCCGGTGGACCCAAAAGAGCAGGGCAAGCAGTCGTGGTGGAGCGAGATGACTCCGCAACTGGACTATTATTTCGTGGCGGGAGACGACATGGACGATGTGATCAGCGGCTATCGTACCCTTACGGGCAAGTCACCCATTATGCCCAAGTGGGCGATGGGATACTGGCAGAGCCGCGAGAAGTACAATACTCAGGAAGAAATGCTCAGTACCCTGAAGGGCTTCCGCGACCGTCGCATACCGATAGACAATATCGTGCTTGACTGGAACCATTGGCCGGAGGATGCATGGGGAAGTCACGAGTTTGACAAGGCACGTTTCCCGGATCCGCAGATGCTGGTCGATTCCATCCATGCCATGCACGGACGCATGATGATTTCAGTATGGCCGAAGTTTTATACCACGACCGAACACTTCAGAGAGTTTGACGAGAAAGGGTGGATATACCGCCAGTCTGTGGAGGACAGCCTGAGGGATTGGGTAGGACCCGGCTATACGTATGGGTTCTATGATGCTTACAGTGCGGATGCACGCAAACTGTTCTGGAACCAGATGTATGAACACTATTATCCGTTGGGCATTGACGCATGGTGGATGGATGCCAGCGAGCCGGATATACACGACTGTACCGACTTGCAGTACTGCAAGGATCTGTGTGGGCCTACGGCATTGGGGCCTTCGGCAGAGTTCTTTAACGCTTATGCGCTGATGAATGCGGGTGCCATCTATAACGGGCAACGCGAGGCGGACAACGACAGGCGTGTGTTCTTGCTGACACGTTCGGGCTTCGCCGGATTGCAGCGTTACTCTACGGCTACATGGAGCGGTGACATCGCTACCTGCTGGGAAGACATGAAGGCGCAGATCTCCGCCGGACTTAACTTCTCGATAAGCGGCATACCTTACTGGACTATGGACATAGGCGGATTCTCCGTGAAGAGCCGTTTCGTGGCCGCCCAGCAGCAATGGAACATGACAAGGACGGAGAATGCCGACTATAAGGAGTGGCGCGAGCTGAATACGCGTTGGTTCCAGTTCGGAGCGTTCTGCCCGCTGTACCGCGCACACGGCCAGTATCCGTTCCGTGAACCGTGGGAGATTGCTCCGGAAGGACATCCTGCCTACAATTCTATCGTCTATTACACGAAATTGCGTTACAACATGATGCCATACATCTATTCGCTGGCAGGGATGACATGGTTTGAGGACTATACCATCATGCGTCCGTTGGTGATGGACTTCACCTCTGATACGAATGTCAACGACATAGGCGACCAGTTCATGTTCGGACCGGCCTTTATGGTATCTCCCGTTTATAATTATGGTGACCGCACACGTAAGATGTATTTCCCGAAGTGCGAAGGATGGTATGATTTCTATACCGGAAAATATCAGAATGGCGGAGAAACGGTGGAGGTGAAGGCTCCTTATGAACGTGTACCGCTGTACGTGCGTGCAGGGTCTATAGTTCCGTTCGGGGAAGACATCCAATATACCGACGAGAAACCCGCTGACCATATCATCCTGTACGTGTATCAGGGTGCCGACGGAGATTTCACGCTTTATGAGGACGAGGGCGTGAACTATAATTACGAAAAAGGCATGTACACGATGATTCCTATCGAGTATGACGATGAGGAGCGTACTTTGACCATCGGAGAACGTCAGGGCTCATATCCGGGCATGGTTGAGGAACGCACATTTACAATAGTGCCGGTGAGCAGGGACAATGCCCGTCCTTTCAGTCTGAAAACCAAGGGTATTGACGTGAAATATACCGGAAGTGAACAAAGCATCAAGCTTTGATGTGGTTTTTTATTGGCAGATGGGAATGATGAGCGGTCGTCTTGATCCGGACGGCATGTCCTGACACAGATGGACGTTCATCTTCCTTGTATGAATAACCTTACAATGATTATTTATGTTTGACAAGTTGGTAATATGTGTGTTGTGCGTGGTCGGACTGCTGTTGCCGTCGTGTGATTCTTCTTCGGACAAGGTTCGTGAGAAGACAGACTTCAACAGTGGCTGGCGCTTTCATCTTGGTGATGTCCCGGAAGCGTCCGGAACAGACTTTGAAGATGAAGGCTGGAGGCTGCTGAATCTGCCGCACGACTGGGCGATTGAAGGGGATTTCAGCGAGGACAACCCTTCCGGTACGGGAGGAGGTGCACTCCCGGGAGGAGTAGGGTGGTACCGCAAGACGTTTGTACCTGAAAAATCGGAATCCGGAAAAAGGTTCCGGATCGTGTTCGATGGGGTATATATGAACTCGGATGTCTTTATCAACGGAATTTCTTTAGGGCATCGTCCTTACGGATACATCACTTTCAGCTATGATATTACGCCTTATCTGAGGTGGGGAGAGAAGAATGTGGTTGCCGTGCGTGTGGACAATGCAGAGCAGCCCAATTCGCGCTGGTATTCGGGATGCGGTATCTACAGGAATGTGTGGCTCGTGAAGACCGGTGACGTGCATGTCGCCGAATGGGGCACGTATGTCACTGCCCTCTCTGCGGATACTGCGCGGGCTGTCCTGAATGTGGAGACTCGCGTGACAAACGAGGGCGACGGAAATATGCAG
This sequence comes from uncultured Phocaeicola sp., assembly GCA_964611375.1. Lineage (GTDB taxonomy): Bacteria > Bacteroidota > Bacteroidia > Bacteroidales > Bacteroidaceae > Phocaeicola. Next base: position 139,348 of record CAZSYY010000001.1, on the reverse strand, counting down.
GTGACCGTGCGTTCTTCATTGCGTGACGCTGACGGAAATGTCGTTTCCGTCGGAGATACGGACTGTCAGGCTGTATCAGGAAAGGAAACGGAGGTCTCGCAACAATTTGTCGTGGAGAATCCGGAGTTGTGGGACGTGACACGTCCTTACCTGTATACGTTGGTCACGGAACTGATGGATGGGGAGACTTGCATCGACCGGTATGAAACGCCGGTAGGTATCCGCTCCTTCTCGTTCGATTCACGGGAAGGTTTCGTTCTCAACGGGCGGCAGGTAAAAATCAACGGTGTATGCCTGCACCACGATTTAGGTTGTCTGGGTGCGGCGGTAAACACACGTGCAATCGAGCGCCAGCTTCAGATTCTGAAAGACATGGGATGCAACGGCATACGTTGTTCCCATAATCCGCCGGCTCCGGAACTTCTCGACCTGTGCGACCGGATGGGTTTCATTGTCATGGACGAGGCCTTTGACATGTGGCGTAAGAAAAAGACGGCTTATGACTATGCCAACTATTTCAATGAATGGCATGAAAGGGATCTGCACGACTTCATCCTGCGTGACCGTAACCATCCTTCAGTCTTCATCTGGAGTATAGGAAACGAAGTCCTCGAACAATGGAGTGATGCCAATGCCGACACGCTGAGCCTGGAGGAAGCCAACTTGATTCTGAATTTCGGCCATTCGGAGGATATGCTGGCAACGGATGGTGAGACGAGCGTCAATTCGCTGCTTACGAATAAATTAGCCGATTTCGTGAAGCATCTCGACCCAACACGCCCCATTACGGCCGGATGCAACGAGCCGAATCCTGCAAACCATCTTTTCAAGTCGGGTGCGCTGGATATTATCGGTTTCAATTATCATAATATCAATATCCCTGACGTACCGAAGAATTTCCCCGGAAAGCCTTTCATCATAACCGAAAGCAATTCTGTATTGGCTACAAGGGGATATTACCGGATGCCAAGCGATAGGATGTATATCTGTCCGGAGCGCTGGGACAAGCCTTTCTCTGACCCGAGTTTCGCCTGTTCCTCTTACGACAACTGTCATGTGCCTTGGGGTAATACCCATGAGGAGTCTCTCAAGCTGATACGTGACAACGACTATATCAGTGGGCAGTATGTGTGGACCGGTTTCGACTATATCGGCGAGCCTACTCCTTACGGATGGCCTGCACGCAGTTCGTATTTCGGGATTGTGGACTTGGCAGGTTTCCCGAAGGATGCATATTACCTGTATCAGTCGGAATGGTCAGACACTCAGGTGCTGCATCTGTTCCCGCACTGGAATTGGGGAAATGGTCAGGACGTCGACATGTGGTGCTACTATAATCAGGCCGATGAGGTGGAACTGTTTGTGAACGGAGTGTCTCAGGGGACAAGGTCGAAGACTCCGGATTGCCTGCATGCCTCGTGGCGTGTGAAATATGAGCCGGGAAGCGTGAAGGTGGTTGCGCGGAAGGACGGTAAGACGGTCGGTGAGAAGGAAATCCGTACTGCGGGAGAGCCGTGGCAGATCCGTCTTGTTCCCGATCGCACGCAACTGGCGGCAGACGGAAAGGACTTGAGCTTTGTCACGGTGGAGATACTGGACAAGGAGGGAAACCTGTGTCCGAATGCTGACAATCTGGTGAATTTCAGTGTTGGCGGAAAAGCATTCATCGCAGGAGTGGACAACGGTAATCCTGTCTCGATGGAGCGCTTCAAGGACAACAAAAGAAAAGCTTTTTACGGGAAGTGTATGGTAGTGATTCAGAACAACGGAGAGAGCGGGACGGCCAGCCTGGAAGCATTTTCCGAAGGATTGCAGTCGGATAAAGTTGATATAACTGTTAAATGACTTATTTATGAACAGATTGTTATTTGTATGTGTTTTTGCGGCTGCTGCGTCGTGGGTTAAGGCGCAGGAAAGCCTGCCGGTATATTTGGACGAAAGCCAGCCGATAGAGGCCCGCGTACAGGATGCCCTGAGCCGTATGACGACAGAGGAAAAGGCTCGCATGAGCTATGCTCAGGGAAAATTCTCCTCTCCGGGCTGCCCTCGTCTGGGCATACCCGAACTATGGTATTCCGACGGTCCGCATGGGGTACGTGCGGAAATAAACTGGAATGATTGGGGATATGCCGGATGGACAAACGACAGCTGTACGGCTTTCCCTGCCCTGACTTGTCTGGCAGCCACATGGAATCCCGACTTGTCTGCCAGATACGGGAAGGCAATCGGTGAGGAAGCCCTTTACAGGGGAAAAGACGTGTTGTTGGGACCCGGTGTCAACATATATCGCACACCGCTGAACGGACGTAATTTTGAATATATGGGAGAGGACCCGTATCTGGCATCGGAAATGTGTGTCCCGTATATTCAGGGGGTGCAGGAGAACGGCGTGGCGGCGTGCGTGAAGCATTATGCCCTGAACAATCAGGAACAATGGCGCGGACACATTGACGTGGAAGTGAGCGACCGTGCACTGTACGAGATTTATCTTCCGGCATTCAAGGCAGCCGTGGAGAGGGGAGGCGCATGGACAATCATGGGCTCATACAACAAGGTGCGCGGCACTCATGCGACACATCATAAAATGCTGAACAATGATATCCTGAAGGGCGAATGGAAGTTTGACGGTTGTGTGGTGACCGATTGGGGTGCCGCCCATGACACATACGAGGCGGCCATGTACGGATTGGATCTGGAAATGGGCTCATACACCAACGGACTGACTTCTGAATCGGAATTCGGGTATGACGACTATTATCTGGGCAAGGCCTACCTGCAGATGATAAGGGACGGAAAGATTCCGATGGATGTGGTCGATGACAAGGCTGCGCGTGTGCTCCGCCTGATATTCCGTACCTCGATGAACCGCCGGAAGCCTTATGGCTCGATGGCAACCGAAGAACATTATCGGACGGCATACGATGTGGCCACAGAAGGGACGGTGCTCCTGAAAAACGGTGACGGCAGGAAGCAGGACGGACTGCTCCCGTTAAAGCCAGGTGTGTATAAACGTATATTGGTGGTGGGAGACAACGCCACCCGCAATCTGATGCTTGGCGGAGGCTCTTCGGAATTGAAGGTAAAGGATTTCATTTCTCCATTGGACGGGCTTCGTGACAAGTTCGGTGAGGTGGAATATGCGCAGGGATATGCAGCCGGCCGTCCGATGTACGGACAGGTGGAGGAAATACCTCAACAGATAGCCGACTCCTTGCGTGACGATGCCGTGAGAAAGGCGGCCGGTGCGGATCTGGTCATCTATGTAGGGGGACTGAACAAGAACCATCAGCAGGACTGTGAGGCGGGCGACCGCATCACCTATAATCTTCCGTTTGGCCAGGATGAGCTGATACGGTCATTGCTTGAGGTGAACAGTAATATGGTGGTAATCCTCATCAGCGGAAATGCCGTCGCGATGCCGTGGCTTGAAAGTGTCCCGTCTGTCATCCAGTCGTGGTATCTTGGAACCGTGACAGGGAAGGCTTTGGCCGATGTCCTGAGCGGCGATGTAAATCCGAGCGGTAAGCTGCCGTTTACTTATCCCGTGAAGCTGGAGGACTGTCCGGCTCATCGTTTCGGTGAACTGAGCTATCCGGGCGACAGCATAAAGGAGGTTTACAAGGAGGATATCCTGGTGGGCTACCGCTGGTATGACACGGAAAAAGTCAAGCCGTTGTTCCCCTTCGGCTACGGTCTGAGCTACACCACGTTTGAATATGGAAAGGCCACTCTCTCGGCCGACAGAATGACGGAATCCGACAGTATCAGCATTTCGTGTACGGTGAAGAATACGGGGAATGTGTACGGAAAAGAAACCGTCCAGCTTTATGTGGGTGATGAGAAGAGCAGTGTCCTGCGTCCGTTGAAGGAACTGAAAGGATTCCGGAAAGTGGATCTGGAACCAGGTGAAGAAAAAATCGTCACCTTTACCGTAACTCCCGAGATGTTGCAGTTCTTTGATGACAAGACACACGGATGGCGTGCCGAGCCCGGCAAGTTCAGGCTGTATGTCGGGTCGTCTTCCTCGGATATACGAAGTGTGGCGACGTTTACTTACCTGTAAGCATAAAAATGTGTGATTGATAAGGATGCCGTTCCGCCGGTTCTGACGAACTGTGGAGCGGCTCTTTTTTTGTCCGGAAAATCCTAAGAGAAAATAAAAGTATATGGATATTGGGCGGATAGTGGATAGAAAAATGTATATTTGCAGACCATTTCATTACACTGCTTTATCATGTCTTGTATTTTGCATATTGAGACTTCCACTGAGGTCTGTTCGGTGGCTGTAAGCCAGGACGGTGCTTCCATTTTCTCGAAAGAGGATTTCAAAGGCCCTTCACATAATACGCTGCTGGGTGTGTATGTGGACGAGGCTCTGTCGTTTGCCGACAGCCATGCCATTCCGGTTGACGCGGTCGCGGTGAGTTGCGGTCCCGGCTCTTATACCGGCCTTCGCATAGGTGTGTCGATGGCGAAGGGCATCTGTTACGGGCGCGATATACCGTTGATAGGCATTCCGACATTGGAAGTGATGTGCGTCCCGATACTGCTTTTCCACGATTTGCCTGACGATGCCCTGCTTTGTCCCATGATTGATGCCCGTCGCATGGAAGTGTATGCGGCAGTGTATGACAGGGCATTGCGTATAAGGAGGGAAATACAGGCTGATATCGTAGACGAGGATTCGTATGCGGAGTTTCTGGAGTCGCACCCGGTATATTTTTTCGGGAACGGTGCATCCAAATGTACGGGAAAGTTGGTTCATCCCAATGCCCGTTTTATCGAAAATATCCATCCTCTGGCCAAGTGGATGTTTCCTTTGGCTGAGAAGGCGGTGGCTTTGGGCGATTTCAAGGATGTGGCATATTTCGAACCGTTCTATCTGAAAGAGTTTGTTGCCACAAAACCGAAAAATCTGTTATAGGAGTCCCGATAATTGTCTGAAACAACAATTCGATATGGAATATAATACACAAAAACGAAACTTGCCGCTTCCGGAATATGGCAGAAGCGTGCAGAATATGGTTGACCATGCACTGACGATTGAGGATCGTGCCGAACGCCAACGTTGCGCCAATACGATTGTGAACATTATGGGCGGCATGTTTCCGCAATTGCGCGATGTGGATGATTTCCGCCACAAGCTGTGGGATCACCTGGCTATAATGTCCGATTTCAAGCTGGACATAGATTATCCGGTGGAGATAGTGAAGAAGGAAAGCCTGAAGGTGAAGCCGGAACAGATTCCTTATTCCTCAAACAAGATACGTTTCCGCCATTACGGACGTCTCGTGCAGGATCTTATCAAGGTTACTGTAGATTATCCGGAGGGTGAGGAGAAGGATGTCCTGGTCAGATACGTCGCCAATCACATGAAGAAAGATTACATCAACTGGAACAAGGACGGTGTGGAAGACCAGAAGATCCTGGATGATTTGTGTATGCTGTCGGACGGAAAAATTAGGCTTTCGGCGGAAAACTATCACCTGATGGATCAGAGGGCATTGATACAGCGCCGTCGTCAGGGACAGCAGAACAACAACCAAAAACGCAAGTATTGAACGGATATGGCTTCATTTGTCATCGAAGGAGGATTCAAACTGCAGGGAGAAATCGTTCCGCAGGGGGCGAAGAATGAAGTCCTGCAGGTGCTGTGTGCCTCTTTGCTGACCGATGAGGAGGTGACAGTCAGCAACATCCCGAACATACTGGATGTGAACAACCTGATTCAGTTGCTTCGTGATATGGGAGTGCGTATCTCCAAGACAGGAGTGGACACATACACCTTCAAGGCGGACAACATTGATCTGGCATACCTTGAGACGGAGGAGTTTCTGGCCCGTTGCTCCAGACTGAGGGGGTCTGTCATGCTTGTTGGCCCATTGACAGCCCGTTTCGGACGCGCCATGATTGCAAGGCCCGGAGGTGACAAGATAGGACGACGGCGGCTTGACACCCATTTTCTGGGAATACAGAAGCTTGGCGCAACATTCGACTATGACGCTTCAAATGGCGTGTTCCGCATCTCTGCGGAGAAACTGAGGGGTACTTATATCCTGCTTGACGAGGCTTCCATTACTGGTACAGCCAATATTATCATGGCCGCAGTGCTGGCTGAGGGAACAACCACCATTTACAATGCGGCGTGTGAACCTTACATCCAGCAGCTGTGCCGGATGCTGAACAGTATGGGAGCGCGGATCTTCGGTATCGCTTCCAATCTGTTGACCATAGAGGGAGTGAGCAGCCTGAAAGGATGCACGCACCGTGCACTTCCCGATATGATTGAAGTCGGAAGTTTCATCGGCATGGCGGCAATGACCGGCAGTGAGATAACCATCAGGGATGTATCTTATGAAAATCTGGGAATTATCCCCGACAGCTTCCGGCGTCTGGGAATCCGGTTGGAGCAGCGCGATGACGATATATTTGTTCCGGCGCAGGAACATTATCAGATAGAGACGTTCCTCGACGGTTCCATCATGACCATAGCCGATGCGCCGTGGCCGGGACTGACGCCTGACCTGCTCAGCGTAATGTTGGTGGTTGCTACTCAGGCTAAAGGCAGTGTGCTGATTCATCAGAAGATGTTTGAGAGCCGTCTTTTCTTCGTGGACAAGCTGATTGATATGGGGGCACAGATTATCTTGTGTGATCCGCACAGGGCTGTGGTAATAGGTCATGACCGTGAATTCTGTCTGAGGGGAGGAAACATGACTTCTCCGGACATCCGTGCGGGAATAGCCCTGCTGATTGCCGCATTGGGGGCGGAGGGAATCAGCCGCATCCACAACATCGAGCAGATAGACCGCGGCTATCAGAATATCGAACAGCGTCTGACCGCTTTGGGGGCGCGTATAACACGTATAGAGTAGCATAATGATAAGGGAGGAAGAGGTTTTCAGAATAGGTGTCATCAACAGACCGCACGGGTTGAAGGGTGAAGTGGTTTTCACTTTCACCGATGACGTGTTCGTGGATTCGGAGTGCGATTATCTGGTGCTCCTGCTTGATGGGATATTCGTACCGTTCTTTATCGAGGAATACCGTTTCAAGTCCGGCAGTTCCGCGCTGGTGAAGTTTGAGGATGTCGATACGGCGGAGAAGGCCCGCAGGCTGACCAATGTGGAGGTATATTTCCCTGTCAGATATGCTGAGGGGAGGATGGAGGACTCTGATTCATGGAGCATCCTTGAGGGATTCAGGGTGATAGACAAACATCACGGTGATCTGGGCAGGCTTACGGCAGTTGACGACTCGACAGCCAACGTGCTTTTTGTAATAAGTAAAGACGGGGAAGAAGTGCTTCTTCCGGCACTCGGCGGGTTCGTTCTTGATGTGGATCGGACAGGCAGGGTCATGTATGTGGATATTCCCGACGGTCTGCTGGATCGGCCGAAGCCGGGCTCATGAATAAATTATTTAGCTTATGAAAAAACAGATAGCCATATTGGGTTCTACGGGGTCTGTGGGTTCACAGGCTCTTCAGGTGATTGGTGAACATCCCGACCTGTATGAAGTTTATGCGTTGACGGCTAACAACAATGTGGATTTGCTGGTGGCACAGGCACGCAAGTTCTGTCCCGATGCTGTGGTAATAGCGAACGAGGACAGGTATATTCAGTTGAAGGAGGCTTTAAGCGACATGCCTGTAAAGGTATATGCCGGAGCCGATGCTCTGTGCAGCATTGTGGAGGCGGAGCCTGTTGACATTGTACTGGCCGCTATGGTGGGCTATGCCGGGTTGCGTCCTGCCATGTCAGCCCTCAAAGCCGGAAAAGCGTTGGCGCTGGCCAATAAGGAGACGCTGGTGGTGGCAGGCGAACTGATGGAGAAGCTGGCAACTGAATATCATGCTCCGATTCTGCCGGTAGACTCCGAGCATTCGGCCGTGTTCCAGTGTCTGGAGATGAACAATCCGTTGCGCAGGGTGATTCTGACGGCTTCCGGAGGCCCGTTCCGCACTTATACGCGCGAGCAGCTGGAGACTGTCACGAAAGAGCAGGCGCTGAAACATCCCAACTGGCACATGGGAGCCAAGATCACCATAGATTCGGCCTCCATGATGAACAAGGGATTTGAAGTAATTGAGGCGAAATGGCTTTTCGGTGTTCGTCCCGAACAGATTGAAGTGGTGGTACATCCCCAGTCGGTCATCCATTCCATGGTCGAGTTTGAGGACGGTGCGGTGAAGGCCCAGTTGGGAGTCCCTGACATGCGGGTGCCCATACAGTATGCCTTTTCATATCCGGAACGCTTGCATCTGTCGGTCGAGCATCTGGACTTTTCCAAATACAATACACTGACTTTCGAGAAGCCGGATACATCCCGTTTCCGGAATCTGGCATTGGCATACGAGGCTCTGCGACAGGGCGGCAACATGCCGTGTATAGTCAATGCTGCCAATGAAGTGGCTGTGGCGGCGTTCCTGCACGACAAAATCTCGTTCTTGGGGATGAGCGAGGTGATTGAGGAGTGTATGGGACGTGTGACCTTTATCGGAACCCCTGACTATACGGACTATGTGGAAACGGATGCCGAGACACGGCGCATAGCCGCAGAACTGGTGATAAACGGGATGAAACGTAAGTAAATACACTAAATTAAGGAAGTAAAGAGATAATGGAAACATTTTTGATTCGTGCCCTTCAGCTGGTGCTCAGCTTTTCGCTGCTGGTTATCGTGCATGAAGGAGGACATTTCTTCTTCGCACGCCTGTTTAGAATACGTGTGGAGAAGTTTTATATATTCTTTGACCCGTGGTTTGCGCTGTTCAAGTTCAAGCCTAAGGGAAGCGACACGGAGTACGGTGTAGGATGGCTTCCCCTGGGAGGATACTGCAAGATATCGGGCATGATTGACGAGTCGATGGATACGGAGCAGATGAAGCAGCCTCCACAACCGTGGGAGTTCCGTACGAAACCGGCATGGCAGCGTCTGCTTGTCATGCTCGGAGGCGTTATGATGAATTTCGTGCTTGCGCTGTTCATATATTCCATGATATTGTTCGTATGGGGAGAAAGATATACAGCGTTGGGCGACATGACTTATGGTATGAAGTTCAACGAACATGCCCGGCAGATAGGCTTCTGTGACGGAGACATACTGAAGAGTGCCGACGGCAAGGAGCTGACACGCTTTAACGTGGAGATGATCCGCGACATTGTCGATGCCCGTGAGGTGACAGTGATCCGTCAGGGAGAGGAGAAGACTATACTCATGCCGGAACTGAGCCTGCTTGAGGTGGCAAAGGAAGATCCGATGTTCGTGGACGTGTTCTATCCGAACGTGGTCGATTCGGTGCTTGCCGGTGGAGGGTTCGCCAGTGCAGGCATACAGAAGGGCGACTCGTTGTTGGCATTCGACGGGAAACCATTGTCATCGTGGAATGACTTCCTTGACGAGATGGCCATGCTCAAGATGCGGGCTGAACTGGACAGCTGCGAGACTGCTGGCTTTATGCTGGTATATTCGCGTGGAGGAGTACGTGATACGGTGAATGTGCAGACCGACACTAACTTCAAGGTGGCTGCTATCGGCGGGGTTGTCGATTACAAGCCGACCGAAATCCGTTATGGCTTTTTCGAGTCGTTCCCTGCGGGAGCTGTTCTGGGCGTGAATACGCTGAAAGGCTATGTGAGCGACATGAAGTATGTGTTCACGAAAGAGGGAGCCAAGAGCGTGGGCGGCTTCGGCACCATTGCCAGCATTTTCCCGAAGATGTGGGACTGGCAGCGTTTCTGGGAGATGACCGCTTTCTTGTCCATCATTGTGGCATTTATGAATATCATCCCTATTCCTGCTCTTGACGGAGGTCATGTGATGTTCCTGCTCTATGAAATAATAGCACGCCGCAAGCCGAGTGACAAGTTCCTGGAGCGAGCGCAGATGGTGGGAATGTTTCTGCTGTTGTGCCTGCTTGTCTGGGCTAACTTCAACGATGTGTTGAGATTCCTGTTATAATTCAGACAAAAATACGAAACCATGAAGAAATTATTGATAACCGTATTGCTCGCCGGGAGTATGTCGGGTATGATGCCGGTAGCGGGACAAAACCGCCTTCCTGAATATTTGCAGGCGGAGAAGTTCACGCAGTCCAAACTCAACAATATGCTGTTTTCCACAACGGTCGACCCGCATTGGTTTCAGAAGGGAAGTTCTTTCTGGTTTACGTATAAGACCAGCGAAGGGACATTCTGGTATGTGGTGAATCCTACTGCACGTAGCAAGGAACTGCTTTTCGACCGCGAACAGCTTGCCTCCCAGCTGACCGAGATTATGCATGACCCGTTCGAGGCTCGGCATCTTCCCATTCGCAACCTGAAGGCTGAAGAAGACGGACGAACGTTCACGTTCGAGGTGGAGTCATCGCAGGAGGTCTCTTCCGGAAAGGAGAAGACGGACAAGAAGATATATTATTTTTCGTATGACTACCCGACACGCAGGTTGACGCATCTGGAAAAAGAAGACAAGGAGCCGGAGAAGCAGGAGTGGGCATCGGTCTCTCCAGATGGCAAGACGGTGGTCTATGCCAAGGACTGTAACCTCTACCGTATGAGCATTGAGGATTACCGCAAAGCTCAAAAGGACGAAAAGGACAGCACTATTGTTGAGGTGCAGCTAACAAATGACGGAACTCCCGACTTCGGGTACGGCATCCCGTACAGTATCCTGAACACTGATACCTTGTGTAACGGGAAACGGAGAGAGGTGTATGGAGCATGGTCGCCCGATTCGCGCTATTTTGTGACCATTGTAGCTGATCAGACTGACGTGAAGCCATTGTGGGTCATAAACTCCATAGCGGAGCCGCGTCCAACGCTTGAAACGTACAAGTACGAGATGCCCGGTGAGACAGGTATGCCGGAGGAACACCTTTATTTGTTCGACATGCAGGACAACACGAAGAAAGAAATCCGGACAACCGCATGGAAGAACCAGTCGCTCGAACTGTTCTTCAGACCGCGGGAACAGAAACAGCGCGACATGGAATTTATTCCGGAAGTATGGCAGGGCGACAACAGCCGTTTCTTCCTTGCCCGGAGCAGTCGCGACCTGCACCGCATTGACATCTGCACGTACGTCATCGGACAGGATTCCATCGTGCCTGTTGTGGAAGAGCGTATGAACACGTACCAGGAGATCCGGCCAATCGAGGTGTTTGACGGAGGGAAGGAGTTCATCCATTGGAGCGAGAGGGACGGATGGGCGCATCTGTATCTATACGACGACAAAGGAAATCTCAAGAACCGCATTACTTCGGGAGCCTGGCATGTGGAGAGAGTGCTGAAGGTGGATAAGGCATCCCGTACCATTTACTTCATGGCCAACGGGCGTGAGGCGGACGAAAACCCGTATTATGAGCATCTGTATCGTGTGAGCGCCGACGGAAGCGGGCTGAAAAGGCTCACTGAAGGGGATTATTTTCATGCGGTGGAGGCGGATGATGACGCACGTTTCTTTGTTGACAATTATTCGAGGGTGAACACTGTCCCCTGTGCCGACCTGATTGACCGTAACGGCAACAAAGTGATGACGATACAGGAAAGCGATTTCTCCCAGCTGATGTCAGCCGGATACCGGTTCCCGGAACTGTTCAAGGTGAAGGCAGCCGACGGGGTGACCGACCTTTACGGGGTGATGTACAAACCCTTCAATTTCGATTCGACCAAAGTATATCCGATTATCGACTATGTGTATCCGGGGCCTCAGGTGGAAGCCGTATATTATCCGTTTACGCGTATGAGCGTCCGTACCGACCGTCTGGCGCAGGCCGGATTCATCGTGATATCCGTAGGGCAGAGGGGCGGACATCCGAGCCGCTCGAAGTGGTACCATAATTACGGTTACGGAAACCTGCGCGACTATCCGTTGGCTGACCATAAGGCGGCGGTGGAGCAGCTCGCGGCACGCTATCCGTTCATTGATATCGACCGGGTAGGCATACACGGGCATTCTGGAGGAGGGTTCATGTCGACGGCGGCTATCTGCCAGTATCCGGATTTCTATAAGGCTGCCGTGTCATGTGCCGGAAATCATGATAACCGCATATATAATCGCTGGTGGAGCGAGACACATCACGGTGTGAAGGAAGAGATTTCGGAAGAGGGCGATACCACATTCGCCTACAAGATAGCCACCAATCCGGAGATCGTGGGACGGCTGAAAGGTCATCTGATGCTCGTACATGGCGACATAGACAACAATGTGCATCCTGCCAACACCATCCGCGTGGTCAATGCCCTCATACGTGCCAACAAGCGTTTTGAGATGTTGATTCTTCCGGGACAGCGGCATGGGTTCGGCGACATGAACGAATACTTCTACTGGCGTATGGTGGATTTCTTCTCCGAACATCTGAGAGGGGTGAAGGAGTCCTCCGTTGACATTCCCCAGCGTTGACAGGCGTATTTTCGCCTGTCCCTATTCCAGCCGCATAATCCCCGAAAGGATTCTCCCCGAACGGATTCCCATGCGGCGGGCGGAGAAGAAGTCATTGTGGCTGCCGTATGTACAGATGCTTGCCAGCTCGATGTTCTCCGGACGTATGCCTGAGCCGGTCATCTGCATGCGGTTGGCTTCCCATAGGTCGATATGCCATTTGTCCTTGCGGACTGCGATGCGCCGCATGTCGAAACCGGCATCGCGGAACGCGTCATACACTTCGTCGCCGACCTCGAATGCGTCTGCTGAAATGCCCGGACCGATACAGGCCGATACATCTTTGGCATCTGTTCCAAACACCTGTGACATCGTGCGGAGTGTCTTTTCCGCTATCCTCTCCACCGCTCCCCTCCATCCGGCATGGACGGCAGCAATTACCTTGAGACGCGTATCATAATACAGTATGGGGATGCAGTCGGCTGTGGAGACACACAGACATATGCGGCTACAGTCTCCTACCAGTGCATCTACCCCTTCCAGCAGTGTTGCCCGCTCCGTTTCCGTATTCTTCAGAAAGTCGTTCCCGATTACCCTTACTTCCGTGCCGTGAATCTGGTGCGGGATTACCAGACAGAGGGGAGGGACAGGCATGAGCCGGCAGAGCAGTTCCCTGTTCCGCCTCACAGCCTCCATGTCGTCTCCGTAGAAAGAGTTGCAATTGAATGACGAGTAGAGTCCTTTCCCGTAACCTCCATGCCGGGAGGTGGAGAAGCAGAAGATGTCGGGATACCGCCTGTTCATGCCGTATTCCAACATCCTCCTGTCTTTTATCAGCTTGTCTTCCATCTTATGGTACTACAATCTGCTTTTGTAAATCTCAGCCATCAGCTTCTGGTAACGGTTTTCTATTTCCATATATTCCATCAGTTTCCCGTAAATGCCGTCAGCTTCCATGTAGAATTCTATGACAGACATCTGCCCGGCTTTTACCGCCTCCGAAAGCAATAGCAGTGTTCTGTACATCAGGTCTGTGTCGTATGCTTCCATTGCCTCGCGCAACTGTTGCATCTCGTTGAACCGGCTTTGCACCAGCGATTCGGCCTGCAACCGTGAGTTGTCCAATTGCAGTTGGGCGCTGAGGGCTTCGGCACGTGCTATTTTTCCTTTTTTCCGGTTCGAGAAGATGGGCAGGCTTCCGCCAATCAGGAATCCGTTGCTCTTCTCGTCGAGAGATGTATTGCGTCTGTAACCCACCTCGATCTTGGGCAGCCAGCTCTGCCGGTTCACTTTCAGGGCCTTTTCTGCCGCCTGAGCGTTTGCGTCCGCAGCCAGAATGTCTGCATCGTTTGACATCACCTCATCGTAAAGCGCATTGTAGTCGTCCGGTTCCGGGACTTGCGGATATGTGTCGGCACTGAATGTCAGCGGCATGTTCCCGTTCATGGCAAGGAGTTGCTGGAGAGCGGTGCGGTGCTCGGCATTGTTTTGTGCCGCTTCGGTACGGATGCTCATCCGTTCCATCTTTATCTTGTTCACCTCCAGAATGCCTGCATCACCTTCCTGAAGGCGCTTCTCGAACAGTGCGAGCAGTTCGTCGGCATTCTTCCTCCGTTCTTCGAGCAGCTTTTCCTTGCGGTTCAGCATAATCAGGTCGAGACAGAGATTTTTAGCCGTGAGCAGAATATCCCTCCGTACAGCCATATACTGGCGGTCGAGCGTCTCCTGCTGCCACTTGCCGGACTGACGCCGTGCCCCGTAAAGGGTGGGGAAGTCAAATCCCTGTGTCACCACCAGTTCCGAACTTGACATTCCGGTGATGCCCCTTGTGTAAAAAGGACTGTATTCCACAGACGGGTCCTCCAGATTGTTTTGAGTCTGTACCTCAAGCTTTGCGGCCTGTGTCGCCTGCTCTTGCGCCTGCAGTTCCTTGTTGTTCCGTTCTATCTGCTGCAGTACCTCTTCGATGGTCTGCGATTGCATATTGGGTGTCATGGCGATGAATGCGCCCAATAAGATATATTTAGGTTTCATGTTTCTTTTTGGTTAAATTCGTTTTTTCTTCCCGATACGGGTATGCATCAGTTCATATACTATCGGGACAATGAATGCGTTCAGGAAAGTGGATGTCAGCAGTCCGCCAAGAATCACCTTTGCCATGGGACTTTGTATCTCGTTACCGGGAAGGTCGCCCTTCAGTGCCAGCGGTATCAGAGCCAGGGCAGACGAGAGTGCCGTCATCAGAATCGGGTTCAGACGGTCGAGCGAGCCGCGGACAATGCTTTCGCGCAAGCCCATGTGCTGTTCCTCTTTCAGCAGTTTGTAGTGGCTGATGAGGAGCATCCCGTTACGTGTGGCGATACCGAAGAGCGAGATGAAGCCGATTATGGCAGGTATGCTCAGCTCTCCTGTCGTGAAAAGCAGTGCGAACACCCCTCCGATCAGGGCAAGCGGAAGGTTCAGCAGGATAACCCCGCTCTCCGAGCTGCTCTTGAATTGCATGTAAAGAAGCAGGAAGATGACGGCAATGCTCATCAGCGATGTGAGCAGCAGTATCCGGCTGGCCGACTGTTCACTTTCAAACTGTCCTCCATACTCGATGTGGTATCCTTCGGGCAGCTGGATGTGCTTGTCCACTTCCTTCCGGATGTCGTTTACGACGCTCCTGAGATCGCGCCCGCTTGCGTTGGCAGATATCACGATCTTACGTTCCACGTTTTCACGGTTGATCGTGTTCGGGCCGGTTGTCGATTCGATGTCTGCCACGTAGCTCAACGGGATTTTCCTTCCCTGCGCATCATCGATCATCAGTTCCTTGATACGCTCCATGGAGCCGCGGTTGTTTTCGCTTGAGCGGACCACCAGATTAAACGATTTTCCTTGCTCATACACCTGTGACACCACCTCTCCGGCCATACTGACCGCTATGAACTCGTTGAATTGGGGGAGGGAGATGCCATATTTCGCCAGCATCTCTCGTCTGGGTTTGATCTTCAGTTCCGGGCGCTCAATCTGCTGCTCCACGTTCAGGTCGGCCACCCCTTCCACGTCCCTGACAGCTTCCTTTATCTGGTTGCCCAATGAAAACATCCGGTTCAGGTCGTCACCGAAAAGCTTTATGGCGATGCTTGCCTGCGTGCCGCTCAGCATGGCATCGATACGGTGGCTGATCGGTTGGCCTATTTCTATGTTTGCTCCTGTTATGACCGATAACTTACTGCGCACCTCGTCCAGCAGTTCATGGTGGGAGCGGTCTTTCAGCTCGAATGGCGCTTCTATTTCCGACACATTCACGCCCAGCGCATGCTCGTCCAGCTCGGCCCGTCCGGTCTTTCTTGCCACGGTCTGTATCTCCGGTATGGAGAGCAGCAGTTCTTCCGCCTGCCGTCCAATCTTGTCCGATTCTTCCAGCGAGATGCCCGGCATGGAACTGATATTTATGGTGAACGACCCTTCGTTGAACGAAGGCAGAAAACTATGTCCCAACGTGAAGAAGAGACACAGGGCAACCACGAAAAGGCCTATTGTGCCTCCCAGTACCCCTTTCTTATGCCCCAATGCCCATAGCAAAGCCCGTTCGTAGTGCTTCTTCAGCCATACGGCTACGAAAGCCTCTTTCGGTACTCCTCCCTTTCCGACGTTTCCGCCAAGCAGATAGCTGCAGAGCACCGGAGTGAGTGTCAATGCCACCACTGTGGAGGCGAACAGGGAAACGATGAAGGCTATGCCCAGCGGTACCAGCATGCGTCCTTCCATCCCGCTCAGAAAAAACAGCGGGATGAAGCTGACGATGATGATAAGCGTGGAGTTCAGGATAGGCATGCGCACCTCGCGCGAGGCGTTGAATACCACCTCGAGCACCGGTTTTCTTTCCCGTATCGGAAGCATCCTGTTCTCACGCAGGTGTTTCCACACGTTCTCCACATCCACTATGGCATCGTCAACCAATGAGCCTATGGCTATCGCCATTCCTCCCAGACTCATGGTGTTGATGCTCAATCCCATGTAGTTGAGGACGATTATGGTAATCAGCAACGATAGGGGCAGGGTGACCAGCGATATGACCGTTGTACGGACGTTGGCGAGAAAGAGAAACAGTACGATGACCACAAATATGGCACCTTCGTATAGCGATTCCTGTACGTTGCTTATCGAACTTTCGATGAAGCGGGACTGGCGGAAGGTGTCGGTGGATACTCTGACATCTGCCGGGAGATCCTTTTGCAGTTCTGCAAGTGCAGCCTCTATGCGCTCCGTCAGTTCGATGGTGCCGGTGTTGGGCTGCTTTGTGACCGTAATCAAGACGGCGGGCTTGCCCTTCTCGGAGGCCACACCCAGTTTAGGCTGCTGTGCACCGATTCTTACGTCGGCAACGTCTTCAAGTGTTACGGGCGTCCCGTTCACATTCTTGACGACCGCTCTTCCCATTTCGCGCACATCGTCTGTGGACACCACACCGCGCACGATATATTCGTTCCCGTATTCATATATTACCCCTCCGCTGGTGTTCTGGTTCATGCCGCGTGTCACGTCCATGATTTCGCCCAGCGTTACCCCGTAGTGCTTCATTCGTTCCGGGTGGAGCAGGATCTGGTATTCCTTAATGTCTCCGCCGAGCACGGCCACCTGAGCCACTCCGCCTGTGGAAAGGAGCCGTGGCCGTATGTTCCAGTCGGCAATGGTGCGGAGATCGAGCATCGAGGTGGAATCGGCGGTCAGTCCTATGATCAGCAGCTCTCCCAAGATGGACGATTGGGGACCAAGTGTCGGATTGCCCACGTTGTCAGGCAGACTTTCACCTACGGTGGCAAGCTTCTCGGAAACTATCTGACGGGCAAGATATATGTCCGTGTCCCAGTCAAATTCCACCCATACCACAGAGAAGCCCGCCGTGGACGACGAACGGACGCGGCGCACGTTTGTGGCACCGTTTACAGCCGTTTCTATCGGGAAGGTGACCAGTTGTTCCACCTCTTCGGCTGCCATGCCGTTGGCTTCGGTCATGACCGTTACCGTAGGTGCGTTGAGGTCGGGAAATACATCGACTTCAGTGTGGAGGGCTGTCCGTAGTCCTCCTATCAGCAACAGAACCGACACGACCAGTATCAGAAGTCGGTTGTTCAACGAGAAATGTATGATCTTGTTAAGCATAAATCCTCCGTTTTTTCGATGAATCCGCCATCAATGGTTGTGTGTATGTGCCGGAATGGAACTTGATGCAGAAGCCAGCTTCACGTGAATGGCTCCACAGGTCACCACATCTTCCCCGCCTTTCAGTCCGGAGACGATTTCCACCCGTTCTCCGTCGTTTCCTCCAAGCTTCACTTCCTGCTTCCTGTAGCCTTCCTCATCCAGCCGGACATAGACAAAGTTAAGTCCCTGCTCTTCGGTAACGGCTGTCAGGGGCAGGCTTATGACCCCTTCACGAGGAGACGCCAGCAGGTAAACCTCCACGAACGAGCCGGGAAATATATTCCCGCAGTTGTCAAACTCGAATGTCACCGGTATGTGCCATGAGTCATTGCCTGATGTCTTACCGTAAGAGAGCAGGCGTGCGTTGAGGTCGGCAAGCCTGTAAACGTTTTCATCATACGGAGTCTTGAAGTTGGCCGAGACGATACGTGACAGTGCGGAATAGTGACGCTCGGACACTTCGGCTTTCAGCATCAGCCTGCGTGTTTGGATGACAGTCATTATCGGCTGTCCGACGGTTACATAGTTGCCCTCCTTCACCATGCACGACTTCACGTATCCCCCGATGGGTGATTTAACGGCCACTCCCTTTCCCGTCCTGCTCGGAGACAGGGCCTCGTATGCCATACGTGCGTTCTCGTAGGTCTCGTACAGGGCGTTCAGTTCCTTTTGTGAGACTATCTTGCTCTCCGACAGTTTCAGGGCACGCTCGTATTCGTCCTTCGCCTTCTCGTAGGCTATCTGTGCCCGCTTTACAGGATCCCCGTCCTGAAGGTGCTCTGCGGAGATGCTCATCACTTCCGCGTTCTTTTCCACTTGCGTCCCTTCGGCCATGGCGCGTGAGAAAGAGACCACGCCCGATGCTCCTGCCACTATGGTGACTTCTGAGCCTTGTGCCTCAAGAATCTGTCCGCTGGTGGAGATAACTTCATGGAATGTGCCGGGAATGGCGGTTTCCACTGTGATTCCTGCGGCCTTTGCCTTTTCCGGAGTCAGAATGATTTCATCTGAGTTTGTGTGTTCCTCGTGTTCTTCGGCTTCATGGTCGTGCCCCTCGCTTCCGTGTCCGGTACATGCGCCGAGCAGTATCGCGGACAACGCTCCCATATAGATATATTTTCTCATGTAGTTAAATTTTTATGCCGCAAAGATAGCAGGGAAACAGTGCAATCAGGTTGTCGAGTTCCTTGCCTTACTTTTCCGGCTTGAAAAACAATGAATAAGGATTTAGTGTTTTTGGCGTCAGACTGTGCGGTACCGCGCCAAATATCCCGGCTTCCGGCGCGGGATTCTGTGTCAGCAGTGTGGGGAGGGAGGGGCGCGGAAATTGCGCACGTCCGAGAAATGCCGGTCATGAAGCTTTCCGATGCAGCGTACAATCTCCTCCGCGCTGAGCGTCTTCGTTGCGTAAACGGTTGTCTCGGACGGAAAACGCAGCAGGGCGCAGAAAGAGTATTCGGGCGTACAGTCCGTGCGGTGGTGGAACGAGGGGACGGAGAAACGCGTGATGCATGTGGAACCACACTCATGCCTGTCCTCGTCTCCGGGATAATGTGAGTAGCCGTCTTCACACTGGGCGGGAGGCATGCATGTCTCAAGGTCAGTGTCCATGCACAGCTCCTCACCGTGATGGTGATGCGGAAACACGCCTGCTGTCAGCATCAGTATGCTGACAATAAGCAGTATGTATGTCTTTACCCCGTGTTTCATGTCCTTCATCGTCATCTGCAAAGATAGGTCAATATCTAAAAACATCCAAACAAAAGTGTAGTCTTTGGGAACTATGTTTTAAATTTACATTCGGTTTATCTGCTGACTCATGAAACGGATTGTCTTTTTTCTGTTACTCCCGGCACTGTTGTGCTTCTGCATGCCTGCCGGTGCGCAAGGCCCCGACCGCAGGCCTCGTCTCCTTTTGCCCGAAGAGGAGATTGAAGGCACTCCGGCATACGAAGCCCTGAACACGTTTGAGGTGGCCGACAGCCTTCTTGCTCCCAACGTACTGCTCTTCTGCGGAGATCAGGTGAATCTGGATTTGGCGGACAGACAGCGTAAACTGCGCAGGGAGATGGCTTCGCTCTCCCGCGTGTCGCCTGTGCTGGTGGAGCGTGCAGATGTTTTCTTCCCCATTGTGGAACCGATTCTGAAGGAACACGGAGTGCCCGATGATTTCAAGTATCTGATGGTTGTCGAAAGCTTTATGAATCCCGATGCACGCTCTCCGGTGGGAGCGCTGGGCCTGTGGCAGTTCATGAAGGAGACGGCGAAGGAATACGGTCTGAAGGTGGACCGGAAGATAGATGAGCGTCGGGATGTGGAAAAGTCCACCCGTGCAGCCTGCCGTTATCTCCTTGACGCATATTCGAAGTTTCACGATTGGGTGGCAGTGGCACAGTCGTACAACATCGGGCAGAACCGCATCAGATTGGAACTGAACCGGCAAAAGGTGGATGAGGCCATCGACCTGCGACTGGTCGAGGAGACCTCTCGTTACATCTACCGCCTTATGGCCGTGAAAATCATTTTCACCCACCCGGACAATTTCGGCCTGAAGCAGATCCGTTACACCAAGCTGCGCCGATGACAGGCCTTTCCTGTCTTTTTTCTTCGGTCACCGTCCTGCAACGGCTGTAATTTCCCTTTTTTGTGCTACCTTTGCACAAAATTTACTACGATACGTTATGGAATCTTTTGATTTGCAGGAGCTGTTGAGCGCGTTCATCGTCCTGTTCGCGGTAATAGACATATTCGGAGCCATGCCTATCATCTTGGATCAGAGGCAGAAAGGAAGAACTATCAACGCGACACGTGCCGCATTGATAGCTTTCATGTTGCTGTTGGGTTTCTTCTTTGCCGGCGACATGGTACTCCGGCTGTTCCAGGTGGACATCGCTTCGTTTGCGGTGGCCGGAGCCATTATCATCTTCCTGATGTCACTCGAGATGATTCTCGATATAGAGATATTCAAAAACATCGGCCCTATGAAAGAGGCTACGCTGGTTCCTCTGGTCTTTCCGCTGCTGGCAGGTGCCGGTTCGTTCACCACACTGCTTTCGCTGCGTGCCGAATACGCATCGGTCAATATCATCATTGCACTGATCCTCAACATGGTCTGCGTATATGCCGTGCTGAAGATGACCGACCGCATCGAGCGTATGCTGGGGAAGGGAGGCATCTATGTCATCAGAAAGTTCTTCGGAATCATCCTTCTGGCCATCTCCGTGCGTCTTTTCACAGCCAACGTCGCCTCGCTTCTCGGGCAGTTCCACTGATGTCTCTCAGACAGATTCGTATTCTTCCTGGTAATACAGGAAAGGCATTGAGTTGAGCTTGTAGTCAAACAACTCTTCGGGCTTGAAGAAGCGGTTCACCTCCACCACGCCGTTCTCCGGCGAGTCGGACGTGTGGACAATGTTCTCCTGTCCGCTCATGCAGTAGTCGCCGCGTATCGTGCCCGGTACGGCTGCACGTCCGTTTGTCGCTCCCGTCATGGAACGTACCACCTGTACGGCATCCACCCCTTCATAGCAGCAGGCTATGACGGGTGAGGCCATCATCGAATTTTTTACGCGGGAGAAGAACGGCTTGCCTGCCAGATGTGCATAATGTTCGTTCAGCAGTTCATCGGTGAGCTGCATCATTTTCATTCCTGCAAGCCTAAGTCCCTTACGTTCGAAGCGTGCAGTGATTTCCCCGACCAGACCGCGCTGTACGGCGCTGGGTTTCAGGATGACTAAAGTTTTTTCAAGACTCATGGTATTATGTTTTGTTATTTTTTTGCGCATGGGAAACGTTCCATGCACGGTTTCTGTAAAGATAACCTTTTGGTTTCTAATCTGCAATTTTTTCCTGCAAAAAATACTTCGGGCAGGGAACTTTTCCTCGTCCGGTACTTGAGCGGCGAGGCGCCGGTCTTTTTCAGGAAGAATTTCCCGAACGACGACTGATCGGAGAATCCCAGCTCATCGGCAATCTCGTTGATATCCATATCCGTACATTCCAGCAGTTTCTTCGCCTCGCTGCACAGCAGTTCCGAGATTTGGGAGTAGACGGTCCGTCCTGTCAGCTTCTTCACGATGCGTGAAAGGTAGGTACCCGACACGTTCAGCCTGTTGGCGTAGAAGTCGATGCGGTGTTGCTGTTTGTAGTTGGATATGAGCAGTTTCCTGAAGTCGCGCAGAAGTCCGTTGGCACGTGCCACGTGGACGGGAGCTTCCATGTTGTTGCGGTGCAGCAGGTCTGCGGCCTGTAGCAGGAACAGGCTGCACAGGTGGCGTATTCCCCCGCTCTCGTGCGCCGAGAAGTAGAAAGGGATGTCGGCAAACAGTGACAGTATCCGCATCAGGTAATCCCGCTCGTCGGGCTCCAGCCTTATGACAGGGAGGACATGTTTCCCCAAGAACGGCGGAAGCTGGCTGTACATGGGTTGCCCGTCGGTGAGCGTGTCGAAATAGACGGGTGAGATGCACAGGCATGCCATCGAGAAGTCAGCACTCGGATTGTCCATCTTTTCCTTCATGCTCGGTGTGAGGATCAGGAAATCGTTCCGGCAGGCAGTGTATTCCATTTCGGAGTCGGAAAATGATACGGAGCCTTCGGTGACGAGTACGAAGAAGAATGCCCCTTCCAGCCGCAGTCCGCCTTTCACCTCACGGCTTCCGGCAATCGAATATGCAACGTTGTGTGCGCCTGCCGGCCTGATGTCTTTCCTTTTGTCTTTTTCCACACTTTCCATACGGACGGTTTTTCCGTAAAGTTAGGGATAGTTCCGTTTCTGACCAAAATTAGTCGTTTTTTTACATCTCCGCATACGGGATTTGTGCGAAATTTGTCGCGGTTTTCAAAAAAGAAGATAATTTTATGGACAAGTATCTTGCAAGACGTTATTTTTTGTTTGCTGTTTCTTTGTTTATCAATGCGTTCGGTATAGCTCTCATCACCAAGGCACTGCTGGGAACCTCGCCCATAACGAGCGTCAACTATGTGCTCAGCATGTTCACCTCGCTGACCATGGGGCAGTGGACGATAATCGTCAATCTGCTGTTCGTCGTGTTCGAAACTCTGCTCATGAGACGTGAGGACTTCAGGACGGATATGCGCATTTTCCTGTTGCAGATTCCCATTTCCCTGTGTTTCGGTACGTTTATCGACTGGTCGATGAACATGCTGTGGTGGATCGATCCTGTCGTGTATGCCAGCAAGGTGGCCAGTCTGCTTGTCGGGTGTTTCGTCCTCGCCGTGGGCATAGCTCTGGAGGTGAAGTCCAATGTGGCGATGGTTGCGGGCGAATACTTCGTGAGGGTGATTTCCCGCCGTTACCGGACCGATTTCGGGTACACGAAACTCGGCTTCGACCTGACACAGGTGCTCATAGCATGCGTATTTTCCTACGTCTTCATGTCGGGGATATACGGGGTGCGTGAAGGTACTGTCGTGGCAGCATTGGTAGTGGGTCCCATAGTCCACTTCATCAGCCCTTTCTACCGCGTATTGGACACGTGGATCACCAATCCGGAAACGGTGCGCCTGACGGAAAGGCCTTTGTCCGGAGGAGTGGTGGTGACGATAGCCCGCGAGTTTGGAAGCGGCGGACACCTGCTCGGTGAGATGCTGGCAAAAAAGTTGGGCATCAGCCTCTACGACAAGGAATTCATAAGTCTGGCAGCCAAGAAGAGCGGGATGGACGAAACCTATATCCGCCAAAATGAACAGTCGATACCGTCCTTCTGGTTGAAGTGCGTGAAGAATTACAGCACATCAGTGGAGCGGAGCATCTCGCCCGATGACGTGCTGTTTGTGGCAGAGAGCAAGATCATCCAGGACGTGGCGTCCGAAGGCTCGTGCGTCATTGTGGGTCGGTGTGCCGACTTCGTACTGAAGGACCGTCCGAACGTCATCAGGATATTCTGCTACGCCGACAGGGAGAATGCACGCCGCCGTTGCGTGGAGGAATACGGGGTGAAGGCGGAGAATGCCGATGCGGAGATTCGCAGGATCAACCGCAACCGAGTGACTCATTACGAGTACTATACCGGCATGAAATGGGGCGAGCCGCATCACTACAACCTGATGGTCAACACGGGAAGCATGAGTCTGGATACGGCGTGCAGTCTGATCGAGGATCTGTACCGGGTCGCGGTGAAGAAGGAAAAATCGTCTTCGTCTCCGGCTTGAAGCTGACGTGTGTTTTTCGCGTGTGTCCTGCTCTCCTTCGGACGGTAAACGGGCTGATTCCGGTACCGCAATTTTAGGGGGTAGGGGGTTCTTTTTTTATTTTTTATCTTAATTAAGGTGTAATGATGGCCTATTGATTCATTTGTGATTCGGATTGCAAGCCAATGACTTACAGTTGAATGAGTTAACTGCTTCGCTTTTGATTCATGCCCCTTTTTTAGACTTTTTTAACTGCATATGGCATCATTTGTCATCATTGCCTTATGGGGTTTCGCTATCTTTGCCCGCGAAAACCAAACGTTAAAGCCATAGCCATGATACAGGAATTTCAACTCAGAGTTTTGCCCGAACAGGCAGCCGATGAACAGTCGCTGAAGCAGTATATCAGCCATGAGAAGGGACTCGATGTCCGTACAATACGGGCTGTCCGCACGCTCAAGAGGAGCATCGACGCGCGGCAGCGTGTCATCTTTGTCAATCTGAAGGTGCGTGTGTTCGTCAACGAAGAGCCGGATGCGGAAGAGTTCGTGAGCACGGAATATCCTGTCGTGGACGGCAGACAGCCTGTCGTGGTTGTGGGAGCGGGACCTGCGGGACTGTTTGCTTCGCTGAGGCTCATCGAGCTTGGCCTTCGTCCGGTCGTGGTGGAACGCGGAAAGGACGTGCGTTCCCGAAAGGAAGATCTGGCATGCATCAGCCGCGAGCACAAGGTTGACGCGGAATCTAACTATTGCTTTGGCGAGGGAGGGGCGGGAGCCTATTCCGACGGAAAACTTTACACCCGCAGCAAGAAACGTGGCAGCGTGGAGAAGATTCTCAACGTGTTGTGCCAGCACGGGGCAAGTACGTCGATTCTTTCGGATGCACATCCGCATATCGGTACGGACAGGCTGCCAAGAATCATCGCCGAGATAAGGAAGACCATCCTTGCCAGCGGGGGAGAAATACATTTCGGGACACGGATGGATGCGCTGGTGACGGAAAACGGGCGTGTTGTAGGGATAGAGACGAACAGCGGGGAGACTTTCCGTGGGCCTGTAATCCTTGCTACGGGACATTCCGCCCGCGACGTTTATCGCTGGCTTTATGCGCACGGGGTGGTGATGGAGGCCAAGGGCATCGCGGCAGGTGTCAGGCTGGAACATCCTTCCTTGCTCATCGACCAGATACAGTATCACAGCAAAAACGGGCGCGGGAAATATCTGCCTGCCGCCGAATACAGCTTCGTGCAGCAGGTTGACGGACGCGGGGTCTACAGCTTCTGCATGTGTCCGGGTGGCTTCGTCGTACCTGCCGCCAGCGGCCCGCACCAGATTGTGGTGAACGGGATGAGTCCGAGCAACCGTGGCACTAAATGGAGCAACTCGGGAATGGTGGTGGAGTTGCGTCCGGAAGACCTTGCCGACCCTTCACTGCAGGTGCAGGCGGAGGCCCTCGACGGCTCGTCGGAGGCACTGACAGAGCAGCTTATGCGGGAGCATCCGTCGGACAGCGGCGTCCATCCCCTCGCAATGATGCGTTTTCAGGAGAAACTGGAGCAGCTTTGCTGGCAGCAGGGGAACATGAGGCAGACGGCCCCTTCGCAGCGTATGGCGGACTTCACGCGGAGAAAGCTCAGCTTCGACCTGCCGGACAGCTCGTACAGTCCGGGACTGGTTTCATCTCCGCTGCATTTCTGGCTGCCGCCATTCATCAGCGACAGGCTTGGCAAGGGGTTCCAGATGTTCGGGAAATGTTCGCGCGGTTTCTTGACCAACGAGGCCGTGATGATAGGCGTGGAAACGCGTACTTCGTCTCCGGTGCGGATACCTCGTGACAGCGGAACCTTGCAGCATGTCACTCTCAACGGACTTTTCCCCTGCGGCGAGGGGGCAGGGTATGCGGGAGGCATAGTGTCTGCCGCTATCGACGGGGAACGCTGTGCCGAAGCGGTCTGCGGTTATCTTGAGTCTGCGGGAGGCAACAGATTATGAGCTCTCCGCGCCTTTCTTCTCAAGATGAACGCACAGCCTTCTTCTTGGAACGGAAGACGAAGTGCATAGTGCTTTCCAGCAGCGAACATCCGGTGATGCACGGTTATATCGATGTCGACCAGATATAGGACGAAATGACAGTGTATTGGCCCGGTATGGCGTTTCTCTTTCAAAATATCATTGCTGTGACTGTATGACGATTCAAACTGTTATATTTTGTGGCTGATCTATTGCAATATTGCAAAATTAAGCTAACTTTGCCGGACAATATATAAATAAAACAAAAGAATTATGAGCTATCTTATAAAGCCAAGCGATTATAAACCGTTGCTCAACATGAAGCAGACAGAGTTGGGCATCAAGCAGATAAAGGAGTTCTTCCAGCAGAATCTTTCTTCAGAATTGCGCCTGCGCCGTGTGACGGCCCCTCTTTTCGTGTTGAAGGGAATGGGTATCAATGACGATTTGAACGGTGTGGAGCGTCCCGTGTCGTTCCCTATAAAGGATTTGGGTGACTGTGAGGCGGAGGTGGTTCACTCGCTTGCCAAATGGAAGCGTCTCACGCTGGCTGACTATGGGATTGAGCCGGGATACGGCATCTATACCGACATGAATGCCATTCGTGCCGATGAGGAGCTTGGCAATCTTCACTCGCTGTACGTGGATCAGTGGGACTGGGAACGCGTCATCACTCCCGAACAGCGAACGGTGGACTTCCTGAAGGATATCGTTGTCCGCATCTATGCCGCCATGCGGCGCACGGAATACATGGTGTGCGAGATGTATCCGCAAATAAAACCCTTCCTGGCGCACGACATTCATTTCATACACTCGGAAGAACTCTTGCAGATGTATCCCGACAAGACGGCCAAGGAACGTGAGAATCTGATTGCGGAACGCTACGGGGCTGTCTTTATCATCGGTATCGGAGGCAAGCTGAGTGACGGCAAGCCGCACGATCTCCGTGCTCCCGACTATGATGACTATACTACCGTCGACCCGAAGAGCGGGCTTCCGGGACTGAACGGTGACCTTATGGTGTGGAACAGCGTGCTGGGACGTGCGTTTGAGATTTCGTCAATGGGTATCCGTGTGGATAAGGAGGCGTTGCTGAGGCAGTTGGCACTGGCCGGGAAAGAGGAACGCAAGGAACTGTATTTCCACCGTCGTCTGCTGGAAGGTTCGCTTCCTCTCAGCATCGGCGGAGGCATAGGGCAGTCACGTCTGTGCATGCTGTACCTGCGCAAGGCTCACATCGGCGAGATTCAGGCAAGCATCTGGCCGGATGATATGCGGAAAGAGTGCGAAAAGCTTGGGATGCAGCTGATCTGACCCGTCGGCCGTGTCACCACTGTATCGGTGCTTCTCCGTGTTCTGCCAGGTAAGCGTTGGCGCGGCTGAAGTGCCGGTTCCCGAAAAAGCCGTGATATGCGGACAACGGTGACGGATGCACAGAGGTGAGCACCAGATGCCTGTCGCGGTCGATGAAAGCTCCTTTCTTCTGCGCATACGCTCCCCAAAGAATGAATACAAGATGGTCGCGGCTTTCCGCCAGTGTGCGGATGGCTGCGTCCGTGAATGTTTCCCACCCTCTTCCCTGATGGGAACTTGCGTGATGTGCGCGCACTGTAAGTATGGCGTTAAGCAGTAATACCCCTTGTTCGGCCCATCTGGTGAGGTTTCCGCTTTCGGGGACGGGTGTTCCCAAATCGTCATGCACTTCCTTGAAGATATTCTGAAGTGAGGGCGGAAACTGCACTCCGTCGTTGACCGAAAAGCATAGCCCGTGTGCCTGTCCCGGACCGTGATACGGATCCTGCCCGATGATTACAACCTTTACCTTGTCGAACGGACAAAGATTGAATGCGTTGAATATCAGCCTTCCAGGAGGGTAGACAGTGGTCGTGCGGTATTCTTCCCTGACAAAGTCCGTCAGCCTGACAAAATATTCCTTCTCAAATTCGGGTGCCAATGCTTTTTTCCATCCTTCTTCTATCTGTACATTCATGCGGTATTTGTTTTTCAGTTCCAAAGATCCAGTTTATTTTTCCTCGCCTCTTCCAGCGGTACTGTCTTTACAGGCCTTTCCATGTGGTTCCTGCGCAGAGTCTCATAGCTTGCCTCCAGCTCGTCGACGAAGCCTTTGCGGGTGTCCGGGTTCAGCAGACGTGCCATTACCGGTGCATTCTGTGACGCATCCTTCATGTATATTACTGGAGCATCGTAGGCGGGAGAGATTTTCAGTGCGGTATGCAGCTTTGATGTCGTGGCTCCGCCTATCATCACGGGGATATGAAGTCCTGCGCGCTGCATTTCCCTCACCACGTGTACCATTTCTTCGAGCGAAGGCGTAATCAGTCCACTCAGTCCCACGATGTCCACATTCTCACGTATGGCGGTGTCGACTATGGTTTCGGCAGGCACCATCACTCCGAGGTCGATGACCTCATAATTGTTGCACGCCATTATTACCGACACGATATTCTTGCCGATGTCGTGTACATCGCCTTTTACTGTGGCCAGCAGCACCTTTCCCGCTTTTCCGGCTCCTTCCTGTTTCCCTGCCTCAATGTAAGGCTGGAGAAAGGCCACTGCCTTCTTCATGGTGCGTGCCGTTTTCACCACCTGAGGGAGGAACATTTTCCCCGCTCCGAACAGCTCTCCTACACGGTTCATACCGTCCATAAGCGGCCCTTCGATGATGCCTACCGCATACGGGTATTTTTTCAGCGCTTCGTGAAGGTCTTTTTCCAGATAGTCGCCCAATCCCTTCACCAACGCATGTTGCAGCCGTTCTTCCACAGTCGTCCCTTCGCGCCATCTCTGCTGTTCAGAAGATTTCTTGTCGGAACCGTCTGCTGTTCTCTTCAAAAGCTCGGCAGTCTCTATCAGGCGGTCGGCGGCATCCGGACGGCGGTTCAGAACCACATCCTCGATGCGTTCCAGCACATCGGCCGGTATGTCTGTGTACAGTACCGAAGTGCCGGGATTGACAATTCCCATGTCCATTCCTGCACGGATGGAGTGGTAGAGGAAAACGGCATGCATGGCTTCACGGATATAGTTGTTCCCGCGAAACGAGAACGACAGGTTGCTGACACCCCCGCTCACATGCGCTCCCGGCAGATTCTTCCGTATCCATTCGGTAGCCTTGATGAAGTCGACTGCATAATTGTTGTGTTCCTCGATGCCCGTGGCCACTGCCAGTACGTTCGGGTCGAAGATGATGTCTTCAGGGTTGAATCCTATGCGGTCAACCAACAGGCGGTAGGCTCTTTCGCATACCTCAATCTTGCGTGTGAATGTGTCTGCCTGCCCCTTTTCATCAAATGCCATGACCACGACGGCCGCACCCATGTGCTTGATCTCAAGGGCATGGGCGAGGAATATGTCTTCCCCCTCTTTCAATGAGATGGAGTTGACCACGCATTTCCCTTGTACGCACTTCAGTCCGGCACGTATCACCTCCCATTTCGATGAGTCAATCATTACGGGAACACGTGCGATGTCAGGCTCCGATGCTGTCAGGTTGAGAAAGTTCGTCATCTCTGCTTCAGCGTCCAGCAGCCCGTCATCCATGTTGATGTCAAGGATCTGGGCACCGTCTTCCACCTGCTTACGTGCGATGGAAAGTGCTTCGTCGTACTTTTTTTCGCTGATGAGCCGCAGGAATTTCCGCGACCCTGCCACATTGCAGCGCTCCCCTATGTTCACGAAATTGATTTCCGGTGTCACTTCCAACAGTTCAAGCCCGGAAAGCCACAGATGGCGGGGCTTTCCGGCAGGTATGTGCGGACTTGCGTCACGGACAATATCCCGATATGTGGCAATGAACTCCTCTGTCGTGCCGCAACATCCTCCTATGATGTTGACAAGCCCTTCGTCGACATATTCTTTTATCTCTTCCGCCATTTCTTCCGGTGTCTGGTCGTATTCTCCCAGAGAGTTGGGCAGTCCGGCGTTCGGATATGCGCTGATGTAGTAGGGCGCGCGTCGTGACAACTGTTCCAGGAACGGCTTCAGCTGGCGTGCTCCGAACGAGCAGTTCAGTCCGACCGAAAAAATGTCGGCATGCTGCACGGAGGCCAGAAACGCATCGAGCGTCTGTCCCGACAACGTGCGTCCTCCCGTGTCGGAAACCGTCACGGAAAGCATGACTGGCACCCTCCGTCCTGTTTCGCGCATGGAAAGCTCTGCTGCCGATATCGCAGCCTTTGCGTTCAGCGTGTCGAATATAGTCTCTATAAGAATAGCGTCCACCCCTCCCTCCAAAAGAGCCTCCATCTGCTCGCGGTAGGCTTTTCTTAGCGTGTCGAAAGTAAGGGTGCGGAAAGCCGGGTCGTTTACGTCGGGACTCATGGAACAGGTCTTGTTGGTCGGTCCCACAGAGCCTGCCACGAAGCGCGGCTTGCCGGGCGTACGTGCGGTAAACTCGTCGGCTGCACGTCTGGCTATGCGTGCCGCCTCCAGGTTGATTTCGCGGCAGAAAGCCTCAGTATGATAGTCCGACATGGAGATTGCTGTGGCGTTGAAGGTGTTCGTCTCTATGATGTCCGCTCCCGCTTCCAGATATTTGCGGTGGATCTCCTCTATGATGTCCGGCCGCGTCAGACATAGCAGGTCGTTGTTCCCCTTCATAATTCCGGGAATATCCTTGAAACACTCGCCCCGGAAGTCGGACTCGGAGAGGCCGTATCGCTGTATCATAGTCCCCATCGCTCCGTCGAGAACCAGAATGCGTTCCTTTATCAGTTGTTGTATTGTAGGCTGCACGTCAGTCTCCGTTATCTTTTAAACATTCTGTCCATCATCCGCCTGTCTTCCTTCTCCTTCAGCGTTTGCCGCTTGTCGTATTGTCTCTTTCCTTTTGCAAGGGCGACAACCACCTTGGCCAGTCCCTTTTCGTTGATGTACAGGCGTGTGGGGACAATCGTGAATCCCGGCTCGGCAGACGTGCGCTCCAGTTTGCGCAGCTCTTTTTTCGTGAGGAGAAGTTTCCTGTCACGCCGTGCCAGATGGTTGTTGTACGACCCGTAGAAATACTCGGCGATGTGCATGTTCTTCACCCACAGTTCACCTTTCGAGAAAAAGCAATACGTATCGACGAGGCTGGCCTTGCCCTGTCTGATGGACTTTATTTCAGTCCCCGTCAGCACGATTCCGGCCGTATAGGTGTCGATGAATTCATAGTCGAATGACGCACGCCTGTTCTTTATGTTGACATTGTTGTTTGTCTTTTCTTTCATCAGTCCAAAATAGATCTCAGTTCATTAAAGATAAGTTTAATCACCGCTGGAGACAGAAGGA
This sequence comes from uncultured Phocaeicola sp., assembly GCA_964611375.1. GTDB lineage: Bacteria > Bacteroidota > Bacteroidia > Bacteroidales > Bacteroidaceae > Phocaeicola. The sequence continues at coordinate 108,320 of CAZSYY010000001.1, read as the reverse complement.
TTACGGCAGAGGCTGCTACCGTGTATGCCGTCAGCCTTTTCTCGGGTACTTTTATGAAGCTCCGCGCTCCTTCAAATACGATGGATATGGTGTAGAGTTGGAGTATCCATTTGAGGATAATGACTGAATACAGTCCGCACACGATGTCGGTGACAAAGGTTACGACCATCGAGTAACCGACAAAAGCCTGCGCCTTCTCTCTTGAGAGACAGTTGCCGAACCATTTCCTGTCGATCTTCGTCATCAGGTATTCCGACAGGAAGAAGCCTCCGAACAGTGCCACCGCTACGGCGCAGCAGTTGGTCAGTGCCCATTGGAAAAGCTGTCCCGGCATGCCGTCGTATCTGAGGAGAGTCCCTGCAAATTCCGCCAGCCCGCAAATTCCGATCAACGGGAACACGAAGTTGGTCTGCACATTCCGTGTGTCTACCTCGTTCCAGAACTTTCCCGGAGTCAAAAGCAGCCTGACGATTTTTTGGAACAAGTCTTTATAGTTCATGTCTGCAAGCTTTTGTTTTCAATTCATATGAAATGAATTACAAATGTACAAAAAAAGTATTTCCATAACGAAAAAAGAGCCGCGCCAAACTGAAAAAATATTTAAAAGTTCATTTTTCCTGTTTGGCGCGGCTTTGCCGTTGTGGATTTACAGCAAGTTGGCATCAATTGCTGTCAACCCAGCTGTATTCCACCGTAGTGCTTGTCTTTTCGTCAGGATCCATCGTCGACGTGCTGTTCTGCTCGTATTCAATCACGATTTTTTCCGGCTCGCCCGAATATTCGCTGTTGTAGGCGGCAAGGATTTCGCTCATGTCTGCATAGATGGCATCCGTATAGGTGAGGAATTTATAGTCGTCAGCCCATGTGTCGTCCTCAGACGCGGACACTCCGCTTATCTGATAGCGCAGGTGTACGGTGAGGGTGGAGTCGTTGCTTTCTCCCGATACGTAATACAGTGTCATGTTGTGATTTTCAACTTCCGATTCCAGGGTTTCCGTAGTCGTGCTTGAGTTGATGAAGTATGTCGGTGTCAGAACCAGAAATTCGTTCTCTCCCCATATTCCTCCGCTTAGTCCGTAGAGGGAAACGGTCTCGTTCTCTTCGGGAAGTGACGATGTCAGACAATTGCTTTGTTTCAGGTAAACCGGATCTTGCAGCAGAGTGATGTCTATGCTTGTCGCATTGTCCGTTACGCTGCTGTAGCTGTAGGAGAAATATAGGAATGCCAATGCTGAAGTGGATTCTGAGATTATGGTCTGGGTAGGATTGTACCGTACTCCGTATGCGTCTTCAAAGTACACCGTTCCATAATTGTTGACTACCCGGAAATACCCTAAGGAAGAACCTGTATCGTTATCATCATTGCACGATGTGAACCCCATCGTTAAGGTCAGTGCGGCGCATGCTGCCGCCAGTTTCATACTTTTCATAACTAATGTTTTCTGTTTTAGATTATCATTTGCAAAATAAATGCAATTTATGGTAAACTACTGCGTCCTCCGTATGATTTTAACAAAAAACGAAGCGTCCTTTTTCCTTTTGAGGAATCAGACGACGTTTGGTGTGAAGGATGCCGGTGTTTTGCAGTTACCTAAATGTTGGTATGTTATGTCATGACGTCCAAAATCAGAACGCAAGATGGCGGATGAAAAATGTTTTGCCAACCTGACATTGCAAAATAATGTGTTTCAAGAAAAATATCATTAAAATGCGACAAAAAGATGAGTTTTTGTCGTTGCAGAACTGAAATAAAACGAGTACCTTTGCAAAAGGTTCCGGTGGTTTACGGATACTTATTTTTTATTACTACTAACAAAATAAAAGAATATGACTTATTCGCATGAAGTTGAACACATGTGTTGTGTTGCAAAAGGACCGAATCATGGTCCGGCTCCAATTCCTGAAGAAGGGAAATGGATTCAAGCTAAGGAAATCAAGGATATTTCTGGTCTGACCCACGGTGTGGGATGGTGTGCTCCCCAGCAGGGTGCGTGCAAGCTGACACTTAACGTAAAGGAAGGTGTCATCGAAGAATGTCTGGTGGAGACTATCGGCTGCTCCGGAATGACTCACTCGGCTGCCATGGCATCTGAAATCCTGCCGGGCAAGACCATCCTGGAAGCGATGAACACTGACTTGGTTTGCGATGCCATCAATACGGCCATGCGCGAACTGTTCCTGCAGATTGTCTACGGACGTACCCAGTCGGCTTTCTCTGAAGGAGGACTGGTGGTAGGCGCAGGTCTGGAGGATCTCGGAAAAGGTCTCCGCAGCCAGACCGGTACGCTGTACGGTACGAAGGCCAAAGGTACCCGCTACCTCGAACTGACCGAAGGCTATATCACCCGCATGGCTCTGGACAAGGACGACCAGGTGATCGGCTACGAGTTTGTTCACATGGGCAAGTTCATGGAACAGGTGAAGAAAGGTGTTGACGCTAACGAAGCATTGAAGGCGGTGACCGGAACATACGGACGCTTCAAGCCCGAGCAAGGCGCAGTTAAATATATTGACCCACGTAAAGAATAATAGGAGGACACAGAATTATGATTAGACCAGTACAGTTTGAAAGTCAAGACCGCCGCATGAAGCAGATTATTGCTGCATTGAATGAAAACGGCATCAAAGACATTGAGGAAGCTAACGCAATCTGTGACGCGGCGGGTCTCGATCCGTACCTGACTTGTCAGGAGACTCAGGGCATCTGCTTCGAGAACGCAAAGTGGGCATACGTGGTTGGTTGCGCCATCGCTCTGAAGAAAGGCTGTAAGAATGCTGCCGATGCTGCCGAAGCAATCGGTATCGGACTTCAGTCATTCTGTATCCCGGGTTCTGTTGCAGACGACCGTAAGGTGGGTCTGGGACACGGCAATCTGGCTGCACGTCTGCTCCGCGAAGAGACACAGTGCTTTGCCTTCCTTGCCGGACACGAATCGTTCGCCGCTGCCGAAGGTGCAATCAAAATCGCAGAGATGGCAAACAAGGTGCGTAATAACCCGTTGCGCTGCATCCTGAACGGTTTGGGTAAGGACGCTGCCATGATTATTTCACGCATCAACGGCTTCACCTACGTTCAGACCAAGTTCGATTACTTTACCGGTGAACTGAATATCGTTAAGGAGACTGCATATTCCGACGGTCCTCGTGCTAAGGTTAAATGCTATGGCGCTGACGATGTACGTGAAGGTGTGGCCATCATGTGGCACGAAAACGTGGATGTTTCCATCACTGGTAACTCTACCAATCCGACTCGTTTCCAGCACCCGGTAGCCGGTACTTATAAGAAAGAGCGCGTACTTGCCGGCAAGCCGTACTTCTCAGTAGCTTCCGGTGGCGGTACGGGACGTACACTCCATCCGGACAACATGGCTGCCGGACCTGCTTCTTACGGTATGACCGATACAATGGGTCGTATGCACTCTGACGCTCAGTTTGCAGGTTCTTCATCAGTTCCCGCCCACGTGGAAATGATGGGCTTCCTCGGCATCGGAAACAATCCGATGGTAGGATGTACCGTAGCCTGTGCCGTTAACGTAGCTCTGGCACTGAACAAGTAATACAATTACTTACCATATAAAATCCCTGTAACCTTCGTGGTTATGGGGATTTTTATTTGTTCACTTCAGAGATACACTCTTTCGCTGAAGAATAAAATGCGATTGTCCTGATAAAAAACGTCATATATTTTTATACATGAAAAAAAAGTGATATCTTTGCAATCCGAAAAAGATTATCGTCCGTTTGGGACGTTACGAGGAATAATTACAAAAAATACATACGAAAATGAAAAAAGGCATTCATCCCGAAAACTACCGTCCGGTAGTGTTTAAAGACATGTCAAACGGCGACATGTTCTTGTCACGTTCCACTTGTGCCACTAAAGACACAATCGAATTTGAAGGTGAGACTTATCCGCTTGTTAAACTGGAAATCTCCAGCACATCACATCCTTTCTATACAGGCAAGTCCAAATTGGTAGATACCGCAGGACGTGTTGATAAGTTCATGAACCGCTATGCAATCCACAAGAAAAAATAAGTAGATTCATAATCATGGGAAGGCAGGCAATTATGATGGTGTGATTGCCTGCTTTTCATTTGGGATATTCCTACATCTTTTCTATGCAGCCGACCGGCATTTCCACCGAAACGGATCCCAGCTGTTGCATTCGTACTATGATTTGTGACTTTCCGTTCAGATAGGCAAGCTCTCCCTCCAGACCGGCGAGCGGCCCCTTTATCACCCGTATCTTGTCGCCCGGTGCCAATGGTTTGTCTATGAAGTGTACAGTCTCCTCCGAGAAGTCAAGCATAAACTTGAAACGCTTCATCTCATTGTCCGGTATTATTGCCGGCTGTCTTGTGCTGTGATCAAACAGGCAGCCTGTGACGGACGGAATGTTCCTTATCAGCTCAAGACGTTCATGTTCGTCTGTCTGTACGAAAATCATCATCGGGATGACAACGACTGTCAGTCTTTTTTTTCTGTCGCTCCATTGACGCACGACTTCCTGTACCGGAAGATAGTTGGTTATGCCCATTTCATTCAGCTTTTCCTCTGTCTTCTTTTCATGATGTATCCTGACGTAGAGGGCATACCAATGTTTCTTCCCGTCGTTCATCGTTTAGAACCTCTTGAAGGTCAGCCTTGCGTAGTCTGATTCGAGTACCATTGAACGTTTGTTTACACTTATCACGTCGAATGTAGTGTTTACACTGTTCAGTCCGAAATGTTTCAGATCTGATAATTCTGCCACCACTGAGGTATCATTGTTGACATTAGGATAGGTACTGAAGTCTGTCATGCTGACAGTATTTGCATCCTCATCGTAACTGTAACGTCCTCGATACATTTCATGGTCAAGTTTAATCGTACCTTGCTTTTGTGCTATCTCCACCACCCAAAGCTGGATGCTGTAGTAGAGGCGTTCGCACTCGTGCACTTCACCGTCCTCTAAGGTGGTGAATTCAAGCAGTTGCCAGAAGCCTTCTATGTCGGAATTGGGAGATTTCTTGCATCCGCCTGATACCATGGATGTCATGAGCAGGCAGATGGTTATGTAAACATAATGTTTCATGATTGTTGCCGGTCTGTTTAGAATATGATACCCGTTTTTTTGATTGTCAGCATACCCCCTGTGGAGTTACCGAGATAATTCCCTCTGTCAAATCCGAGAGCAAGCGATGCGCTCCATCCTTCAGTCCATCTGGGTGAATATGTGACTTCATAGAGTGAGTAGAATTGTTTTCTCTGTTTGTCAAGCGGAATGTCGTATGTCCCCCAGTAACGTGCGAATGAGATCAGCATTCTGTAGCTCCATTCGTCAGACGGATTGCCGGAAATACCCAGATGATTTGCACGTGCCCGGTTGCTTTTGAATGAGATGGAGTTGTCGTCATTGTAAAGCGGGCCGGGTAGGAGAGGACTACCCATTCCCATCCCCATATATTGCCATGCTCCGTAAAGGTAGTGGTTGTAGTAGTTGTCGTTTGCACTTATCTGATATTCCGGGAATTGTCCCCAGAAACTGTCATACAGTATCGGTCCTGTCTGATCCTTGCTGCAGAATCCCTCCCATACGGCAGAAGTAATCCATCGGTTTTTCGGGAATGTTATTTCCAGTCCTAATTGTCCGTCTTTCCAACGTCCGTACTCCATCAGCATCTGTGAATCGTCCTCGAAGTAATGTTCTAAGTAAGCCCGGAATTTCCATTCGCCGACATAATAGTTCAGGGCAAAGTTCCAGCTGCCCAGATGGTTGCCTTCCTTGTTGACCTGATCTTCTTCCGGCGTGTCGCTTCCTCCGGCTTGTGGGAGAAGTGCCCTCCAATATGCACCTATATTACTCGGCATATCTTTTTCTTTCAATGTGATGGTTCCGTCATTTTCCTCGTAGTAGTAATACTTGCCTCCGAACTGTGCCGCCATTTCTATACCGATTTCAAACTCAACGGGAAATTTCTTCTTGTTGCCAAATCTGAACATAATGGACTTGCTGTGGTATAGCACATTTTCTACAAAGGAACTTCCCGTGTTGACATGATTCCGCTGCCAATCGTGTTCCATAAATGTTCCGTAAGCAACGTGCCCCTTGAATGCGAACCAAGGCAAGCCCGGTATTGTCCAGAATTCCGGCATTTCCATCCGTATTTGCGGAAGAGGTTTCGTGTTGCTTCCTTCTACCAGCATTCCGCTGCTTAGCGATTCGTTCTTTTCCAGCGGGAACCATTTCCTTTCCTTGATACCCACATTCAGGGTCAGCATCTTCCATGAAAGATCGCTATACATTTGTTGAATGTTGAAATTCTGTTCATGGTTGACTGAGCCGGCCAGATCAATTCCCGCTGCAATTTTCCAGTTCCGTTGCAGTTCTTTTTCATAGGCAATCCCTGCGCGCAGATAGCCGGAATTTGGCTCTACGCTCGACAGTCCGTACCGGTTGGCCGTGAACCACAGCGGGGCATAGGTCCCGCTTCCGGCTGTCGCACCCAGTTCCACTCTGTATTCCAGCTCCGTATCAGATTGAGCATACAGAACCACTGTAGCCAATATGCCTAAGGTAAAGGAAACAATTCTTTTCATTTATTGTCGTTCTGGATTTTTTCGTTTGAGGTTTTTATTTCTTTTTTGAATGATGTCCACAAATCCTTGCCGAACAGAATCCATGCGGACTCGGCAAAGAATGCGAGGAACATGAATCCTATCATAATGAACATCTTTCCGGGCGATGAAGGACGCAGGGGGATGGTGGCTGGCTCAACCACTGCGAATACAGGTTTGGACTCCTCTACATTTGCTCTGGAAAGTTGAAGTTGCGTCTCCATTTGACTGTAGATCTGATAAGCTACATTGACAGCTTTCTCCAGACGTTCGCTTTCAGCCTTTACCGACTGCATGATAATGTTCTTATTGGCATCTGTAAAATTAGCGTATTCTTCCTGAGCCTTGATATACTTTATTTTGCATTCCTCGCATACTCTTGCCAGATAGTTGCAATCCTGTTCTGCTTTGCGGATGCGGTAGTTTGTGATGTAGCGTTGCAGTTTGGTTACCGCGCTGTCTGCCACCAGTGCAGCTGCGATGGGGTCTTGCAGTGAAATGCTAACAGTCGTTATGCTTGTATTCTTGTCCGTTTTGGCTTCAAGTAATTTCCCTAACATTTCGATGCGCATGCTCTGCTCCTCTGTCAGTCTGAATAGATCTATCGTCTGGCTTTCGTTCATTTCAGGCTTTTCCATAAACAGTGACATTATGCCTCTTATGGCATGTCCAGGCAGGCCTAACACATATCCCCACCACGGTTTTTTTTGTGTGTCGAGATAGTCGTAAAGTGTCATCCTGTCCCCGTTTTCCGTTTCTATGGGTGTTTCGAGCATTTCCACCAGAAACGGGGTGGTCTTTATTATTTCCGGGAATAATGTGAAGCTCAGTGCGTCTTCGCCGTTGGTGCTTCCGCTCAGTCCGAGCATGGAAACAATTCCGCTCAGGCTGCTTGAACTGCTCAATCCTGACTCCGGCGAGAGAGAAACTTTCACTTCGTAGTTTTTCGGAAGACTGAATCCTATGACGAGTCCGATGAGGGCGCCTATGCCGACTGCCTTACAGATTTTTTTGCGGTTTTCCATCAATTTCCTAAACAGCTCGACCAAGTCGATTTCCGTCACTTCCTGTTGTTTCTTTTCTGTCGCGTCACTTTTCTTTTCTGTCATTTTGAATAGATGTTTCTGTTTGGAGAATCAAGTGCAAAGGTATAATTTATTTTATTGAATTGTTCATGACCGGGGATTTATATAATCCTGTGCAAGTCATGTCAATAATCTGTACTTATTGTCATTTGTGCAAGAATGACCTGTATAATACGCTTCTCAATCGGTTGGGGATAATTCTGGCCGTAAACCGTATGATTGAGTTAGTTATCATTTTTGGGAGACTGATATATCCGATCTCGTGCATCATCCGCTGGAATTTCAGTTCTGTCAGTGCATACTTCAGTCCTCCACGTCGCTTGTACATATTCGGTGAACACCTGAAAAGCAGAAGAGGCTCTTGCAGGTTATACAGTCTGGAACCTTTTATTATCATTCTTACCCAAAGATAATAATCTTCAAGCAGGGGAAAGTGTTGGTATCCTCCGGCTCTGAGTACTGCACTTTTGCGGAACATTACGGCCGGGTGATTCAATGGACTTCGGGTTTTCCCAAAACGGTATAACTCTTCAGAAGTTTCCGGCAGGTTCCTTTTGGATATGATATTGTCCGGATTATCGATAAACTCGTCAATAGTTGCGCTACAGGCATCAATTTCCGGGTGTGATTCCATAAAGGATACTTGTTTCTCGAAACGGTAGGGAAGGGAAATGTCATCCGAGTCCATTCGTGCTACCAGATCGTAGGAGCAGTGTTTCAACCCTTCGTTCAGTGCTTTCCCGAGACCTTGGTTCCTGGCAAGCTTTATGATGCGGAATATTTTGTATAGGGAAGCAAACCGTGAGATGACCTCTTCTTGTTCTTGTTCCAGAGGCCCGTCTTCCACCAGTACAATTTCGTCAGGAAGCAGTGTCTGGTTGACAATGCTTTCCAGTGCCTTTGTAAGGTAATCGGTTTTTTCTTTGTAGTAAACAGATATCAATACAGAAAACATGCAAATGTAGGATTTAGTTATTTGACGTTTCTTGAGAATTTGTTTAACACTCCATCCATGATACCTAAAACGGAATTTTTCAGATACTTGATTCTCGGTGCCACAAAAAGCGGATAATAGACCAGACGGATGGCAAATTTTATACCGTTAGATATTTTCCAGTAAATGGGGACATATCTTCTTTTGGCTAAAATAACGTAATTCCTGTATTGGAAATAGGCCCTGAAAGTAGAAGATATCGCTATTCTGGTTCCCATAAAGGTGCGGTCTCCTTCTCCCTGCTGATGGCTCATTTGGACATTTTGGGAGATAAAGAATCTATAGCCGTCCAAGTCGTTCGCTCTCCAGCACCATTCATGATCTACACCGTCTATGAACAGGTCGTCCTCCATATATCCGACTTTCCTTAATGCTTCCATAGGAATCAGACTTCCCGATGATATGATTTCGCTGACTTCTATAATGGACGGAGATACGTGTGTTCCTTTCTTTATTCTTCCTTTATAGGCTTTGTTTGTCTGCCGGTTGATAATGGTCGGCCCGATGGCACCTACGCGTATGTTCTGTCGTACAAGCCATTCGTAGTCTTTCATCAGCACCTTGACAGTGTCGCGTGGCGGAATGCTGTCCTGGTCGCTGAAATAGATATAGTCGGTATTTGTTTCGTTCAGTTTTCTGATGCCGATATTTTGAGCCTTGGCGATACCTAAGTTCTTATTGTTGAAAATATATATGATTTTTGGATTGTCATGAATGAAGTCAAGGTCGGTAATCTTGGGCGAGTTGTCCACTATTACCAAAATATCGGTCTGTTCAATTATATTTCGAACAGACTGCTCTAAGATATATGGATTTGGGTTGTACAGAACCTGGATACATCCTACTTGCATGGTAATGAACTGTTGTGTTTTTTGTTTGTTAAATAGTTACTGATGCTGCAGAGTGTTATAATCACGATAAAATGATTCGTATCAAATATATACGGATTGGTGACAGCATATACGGTATAAAAAAGATATACAGACAGAAGCTCCTTGTATCTGATTTTGGAAATGGACAGATATATATTGTACAGCATGAATAATATGAACAATATGATACCTGATTGGTTCAATATGTATATCGTTTGAAGTTCAAAGTATATATTGTCTGTGTAATCTCTGAAGGAGGTCTGTACCGACAATGTGTTTCCTATGCCCTTGCCCATAATTAATGTCAGTGGGGACTCGTTCATATCCTCAAGCAAAAGTCTTGTCTGTTCGATTCTGATTGCTGATGATTCTTCACTTTTCATCTTCATTGTGTTCTCCACATAATGATAAATCGGAACGGATGCCAATGACAGTATCAGGATAAAGGAATATATTTTGTACAGTAAGCGTCTGTTATTGCTTGTCCTTCTGAACATAAAATATATGTGGAAAGCTGTAATGGCGATAAGGAAAGCGAACTGTCCGGAAAGCAGTATTGATATCAGGAAAATCGCCTTGAACGGTTTGTCGTATTTTTGCGGGAAAATTGGATAGCAAAATGAGAGCATATACACAAAAGGCAATATGGCATTGCCTTTTATTTGTATCTTATAATATATGTCATTGAGAGTGTAAACATCTCCCCATGACATCTCTTTGAAAAAAATCCGTATCAATATGTTTGCCTCCGGTGTAGAGATGAAAACCAGATAAATCTCGAAAGCAATGATGAAGATGCACTGTATCAAACATAAATATACCAATGGCTTTATTATGCTTGTGGACAGCTTTAGGTAATATGCGGCGCAGATGCTCAACAGAATGATGAAAAACCGTACAATATAGACAATATCGTTTTCATTGATGAGCGAATATCCGACAGCGCAAAGCAGGACAGAGGTAAAAATACTGAAATTCCTCTCTTTTGGCCATTTTATGAAAAACAGGACGCAAAGTGCCAGATTGCTGAGAAGCGAAATCTGCCCAAACGGTATCTGCCTGGTGACAATAAAACAGATGATGAAAAAACAAATGATTGATATTTTTTCTTTGTTTAATTTAATGGTCATCATTTTATAATCTTGAGAGACAAATTATGGGCGGTTTTCGGACGTTGTTTTCCTTTCGTTCAAAAGGCAGATTTATATTTGTTTGTGGAAAAGCATCTTCAGCCAGTATTTGGGAGAGACGGAGAACATAAAATATATATTTCTTAAAGCATTCTTGTATTTGTACCTGTAATATGGCATGTCCAGCTCTTCGTCCGGCGTGTCGTTGAACAGTAGAATCGGGTAGTCGACGGTCTTCAGTCTTTCTGCGTATATGTATATATTGAGCATACGTTCAGCCATAAACCCGAAAATTCTTTTTTGGTATGACGTGCGATTCTTGATGTCTATTTCCTTTTCAACTTTCTCCAATATCGAGAACAGCCATTTACAGTATCTGTCGAATTCGTCCCACTTCATGATGAACATATTGTATGGCCTTAATTTGTGGGACCTATACATGACTTCATCAAAGGCATCGGCATATTTCTTTTCGCAACTGTTTTCTATCACTCTTTTCAATATGTTTGCATCTTCGCTTATATGGAACATGCAGTAGTGATTGAACAGTGAGAATTTAAGATTCATACTCTTTGGAACTATCGTATATCCGTTCTCAAGTTCCTTTATTGCCTGTTCTGTTATGCTGAGATTCTTTTTTGAGCAGTCACTGGTCGGGAATACGGTACATGGAAATCCTTTTTTGCATTGGCCGTGAAAGTCAAAATATCTTCTGTAATGACATAATCCTATATAATCCGTTCCTTTCAGATTTTTCCATGCCCAATATATGGCGGTAAGTTCACAATAGTATGGATTTTTGATGCTTATGTTGTCCCCCGTATCGTCTCCTTGTATGTCAAGGTCTGTGTCTGAAAGGGATTTGCCTACCTGAATGGGCATATATGTGTCATCATTGAATAAAATTTTATTCAGATGTGTTGCAATTAAAATCTTCAGTGTACTCATTATTGCAGACTTGTCGTAAATGCTTTTTCAATAACAGGTGCCATATCGTAATACTTGTATTCGGCCAGTCTGCCTCCAAAGATCACGTGATGTTCTTTGTCTGCGAGTTCTTTGTATTTCCGGTACAGTGCAGTATTTTGTGCATCGTTGATCGGATAGTATGGTTCCATTCCTTCTTTCCACTCGGTAGAGAACTCTTTGGATATGACTGTTTTCCGGCACTTCTCTATATCCTCGCCGAACATCTCGAAATGTTTGTGCTCAATGATTCGCGTAAAGGGGACTTCGCGTTCCGTATAGTTTATCACGGCGTTGCCCTGATAGTTGGATGTGTCCATGACTTCTGTATCAAAGCGTACTGTGCGGTATTTGAGCTTCCCGAAACAGTAGTTGTAATATTCGTCAATGGCTCCTGTATATACAACTTTTGAGGCCATGCTTTCGAAGCGTTTCCTGTCGGAAAAGAAATTGGTATTGACCATTGTCTCTATCCCCTCAAGTAGCCCGTTGATGAGCCTGTTGTATCCGCCGACAGGGATGCCCTGATATGTATCGTTGAAATAATTATTGTCGAATACCAGACGTACGGGAAGACGTTTGATGATGAAGGCTGGCAGTTCGGTACATTTCCGTCCCCATTGCTTTTCCGTATATCCTCTGATCAATGTCTCATATATGTCCTTTCCTATCAGTGACAGAGCCTGTTCCTCCAGGTTGCGCGGCTCGGTTACGCCGTTTTGTCTCATCCTGTTGACAGCCTCGCTTCTTTGTTCTTCCAGTTTGGCCATTGCTTCTTCCGGTGTCGTAACTCCCCAGATCTGGTAGAAAGTGTTCATGTTGAAAGGAAGGTTGAACAGTTTTCCTTTGTAGTTTGCGACGGGTGAGTTTGTATATCTGTTGAATTCGACTATGGAGTTTACGAAATCCCACACTTCCTTATTGGAGGTATGGAAGATGTGTGCCCCGTATTTATGTACATTGATGCCTTCGATGTTTTCGCAATAGACATTGCCCCCCAAGTGCGGCCGTTTGTCTATTACCAGGCATCTTTTGCCGGCCTTGTTTGCTCTATATGCAAATGTTGACCCGAAAAGTCCGGCACCCACAATTAAATAATCGTATTCCTTCATGACAATTTTTGGACGTGCTTCGCCGTTACCTGTCACATGGCTGATGTCATGAATTTACCGACAGCCATGTGAGGTAATCGCTAATTCTTAAAATGATACGAAGGTACACTTTACCGTTGAATGCTGCAAGAACTGGCGGATAAAATTGACTCTCCGTTTCACTTTTTCTATTAAACTGTCAGGACGGTCAAATACTGCAAACGGAAATTCAGGAAAGAGAAAAGACGGCTTTTGGCCGCCTTTTCACACATGGTTTTATACTTTTTTCTGTCATTCCTGTCATCGGTAGCTTTCACGGATCATCTCTTTGATTTCTTCGTTGAAGTATTCCTGTCTCATCAGTTCTTCCAACGTAATGTGCATACGCCATCTCCAGTAATGGTGAGGATTGGCGGGTATGTTTATGCGTTCTGCTTCTATGTCCGGATTTCGCAACCTTTCATTGATGCTCGTCCAGTCCTGCCATGTGAGAATGCATAAGATTGACGGGCTGTAAAGATGTTGACTGACAATATCCTTGCACAGCCATCCCGGAGCCGGTTTCGGCACTTCTCCCCATCGGTGCATTTCATAGTGGTAGAAACGTTCGATAGTTCCCGGTGATTCTTCCCACCAGCCGCGCAGGGTGGACATGTCGTGGGTGCCTATTGTGCAGACCGAGCGATAGGGGTAGTCGTTCACGTGTCCGAACTCATGACGCGGGTTCTTTGGCATGCGCTGAATTTCCAGTGAAAGAATCTGAAGCTGCTTCATTACCCAGGGAACACAGTCCGGTACCATTCCCAAGTCTTCACCACAGGCAAGCATTGGTGTGGATTGTGTCAGCTTCGGAAGTTTCTTCATGGCTTCGTTATACCAGAACTCATTGTGCCGATGATAGTAGTAGTGGTTGTAAAGATGATTGAAGGCTTCCTGCTCCTGCCCGTTCAGTTGCCTGAATATGAAATCATGCTGTACGGCTATTCTCGGATGGTACATTTCCGGATTGTTCCGGTCGGCAATGAAAAGGACATTGCTGATCAGTGCGTATATCTTTTCCTTCAGCATGATGCTGTCCGGATCGGTCTTGTCATGGAAATAGGCCTCCACTTTGCGCTGGGTGTCGAATTCCGGACGCATGGCATAGATGTCGTGGTGCAGATGTTGTACAAATACATGGCGTACCATGTCGCTCTGCTCTCCGAACATCGTGTTCAGTATATAGTCACTGATGAACGGGCGTGTCATGAACTCTTTGTTGAAGTTCAGTCCGAAACTTCTTATCTCGTCAACGCTCATCGGCAGCGAAGGAACGAACTGTCCCAGCAGCCCGTGGACGGAATGGAAAGGAATTTCCCATATACGGAAAAAGCCTAGAATATGGTCGATACGGTAAGCCGTAAAGTATTCTGCCATTTTTGCGAAACGCTTTTGCCACCACAGGTAATTGTCTTTTTCCATGACCTCCCAGTTGTATGTCGGGAAACCCCAGTTTTGTCCGTTGACGGAAAAGGCATCAGGCGGTGCTCCAGCCTGGCCGTTCATGTTGAAGTAGTGAGGCTCTGTCCATGCTTCCACGCTTGTACGGCTTATGCCTATGGGTATGTCTCCCTTCAGGATGATTCCCTTTCCCCTCGCATACTCGGCAGCAGACAACAGTTGCTTGTGGAGCTGGTATTGGATGTAGTAATGGAGTGCGATTTGCGGATATGTCTCACTTTCCGGGCTACACATCCCGGCTATCTCATCCTTGTCATAAATTTGATGTTCCGGCCAGTCTTTGAATTCTGCGGTGCCGTATGTGTCGCGCAGATAGCAGAATGCCGCATAGGGAACCAGCCATTCCCGGTTGCGCTCGAAGAAGTCCTTGAAGTCGTCAGAACACAACACTTCTTTTCCTTCCTGCCCGTAGATGGTTTTCATATAGCTCCGCTTCAGGTTGTTTACCCTTTCGTAATCTACTTGCGGAAGCGAGTTCACCCGGATGCGCTCTTCCTCGAAATGGCGTGCTGTCTTTTCATCCTTGATCGGAGGCAGCTGGCGCAGGTCGGTGTACATCGGGTGGAATGCGTATATGGATATGCTTTTATACGGATAAGAGTCGAGCCATGTGCCTGTCATGGTCGTATCGTTGATGGGCAGAATCTGTACTGCCTTTTGTCCGGTGCTTGCCGCCCAGCCAATCATTGTCTTCAGGTCTCCGAAATCGCCCACTCCGAAGCTTCCTTCAGAGCGAAGAGAGAATACAGGTATGGCACATCCTGCGAGCCGCGGACTGGGCAGTGCAAAAAATATCTCCGCCTCTTCTGTGATGTATGTTTCCCCACGATGGAGCGGCTGTTTATGGAATATGCGGTTGGGTCGTTCCTCCCATTCCACGACGGCGCCTGTTTTGGTGCTTATGGCGACAAACTTATATTCGAAAGGTGTGTCCAGCGATGATGCATCCAGCGTAATCTGCCACACGTTGGGCTGTGTTTCCTGCATGCGGAGCGGACGGCAGTATTCCCAGTTGCCCAACGCCTTGCAGCTTCCGATTATTCCAAGAGCCTGCCCTTTGGAACTCAGTTCCGGACACAGTGTGCGGAACATTATGCAGTTGCCTACCTTGTCAGGCGGTATATTGGGACATGAAGAAAGATCATGGACACTGTTGAATGCTGAAGTGTAGCGTATGGCATCACCCGGAAGATCCCGCCAGCAGTCGTGGATTACATAGTGGGTCTGTTGGATGTTTCCGAGATGGAACGAATGGGGGATCATGCCGAACTCCTTGCGTATTATCATGCCGTCACGTACTACGCAGTACCGGTAGGTGACGAGCTGCTCACCTGTCGGATTCGAGTAATCACATTCCCCTTTCCATTCAGTCCCGTTGGACGTGGACAGTTCAATGAGGCTTGAGTCGTTTTCGTTAAGGATGACACATAGATTTTCACCCCACACTGTCCGATACTGGATGTGAAAAGTTAATTTCATATTTTTCTGATATTGAATGTTGTTTCTCAAATATAGATTTGCTCAAAAATAGTGATTTTACCCGACAATCCTTTTTATGCGAGTCAAAATATAAAGTCGTGTATATCAAAATCGCCTTTGCAGACATTTGTGAGCCGTTTTTGTCTTTGGAAAATATAAACGGAGAATATAGGATAATAAAAAATCCGGAAGGTAACTTCCGGATTTTTGTTGCATTATTTTGACACTTTTATGCATCGATATTCGCGTAGGTGGCGTTTCTTTCTATGAATTCCCGTCGCGGGGCTACATCATCGCCCATCAGCATAGAGAATATATAGTCTGCATCGGCCGCATTCTCGATGTGTACCTGTTTCAGAATGCGTGTCTCCGGGTTCATGGTGGTTTCCCAGAGTTGTTCCGGATTCATCTCTCCCAGACCTTTGTAACGTTGGGTGTGTATGCCCTGCTCGTTGCCGTCGCCATATTTCTGGATGAATGCCTGACGTGCCTCGTCCGTGTAGCAGTATTCACTGATTTTTCCTTTCGTACATTTGTAAAGGGGAGGGGTGGCAATGTACAGATGTCCTTCCTGGATTACTTCAGGCATATAGCGGTAGAACAGAGTCATTATGAGTGTGTCGATGTGCGAACCGTCAACGTCCGCGTCGGTCATGATGATGACTTTGTTGTAGCGCAGCTTCTCTATGTTGGCTTTCTTGCTGTTGTCCTCTCCGTCCACCCCGAAGCGCACTCCCAATGCCTGGATGATGTTGTTCACCTCGTCACTTTCAAATGCCTTGTGCCACATGGCCTTCTCCACATTCAGGATTTTTCCCCTCAGCGGAAGAATTGCCTGAAACTGGCGGCTGCGTCCCTGTTTAGCCGAACCGCCGGCCGAGTCACCTTCGACAAGGAACAGTTCGCATTCTTGCGGATCACGGCTTGAGCAGTCGGCCAGTTTCCCCGGCAGACCTCCACCTCCCATCGGGCTTTTGCGCTGCACTGATTCGCGTGCCTTGCGTGCCGCAATTCGTGCCGTAGCTGCAAGAATCACTTTCTCGACTATTGTCTTGGCCTCCTTTGGATGTTCTTCCAGATAGTTTGTCAGTGCTTCGCCCACCGCCTGGTTTACGGCTCCGCTCACTTCATTATTCCCTAATTTTGTCTTGGTCTGTCCTTCAAACTGCGGTTCGGCGACTTTGACTGATATGACGGCGATCAGCCCTTCACGGAAGTCCTCTCCTGATATTTCGACCTTCGCTTTTTCCAGTGCTTTGCTTTCTTCCGCATATTTCTTCAGTACGCGGGTCAGTGCCGTGCGGAACCCGGCTTCATGCGTTCCGCCTTCTATCGTATTGATGTTGTTTACGTATGAATGCAGGTTCTCGCGGAATCCGGTGTTGTACATTATGGCACACTCGATAGGCACGCCCTGTTTTTCTGTGTTTAGATAGATTACATCGTTAATCAGAGGCGTATTGTTCGAGTTGAGGTAGCTGACAAATTCTTTCACTCCTTCATCTGAGTGGAAAATGTCCTGCTTGTACGAGCCGTCTTCTTCCTTTGCGCGCTTATCGGTCAGTGTGATGGTTATGCCTTTGTTGAGGTATGCCAGTTCCCGCATACGGGCTTCAAGGATGTTGTATTTGTATTCGGTGGTAGTGAAGATGCTCGCATCCGGCCAGAATGTCTGCCGTGTGCCGGTAATATCTGTCGTGCCTACCTCTTTGACGGGGTATAACGGCTTCCCGCATGAATATTCCTGCTGGTACACTTTCCCGTTGCGGAACACGTTGGTGGTCATATGTGTGGAAAGTGCGTTGACGCATGATACTCCCACTCCGTGCAGACCTCCCGACACTTTGTAGGAATCCTTGTTGAATTTTCCTCCTGCGTGCAGCACTGTCATTACAACCTCCAGTGCCGACTTTTTTTCTTTCTGGTGAAAATCAACGGGGATGCCTCGTCCGTTGTCCTGCACGGTGATTGAATTGTCTTCGTTGATTGTCACCTCTATATGGGTGCAGTACCCGGCGAGAGCCTCGTCTATGGAGTTGTCCACCACTTCGTACACAAGATGGTGGAGTCCTTTTTCGCTTATGTCGCCGATATACATGGCAGGACGCTTGCGCACGGCTTCCAGTCCTTCGAGCACCTGGATGCTGCTGGCTGAATAATCGTTCCCGCTCTTGTTCATCTCTTCTTCGCTTATCATATTGATTATTTACTATGTTCTTAAAACGTTCAAAGTTACGAAAAATCTATGGAAAAACCTTCTGGACAGGTCAAAAAAACTCGGAATTACTTATTCGGATATGGCAGGCCGATACACAAAAAGGCCGGATGAAAATCCGACCTCACTATCTTCCATAAAATTTGTCGTATTGTTGCTATCAGACAAGCTTGTTGATATGCTTTGACAGTTTTGACTTCAGGTTTCTTGCCTTGTTCTTGTGGATGATGCTGCGGCTTGCAAGCTTGTCCAACAATTTCTGTACGTTTGGATACATTCCTATCGCTTCTGTCTTGTCTGTAGTGGCGCGAAGTTTCTTCACTGCGGTACGCATGGTCTTTACATAATATCTGTTGTGAAGCCTTCTCTTTTCAGCCTGCCTGATTCTTTTGATAGATGATTTGTGATTTGCCATCTCGACTAATCTTTTTTGTTTTAATGTTTTTGTTTTGTTTATTATGTAGCCCGTGGGAGAATCGAACTCCCCTTTCAAGAATGAAAATCTTGCGTCCTAACCGATAGACGAACGGGCCTCCTTTCTTTTCCGTGGAGAATCCCAAGGAACATCGGGGAACATACATTCCTCGTTTGCGGATGCAAAGGTATGAAGTTTTTCGTTTCTTCCAAAATATTGAAGAGTTTTTTTTGCAGATTGCATAAAAGTGTCCGGGAAAAACGGGTTGACGGTTTGTTTGAAACATACGGTCATTTTGTCCGGAATGTGCTGAATGTTTTTCCGGAATCTCCTTTTGCTTTCGCGTGACGGTGATGATGCGCAAAGCTGCGGCTTGTCAAATATGCTGGTTTTATGTAACTTTGTCTGCGTTATGATGCAGAAGTTCCATGGTGTCGTGTTGTATGTGGTGAAGTACAGCGACAAGTCGAATATCGTACATATATATACCGAACAGGGAGGTCAGATGTCATTCCTGGTACCGGCATCACGCCGTACGCACAAGCTTGCGGTCAATGCCGCGCTGTTCCGGCCGTTGTCTTTGGTTGAGTTTGATGCCGATGTCCGTCCAAGGTCTTCCTTGCATCCTGTCCGTGAGGCGAGGATATGGTATCCTCTCGACAATCTTCTTTGTCATCCGTATAAGATAGGCATTTCGATCTTTATTGCCGAGTTTCTTTCCCGTGTGTTGTGTGAGGAGGGTAGCAACGGGCCGCTCTTTTCCTATATTGTCTCTTCTGTCCGCTGGCTTGATGCGTGTACGCGGGATTTCTCGAATTTCCATATAGTGTTTCTTATGCGGCTGTCACGTTTCCTCGGTTTCTATCCCAATACGGAGCATTATGTGCCGGGTTCTTTCTTTGACATGCTGAACGCCTGTTTCGTGACGGAAAAGCCCTCGCACGGTCAGTTCCTGTCTGCGGGGGAGTCATCGCGCATTGTCAATCTGATCAGGATGAACTATGAGACGATGCATCTGTTTGCAATGAACCGTAATGAACGTAACCGCTGTCTTGAGTTGATAGTCGAATATTATCGTTTACACCTGCCGGGGTTATCCGGGATGAAGTCTCTTCAGGTTTTGCAGGAGCTGTTTGCCGGGTGAATGCTTAGTAATGAATGCGTTTTTTGAAAGGCGAAGCCGACCTTCCTCACGGAAGACCGGCCTCTGATTTATCAAACAACCAATAAGAAATAAGGGATAATCTTTCAATTATCTGATAAACAATAGTTCACGATATTTTGGAAGTGTCCACATCCTGTCGTCCACAATCAGTTCGAGCTTGTCTATGTGATAGCGGATCTCTTCAAGCATCGGGGCGATGTTGTCGTGGTAGGCGATAGCCTTTTCACGTTCGTCCGTAATCTTGTTGGCCACTTTACGCGCATTGATCATTGCGTCCACATGTTCCTTTATGTAAGAGGTGTGTTCGGAAATCTTCCGTATGATGTTCATGTTTTCAGCACTCAGCTTGGCCGCCTCTTCGCCGGGGAACAAATCCTTCATCTTATATACATTGTCAATAAGCTTGCTCTGGTATTCCGTAGCGACCGGAACGACGTGGTTCATTACCAGATCTCCCAATACGCGTGCTTCGATCTGGATCTTCTTGGTGTATGTTTCCCACTTCACCTCGTTGCGTGCTTCCAGCTCTTTCTTGGTCATCACGCCTTCAGACTCAAACATCTTGATCGTATTCGGAGCAAGATACTGGTCGAAGATTATAGGACAGCTTGTCTCGCAGTCAAGGCCGCGTTTTAAAGCTTCTTCCTTCCATTCTTCGCTGTATCCGTTGCCGTCGAAGCGGATTGGCTTGCTCAGCTTGATGTATTCGCGGATCACCTGGATGATAGCCGATACTTTCGGCTCGCCCTGTTCGATAAGAGCGTCCACTTTTTTCTTGAATTCAGTAAGCTGTTCGGCTACTGCCGTGTTGAGGGCGATCATTCCGCTTGCGCAGTTGGCTTCAGAACCTACGGCACGGAACTCGAAACGGTTGCCTGTGAAGGCGAACGGCGATGTACGGTTACGGTCCGTATTGTCTATCAGCAGTTCAGGAATCTGCGGAATGTCAAGTTTCATGCCGTGTTTTCCACCCAATGCGATAAGTTCATCGGTGCTGCTGTCTTCCATGTGGTCGAGCACCTTGCTCAACTGTGTGCCGAGGAATGATGAAATAATGGCAGGAGGAGCTTCGTTTGCACCTAGACGGTGTGCGTTGGTGGCGCTCATGATGGATGCCTTCAGAAGTCCGTTATGGCGATAAACGGCCATCAGCGTATTGACAATGAATGTTATGAAGCGCAGGTTCTCTTCCGGGGTCTTTCCCGGTGCCATGAGCAGTACTCCCGTATCTGTTCCCAGTGACCAGTTGTTGTGCTTTCCTGAACCGTTGACACCCTTGAAAGGTTTTTCGTGGAGCAGAACACGGAATCCATGATTGCGTGCCACTTTGCGCATCAGTGACATGATAAGCATATTGTGGTCAACTGCCAGATTACATTCTTCAAAAATCGGAGCCAGCTCAAACTGGTTCGGTGCCACTTCGTTGTGGCGTGTCTTTACGGGAATGCCCAATTCAAGAGCCTGTATTTCCAGATCCTTCATGAAAGCAGCTACACGGGTAGGGATAGCTCCAAAATAATGGTCTTCCAGCTGCTGGTTCTTTGATGCCTCATGTCCCATCAGTGTGCGGCCTGTCAGGAGCAGGTCAGGACGTGCAGCATACAGTCCCTCATCTACAAGGAAATACTCCTGTTCCCATCCCAGATATGCCATTACTTTTTTCACTTTCGGGTCGAAATAGTGACATACGTCTACGGCAGCCTTGTTTACAGCGCGCAGTGCTTTCAGCAGAGGGGCCTTGTAGTCAAGCGATTCGCCTGTGTAGGCAATGAATACGGTCGGAATACAGAGCGTGTCATCTACCACAAATACTGGAGATGAAGGATCCCATGCACTGTATCCGCGTGCTTCGAATGTATTTCGGATTCCTCCGTTCGGGAATGAAGAAGCGTCCGGTTCTTGCTGTACGAGCAGTTTTCCTGAAAATTCTTCCATCATTCCGCCTTTTCCGTCGTGTTCTACGAATGAGTCATGTTTTTCGGCTGTTCCTTCGGTCAACGGCTGGAACCAGTGTGTGTAGTGGGTGGCTCCAAGTTCGCTGGCCCAACGTTTCATCCCTTCTGCTACGGCATCCGCTATGGTGCGGTCCAATGCCGCTCCGTTGTCCATCACGTCCACCAGCTTCTCATATACGTCTGAAGGAAGGTATTTGAACATCTTCTCCCGGTTGAACACATATTTTCCAAAGTATTCGCTCGGGCGTTCTTTCGGGGTAGATACCTCACTTGGCTTTGTCTGAAAAGCTTTTTCTACTACTCTAAATCTTAATGTTGACATAAACTTACGATTTTAGTTGGTTGTATTTTTTATTTCATAATGGTTGTGACTGTTTGTCTTTTTGTTTTGTTTTTGTATTCTTGTTGTATCTTTTTGTTTCATTATGTTGCAAAGTTACGTCTTTTTGAATGTGTGACACAAGTGTGGGTGTACTTTTTATATCTTCTTTTTCTTGTGTTATATTATGTTTGAAAAATGGCGATTTTTGTATCGATTTGATGTAGAAAATATTGTTTTAATATATAAATGAAATTGCAATATCCGATATCGCAAGATTAATATCGGTTTTAGCTCTTTCTTTAACCGTTTGGTAAGACTTGCATATTGTTGCCGTATGTGATTTTTGTATCTTTACAAGCGCAACAAACCACGACAAATCATGACACGTATATACTGTTTTAATCCGGCGCACGATATGGCTTTGGCCAACAATACACCTTTTTATAAATCTCCGGGTGAGATAGTCCGTATGGCTTACGATTTGGCTGTATTGCCGGGATGGTATTCCGGTGAGGGAAAAGTAAAGATTGACGAATGGAGACAGGTGGAATTACTGCGTTCGCAGGTCTGTGGTACGGATCTGTTCCCGGATGTGGAATGGACTTTGGAATGGGAGTCGGGAGAATACGTACCATGGGGATGGGATCCTGCCCTGCTACGCATACTGCGTTTGGCGGGAGTGGATGAAAACTTTTTGCTGACTGACTCACAAATGGAACGTATAAGGTATCTGGCAGGACGCCAGCGTTGTGTGGAAATCCTGGAAGGATTGAGGATACTTCCAGGCATGTGTGGGGAGGCGGTCGCGTGTAATTCGTTGTATGAGGTTGGCGCATTTATGTCGGAAGTGGGCGAAATAGTACTCAAGGCTCCGTGGTCGGGCAGCGGAAGAGGGTTAATGAAAGTTTCGCCTGCCACATGGACACGGTCTGCGGAAGGATGGGTGGGGAGGATTCTCAGGACTCAGGGCGAGGTTATGGCAGAACCGTTGTATGAAAGGGTGTGCGATTTTGCTATGGAGTTTTTCGCTGACGGTACGGGGGATGTGTTCTTTATCGGTTACTCGTGGTTTGAAACGGATATTCATGGTAACTACAAGGGTAATATGCTATGCCCGGATGAGTGGATAGAGGAGATGTTGTCGGTTTATGTGTCTTCGGATGTCTTGCTTCAGCTGAGGAAAAGTATGACAGTCGCCCTTTCTTCTATGTTGAAAAGTGATTATAGGGGATGTCTGGGAGTTGACATGATGGTATGTCGTATTAACAGTGAATTCCGGGTTCATCCTTGTGTGGAGATAAATTTACGGATGAATATGGGGATTGTTGCCCATGAGGTGAACTTGCGTCTCGTGCATCATCAGTCTGTGGGATATTTCCGTGTGGAACATTATTCGGGCAAGGGACTTGCCGTTGAATGCCATAACTCTATGAAGAAGAAATATCCCTTACAGATAGTCGATGGAAAAATACGGAGCGGTTATTTTTCTCTGACCGGTGTTGATTCTGACACTTGTTATCATATATATATATTGGTGGATGCAGCCGGGTTTCCTTGTCTTGTCGGGTGAGATTCTAATGCAAGATGTGATATGTTGTTTTGTCTTAAATCTGTTGCAGATTCTCGGATTTGTCTGTAAATTTGTTGCCGTTTTTTTGAACTGTGAGAACACGATGATGGCACGAACGATAATTTTAGCAATTTGCCTGTCAGTTATTTCAGGAGTGGCTGTATATGCCGGACAGCTGGTGCGTCCGGACAGTGAAAATTATGTCAAGGGGGTGAAAACCCTGAACGAAGGCGATCCGATGGCAGCCTATAAGTATCTTAACGAAGAGATTATAGAGAATCCTGATAACGGGTATGCCCACTGTTATATGGCATTGGTATGCAATTGCTGCGGTAACGTAAAA
The DNA here is from genome assembly GCA_964611375.1 of uncultured Phocaeicola sp. Classification (GTDB taxonomy): domain Bacteria; phylum Bacteroidota; class Bacteroidia; order Bacteroidales; family Bacteroidaceae; genus Phocaeicola. Next base: position 84,618 of record CAZSYY010000001.1, on the reverse strand, counting down.
CTGGCGCTTCAGGCACTTCAGACAAGTCTGGAACTGATTCCGGAAGAGGATGCGGAATACCGTTCGTTTGCCCACTATTCGCGCGGAGTTCTTCTGACAGGTTTGAAACAGTGGGATATGGCTGAATCGGATCTGGATGAGGCAATCCGGCTGAATCCTACCGATACGGAAAATTACAAAGCACGTGCCATACTTTTTCTGGAAACTGCCGAATATGAAAAATCGCTTGAGGATTTGCAGGAAGTGCTGAAGCTCGACAGCCAGGCAGATGTGAACGACCTTGTACTGCAACTTATGGCTTCCGCTCCTTCGTCTGAATTTATTGACCGTATCTCTGCCGCTTACCGCATGAGCAGTTCCACAGAAATACGGTGATACTGTATTTTCGTTTTTCATTCTGCTTGTCTGCATAAGAAAATATTGTTACTTTTGCAGCCGATTTATGATATCTATTGACATTTTATTGACTGATAAGACATGAACCGGACAAAAGGACATCCGAAGGGGCTTTATCTGCTCTTCGTTACGGAAATGTGGGAGAGATTCAGCTACTATGGCATGAGGGCACTGTTTATGCTTTATATGGTGCAGGCATTGCTTTTTGACAAGGAGACGGCATCGCAGGTGTATGGAAGTTATACGGGGTTGGTGTACCTTACTCCGCTCATAGGCGGATACATCGCCGACCGTTTTTGGGGCAACCGCCGTTCGATAGTGACCGGTGCGCTGACCATGGCTCTGGGTCAGTTTCTGCTTTTTTTGAGCGCATGTTACTTTAACGAAGTGGGTACGGCCAAATATCTGATGTTCTGTGGACTGGGCCTTCTCATACTTGGCAACGGCTTTTTCAAGCCAAATATTTCGACCATGGTTGGTCATCTCTATACGGCCGATGATGTACGGAAAGATTCGGCTTTCACCATTTTTTATATGGGTGTAAATGTCGGTTCGATGTTTGCGCCTCTCGTGTGCGGTCTGGTGGGGAACACCGGGCATCCGGAAGACTTCAAGTGGGGATTCCTGGCAGCATGTATCGGTATGCTGATTGGAGCTGCTGTGTTCCATCTTTTCAAGGACAAATATATTTGCGATCCTGACGGCAATCCGGTGGGAACGGCTCCAAAACGTAAGAATATTGAAGGAAAAAATGCGGAAAAGATTTCCGTTCGCGATTTTTTATCTGTCCGCACGTGTCTCATGGCGATCGGAACGGTGGTTCTGACTTTGTTCTTTTCTGTAAACTGGGATGCTGATGCAGCGCATCTGTTTGCCGGAGCCGACTGGATAGGTTCGTTGATATATGCGACTGCCATCGTGATGCCTGTAGCCATTATTACAGACTGTTCGCTTTCACGGGACGAAAAGATGCGCATAGCCGTCATTTACATTATCGCTTTCTTCGTGATTTTCTTCTGGGCGGCCTACGAGCAGGCAGGCGCTTCGCTTACGTTCTTTGCCGACGAACAGACTGACCGCCATATAGGGGGCTGGGAGATGCCGGCTTCTTATTTTCAGTCGTTCAATCCGGTGATGATTGTTGTTCTGGCTCCGTTGTTCGCTTCCATGTGGTCATTTCTCGGCAAGCATGGGTTTGAACCAAGTTCGCCGCGCAAACAGGCCATCGGGTTGTTGCTCCTCTCGCTGGGTTATCTGTACATCGCGTTTGGCGTTAAGGGTGTGGAACCGGGTATGAAGGTCAGCATGATTTGGCTTACAGGGCTTTATCTCATTCACACGATGGGTGAGCTTTGTCTTGCTCCGATCGGTCTGTCGCTGGTTTACAAGTTGTCTCCCGTGCGATTCTCTTCATTGCTGATGGGTGTTTGGTACCTCAGTACTTCGGCTGCCAATAAGTTTGCCGGCCTTTTGAGCGGCTATTATCCGGAAGGTGGCACGGTAAGAAGTTTCATGGGCTACCGGATAGAGAATCTTTTCGACTTCTTCATGCTTTTTGTGTTTATGAGCGGAATTGCGGCTGTCATTCTTTTCCTCCTTTCCGGAAAATTGCAGAAAATGATGGAAACGCATGCTGATTAGGTCGGATGCCATTAAATTCCGGGAATTAATGCGTTTTTTCACAAAGTGTAATAAAACATACGGCAACTGTCCCTGTCGTATGTCGAAGGTGTGACTCCTAATGAAAACAGCAAAATATTTTAAGCGTTTTTACCATACAAATTTCGTATAAATATAGATAATTATCTACCTTTGCGGTGTTTTTATTGGTTGTTAACAGAATCTTGCAGTTCCATCCTTGTGCTGTTTGCATGATATTTGGAGATTTCGAGAATCTTTTTTCGGTGAAGAACACAGCCCCGAAACAATCAATGCACATATAAAAAACATCATTTAAAACACTTAAATATATGTTTTTTACGTTTATTGTTGTCGTTGTTCTAACGGCTGTTGTACTGGTAACGGCGGCTATCTGTATAGCCAAGCTTTTAGCCCCCCGTTCGTTCAACCCGCAGAAAGGCGAAGCTTATGAGTGTGGTATTCCGACAAGAGGACAATCATGGATTCAGTTCAAGGCGGGATACTACCTTTTTGCCATTCTGTTTCTGATGTTCGACATCGAAACCGTATTCCTCTTTCCATGGGCGGCAGTGGCTCAGAAAGCGGGTGTAATTGCGGTGGTGAGTGTCGCAGTATTTATCGTTATCTTAGTGCTGGGACTGGCTTATGCCTGGCGGAAAGGGGCATTGGAATGGAAGTAAAGAAAGTGGCCTCCATACGCTCCATGCAGTATGAGGAGTTCAAGAATAACGATTACCTTGAGAGTCTGGTAAAACAGCTTAACGATGAAGGTGCCGGAGTCATTCTCACGACAGTTGACCGTCTTATCAATTGGGGACGAAGCAACTCGGTGTGGGGATTGTTGCTGGGAACAAGCTGCTGTGCCATAGAGTTTATGGCGCTGGGTGCCGCACGTTACGATATGGCGCGCTTCGGATTCGAGGTAACACGTAATTCCCCGAGACAGGCTGATGTGCTCGTCGTGATGGGTACAATCACCTATCGCACCGCACCGGTAATGAAACGTCTCTATGAACAGATGGCAGATCCGAAATATGTGGTGGCCGTGGGAGGATGCACCATTTCTGGAGGACCGTTCATCAAATCGTATAACGTAGTGAACGGCATCGACAAGATAATCCCTGTGGATGTATTCATTCCCGGATGTCCGCCGCGTCCTGAGGCATTCTTCTACGGACTTATGCAGTTGCAGCGGAAGATGAAGGTGGAACGCTTCCTGGGCGGAGTGAACCGCAAGCAGAAGGAAGAAGAGGCGGAAAATGTAAGTGAAAGCACGGAAGGAGGTAAGGAATGAAACGTGACGATATTTTGAAGAATATTCAGGGAGCAGAAGAATGTGCGGGGAATGCCGGAGTTGTCAAGGTACCTCTGGAAGTGTTCCATCAGACGGCGGAAGCTTTGAGAAATGATCCGCAGAGTCCGATGGATTTCTTGCGTGATATTGTAGGCATGGATTGGGGTGAAGAAGGCCTTGGTGCCATTTACTTCATGGAATCGACTGTGACAGGTGAGCAGATAGCCTTGAAGACGGCTACGACAGACCGCGAGCAGCCGTTGTTGCCGACAGTGAGTGATATATGGAAGACTGCGTTGATCAAGGAACGCGAAGTGTATGATTTCTTCGGTATCCGTTTCATAGGACATCCCGACATGCGCCGTCTGTTCCTCCGCGAAGACTGGATCGGATGGCCGCTGCGCAAGGATTACGACATGAACTCGAATCCGTTGCGACTGGATAATGAAATCAATGCCGATGTCACCAAGGAATATCGTCTGCGTAAGGACGGTACGCTGGAGGGGCTTGAGCATCCGATTTTCGGTGAAGATGACTTTGTAATAAATATGGGTCCGCAGCACCCGTCAACACACGGAGCATTGCGTATGCGTATAGGGCTTGACGGAGAGGTAATTACGAAAGTGGATCCTGTCTTGGGATACATACATCGCGGAATAGAGAAGATGAACGAAAGTCTCACTTATCCGCAGACATTGGGAATGACGGACCGTCTGGATTATCTTAGCGCACACCAGAACCGTCACGCATTGTGTATGTGTATAGAAAAAGCCGCAGGTATAGAGATTTCCGAACGTGCAGAATATATCCGAACAATCATGGACGAGTTGCAACGTATCGATTCGCACCTGCTGTTTTATTCATGTCTGGTGCTCGATATGGGTGCGATGACACCGTTCTTCTACGGTTTCCGTGAGAGAGAGATGATTCTTGACATCTTCGAGGAGACTACCGGCGGACGTCTGATTCAGCACTACAACGTTATTGGCGGTGTGCAGGATGACATTCATCCGTCTTTCTGTAAGAAGGTGAAGGAATTTATTGCACATCTTAAGAAAGTGTTGCCTGACTATCACCGTATATTCACTGGCAACGTGATTGCCGATACCCGTCTGAAAGGTGTAGGTATGATTTCAAAGGATGATGCTATCTCATTGGGATGTACCGGAGGTACGGGACGCGCCACAGGATGGAAGAACGATGTACGCAAACGTATGCCATACGGAGTGTACGACAAGGTGGATTTCCGTGAAATCACATACGATGCATGTGACTCGTTTGCACGTTACATGGTGCGTATGGATGAAATTGTGGAATCCTGCCGTATCATCGAACAGCTCATTGACAATATTCCTGAAGGCGAATACCGCGTAAAGACTAAGCCTATCATCAAGTTGCCGGAGGGCGTATGGACATCGGCCGTAGAAGCAAGCCGCGGAGAGTTTATCGTCATGATAGAAAGTCACGGCGACAAGACACCGTACCGTATGCACTTCCGTTCAACGGGACTGCCGCTTGTGCAGGCTATGGACACGCTTTGCCGCGGGTGGAAATTCGCCGACCTGATTGCTATCGGTGCCTCGGTTGACTTCGTAATTCCTGACATCGACAGATAAAAGTGAAAAGGAAATTGAAAATGAAAATTCATGAATCGGATGTGGTAAGATTTAAGACAATTATCTGTAATGGCAGTCTTTCAAACCATGCTTGATTCTAAATTTTAACAACAATAAAAATATGAACGATTATTATAACTTGGGGTCGCTTACATCCGCTATCCACACTGCCATGTGCGGAGTAATGCCTGAGTGGGCGGCTCTAACGATTGAATGTATCATAGTAGGCGTGATTATCATCCTGCTGTACGCGGCATTGGCTGTCGTCATGATCTACATGGAGCGCAAAGTGTGTGCAGCATTCCAATGTCGTCTCGGCCCGAACCGTGTTGGAGGAAAGGGAGGTCTGCTTCAGGTACCGGCTGACGTACTGAAGATTCTTATAAAAGAAATCTTCACTCCGGCTCACGTGGACAAGTTCCTCTACAATCTTGCACCTTATCTGGTAATCCTTGCCTCAGTGTTCACGTTCTCCTGTCTCCCGTGGCACAACGGCGGATTGATACTGCACATGAATATCGGTATATTCTTTGTCCTGGCTGCCTCGTCAATAGGTGTTCTTGGTATCCTGCTGGCTGGATGGAGCAGTGACAGCAAATATACGCTGATGGGCGCCATGCGTAGCGGTGCCATGATTATCAGCTACGAGCTGTCCATTGGAATTTCTATTCTTGCTATGGTAGTGATGAGCGGAACGATGGATATACACGAGATTGTAATGGGACAGGCTGACGGATGGAACATCTTCAAGGGACATATCCCTGCAATCATGGCTTTCATCATCTATCTTATAGCCGGAAATGCCGAAGCTAACCGCGGACCTTTTGACCTTGCAGAGGCAGAACAGGAGCTGACTGCCGGATATCATACTGAATATTCCGGTATGCACTTTGGATTCTTCTACCTGGCTGAATACCTGAACCTCTTTATCACCGCCGGAATAGCGACTACTGTTTTTCTGGGCGGATGGATGCCGTTCCACATTCCCGGACTTGACGGACTGAACGCTGTGATGGATTACATTCCCGGAATAGTATGGTTCTTGGGCAAAACGTTCGTAATAGTATTCCTGCTGATGTGGATTCGCTGGACTTATCCTCGTCTGCGTATCGACCAGATACTGACTCTGGAATGGAAATACCTCATGCCGTTGTCACTGGTGGTATTGGTGCTGATGACTTTCTGCACTTTGATGGGATGGATCTTTTAACAGATGAATACGATAAAAATATAATAAAATGAGTAGTTTGAAAGAATACTTGGAAGGATACGTCAGCGGAGTGAAAAGTCTGCTGACGGGTATGGAGACTTCTATGAAGGTGTTCTGCCAGAAGAAAACCACTGAGCAGTATCCCGAAAACCGCCATACCACTCTCCACATTCCCGAGCGCCATCGTGCATTGCTGACCATGCCCACCGATGAGGAAGGCAACCATCATTGCATTGCCTGCGGCTTGTGCCAGATTAACTGTCCGAACGGCACAATCAAGCTCACTACGGAAATGCGCGAGACCGAAGCGGGAAAGAAAAAGAAAGTATTAGTGAAGTATGAGTACAATCTTGGGTCTTGCATGTTCTGCATGCTCTGCGTGAATGTATGTCCGCACGATGCCATCAGGTTCACCAATGACTTTGAGAACTCCGTGTTTGAAAAGGATAAGCTTGTACTGAGACTCGATAAAAAATAACGGAAGCAAGATTCTTCCACATAAATAAGATTAGAATTATGAGTATATCACTTCAAGAAATAGTGTTCTATGTCGTGGCAGCGTGTATCACTGTGTTTTCGGTGCTTTCCGTAACGACGGGCCGACTTCTGAGGGCAGCCACATACCTGCTGTTCGTGCTTTTCGGTACGGCGGCAATTTACGGTATCTTGGGATATACGTTCTTGGGTGCGGTGCAGCTGATGGTTTATGCCGGAGGTATAGTCGTACTCTACGTGTTCTCAATCATGCTTACACGCTCGAACAAGGACATGAAGTATCGTATCGGGTATGCCAAACTCTTCAGTGTGCTGGCCTCGATCGTTGTGGGTGCGGGCCTCATGCTGTTCCTTATCATGACCAATGGGTTTGTCCTGAATGTCATACCGCAGGGTGAAGAACTCCCTGTCGAGAAGGTCGGAATGGCTCTGATGGGTATTGACAAGTACCAGTTCCTGCTGCCTTTCGAGGCTGTGAGTGTATTGTTGCTGGCTTGTATGATCGGTGCGATACTGATTGCGAGAAAAGAAAAATAACGTATTTTCCGGATTCGGCTGCGTCCTATGGAACGCAGTGTGCGGAAGACAAAAAACTAAAAACATCAAGAAATGGAAATACACGTTGTACACTATCTGGTTGTCAGTACAGTAATGATGTTCTGCGGAATCTATGGATTCTTTACCCGCAAGAATCTGCTGGCCATCCTTATATCGGTGGAACTGATGCTCAACGCCACGAACATCAACTTCGCGGTGTTCAACCGTTACTTGTTTCCCGACCAGCTCGAGGGACATTTCTTCAGCTTGTTTGGTATAGCGATAGCGGCTGCTGAAACGGCAGTGGCCATTGCAATCATTATCAATGTTTACCGTAACATGAAGCAAATCCTTACGGATAACATCACAGACCTGAAAGGATAGTGAACTTTTAAAACAATTCAAATCGGATAATTTATGGAATATACAATTCTGATACTTGCGTTGCCGATGTTCAGCTTCCTGCTTCTTGGGCTGGCAGGTATGAAAATGTCTCACAGAGTGGCCGGTACTATCGGTACAATCTCTTTGGGCATCGTGACCCTGCTGAGCTACATGACGGCATTCAGCTATTTTACGGCACCGCGCACGGCAGACGGTACATTTGAGACTCTCATGCCGTGGAACTTCGAATGGCTGCCTTTCACTGAATCGCTCCACATCGACATGGGCATCTTGCTTGACCCGATTTCGGTGATGATGCTTGTGGTGATCTCTACCGTGTCACTCATGGTACACATCTACTCTTTTGGATACATGAAAGGGGAAGTCGGCTTTCAGCGTTACTACGCATTCCTGTCTCTCTTCTCCATGTCAATGCTGGGGTTGGTGGTCGCAACAAACATCTTTCAGATGTATGTGTTCTGGGAACTTGTGGGTGTGTCTTCTTATATGCTAATTGGCTTCTACTACACCAAGCCTGAAGCGATTGCCGCCAGCAAGAAGGCGTTTATCGTCACCCGTTTTGCCGACTTGGGCTTTCTGGTTGGTATCCTTATTTACGGATACTACATGCAGACCTTTGAATTCAGTCCGGCTCAGGAACGTCTGATGCAGGCCGGTATGGTGTTGCCGCTCGCGTTGGGACTGATGTTCGTGGGTGGTGCCGGAAAAAGTGCCATGTTCCCGCTGCACATCTGGTTGCCTGACGCGATGGAAGGTCCGACTCCGGTGTCTGCCCTCATCCATGCGGCTACAATGGTCGTTGCGGGTGTATATTTGGTTGCCCGCATGTTTCCGCTGTTTGTCAGCTTTGCTCCCGAGACGTTGCACATTGTGGCGTATGTGGGTGCCTTCACCGCATTCTATGCCGCCAGTGTAGCCTGCGTGCAGAGCGACATCAAGCGTGTCCTTGCCTTCTCTACCATATCACAGATCGGTTTCATGATGGTGGCATTGGGTGTCTGCACATCAATGGACCCGCACGAGGGCGGTTTGGGTTACATGGCCGGAATGTTCCATCTGTTCACTCATGCCATGTTCAAGGCACTGCTCTTCCTTGGTGCAGGATGTATCATACATGCTGTTCACAGTAATGAAATGTCAACAATGGGCGGACTGCGTAAGTATATGCCTATTACGCACATCACATTCTTGATAGCGTGTCTTGCCATTGCCGGTATTCCGCCGTTCTCAGGCTTCTTCTCAAAGGATGAGATTCTTGCTGCATGTTTCCAGTTCAGCCCTGTAATGGGATGGATCATGACCGTTATTGCAGGTATGACCGCATTCTATATGTTTCGTCTGTATTACGGCATCTTCTGGGGTACGGAAAACAAGGAACTTCACGAACATCACACTCCGCACGAAAGTCCTGTTACAATGACTTTCCCGCTGATCTTCCTTGCAATAGTCACCATCTTTTGCGGATGGGCATTTCCGTTCGGGCATTTTGTCGCATCCAACGGACATGCTTATGACATTCACCTGAACACTCAGGTAGCTGTTACCAGTGTCGTTGTGGCTCTGGTTGCCATAGCACTGGCTACATGGATGTATGCCCGCGACCGTCAGCCGGTAGCCGATATACTGGCAAAGCGTTTCGCCACACTCCATCGTGCAGCCTACAAGCGTTTCTACATGGACGAGATATGGCTGTTCGTTACAAGGAAAATAATCTTCCGCTGCATCTCAACACCGCTGGCATGGTTCGACCGCCACGCTATAGATCAGTTCATGAATTTCATGGCCTGGGGTACGAATGCGGCAGGAGAGGCTATCCAGCCATTGCAGAACGGTAAAATCCAATCGTACACACAGTGGTTCTTCGGAGGCATCATTGTACTGGTGATAATACTTTTGCTGTGTTGACAATGAAGAGACATGAACGGAATGTTCTCTGTATCGTTAACTATTAACCATTAACTCAAGAAAAAATGAATATATTAAGCCTATTTGTACTGATACCTCTGTTGATGCTGCTCGGCCTGTGGATAGCGCGCAACATCAATCAGGTAAGAGGAGTGATGGTGGCAGGATCGTCAGCCCTGCTGGTGCTTTCAGTATGGCTCACCGTCACTTATATCGGCATGCGCCAGGCAGGAGCTGCCGAGGAGATGCTGTTCACGGACAGTGTCATGTGGTATGCCCCGCTCCATATCTGCTATTCTGTGGGAGTGGACGGAATTTCAGTGGTGATGCTGCTTTTGAGTGCCATCATTGTGTTTACCGGAACGTTTGCATCGTGGAAACTTGCTCCGCTTACCAAAGAGTTTTTCCTGTGGTTCACCTTGTTGAGTACCGGAGTGTTCGGCTTCTTTATTTCAACGGACCTTTTCACCATGTTCATGTTTTATGAAGTGGCTTTGATACCGATGTACTTGCTTATCGGCGTATGGGGAAGCGGTCGCAAGGAATATTCGGCCATGAAGCTTACCCTGATGCTGATGGGAGGTTCCGCATTCCTGCTTATAGGAATCCTTGGAATATATTACGGTGCCGGGGCCGAAACTATGAACATCCTCGAAATAGTGAAACACAAGATACCTACAGAGGTACAGCAGATCTTCTTCCCGCTTACGTTCCTCGGATTCGGCGTTCTTGGTGCTCTGTTCCCGTTCCATACATGGAGTCCTGACGGTCATGCTTCAGCTCCGACAGCTGTGAGTATGCTTCATGCCGGAGTGCTTATGAAATTGGGAGGCTACGGTTGTTTCCGTGTTGCCATATACCTGATGCCTACAGGAGCTGAAATGTGGGGAGACTTCTTCCTGATTCTGACCACTATCTCTGTCGTGTACGGTGCATTCAGCGCAGTGGTTCAGACCGACCTGAAATACATCAACGCTTATTCTTCGGTGAGTCACTGCGGACTCGTACTCTTTGCACTGCTGATGATGACCCGTGTAAGTGCTACGGGAGCTATCCTGCAGATGTTGAGTCACGGACTCATGACAGCCCTCTTCTTTGCCCTTATCGGTATGATATACGGACGTACACACACGCGTGATATCCGTCAGTTGAGCGGTCTGATGAAAATCATGCCGTTCCTTTCCGTAGGTTATGTCATTGCAGGTCTCGCCAATCTTGGTCTTCCGGGACTGAGCGGTTTTGTCGCTGAAATGACCGTATTCACCGGCTCATTCCAGGTGAACGATGTTTTCCATCGTACATGTACTGTCATTGCCACCATGAGTATCGTGATTACGGCAGTCTATATCTTGCGTGTCGTGGGCAAGATACTTTACGGAACATGTAATAATCCGGAGCATCTGAAACTGACGGACGCTACGTGGGACGAACGGTTCGCTGTAATCTGCCTGATTGTGGCAGTAGCCGGATTGGGTCTTGCTCCGTGGTGGGCAAGCGATGTTATCAGCGGCAGTGTGGAACCAATTATCAGTCAGCTGATAAGATAACGAGGAAGAAACCTATATTTTTAACCATTAATTATTCATTCATATCATGAACGGATTCTTATCAATGCAGGCCGAACTGGGGATGGTTGCAGCAATCATTATCATGCTGCTGGCTGATCTTATCCTGAAACGGCCCAGTCACAAGCCACTGCAGGCTTTGGCCGTTGTCCTGACGCTCTGCCTGACCGTATTGTGTCTGACAGAACCGGAAGGAGAATTGTTCGGAGGGATGTATGTGAACACATCCATCGCATCGGCCGTGAAAGCTATACTTACCGCAGGAACATTGCTGGTATTCACACTTGCCGGACGCTGGCTCGAACGCGAAGACACCAAATGCAAGGCAGGTGAATTCTATACGCTCACACTGAGTACACTCTTCGGAATGTATCTTATGGTCAGCTCCGGAAATTTCCTGATATTCTATATCGGACTTGAAGCTGCCAGCATACCTATGGCATGTCTTGTGGCTCTCGACAAGTGGAGACGTCAAAGTGCTGAGGCTGGAGCGAAATTTATACTCAACTCAATGTTCTCTTCTGCCCTGATGCTTTATGGCATTTCCATGATCTACGGGACAGGCGGAACAGCCTACTTCAGCGACATTGCGTCAATGATGACGGGTACTCCGCTGCAGATTGCTGCAATGGTGTTTTTCTTCGCGGGATTGGGTTTCAAGATCAGTCTTGTGCCGTTTCACGCATGGACACCTGATACTTACGAGGGTGCACCGACTCCGGTTACCGGATATCTTTCTGTGGTATCAAAGGGTGCCGCAGCTTTTGCGCTGACAGCCATTCTGACGAAGGTTTTCGGACAGATGTCAGAAAACTGGAGCCTTATGCTGTCTATCGTCATAGTGGTGACAATCACGGTGGCCAACCTCTTTGCCGTGCTGCAGAAGGACATGAAGCGTTTCATGGCTTACAGTAGTATCTCACAGGCCGGTTACCTCGTTCTCGGTACGTTGGCCGGTAGTGGTCAGGGAATGGCTTCTCTGGTGTATTATCTGGCCGTTTACGTTGTGGCTAACTTGGCTATCTTCGGTATTATCGGTCTGGTAGAGCAGCAAACAGGCCGTACAGACCGCGATGTATATAACGGATTCTATCGTACCAATCCCCACCTGACCTTCATCATGACATTGGCTTTGTTCTCTTTGGGTGGAATTCCGCCGTTTGCAGGTTTCTTCTCCAAATTCTTCGTGTTCGCATCGGCTTTCCACAGCGGACACTGGTTAGTGGTGTTCCTGGCGTTGGTAAACACAATCATCTCACTTTACTACTATCTGCTCGTTGTAAAGGCGATGTTTATCACTCCTACCGATTCTCCGGCTCCGTCATTCCGTTCTCCGGCCTTGATTCGGACAGGACTTGTTATCTGTCTGGCCGGTATCTTGGTGCTGGGTATATGGAGCAGCGTTTATGATTGGCTGACCGACTTGTCAATGATGTTTTAGGATATAATTCCCTCCAATAAATAGAGGCTGTATCGTGGAATGAACGATGCAGCCTCTGTTGTTTTATGTCGAAAATTCTTTTATGAAAGTGTCAGGAAGTTTCCGTAAAATAAACTGTCGTTCTTATACGAATACCTGATACTTTATTGTAATCGCTGCCTGCTGCTTCTTCAAAAAGAAACCCGCCATTGATGTGAATTTTCTCAATGACGGGCAACAGACTGTGTTTTGAGTTATAAAAACAAGCTTGCGAGAATGAACTGCCTGTAGTTTCCGTTGATCATGGCGGATTCATCATGTATGACAAAGGCATTTATCGTATCTTCAAACCAATAATTTTCCGGAAACCTAAGTGGCGGAATTGAGTCCAAGCCGTCTTGAGACTTTGGACATAAACGTTAATAAAGTCATGATTATGTTGTTTATTATTCTCAGAGGTTAAAGTTACGGAGATTTTTTGTGTCGCAAATGATTTTTTGAAAGGAAATCGTTTACGGACTTTCATAATCTTTTTCGATTGACTGTGTCTTACCGGTAACACAAAAAACAGCACGCTTCAGAACCGTTTTTCCGAAGCGTGCTGAATGAATTGTTCAGAAATGTATCTTGTTTATTGATGTTGTTCGCGGAGCAGGTCGTTGACGGTCTTTACCGGATTGAATGTGCTTAACGGAACTTCCACGAAAACCGTGTTCCAGTCGCTCATGGAACCGTTCCATAATCCCGGCAGTTCGAGGGCTTTCAGATCCTTTCCGTTCTTCGATTTGAATGAAATGAAGCCTGTGGCTTTGTCCACATGTTCCAGCAGGTTGAACTTGTTTCCTTTGTAATCGCGTATAGCGCACACCAGATCCACCGGATTGAAATGAGTTCCCTTCTCAAACATCGCTTTCTTTTCGGGGTCTTTCATGTCTATCTGTGAGCTTTCCAGAATCTGAAGTGAAACAGTCCCATCGGCATTATATGCAAGGAACGGGCCTCCTCCGGGCTCGCCAACGTTCTTCACCATTCCGCACACACGCATCGGACGGTTCAGCTTCTTGCGCAGATAAATCACCAGATCGGCATCTTCCATATCCTTGATGTCTGCTTTGCGGCAGTGCAGTTTCTGTTGTACAAAGCGTATCATTTCTTCCAACTGGTCGTGACGGTAGTATCCGCTGTCCAATATCTCAAGGTATTCGAATGCCTGTTTCTGCAAAGTCACCAATATTCCGGCTATCAGTTTCTTGTACAGCACGGTATCCGTTTTCAGACGGTCGGGCACTACATTGTCGATGTTCTTGATGAACACTACATCCGCATCCAGGTCGTTCAGGTTCTCTATCAGTGCACCGTGTCCTCCCGGGCGGAAGAGAAGCTTGCCGTCCTTGTCACGGAAAGGCTTGTTGTCCATGTCTGCGGCAATGGTGTCTGTGCTGGGCTTCTGTTCGGAGAAACTTACATCGTATGTTACCCCGTATTTCGCTTCATACTCAGCTGCTTTCGCCTTGACCAGCTTTGTGAACAGTTCGCGGTGCTCTGTGGAAACAGTAAAATGCACGTTCACCTTGCCAGTCTTGCCGGCTGCATACAGTGCCCCTTCAACCAGATGTTCTTCCAATGGCGTACGTACACCATCGTCATATTTGTGGAATTTCAGCAATCCTTTCGGCAGCGAGCCATAGTTAAGTCCGGCGGCTTCCAGCAGGTTAGACACTATGGCTTTGTATTTTCCCTCGCCCAATAAGGTGTCGATGTTGCTTCCCGTATTGTCCATGCAGGCGGCATTCAGGTCTTCGTAGAAGGCGAAATCGTGGATATGGTCGAAGAACTTTTTTTCAAAGTCTGTCGTCGGTACGTCATACTCCGCTCCGAGGAACTCGAACATATTCTTGAACATACGGCTTGCCGCGCCTGAGGCCGGTACGAACTTGACTATTTTTTTGTCTCCTTCCTTGTATGAATCCCATGCGGCGAGGAACGTTTTCTGCATTTCAGCATCGGGAACCACAATCCCTCCGTTTTCTACGGAAGCGGCGGCATATAACCGTAGATAGGGGAAACCTTTTTCAAAACATGCCAGCTGGTCGGCAATCTTTTCTTCTGAGATGCCTTTCCGGAGCAACAGATCTTTGTCTTCTTGTGTCAACATAAAAAAATATTTAAGGGTTATGATAAGAAATTCAATGCAATTGACGCTCAAAAATATAAAAAATCCCGAAAGATTGTATCAGAAAGAAAGAAAAAAAGTAACTTTACCCACAAACTAAAAAATACGAAATCAGGGCTTATGGAAAAGAACGTTTTTTTTACGCCGGAAGAACACGGACAGCTTGTTGTCTTGTGCAGGAGACTGCTTTCTTCCTCGTGGGACACTCTCCAGAAAGACGACTTCCGGAAGCTGAAATCACATCTGATAAAAGACATGTCGGGCGGTACAGTTCCACGTAACGTGTTCGGAATGAATCCTATCATCGAAAGCATGCAGATTGCGGTCATTGTAGCAGAAGAGATAGGAATGAAACGGGCGTCCATACTCGGGATCATGTTGCACAAGTCTGTAGAGTACAATATCTGTACGCTTGACACCGTATGTGAGGATTTTGGGGAAGACGTGGCAGGTATCATACGTGGATTGGTGAAAATCAATGAACTGTATGCCAAAAGTCCGGCTGTCGAGTCGGAAAACTTCAGGAACCTGCTGCTATCGTTTGCGGAAGACATGCGCGTGATTCTGATTATAATAGCCGACCGTGTCAACCTGATGCGCCAGATAAAGGACAGTACGAACGAGGAAGCGAGAGTGAAGGCAGCCAATGAAGCTGCTTATCTGTATGCTCCGCTTGCGCACAAGTTGGGACTGTACAAACTGAAATCGGAGCTGGAGGATCTTTCTCTGAAATACACGCAGCACGATGTGTATTATCATATCAAGGAAAAACTCAATGCTACCAAAGAAGCGCGTGACCGTTACATAGATGCGTTCATTGAGCCGATACGTAAGAAACTGGAAGAAACAGGGCTTAAATTCCACATGAAAGGACGTACCAAGTCAATCCACTCCATTTACCAGAAGATGAAAAGGCAAGGGTGTCCATTCGAGGGTGTGTATGACCTGTTTGCCATCCGCATCATTCTCGACTCTCCACCGGAAAAGGAAAAACAGGAGTGCTGGCAGGTTTATTCCATAGTGACCGACATGTACCTGCCCAATCCGAAACGTCTTAGGGATTGGCTTTCGGTCCCAAAGAGCAACGGTTACGAGTCGCTTCACATTACGGTGATGGGCCCGGGAGGAAAGTGGGTAGAGGTGCAGATACGTACCGAGCGTATGGATGAGATTGCGGAAAAGGGTCTTGCCGCCCATTGGCGTTACAAGGGAATCAAGGGGGAGACAGGACTGGACGAATGGCTGAAATCCATAAGGGAGACACTGGAGAATGCTGACAATGACATGGATGCTATGGATCAGTTCAAGCTGGAACTGTATAAGGATGAAGTGTTTGTCTTCACTCCTAAGGGCGATCTGTACAGGTTGCCGAAAGGTGCTACTGTGCTTGATTTCGCTTTCTCCATACATTCTAACATAGGATGCCGGTGCATCGGAGCCAAAGTGAACGGAAGGAACGTGCAGCTCAGACAGAAACTGTACAGCGGGGATCAGGTGGAGATCATGACTTCCAACACGCAGACTCCCAAACGCGACTGGTTGAACTTTGTGGTCACTTCGAGGGCAAAAAACAAGATTCGTCAGGCGCTGAAGGAAATAGCTTCCCGTCAGAGTGCGTTCGCCAAGGAGATGCTGGAACGCAAGTTCAAGAACCGGAAGATTGAATATGACGAATCTATCATGATGCGTCTGATCCACAAGCTCGGGTTCAAGACTGTGACCGATTTCTATCAGAGCATATCCGATGAGTCGGCTGATGTGAACAGCATCATCGACAGATACCTGGAGATGCAGAAACGTGAAAATGAACAGCGTGATGAAGTCTCCATACGGAGTGCGGAGGGATATAACTTTCCTGCTGCGGCGGAACTTGCAGACCACAAGGAAGACGTACTTGTCATCGACCGTGACTTGAAGGGACTGGACTTTACGCTGGCAAAATGCTGTCATCCGATTTACGGTGACGATGTGTTCGGATTTATAAGTATCAGCGGTGGTATAAAGATACATCGTAACGATTGTCCTAACGCAAGAGAACTGAAATCACGCTTCCCTTATCGCATAGTGAAGGCACGATGGGCAGGCAAGAGTCGCGGAAAGCAATATCCTATCACTCTGCGTATTGTGGGGCATGATGACATAGGCATTGTTACGAACATAACCTCTGTTATCAACAAGGAAGAGAACGTCTTGTTGCGCTCTATCAACATCGACTCGTATGACGGACTGTTTTCAGGCATGCTGACCATTACTGTCGATGACAATACAAAGCTCGAGGCTCTGATAAAAAAGATAAAAACCGTGAAAGGTGTCATGCAGGTTAACCGATAAAATGATACCTTTGCTAAGGACTGAAAAAAAATAATAGCTTATATATGAAAAAAATACTATTTGCTGTCTGTTTGCTGGTTATGAACGTGTTTCTCGTTCTGGCAGAAGGGACGGCTCAGATTACGTTTGAAAAGACAACCCATAACTTCGGCTCTTTCCCGGAAAGCAGTCCGAAAGTATCATGCTCATTCCAGTTCAAGAATACAGGTGACAAGCCGCTGGTTATCCATCAGGCAATAGCCTCATGCGGATGTACCGTCCCACAGTATCCGAAAAGCCCCATTATGCCGGGAGAGAGCGGGGAAGTGACAGTCACTTACGATGGTACGGGAAAGTTTCCCGGACGCTTCCGTAAAACCATCACCCTGCGTACCAATTCTGAAAATGAGATTACACGGCTTGTCATCGAAGGGGAGATGACTCCGGCTGAAACGGAGTGAGCTTTTAATCTCCGGAAGTTATGTATTCACTAACAACACAAACATATTCATGAAAGAAGAAAACGAAAAACAGGCGGGACTGCCGGAAAATGCGTTCCGCCCTCTCAAACCGGGCGAGAAGTACGAGCCTCTTATGTCACCCGGGAAAAGGTATCCTGAGGTCAACCTATGGTCAGTATCGTGGGGTATCGTTATGACAATTATTTTTTCGGCTGCTGCCGCTTATCTTGGTCTTAAAGTCGGTCAGGTATTCGAGGCTGCCATTCCTATCGCTATCATTGCAGTTGGTATATCAAGTGCGGCAAAGCGCAGGGGTGCGCTCGGTGAGAATGTGATGATCCAGTCCATCGGAGCCTGTTCGGGAGTGATTGTAGCCGGTGCCATATTCACTCTTCCGGCCCTCTATATCCTTCAGGAGAAATATCCCGAGATGACGGTCAATTTCATGCAGATGTTCATAAGTTCCTTATTGGGAGGTGTATTGGGCATTTTGTTCCTTATTCCGTTCCGTAAATATTTTGTAAAGGAGAAACATGGCGAATATCCTTTTCCTGAGGCTACAGCCAGTACGCAGGTGCTTGTGTCGGGTGCAAAGGGTGGCGATCAGGCAAAACCGCTGTTGTTGGCGGGGTTAGTCGGCGGCCTTTATGATTTTATTGTGGCTACGTTCGGATGGTGGAACGAGAACTTCACGAGCCGTGTGTGCGGACTGGGAGAGACAGTGGCAGAGAAATTCAAGTTTGTATTCAAGATAAATACTGGGGCCGCAGTGTTGGGTTTGGGGTATATTGTCGGACTGAAATATGCAGCCATTATCTGTGCGGGTTCCGTAGTGGTATGGTGGGTCATAGTGCCTGGCATTTCGCTCATCTGGGGTGATCAGGTGTTGAATGCATGGAATCCTGAAATCACAACAGCCGTGAAAGACATGTCTCCTGAAACCATTTTCAGTGAATATGCGAAAAGCATTGGAATCGGAGGAATCGCCATGGCTGGCATCATAGGCATTATCCGTTCGTGGGGCATTATCAAGAGTGCCGTGGGGCTTGCCGCCAGCGAGATGAAAGGCAGAAAGGTTGAGGAGCATGTGGAGCGTACCCAAAAAGATCTGTCTATGAAGATTATTGTATTCGGCTCTATCTTCACACTTATACTTACTTTACTCTTTTTCTACTTCGATGTGATGAATGGAAACGTACTCCATACTGTTGTGGCCATTCTGCTTGTAGCTGTCATTTCTTTCCTTTTCACCACCGTAGCGGCCAATGCCATTGCCATTGTGGGAACGAATCCCGTATCGGGAATGACACTTATGACTCTTATACTGGCATCTGTCATCATGGTGGCCGTGGGCCTGAAAGGTGCGGCAGGCATGGTAGCGGCTCTTTTGATGGGAGGAGTGGTCTGTACGGCCTTGTCTATGGCAGGAGGATTTATCACCGACTTGAAGATAGGTTATTGGTTGGGGAGCACTCCCAAGAAACAGGAAAGTTGGAAGTTTCTTGGCACATTGGTGTCTGCTGCAACGGTAGGAGGGGTCATTATGGTGCTGAACGATTCTTATGGATTCACAACCGGACAGTTGGCTGCTCCGCAGGCCAATGCTATGGCTGCAGTTATCGACCCGTTGATGAATGGAACGGGTGCACCGTGGCTGTTGTATGGGACAGGCGCTTTTCTTGCACTGGTGCTGACGTTCTGCAAGGTGCCGGCTTTGGCATTTGCGTTGGGTATGTTCATTCCGCTTGAGCTCAATCTTCCTTTACTTGTAGGTGGTGCCATCAATTGGTATGTGACTACACGGAGCAAGGATGCCGCAGTTAACAGTGCGCGGAAGGAAAAAGGAACGTTGCTTGCTTCAGGATTCATTGCCGGAGGTGCACTGATGGGTGTTGTAAGTGCAGTCATGCGTTATTGCGATATTAACTTCATTCATGAGGGATGGCTGTCCAATCCGATGAGTCAGATTATATCACTTGTGGCGTATATCCTTCTTATTCTTTATATGATAAAGGCATCCATGAAAGTAAAACTATAAGACTTGCGTTTCCATGAAAACATTTTTATTGACAGTAATGCTGGCCGTATCTTCCACCCTGTCTGCACAGATTCCGATAGAGGTGAAAGTATGGCCGGACGGTGCACCGAACGACAACGGTATCGTGCGGGAGAATAACGAAAATCCGGATTTCCCGAGTGATATAAAGGAAGCCGTTATTTATGTCTACCCGGCGCAAAACGGTAATGGAGTGGCCGTGCTTGCATGTCCTGGAGGAGGATATACTCAGTTGGCCATGGGATATGAAGGGAAGGATATGGCGGGATGGTTCAATATGCAGGGTATCACTTATGCTGTGTTGCGTTATCGTATGCCTAACGGACACAGTGAGGTGCCTTTGAGTGACGTTCATCAGGCCATTCGGATATTGCGTGGTCATGGCAATGAATGGAACATTAAGAGACTTGGCATTATGGGTTCGTCTGCCGGAGGTCATCTGGCAAGTACAGCCGCTACCCATTTTGATGCTGAAACCCGTCCCGATTTCCAGATTCTTTTCTATCCGGTCATTACTATGGATCCGGCTTATACTCACATGGGATCTCACGACAATCTTTTAGGGCAGAATCCGTCAGCCGGGCTGGAGAAAGAATATTCCAACGAGCAGCAGGTAACTCCACAGACACCTCCAGCCTTCATTATGCACAGCTCTGATGATGGAGCGGTTCCGGTAGCTAACAGCATAAACTATTATATGGCTTTGGTAAATAACGGTGTCCCTGCATCCCTGCATATCTATCCAACTGGAGGGCATGGATGGGGGTTCCGTGATACCTTCACCTATAAACGTCAGTGGACAGGTGAACTTGAGAAATGGTTAAGGGAAATGGTGAAATAGTTGTGCGGTAGGTATCAAAGAGGCGGTTTATGGAAAAATACGTCCCGGAACGAAAATAAGACATTTTCTGTTCCGGGACGTTAAGATATTGGTCGATTCTGTTTTATCTTTTTCTAAAATTGGGTTTCATTCCGCCCATCTTGCCGCTGGTCACCATTTTCATCATTTTGCGGGTCTGGTCAAACTGTTTCAGTAATCGGTTCACATCCTGAATGCTTGTACCGCTTCCTTTTGCAATACGGGTACGTCGGGAGCTGTTCAGTATTTCGGGGCGGGTACGTTCTTCCGGAGTCATTGAATAGATAATGGCTTCAATGCTTTTGAACGCATTGTCATCTATGTTGATGTCTTTGAGTACTTTTCCTACTCCCGGAATCATGGATGCCAGTTCTTTCAGGTTTCCCATTTTCTTTATCTGGTGAATCTGATTCAGGAAGTCATTGAAATCAAACTGGTTCTTCTGAATCTTCTTCTGGAGACGCTTGGCTTCTGCTTCGTCATACTGTTCCTGTGCACGCTCTACCAGTGACACGATGTCTCCCATGCCGAGAATACGGTCTGCCATACGTGCGGGATGGAACAAATCGACTGCTTCCAGCTTCTCACCGGTACCGATGAACATGATAGGCTTGTTGACCACAGTGCGGATGGATAAAGCTGCACCACCGCGTGTGTCTCCGTCGAGCTTTGTCAGTACTACCCCTGTGAAGTCCAGTCGTTCGTTGAATTCGCGTGCAGTATTCACGGCATCCTGTCCGGTCATGGAATCTACTACGAAGAGGGTGGCATCCGGACTTACAGCCGACTTGATGGCCGCAATTTCATTCATCATCTGTTCGTCCACGGCCAGACGTCCGGCTGTATCGACAATGACGAGGTCATATCCTTTTGTTTTTGCCTCAATAATGGCATTTTGAGCAATCTTTACGGGATCCTTGCTCTCCGGTTCACTGTACACAGGCACCGTAATCTGTTCACCCAACACTTTCAGCTGTTCGATAGCTGCCGGTCGATATACGTCACAGGCAACCAGCAGCGGCTTTCGGTTCTTTTTCATTTTCAGCATGCGTGCCAGTTTCCCGGAGAAGGTCGTCTTTCCGGAACCCTGAAGACCTGCCATAAGAATGACTGCCGGGCGGTTCTTCAAGTCGAGTTCGGCCGTTTCACCTCCCATCAGTGTTGCCAGTTCGTCATGGACTATCTTCACCATCAGTTGTCCGGGCTTTACTGATGTCAGTACGTTTTGACCCAATGCTTTCTCCTTTACCGTGTCGGTAAAGTTCTTTGCCACTTTGTAGTTCACGTCGGCATCAAGCAAGGCGCGGCGCACGTCCTTCAGGGTTTCCGCCACATTGATTTCAGTGATTTTTCCCTCGCCTTTCAATATCTTGAACGACCGTTCCAGTCTCTCGCTTAAATTGTCGAACATAATTGTATATTATTGTTTTATTATCAGTGATTAAAATTGATGCGCAAAATTACAAAAAAAACGTGATGCTCAAATCTTTTTGTTCCGCCAATCCGCTTTTTTCAGATAAATCCTGCTTAAAGCCAGCATAAATATGTAATAGACTATCTCGGCAGTGAAGCAAATCTCTACCGGAGCCTGCATTATCATGCCTATCACAATGACATACAAGGCATATAAGGCCAATACAGATACCTCGAGATACAGGGCTGCCTGAGTGTTCCCTGTACCGGAGATTCCGTTGAAATATATGTTCGCCAACGAAGCGACCATCATTGCTACGCATACAACATAAAGAGAAGGTACTGACTCCATGAGCAAGGTTTCTTCATTCGTATAAACGGACAGGATTGCGTTTGGAAAAGCCACGCACAATGCCACGCATACTGTCATGATAAGAAACGACATGTGTGCAATCTTTCCGAGCAGTGACATTATGCGATCCACTCCGCCTGCTCCGATTAGGTTGCTTGCCAGAGTATTGGCTGTGGTGGAAAGAGATTGTGGAGGGATCAGAAGTACTACATATATGCTCCGCACGATATTGGCGATGGCAAGCTGGCGTTCTCCCAACCGTTCGAGTGCCATGAAGAATACGAACCATATTGTCATGGAAAGGAAATACTGTATCATCGTAAAGCATGAGATATGAAGTATCCGTATCACCATTTTGGTGTCAAACCGGCTTATCCTGTCCAGACCATATTTTTTGCGGTTTACTTTCGCATATGTGTATATCACATAGAATGCCAGCGATGATGCTTCTGCTATTACAGAAGCCAGGGCCGCTCCGCGCACACCCATTTCCGGAAGGCCCAGATGTCCGAATATGAGTCCATAGTCAAGTACCACATTGACTAGTGCCATAACGATTGCATTCATGGTCAATGCTTTCGTACGGGTTATGCCGATATAGAACGCACGGAACATCACGTTGACAAAAGAAAACAGGAATCCCCATATACGCCAGATATAGAACTCGTATGTGGCCTTGAATACATCATCGGAGGTGATCAGCAGTCTGATGAGCGGTTCGGATATGAAGTACATCAGCACGAGCAGAATCACAGATATAAGAAAACTGAATGCCGAGCCTTGCCACATGACAGAACCTACCGCCTGGTAGTTTCCCTCTCCGTTGCGGCGTGCCATCAAGATCTGCGAACCGACGCTGAACCCGAACGCTACGGTATAGAAACAGATGTACAGCAGACCTCCCATGGCTGCCGCTCCCAAAGCCACTTCGCTCACATGGCCGAGAAATGCCGTATCTGTAACATTTATTATGTTTTGAGCCACCAACCCCAGCAGGATGGGGTATGATACTTGCCAGATTTCCTTATTGGTATAGGTTGTCATAAGATAAATGAAGAATATGTGTGTAAGGCCTGTTTTGAAAGATATGTTCAGTGCGGTTCCCCTGACGAAAAAAGCAGCACCGGAAACCGGTACTGCTTTTTCTTTTCCGCAACTTAAAAAGTGGTTTATGCTTCAGCCGGAGTGTCTGTAGCAGATGCCTCTTCAGCCGGAGCTGCTTCAGCGTTTGCGGCTGCTTCAGCCTCTGCCTTGGCAGCAGCTTCGACCGCCTTCTTCTCGGCCACTTTCTTGGCGATTTCTTCGTTGACTTTCTTTTCAGCTTCCAAACGTTCCTTTTGAGCAGTCTTTTTGGCATCGTCCAATTTTGCTCTCAGAGCGGCCAGGCCTGCTTCCTTGTTCTCTTTCCATGCGTTGAAGCGAGCTTCAGCTTCCGCTTCGTTGAATGCGCCTTTTGCAACACCGCCCATGAGGTGCTTTTTCATGTAAACTCCTTCGCGTGACAGAATGTTGCGCACGGTATCTGTAGGCTGAGCTCCTACCATTACCCAGTACAATGCACGATCGAAATTCAAATCTACTGTGGCAGGATCGGTGTTCGGATTGTAGGTACCGATCTTTTCAATAAATTTACCATCACGTGGTGCTCTTGAGTCTGCAGCGACAATTGAGTAGAACGCGTATCCTTTGCGTCCTCGTCTTTGCAATCTGATTTTAGTTGCCATTTCTAAAGTTTAAATTAATTAATTAATGATGATTTGAATTATGCCAATAACCCGTATTGGCGGATGCAAAGGTACGTCTTTTTGTCTGTCTGGCAAAGAATCCGGTGATTTTTGTTTGCATTTATTGGATAAATTCTATGTGGTAGAGTAAAGGGTAGAGTCAAATGGCCTTTTGTATGGTCAGGAGTGCGTGGGTCCGGAATGTTTTATAACTTTGTGCCGTTATGTCGGTAAAACGTTATATAGAAGACAAGGATTTCGGACGTATTGTGGTGAGTACTCGAAGAGGGGCACGTAACATTACGATGCGTGTGAAGCCTGAAGGATTGTTTGTAACCGTATCTCCATATACGAAAACGGAGAGAATACTGGAGGTGCTGGAACAGTTTCGTGGAGAAATGCTGGAGCGTTATAGCAAGGTGGCTGTCAAACCAATAGACTTCGGTTTCCGGATTGAGGCTGAATGCTTCCGTCTGTCCATAGAACCTGGCAGACTGAAATGTTTTACGGTGCGGCGGATGGATTCAGGCGAAATGAAGATATTTTGTCCTGAGAACACGGACTTTTCTTTGAAGGAAGTGCAGGCGTTGGTTCGCGGAGCTATCCTCCGTGCATTGAAAAAAGCGGCTTCCGAGTATCTGCCGCCTGTGCTTGACGTTTGGGCGAAACGTTATGGACTTGTTTATCGCAAGGTGCGTATCACAGGGGCTAAATCGAGATGGGGAAGCTGTACCGCTTCCGGAACCATCAGTCTGTCATGCTACCTCATGCTGGTTCCGTCCTATCTGATGGATTACGTTATGCTGCACGAACTGGCTCATACAAAAGAAATGAACCACGGCTCGCGTTTTTGGGAACTGCTCGATGCCATGACTGCCGGTCATGCACGCCGGTTACGTCAGGAACTGCGTGCCTTTCGTCCTTCATTTTGATCATTGGCCGTAAAAGACACTACGCTATCCGGGTTGGCGGGCAAGAAGCAGCCATCCGTAGAATGCCATGATGCAGAATACGGTGATCATGAGAGCAGCGGCCGACCACCTGACTAATTTCTTGTCTTTCTTTATTGCCCCGTAAAGTATGCCGACGATGGTAATGAGAAAGATTCCTCCGATGGCTCCGATGAATCCTTGTACGACAAAGCCTGCCAGGATCAGGATCCCCATTGTAATGAGAATGTTCCGTTTCATATTGCAGTCGGGTGTTTGGTTTCACATGCTTGCCTTGAGCGCTTTGATGACGGCCGAAGTGAATCCACCGTGCTCAAGCTCGTTTATCCCTTTGATAGTTATGCCGCCGGGAGTTGTCACTTTCTCTATTTCTATTGCCGGGTGTGTGTCTCCGTTTTTCAGAATGAGTTGGGCGGCTCCTTCCACCGTCTGGGCTATCATTCTCATGGCGTCCTGCGGCTTTATTCCCATTTCCACCCCGGCCTGCATAGCTGCCTGCATATATTTCAGTACGTAGGCGATTCCGCATGAGGTGAGGGATGTGGCTGCAGCAAACTGTTTCTCCTCAATTTGCATGGCCATTCCCATTTCGTTGAACAGCTTCATGATATATTCAATCTGTTCCTCAGAGGCATTTCTTGACGTGACAAGTGTCATGCTGGCTTTCATTGATATGGCCGTATTGGGAATTATGCGGAATATGGCCATTCGCGCATCGGTGTGGCGTGACAGTTCATCCAGAGAAATACCGCTTGCCACAGACACTAAAATCTGCGGATGCTGCAGGTGAAGCGATTGCAGCACTTCGGCCATCTTCCACGGTTTCACTGCGACAATGACAATATCGGCATCCGTCGCCGCTTTCCTGTTGTCATTGGTGATGTTGATGTCGGGATATTCGGATTTCAGAATTTCCAGTTTTCCGCTGCTCGGATTGGAGACTGTAATTTCGTTTGCCTTGATGTGGTGACCGTTGGCCAGTCCGCGTGCTATTGCCCCACCCATGTTGCCTGCCCCTATGATTGCTGCTTTCATGATTCTCGTCTTTACGTGTTTTATGCAAAGATATAATTTATATCGGAAGTGCGGCGGCTGTTTGTCTTAAATTGCGATTCCCCTGTGTCACTTTTTCTTTTTTTTCAGTTCCTCAGCTATCCGATAGTGGATTGCAGCTTCTGCCTCCTTTCCGGTCTTTTCAAGAGACTCGGCGAAATATTCGTGTGCTCCGGCATGATCGGGCTTCAGTGTAGTGGCTTTGTCGAGGTCGGAGACGGCACCTTCGTAGTCTCCCGTAAAAAGCCGTAGCTTTCCCCTGTTGTAGATACCCTTAAATTCTTTCGGACGTAACCGTATGGCTATGCTGAGGCATTCCTCCGCTTCACCGATGTGTCCGCTTTCAAACAGTGTGACTCCTTTCCGTACCCATGCGTCCACATATTCGGGAAAGAGTTCGATGGCTTTGTCGTAATTGGCTATCGCGGCACGCGGGTCGTGTGCTTTAGTGACACACTCGTTACCCATCAGATAATATTCTCGGGCATATTTTTGCAGGCTTTTCCGTTGTATGCCCATTTCTTCCTTAAGGCGTCTGTTTTCTTCTTTCAGTGTGTTGATGACATTAAGTTTCCGGCGGATAAATCTTTGTACAAGTGGCTTCTCGATATCGTAACGGCTGTGGATGGCCTTGAAGAACGAGTCGAGAAAAGCGTTGAAGTCACCTTTGTTGAAAGCTTTGGCAGCTTCTGCATACTCCACATCGGCCTGTGCCTGCTTCATGGCTCTGTCGAAGGCTGCCCGGTCATTGAAGTGCCGGGCGAAGCTCACGATTTCCGGCCGGACAAAGATGTCTCCATAGGTGATCTCACGCTTCAGACGGATACCCTCCAGCGATGTGCAGCGGCTCAGGGCAACGTATGTCTGTCCTCCGGCAAACACACCGCCGCTAAAGTCGATTATCACCCTGCTGAATGTAAGTCCCTGGCTCTTGTGGACGGTGATTGCCCATGCAAGCCGTATGGGATATTGGGTAAATGTGCCCAGCTCCTCCTCCTCGATTTTCTTTTCGGCTTCGTTATAGCGGTATCGGATGTTGCTCCAGCTTTCCTGGCGCACATCAAACTCCTGTCCGTTTTCTGTCGTGATATATATTATGCCGTCGGAAGAAATTCCGGATATCGTCCCGACCGTACCGTTCACCCAGCGTCTGTCCTGGTCGTTTTTGATGAAGATGACTTGCGCTCCCGGCTTGACAATCAGTTCCATAAGTGTCGGAAGACTGCTTTCAGGGAATTCTCCGTGTATGGTGCCTTGCATACATGACGGCTCTCCTGGAAGTTCAGCCAGCTTTTTCTCGTTTATGTAGTCCACCGTATCCCTCCGCGTGGCGAGAGTGATGTACATGTCATTATCGTTCTTTTCTTCCGGCAGATTGTAGCGTGTGTTCAGAAGTTGCAGGTCGGCAGGTCCTGCCGTGTTGGTACGGATATGGTCGAGCACGCTTACGAACACCTTGTCGGTCTGACGGTACACTTTGGTCAGTTCGATTGAGACAAGTTCCATTTCGTGGAACACTTTGGCGGAAAAGAAGAAAGGGTTCGGATAAAACCGTTTAAGAATCTCCCTTTCATCACTTTTCACTACCGGCTCCAACTGATAGACGTCGCCTACCAGTAGCAGTTGCTTTCCTCCGAACGGTTCGCGCATGTTCTGTGAGTAGGTGCGCAGCACACGGTCGATGAAGTCGATGATGTCTGCCCGTACCATAGAGATTTCATCAATTATGATAAGCTCGATGTTTTTAATAAGCTTTTTCCGTTCCGACGAATATTTAAGGTAGTCTTTAAGCCTTTTCCCTTCAAATTTTGGGTCGTCCGGCAGTAGGGGGTGGAACGGAAGCTTGAAAAAACTGTGAAGGGTGCTTCCTCCCACGTTTATGGCTGCGATACCGGTGGGAGCCAATACGACATGTTTCTTTTTTGTCACCTGGCACACGTACTTCAGGAACGTTGACTTTCCCGTCCCTGCCTTCCCGGTCAGAAAGACCGACTGCCGCGTGTATTGGACCAATTTCAGTGCGTTCTGGAATTCCGGGTTGTCTGTGTCAATTGATATATGAGTCATGTCGTTTCCTTTTTGCTTCTGCAAATATAAAACAAATACGGGAGCGGAGGCAGGCTGTGGTATAAAAAAGCAGTGTCGGTATCAATGCCTGATACTTTGTAAAAAAGATGAGGAGGCTTTATGTGAAACATGCAATGGCTCAAATCAAAACATAAGGGTGTTTGTATCGATAAACGGTAATGTCGGAAAGGGCAGAGTGTCTTTAATCATATTTTTCGGTGATAAGCAAATTCTTTTTAAAAATCATTTGTCATAAAATATAATTCCGTAACTTTAGCCTCCGTAATATAAACACAATAAATATAAAACAATGAACACACGTATCAAATCTGTGCTGCTGGCATCAATATTAGGTATTGGTTGCCTGTCTGGTTCTGCCGCTGAAAAGGATACCACATTCATCGCCTCAGGTAATCCGATAGTAAATTACAAATATCTTGGAGATCCTGCGGCAATGGTATATGACGGCAAAGTGTACATCTATGCCGGACATGACGAATGCCCTGCTCCGGAACAATATTACTTGATGAACGAATGGTGTATCTTCTCTACTGATGACATGCAGACCTTTACAGAATATGCTTATACGCTGAAAGCTACCGACTTTAAATGGGCAAAGGGAGAAGCATGGGCAAGCCAGGTCATTGAGCGCAACGGGAAATTTTACTGGTATGTGACAGTGGAACATGCCACCGTACCCGGAAAATCAATCGGTGTGGCCGTGGCCGATTCTCCGACCGGTCCGTTCAAGGATGCGAGAGGTACGGCGCTTGTCACCAATGATATGACTACCGAATATACATCTATTCCTTGGGATGACATAGACCCGACAGTGTTTATTGACGATGACGGACAGGCATACCTGTTCTGGGGAAACACACAATGTTATTACGCCAAGCTGAAAGAAAATATGATTGAACTGGATGGCCCGATTATGCCTATTGATCTGCCCCGTTACACTGAAGCGCCGTGGATACACAAGCATAATGACTGGTATTACTTGTCGTTCGCGTCAGAATTTCCGGAGAAAATTTGCTACGCCATGAGCCGCAACATCAATGGCCCGTGGGAATACAAAGGCATTCTCAACGAGATAGCCGGAAACTCGAACACCAACCACCAGGCAATTATCGACTTCAAGGGAGAATCGTATTTCATATACCACAACGGAAGTATCAATACGGACGGATGCGGTTTCCGCCGTGCCATTTGCATCGACCGCTTGTATTATAATGAGGACGGCACTATGAAGCGTGTCCAGATGACGACTGAAGGTGTTACACGATAAAGCCTTTTCATTATTATAAATCAACCCACTGTGTGGTTGGATGAAAACATGATGAGCCGTTACAACTGATTTTGTAGCGGCTCATCATGTTTTTACAGCGTTTTCTCAATACGGAAGCATGTCTGCAAGAATGTTTTCCGTGTACCACGGATCTTCAATATCTTTCAGCTGGCGAGCCATCTCCCGGCAAAGTTCCTTCATCACTTCCGGTTGCTCTTCGGGTGCGATATTTCTCAGCTGATAAGGATCATTTACATCGTCAAAGAGAAGCGTGCGTTGCAGTTTCTTGTCTTTCTTGTCAATGTAAAGTGCCAGCGTATAGCGGCTGGTCTTGATTCCCCTTGACTTGGGAAAGTAGGATGTAATCTTTCCGTCCTTGTCCTTGTCTCCGTCTATGTTTTGTATATAGAGCGCACCGACAGGGCGAGTGATATCGGTTGCCGTATCTTCACGGAATATTGGAGCATAGTCGTTACCCTGCACGGTTGAAGGGATATCCTTGTTCAGATCACACAGACCAAGCAATGTAGGCATGATGTCCGGTGAGGAAAGCAGCAGGCTGTCTACATGCGGGCGGATGTGTCCTGGCCAGCGTACGATGAACGGAACATTCATCGATTCGGCATACGGAGAGTTTTTCGGATCGTCCGTGTACTGACTGCACATGGTTTCTCCGTGGTCGGAAGCGAACACTACGATTGTATTTTTGTCAAGTCCCAGTTCCTTTATGCATTCTAAAATCTGTCCGAATGCTCTGTCCACACCTGTCACCGAAGCAAAATAATAGGGAGCAGATGCCGCTTTTGCCCGTTTCTTGTCTGCGTTTGGACGGATCAGGAGACTGTCTATGGCCTTGTCTTTATACAGGTTGAAGTCTTCTTCCATACAGTCATCTAACGAGCGGTAAGGACTGTGCGGAGGGTTCATGCTGACCATGATGAAGAAAGGTTTCTTTTCATCACGTTCCCCGTTTTCATTTCTAAGATAAGAAACCACTTGCCCTGCCTCGTGCAGTGGAGACCATTCTTTCGGGTCGTGCCTAATGCCGTCCGTGTCCCAATAATGAGGATCCTTATGGACGTCGAAAGTACCGTAGGAGTACCAATAGTTGAAACCGTGACGGCGTTCTGCAGGAGTGTACGCATCCCATACCGGATTTTTGTCCTCTACGTAATGTCCCGGGTTGCCGGGATCGTTGGGAGTGGGAAACTCGGCGTGGAGTTTCCCGAAATAAGCACAGTCATAGCCGTTCCGACTGAATACATCGCTTATACATTCTACATCTGTACGGAGAGAGCTTATGGGACGGTCTGAATTGCAATTCAATGGGATTCCGCTTTTGTTTGGATACATTCCGGTAAGCAGGGAACCTCGGTGAGGACTGCTCAGAGGGCAATTGCTCATGGCTGAAGAAAGCACCAGCGACTCTTTCGCAAAACGGTCGAGATTCGGCGTGTGTACGGGATCGGCTTCAAAGCGTACATGTTCTCTGAACCCAGGCTCGCTCCAGAATCCCATGGCCATGTTGCGGAACTGGTCTGGAAATACGTAGATTACGTTAGGTCTTGTCTGCTCCTCAACCTCTCCCGAACTTCCGCATCCTGTAAGTGCGATGACAAGTGTCCCGGCTTTTCCTAACAGTGTATATGACAGACGTCTCATGTGATTTTACCGGATGGCGTCATCTTCTGTTACGAATGGGAGCGGCTTGCCTGATTCAAGATTCCTCTTGCGCACCAGTGCTTCCTCATAGTAATAATCGGCATAATTAAGCGGTACGTCGATTTCCTGTCCGTGTGGAATGCTGCCTACGGAATGCATCAGGATGAAGTTCCCGTTTTTGCCCACTTCCGCTTTATAGTCAGGGCCGGACAGATGAGTGACTATTGTATCGGCCAATGTCTTGTAGTCTTTTCCTTCACAATATCCGTCCATTTCATACAGTGCCGATGCTATGCAGGCGGCTGCTGAAGCATCTCTCGGTTCGTCAGGGATCTTCGGAGCGTCGAAATCCCAGTAAGGAATGAGATCTTTCGGCAGATTTTCATCGTTCAGGAAGAAGCCGAGAGTCTTTTCTGCCTGTTCCAGATATCGTGGGTCACCTGTATAGCGATAGCAAGTGGTGAATCCATAGATTGACCATGCCTGTCCACGTGCCCATGCTGATTCGTGCGCGTAGCCTTGTGCTGTCTGACGACTTCTCACCTTGCCGTTTTTCAACGCATAGTCAACCACGTGATAGCAGCTGTTGTCTGCACGGAAGTGGTTTTTCATGGTCTGGTCGGCATGTGACACAGCGATGTTGTAGAAAGTGGAGTCTCCGGACAGACGTGTGGCTTCGAACAGCAGTTCAAGGTTCATCATATTGTCTATGATTACCGGGCATTCCCATCCGCGTGTACCCTGCCATCCTCTGTCGGCATCCCAAGACTGGATGACTCCGGCTCCCGGTCTGAATCGTGTGGACAGTGACTTTGCAGCCTCTATTATCACGTCCTTGTATTCTGGTTGTCCGCACAGACGGTATCCCGTCAGGTAGCTGCATCCTATCATGAAACCTACATCATGGTGCCATTTCAGGTATTTCACCGAGTCCAGGGCCTCAGTGTATTTCTCGGCCAGTCCTTTCCATTTCTCGTCTCCGGTCAGATCGTAATCGAGCCACATGCTTCCTGGAAAGAAGCCACTTGTCCAGTCATCTATAGGCACGTAAACGATATTTCCAAGTGTATCAATTGTGCGGGGATTCAGGCATTCGCCACTTTTTTCAATGATGTCGGTCTGAAGCGTGTGCTGTGCCACAATGTTGTTGATTTCTTTTGTCAGAAAGTCAGGCTCCGCCTCTTGTCCGGGCTGGCAGGCCGCAAGTGTTATACCTACCGTTCCGATGATTCCTAAACGTGTTTTCAGATTCATGATTTTTATGTTTTTTGATAAATAAATGTTATTTCAAATATAGGCATTTTTTGTATATACAGTGTATAAAAATTGTTCATAAAACAAGATATTAATGTGTTTTTTTTAATCGGGCTGTTGTTTTAGGGCTATAATCAGCAATGAATTGTTTGTGATTCCTGTTTATGCTCGTTATGAATTGTCTGATTTCATAAATTATTTATTATCAATATGGGTTTGCTTGGCATCTTATTTTTTATTATCTTTGTATTTGAGCATGAATTATTGTTTATGTATGTGATTAATTTTTGATCGGTTTGGTGAACAGGGTATTGTTTTCTATAATCTTTTTCTGTATCGTGTCTACCATAATGGAAGCCGAAGCACACGATATAATTTTCAAGCGTCTTTCTACTGATGACGGCCTCTCGCAAGTGTCTGTTAACGATGTCTATATAGATGAAAACGGGTTGGTCTGGATAGGCACACGCGATGGACTGAACTGTTATGACGGAAACTCCGTTCGGGTTTACAGGATGGAGAAAGACAATCCCGTCAGCCTTTTTTCTAATCAGGTGGTGCATGTGACCGGTGACGGGAACGGTCACCTGTTCCTGCTTTGTGTGGACGGTGTGGCGCGCTACGATATGCGGACAGGACATTTCAGTACGTTGTGGCGTGGACTGGTTTCCGCACTGTATTTTCACGGTGGAAGACTTTACGTTGGGTATGGCAGTGAAATCATTTCATGGAAAAACGAAGATAATGATCCGGAATCGTTATACCGCCTGCCGCAAGAGTGCGGACAGGTTACATCAATCCTTGTCGATTCCAACAATGACATGTGGGCAGGTACTGATATCGGGGGACTTTTTCGTATTTCTTCCGATGGGCGTCTAACTCATGAAACGGAAGTGAATGGAGGGCATGTGTCAGCCGTGTTTGAGGATTCAAGTCACGGGATATGGGTCGGTACGTGGACTTCCGGATTATACCATAAACCGGAGGGTGAGGAACGGTGGATCAATGTATGCAGGAGAGATGGGGAACTGTCATCTGACTTCGTGCGCTGCTTTTGTGAAGATGACCGGAACAACCTTTGGATAGGTACTTCTGTCGGACTGGACTGTATGGAACGCGATACCGGAACGTTTACACACTATACGGTTGGTAGCGAGCCATACGGATTGACACACGAGTCAGTGTGGTGTATGCAGAAAGACCAACAGGGTACCATCTGGGTGGGAACATATTTTGGCGGGGTCAATTATTTCAATCCCGGATATGCTTCTTATACTGTGTTCCGTAATACAGACAGGGTGGAGGATGGCTTAAGCAGTCCGATTGTGGGCAATATGCTGGAAGACAAACGAGGGAATATATGGATTTGCACTGAAGGCGGAGGTCTTAATATGCTTGACAATACGACGGGGAAGTTCAGACGGTACGTGCACGACTCTTCGGCTAACAGCATATCGCACAATAACGTTAAAGCCATTTGGTATGATGAGGAGGCCGACCAGCTGTGGCTGGGGCTTCATCTGGGCGGCCTGAACAGATTTGATATAAAGAGCGGACGCTTCACCGCATACCGTTCCGAAGGCAGATTCTCCATACCTTCGGACATCGTACGTGACATTGTGCCTTACGGGGATAGTCTCGTTGTGGCCACACAGGATGGGGTGTGTCTATTCTCGAAAGCGACTGGAAAGTGCAGACAGCTTTTCCGTGATAGAGAGGAAGGACGGATAATACGTACGGTGAGTGACCTTGAGTTTGACCGGAACGGGCGACTATGGATGGCTGTGATGGGGCAAGGTGTGTTCGCGTACGATTTTAAGACAGACAGTTTGACTCATTATCCTTGTGTGAGGGGTGGAGTGAGCAATATCTATGTCAATACAATTTTTTGTGATAGGAGAAACCGGATGTGGTTTGCCACCTCAGGAAGTGGCTTGGACTGTCTGGATCAGGAAAGCGGGAAGTTCAGCAACTATGATGCAGCGCATAACGGTCTGTCCGGGGACTGCATCTATAAGGTATGTGAAAACGGTGACAACGAGATGCTTCTGATAACCAACCTCGGTTTTTCCCGTCTCGACTGCCGCACGGGGAAAGTGCGCAACTACGTGTTTGCCAACGGCTCGCCATTGTCGGCAATTAACGAGAATGCCCTGTTTGTCTCAAAGAATGGTAATGTGTATCTGGGCGGCATATCCGGGATGGTGAGGTTCCCGCTTGAGAGTCTTGACCATAGTCCGCTCCCATACACGCTGTCATGGTCAAAACTGATGGTAAACGGGAAGGAGGTGAAGCCCGGTGACGGAACCGGTATCTTGTCGTGTATGTTGAATTATGCCTCCCGGATAACACTCAAGGCATCCCATAACATGTTCAGCCTATATTTCTCCCTTTCCAATTATATTCCGGAGAACCGCGAATCGGTGGAATACATGCTCGAAGGTTTTTCAGACAGCTGGACTGAGGTTTATGACCAGCCGGTCATTACATACACAAATCTTAATCCGGGAATATATAAATTGCACGTGCGTTCTGCAACTCCGGGCAGCCTTAGTAAGCCTATCTCCATGGTGATAGAGGTGAAGCCGCCTTTCTATGCCACATGGTGGGCATATGTGATTTATGTGGTATTGGCGACAGGTATTGTAGTGTGTCTTATGCGTGCTTACCGGACTCGTGTGAAATTGCAGTTGTCGTTGGCCTACGAGCAGCGTCTTCTGAGGAACACTGAAAAGTTGAACGAATCCAAACTCCGGTTCTTCACGAATATTTCGCATGAGTTTCGTACTCTGCTTACGCTGATTATCGGTCAGTTGGAGTCGTTGATGCAGATGCCTCAGGTATCACCTCTCGTTTATTCGAAGGTATTGCTTGCATATCAGAGTGGTGTCCAACTCGAAGAGCTTGTGAGTGAACTTCTTGACTTTCGCAAACAGGAGCAGGGAAAGATGAAGCTGAAGGTGAGCCGGGCGAATCTGGTGGATTTTCTGGACAAGACTTTCCTGCTCTTCCAGCCCTATACGGAAAGCAGGCATATCCGTTTTGAGTTTTCTCCGGAACGGGATGATATCGAAGTGTGGCTTGACTGGAAGCAGATGCGTAAGGTCATCAACAACCTGTTATCGAATGCTGTAAAGCATGTCCCTGCCGATGGATACATTGTCCTGAAAGTGTGGGATGATAGTGAAAGTGCGTTTTTTTCGGTCGAGAACAGCGGCTCCGGTATATCTCCGAATGACATAGACAAGATTTTCGACCGTTTCTATCAGAGTTCGGAAAATATTGGGATCAATGTCGGCACTGGAATAGGGCTGGCTCTCGTAAAAGGCATTGTAGAACTTCATCACGGCCATGTGTCAGTGGAAAGTGTGGAGGGTAAGGATGTCAGGTTCACTGTCCGGCTTCCTTTGGGTAACGGAATGTATAAGGAGGATGAAATCATCGAGGCTTCGGAACATGCCATGTTGAGCCAGCTAATTGTTGATTCTCCGAAACGCGGCCTTCTTCCGGAAGAAGTACAGGAAATAAAGAAAGAAATTATTACGGATGTTGACGGTTCCCGTCCTCATATCCTGATTGTGGAAGACAACGAGCCGATTTGCAAGATGCTTGCCGGTCTTTTTGCGGATATTTATGATGTGAGTGTTGCATACGATGGTGTGGAAGCATTGGAAAAGGTAGAGAAAAATCCTCCCCAAATCATATTGAGCGATGTGATGATGCCGCGTATGTCAGGTATTGAGCTGGTAAGAAAACTGAAGAGTAATCTTGATACGTGCCACATACCTGTAGTTCTTCTTACGGCACGGACTGAAATCGAACAGAATCTGGAGAGTCTCAGGATAGGCGCGGACGATTACATTGTCAAGCCGTTCGATTCCCGTATGTTGATATTCAGGTGCAACAATCTGGTGAATAACCGACGGAGACTCCAGGAATATTTTACTAAACAGCCTGCGGTGGAAATACCGGTGCTTGCCACAAACCCTTTGGACAAGGGCTTCCTGGACGAGGTCATAGCCATTTTCGAACAGCATCTTGATGATTCGGAGTTCACCATCGACATGCTTGCTCAGAAGATGTTTGTTTCGCGGACACGGATGTACGCAAAGATAAAAGCCATCACAGGTCAGACTCCGAACGATTTCTTTATCACTCTGCGTCTGAAGAAGGCTGCTTTTCTTTTGAAAAACAATCCGGAACTGAATGTGACCCAGATATCCGACAGGACAGGATTCAGTTCTCCACGCTATTTCAGCAAAGTGTTCAAGAAGGCATATCAGGTCACTCCGATGGCTTACCGAAGCGGACAAGGACAATGAATTATTAACTTAAAGCAATTATTATGAGACAGAACTTATTATGGGGCATTTCAGCCGTTTCCGGACTCACTGCCCTTGCAGGATGTGGACAAGAGAGTGGGAAGGAACCTGTCGCTGATCTGTCGCGGCCGAACGTCATTTTCATCTGTTCAGATGATTTGGGCATAGGTGATTTAAGCTGTTACGGCGCGACAAAAGTTTCAACTCCCAACATAGACTCTTTGGCTGCTCAGGGACTCCGGTTTACTAACGCCTATGCCACTTCCGCTACCAGCACACCTTCACGTTACGGCCTGCTGACAGGAAGCTATCCGTGGCGTAAGGAGAAC
Organism: uncultured Phocaeicola sp.; assembly: GCA_964611375.1. Classification (GTDB taxonomy): domain Bacteria; phylum Bacteroidota; class Bacteroidia; order Bacteroidales; family Bacteroidaceae; genus Phocaeicola. The sequence continues at coordinate 47,861 of CAZSYY010000001.1, read as the reverse complement.
ACGGGAATCGCTCCGGGTAATTCGGAACTGATTATTGACACCACTTGTGTCACGCTGGCCGATGTGTTTCATGAAGCCGGATACCGTACTGCTGCAATCGGAAAGTGGCATCTTGGCTTGGGCCCTGCGGGAGGAACTGACTTCAACGGTCTCATCAAACCTAATACACAAAGCATAGGCTTCGACTATGAGTTTATTATCCCGGCTACGGTGGATCGTGTCCCGTGTGTTTTTGTGGAAAACGGTCGTGTGGTCGGGCTTGACCCTTCCGATCCCATAACGGTAAGTTATGACCATAAAGTGGGCGACTGGCCTACGGGAGAAGAGAATCCGGAACTTGTAAGACTGAAGCCAAGTCAGGGACACAATAACACTATCATCAACGGCATTCCGCGTATCGGCTGGATGACCGGAGGCAAATCTGCTCTCTGGAATGATGAGGAGATAGCCGATGTGATAACTGAAAAGGCAAAAAAGTTCATCTGTGAATCGGCGGATACGACATTCTTCCTTTATATGGGAACACAGGACATTCATGTGCCGCGCGTACCTCATCCGCGTTTTGCCGGAAAGAGCGGTCTCGGTACACGGGGCGACGTTATTCTCCAGCTTGACTGGACCGTAGGTGAGATCATGCATACGCTCGACAGTCTTGGCATCGCTGACAATACGCTTCTCATCTTTACCAGCGACAACGGGCCTGTGATAGACGACGGCTATCAGGATCAGGCAGCCGAGATGCTTAACGGACATACTCCGATGGCTATCTATCGCGGAGGGAAATACAGCTTGTATGAAGCGGGAACCCGTATTCCGTTCATTGTGCGCTGGCCCGTACGTATTATGGGACATGGCAATCAGGACGGACTTTTCTCACAGATTGACGTATTTGCCTCGTTATCAGAGATTCTTGGTGAGCCGCTGGCAGAAGGTGTGGCTCCGGACAGCCGTCCGTGTGCGAACGTGCTTTTGGGCGATAAGCAGGCCGACCGTGAGTACGTTGTAGAGCAGAACCTTGATAATACGCTGGCTATCATTAAGGACGGATGGAAGTATCTGGAGCCGAGTGACAAGCCCGCTTTGGAATATTGGACAAAAACGGAGCTTGGAAATGCTCCACAGCCTCAGTTGTATTATCTGAATAATGATCCGTCAGAAAAGAACAATCTGGCGGCAGAATATCCGGAAAAGGTAAAGGAACTGGCGGCATTGCTTAAGGAAGTGTCCGGACGATAAACCGGAAAAGACAGTCAAGCCCCTGTGTGGAACCTTGAGAGGCATTCCATGCAGGGGCAATTCACTTATCGTGTCCCGCTGTAACCCTCTGTTTTCAACAAATCGGTAACTCTTTGCTTCAGTTCACCTTGGATAATGATCTCCCCGTCTTTTACGGAGCCGCCCACCCCGCATTTCGTTTTCAATATTCTGCCAAGCTCCTTCAAATCCTCTTCACGCCCGACAAAGCCTTTTACTACGGTCACGGTTTTTCCTCCCCGTCCCTTCTTCTCGATGCTGACACGGAGCTTCTGTTCTTTCTTCTCCGCTGTCTGTTGAGGCTCTTTATCTTCCTCTTTTTCATAGCGGAAGTCGGGGTTGGTGGAATATACGATATTCAGACGGTCTTTCCAGTCGTTTCCTTTCATGTCAAATGTCCTTTAATGTCTCAAAGGTAAGAACATTTTCTTTATTTCTTATATTCATTTGCAGAGAAAAACGTATTTTTGTACCGTTTTGTGTTACTGTAAAACGGTATATGGATGGCAGGACGAATGTATAGGAACATCGACAAAGTGCCTGAGCCTACCTTGCGCAGGCTTCCGTGGTACCTTTCCGGCGCGAAGCTGATGAAAGAGAAAGGAGAGAAGTATGTATCCTCCACACAAATTTCCCGTCAGACAAATATCGACGCTTCGCAGATTGCGAAAGATCTTTCCTATGTGAACATCACGGGACGTACACGGGTGGGCTATGAGGTGGATCTTCTTATAAATGTCCTTGAGGATTTTCTCGGATTCTCCAACCTGCACCGGGCGTATCTGTTCGGCGTGGGGAGTCTCGGAGGCGCCTTGCTCTGCGATTCCGGTCTGGCTCATTTTGGACTGAAGATTGTGGGTGCATTCGATGTCAGACCGGAGTTGGTTGGACGGGAAATCAACGGAGTCTCCATTTACCATACCGATGAATTCAAAAAGCGTATAGAGACCGATAAGGTGAAGATAGGCATTCTGACTGTCCCCATCAGCATAGCTCAGGAAATAACCGACATGATGGTGGAGGGAGGCATTATGGCGGTATGGAACTTTACTCCGTTCCGTATCCGGGTGCCGGAATCTATTGTTGTACAGAACACCTCGCTATATGCTCATCTGGCAGTAATGTTTAACCGTTTGAATGAAAACATAAATAAATAGGCATGAAGATTATAGCTATAGGCATGAACTATCGGCTGCATTGTGAGGAACTGCATCCGGATGAACCTGTTCCGGAAGAGCCGGTGATTTTTATGAAGCCCGATTCGGCCCTGCTGAAGGACGGCAAGCCTTTTTTTATCCCAGACTTTTGTACACAGGTGGACTATGAAACTGAAGTGGTGGTGCGCATAAGTCGTCTCGGTAAGAACATTGCGGAACGTTTCGCCCACAGATATTATGATGCTCTTACGGTAGGAATTGATTTTACGGCACGCGACCTGCAGAGAAAGTTCCGCAAGGAGGGAAAGCCTTGGGAGCTGTGCAAGGGTTTCGATGATTCTGCAGCTATCGGCAGCTGGATTCCTGTGGAACGTTTTGCGAATATACAGAATGTCCGTTTTCATCTGGACATTGACGGCAATACGGTACAGCGTGGAAACACTTGTGAGATGCTTTTCGGCGTGGACAGGATTATTGCATACGTAAGTCGTTTCTGTACACTTAAAATCGGCGACCTTATCTATACTGGTACGCCGTCAGGAGTAGGTCCGGTTAAGATCGGGAACCGTTTGGAAGGCTATATTGAGGACAACAAGGTACTTGATTTTCATATACGATGAATATACGGGTAGGATTTGGTTTCGATGTCCACCGGCTGGTGCCGGGGCGCGAGTTGTGGTTGGGAGGCATCAGGCTGGAACACGAAATGGGACTTTTGGGGCATTCTGATGCTGACGTGCTGATACATGCTGTGTGCGATGCGTTGCTTGGTGCTGCCAATATGCGTGATATAGGTTATCATTTTCCGGACAATTCACAGAAGTTCAAGGATATAGACAGTAAGGTGCTTCTGAGAGAGACCGTTGCTCTGATAGCGACTAAAGGTTATCGTGTGGGGAATGTGGATGTGACTGTGTGTGCCGAACGTCCAAAACTTAAGGCTCACATACCGGCCATGCAGGAAAGCCTCGCAGGAGTTATGGGGGTGGATGCTGATTGTGTGTCCATAAAGGCCACCACAACCGAGAAGTTAGGCTTCACCGGACGCGAGGAGGGCATTGCTGCATATGCCACGGCACTGATAGAGAAATATTGAGACTTGCTATGCTATGAATCCGAAATTTTCCATAATCATTCCCGTGTATAACCGTCCGGATGAGGTTGATGAACTACTGCAAAGTATCAGACGTCAGACGTTGAAAAACTTTGAGGTCATTGTGGTGGAGGACGGTTCTTCAGTTCCTTGCCGGTCGGTGGTGGAGAAATATGTGACGGATATGGATGTCCGTTATTATGCCAAGTCCAATTCCGGGCCTGGGCGAACACGCAATTACGGGGCTGAGCGCAGTCGTGGAGAATATCTTGTCATCCTTGATTCCGATTGTGTACTTCCGGAAGGGTATCTGTCGGAGGTTGAGGCTGAACTGGAACGTGAATATGCCGATGCTTTCGGCGGGCCTGACAGGGCAGAGTCCTCGTTTACCCCCGTTCAGAAGGCCGTCAACTATGCAATGACCTCTTTCTTTACTACGGGAGGCATACGTGGCGGGAAAAGGAAGATGGACAGATTTTATCCGAGAAGCTTCAATATGGGGGTACGGGCGGACGTGTACAGAAAGTTGGGTGGATTCTCCGACATGCGTTTCGGCGAGGATATTGATTTCAGCATACGTATTTTCAAGGCAGGCTGCAAATGCCGTCTGTTCCCGGATGCATGGGTCTGGCACAAACGCCGTACAGATTTCCGCAAGTTCTTCAAGCAGGTACACAACTCCGGCATAGCGCGCATCAATCTCTACAAAAAATATCCTGAATCGTTGAAGCCGGTACATCTGCTTCCAGCTGCATTTACTGTGGGTGTGGTGCTGGTGTTGCTTGCTGCACCGTTTTTCCCGTACAGCCTTTTGTTGCTTTTGCTTTTCGTTGCGGTGATTCTTGCAGATTCCTCTTTACGTATAGGAAGTCTGTGGATAGGAATCCTTTCTGTCGGCGCATCATTCGTCCAGCTTGTCGGATACGGTACCGGTTTCCTTCGTGCATGGTGGAGCCGTTGTGTGCTCGGTCATGACTCTTTTTCAGCGTTCGGTAACAGCTTCTACAAATGACCGCACGTTTTCGTGCGGATGACCGTTCGCTTTTGTTGAAATCTCCTGATGCCTTTTCAATTTTGCTTCATGTATATTTGTGCAGTAGAAAGAAAAGCAGTAATTTTGCTTACGCCAATATCAGTTGTTTCACAGAAAATGACCGTACAGGAAACGAAAGCCAAGCTCGTAGATGTGGCCCGCCAGCTTTTTGCCAAGAGAGGGGTGGAGGAAACTACCATGAATGAGATAGCCACAGCCTGTGGAAAGGGAAGGCGTACGCTGTACACATATTTCAAGAACAAGGAAGAGGTTTATCTGGCGGTTGTGAAGGCTGAATTGGATATGCTTTCAGAAAAGATGGAGCATGTTGCAGAAAGGCCGGTCTCTCCGCACGAAAAAATCATGGAACTGATAATGACACATCTGGATGCCATAAAGATGGTGGTTTACCGCAACGGTACTTTGCGTGCTGGATTCTTCCGGAATATCTGGAAGGTGGAGTGGGCACGGAAGAGTTTTGACCGGAAAGAGATAATGATATTCCGGAAAGTGTTGCAGGACGGCAAGGAAAACGGTTATTTTGATGTGGATAATGTGGAAATTACAGCTGATATTGTACATTATTGCTTGAAGGGCGTCGAGGTGCCGTACATACGCGGAAAGATAGGAGAGGCTTTGGACAATGGGATTGGGTGGCACTATGTGTCAAAACTTGTGTTCGGTGCGCTGGGATGCGTAAAGAGGGATTTTATGGTTTAATTTTTAAATATAAAAAAGCATGGGATTATTAACTGGTAAAACGGCTGTCGTTACCGGTGCCGCTCGCGGCATAGGTAAAGCCATTGCGTTGAGGTTCGCTTCAGAAGGGGCAAATGTTGCATTTACTGACCTGACGATTGACGAAAACGGCCGGAATACAGAAAATGAGATTGCCGCTTATGGCGTTAAGGTGAAAGGATATTCTTCGAATGCTGCAAGTTTTGAAGAAACCGCGAAGGTGGTGGAGGAAATCCACAAAGATTTCGGCTCCATAGATATTCTGGTGAACAATGCCGGAATCACAAAGGACGGACTGATGATGCGTATGAGCGAAGCTCAATGGGATGCGGTGATTGCGGTCAACTTGAAATCTGCATTCAATTTCATCCATGCCTGCACTCCGATCATGATGCGGCAGAGAAGTGGAAGCATCATAAATATGGCTTCCGTTGTGGGGGTTCACGGAAATGCCGGACAATGCAACTATTCGGCTTCAAAAGCAGGTATGATAGCTCTTGCCAAGTCTATTGCCCAAGAATTGGGCTCACGTGGCATCCGTGCCAATGCCATTGCTCCGGGATTCATCATAACAGACATGACGGCCGGCCTCTCCGATGAGGTGAAAGCCGAATGGAACAAGCGCATCCCTCTCCGTCGCGGAGGTACTCCGGATGATGTGGCCAATATCGCTCTGTTTCTGGCTTCCGACATGTCATCGTATGTCTCCGGACAAGTCATCCAGGTTGATGGCGGCATGAATATGTAACGAATCCTTGAGAAAGACACGGAAGACACAGTGGGATTACTCTCCTGTGTCTTAGTGTCTTTTTATATATATACGCATTATGGAAATCGTTTACGAAGACAATCATATCATTGTGGTCAACAAAAGCTCGGCGGAGATAGTGCAGGGAGACAAGACGGGGGACGAGCCTCTTTCGGAAACCGTCAAGCGGTATCTGAAGGATAAGTATGCCAAACCGGGTAATGTCTTTCTGGGGGTGGTTCACCGTCTGGACCGTCCGGTAAGCGGACTTGTTATGTTTGCAAAAACGAGCAAGGCACTCTCACGACTGAACGAAATGTTCAGCAAGGGTGAGGTGAGAAAGACTTATTGGGCCATCGTGCGTGGACGTCCGGTGCCGGAAGAGGGAGAGTTGGTTCATTATCTTCTGCGTAATGAAAAGCAGAACAAATCGTATGCCTATGATAAGGAGGTGAAATATTCGAAAAAGGCAGTTCTCAACTATCGTATGATGGGTTACTCCCAGAACTATTCTTTGCTGGAGGTGGATTTGAAAACAGGGAGACATCATCAGATACGGTGCCAACTGGCCAAGATAGGGTGTCCCGTCAAGGGTGACCTGAAATATGGCTTTCCGCGTTCCAATCCTGACGGAGGCATTTCATTGCATGCGCGGAGAATACAGTTTGTCCATCCTGTATCGAAAGAGCCCATTGATATAGTCGCGCCTGTTCCGTCTGAAAACCTGTGGAAATATTTTGAAGGTATATTGGAAAAATGAAAGGAGAAAGCTTCGCAGCGTTCTCCTTCCTTAACACATAGGCATATTCATTTATCAAGAGATCATATTCTTTTTTGAGGGAGTATAATCTCAAAAATTGGGTTTATAAGGCCTAATTTAATTTTTGTGGTTTATGTCAGTTGTTTTCTTCTATTAGTTAGAAAGCAATTATTGTGCCAAAATATCAATACTATGTGGGGTATTTGGTATTAAGTTGATAATTAGCGGAATGTAAAATACTGTTTGAAAATAATGCGGATGTTGCTTTTGTGAAGAAGTGTGGATGTGATATGCGTGGTTGTGGAAATATTCCACAGTTTATTGTGGAATGTTATAAGATTTCAGCTTGTTATATAAGGTTTTCCGGTCTATGCCGAGAAGTATAGCCGCTTTGCTCTTGTTGTTATTTGTCTGTTGCAAGGCTCTCATAATACGTTGCTTTTCGTTTTCTTCATCGTATAAGGAGAGTGATTCATTCTTTTCATGTAGATTCTCAGGCTGGTTGAAGTCCTCTCCAAGATCTTTCAGCGAAATAAATTCTCCTTGTGCAACGAGTGTAGCCCTTTTTACCGTGTTCTTGAGCTGTCTCAGGTTTCCCGGCCATGAATAGTTCTGAAGAGCTTCGCAGGTCTCTGCATCGAATCCTATCAGGTTGCGGTCCAGTTCCTTGTTGGCAAGGTCGAGGAAAAAATTGGCAAACAGCAGGATGTCTTCCATACGCTCTTTTAGTGACGGCATATAGAGTGTAAACTCATTTATGCGATGATATAGGTCCTCGCGGAAGTTTCCTTTGGCGATGGCATCCTTCAGGTTCTCGTTGGTTGCACTGATTATCCGCACGTCCACTTCGATTTCTTTGTTTGATCCGATGCGTCTGATACGCCTTTCCTGAAGTGCCCGGAGAAGCTGCATCTGCACCTCGTACCCCAGATTCCCGACTTCATCGAGAAACAGGGTTCCTCCGTTTGCCTCCTCAAAGGCACCTGCTTTGTCACTGAATGCCCCTGTGAAAGCCCCTTTCACATGGCCGAAAAATTCGGATGCAGCCAGATCTTTCGGGATAGACCCACAATCGATGGCGATGAAAGGCCTTTCCGCCCGTTTGCTGAGCTGGTGGATGCGATGTGCCACGTACTCTTTCCCTGTTCCGCTTGCTCCGTTGATGAGGACTGACATCTGTGTGGGAGCCACCAGACTCACGTAATTGTATAACTGGTGTGCCGCTTCGCTTTCTCCCTCCAGAAAATTCCGGAATATTGTGTCTTCTTTCTGGACGTGTTTTTTTTCCAGTTCAATGGCTTCGTTTATCTTCTTCAGCAGTTCATCGGGTTGTACAGGTTTTGATATGTAGTCTGTGGCTCCTTCCTTCATCGCTTTTACGGCGCTTTGTATTTCCGCATATCCTGTCATTATGATGAATGGAACATGATTATTTCGGTCGCGCAGCCATGAAAGCAATACCATCCCGTCTCCGTCAGGAAGACGCAGATCGGAGAGGATCAGGTCGAATTCCTTCTCAGCAAGCTGTTTTCTCGCACGTGAATGTGAACTTGCCGTTTCCACCTCAAAGCCCTTTTTCTTGAGCCATGTCCTCAACATGGTAGAGAACGTAAGGTCATCTTCGACGATCAGTATGGAATAAGTCATGTGCCATGTGTATTGTTATATCTACAAAGATAATATTCTTTTGTGATATGAACAAGCTGCAAATGTCCTGTCGGACACTTTTTGTCTCCACTTTGATGGCATTTGTGGATATTTCTCTTATCTTTGCATCCATTATGAACTTTCTTTACACTACACGACATGCAGGAAAAAATCATCATCCTTGATTTCGGTTCCCAAACCACACAGCTTATCGGCCGGCGTGTGCGCGAACTGAACATGTATTGCGAAATCGTTCCCTATAACAAGTTTCCTCACGATGACCCTTCCGTAATCGGCGTCATCCTGTCCGGAAGTCCGTTCTCTGTGTATGACGAAAATGCTTTTAAGATAGACTTGTCTGATATTCGTGGCAAGTATCCTATACTCGGTATCTGCTATGGCGCACAGTTTATTGCATACACCAACGGTGGAAAGGTGGAACCGGCAAACACGCGTGAATACGGACGTGCCAGACTGACCAGGTTCGATCACGGGAATCCTTTGTTGAAAGGAATACGCGAGAATTCTCAGGTGTGGATGAGTCATGGAGATACCATCACGTCCGTTCCGGAGAATTTCGAGATCATTGCCTCGACCGATAAGGTAGCTGTAGCCGCATATCAGGTGAAAGGGGAGAAACTCTGGGGGGTACAGTTTCATCCGGAGGTGTTTCATACAGAGGACGGCACGTTGCTGCTGAAAAACTTTGTAGCTGACATATGCGGAGGAAAACAGGATTGGAGCGCCTCATCGTTCATTGAAACCACTGTCGCCGAACTGAAAAAGCAGTTGGGCAATGATAAGGTGGTGCTCGGGCTGAGCGGTGGAGTGGATTCGTCGGTGGCGGCAGTCCTTTTGAACAGGGCAATAGGAAAGAACCTGACCTGTATCTTTGTCGATCATGGCATGCTGCGCAAGAATGAGTTCAGGGATGTATTGCATGATTATGAATGTATGGGACTGAACGTAATAGGCGTGGATGCCAGTGAGAAATTCTTTGCGGAACTGGCTGGAGTTACTGAACCGGAGCGAAAGCGCAAAATCATCGGCAAAGGCTTCATAGATGTATTCGATGAGGAGGCTCACAAGATTGAGAATGTGAAATGGCTTGCACAAGGAACAATATACCCCGACTGCATAGAATCGCTTTCCATTACCGGTACGGTTATCAAAAGCCATCACAATGTAGGCGGTCTGCCTGAAAAAATGAATCTGAAATTATGCGAGCCGCTGCGCCTGTTGTTCAAGGATGAGGTACGTCGCGTGGGACGTGAACTCGGAATGCCTGAACATCTGATAACGCGACATCCATTTCCCGGACCGGGATTGGCTGTACGCATATTGGGAGACATCACACGCGAAAAAGTACGTATCCTGCAGGATGCAGACGACATTTTCATACGTGGACTGCGCGAGTGGAAGACGAAAGATGCGGACGGACAAGAAACCTCCCTTTATGACCGGGTATGGCAGGCAGGTGTAATATTGCTTCCTGTCCAAAGTGTCGGAGTCATGGGCGATGAACGTACGTACGAACGGGCTGTGGCGTTGCGTGCCGTGACCAGTACGGATGCGATGACGGCAGACTGGGCTCATCTGCCGTATGAATTCATGGCAAAAGTATCGAACGAAATCATTAACAAGGTAAAAGGTGTAAACCGTGTATGTTATGACATCTCGTCAAAGCCGCCTGCAACCATCGAGTGGGAGTAGTATGCGGCAGCTTGTTTGGATGTCATTTTAAATCTCAACAGATTTATGAAACGATTGACTTATTTGTGTCTGTTTCTGCTGGTGGCCGTATGTGCGTATTCCCAGCAGGCTAAGTATGTGTTTTTCTTTATCGGAGACGGTATGGGTGTAAATCAGGTGAATACTACGGAGATGTATTTGTCTGCCTTGCAGGACCGTATAGGTGTAGAAAAGCTTACGTTCGGAACTTTTCCCGCAGCGGGCATAGCCACTTCTTATTCTGCGTCAAACCAGATTACCGATTCGGCTGCCGGAGGAACAGCCTTGGCTACGGGAACCAAAACTTTCAACGGTGCCATAGGAGTGGATGTTGACAGACAGCCTCTGCAAAGTATTGCCATGCGTGCAAAAGAGAGCGGAAAAAAGGTGGCCATTCTCACAACGGTGGGTGTCAACCATGCTACGCCTGCTGCTTTTTACGGGCATCAGCCCAACCGCAACATGTATGATGAAATTGCCCGTGAACTGCCTGCCAGCGGTTTTGATTTTTTTGCCGGTGCATGTGTTCTCAGTTCCTCAAATAAGGAAAGCTCTCTTTTCCTTGAGGCGGATATTGAGAAGGGAGGATATGCTATAGCTCATGGTATGGACGAATATGCGGAGAAATCGTCCGGAGCGGAAAAGATACTGCTTATTCAGAAGGAAGCAGGTGTGAAAGCTCTGCCTTACGCAGTTGACCGCAAAGAAGGCGATATGACATTGGCGCAGATGACAGAAGCAGCCATTGAATTCCTGATGAAGGAAAAGAATAAAGGTTTCTTTTTGATGGCGGAAAGCGGAAAGATTGACTGGGCATGTCATAACAATGATTTGGCTACGGCAGTCAATGAGGTGATAGATTTTGACAATGCTGTGAAAGTTGCGTATGAGTTCTATAAGAAACATCCGAAAGAGACGCTGATTGTCATTTCTGCCGATCATGAGACCGGAGGGCTTGGCATGGGTTCCGGTACATATAGGCTGGAATTGAAAGCCATGGAGAACCAGACTGTCTCACAGGAAGAGCTGTCACGGATGATTACCACTCTCCGTAAAGACAATGACGTGACATGGGAGAAAATAAAGAAGTTGCTTTCAGAAACAATGGGCTTCTGGACGAAACTTCCGCTGGCATGGGAAGAGGAACGCATGTTGCGTGATGAATATGAAAAGTCGTTCGTGCAACATAAAGTGGAGTTTACGGAATCGCTTTATGCCCGTTCCGAGTCTTTGGCGGCTGTGGCAATAAAGGTTATGAGCCGGATTGCACGGTTAGGATGGACAACGGGAAGTCATTCGGCTGAATATGTGCCTGTATATGCTGTCGGTGCTGGTGCAGGACAATTTATGGGGAAGATGGACAATACGGACATACCGAAACGCATCGCCGAGTTAGGCGGTTATAAATGACAGATACGTTAGATATACAACTCGCCGGATACGAATGGAACATGGTCGTTCACTGTATCCGGCGAGTTACGTTATTTAGCATTCGTTAGTTGGGTTGCGTACAAAATACTTTATTCGAAGCAACTTTTCGGTTTTCTATTGTTTGCTCTGTTATATAAAACCTGTATTTTTGTGGCAAAATGAAATATATAATACAATATGACAGAAGCTATTGTAAATGCAATCAAAGTATGTAGTGACTTTTTGTGGGGATGGCCGATGGTCATAATCCTGCTAGGCACACACCTGTTCCTAACCATCCGCCTGCGCTTCCCTCAGCGTAAGCTGCTGACGGCCATCCGCTTGTCGGTGACGCGGGACAAGACGGCTACGGGCGATGTGAGCCAGTTTGGTGCCTTGTCAACCGCCTTGGCCGCCACAATCGGCACGGGTAATATTGTTGGCGTGGCCACGGCTGTCACGTTGGGTGGACCGGGGGCCGTGTTCTGGTGCTGGTTGACCGGCGTGCTGGGCATTTCCACCAAATATGCTGAAGGACTGCTGGCCGTGAAGTACCGCGTCCGCACGCCGCAAGGACGGATGCTCGGTGGTCCGATGTACGCTTTGGAGCGTGGGTTGGGCATGAAGTGGCTGGCCGTTCTGTTTTGTGTGTTCACCGTCTGCGCCTCGTTCGGTATCGGCAACCTGGTGCAGAGTAACGCCATCTCCGTTCTCTGCTATGAAACCTATCAGGTGCCTCCCCTCTTGTCGGGCAGCATCGTGGCCTTCTGCGTGGCACTGGTCGTTATGTTTGGTGTGAAAGGCATAGCACGGGTGTGCAGTGCATTCGTGCCGTTCATGGCTGTAGTATACGTGTTGGGCTGTTGCTACATTCTGTTTGTCAATGGCAGCTACGTGTGGGAGGCGTTGAAGCTTATTGGAGTGTCGGCCTTCTGCCCGGAAGCGGCTGGCGGCGGGTTTGTGGGCGGCTCGGTTATCCTCACGGCACGCTATGGTATCGCACGCGGGCTGTTCAGCAACGAGAGCGGAATGGGTTCGGCTCCAATTGTGGCGGCTGCTGCCCAGACTCGCAATCCGGTGAGGCAGGCATTGGTGTCGAGTACAGGTACTTTCTGGGATACGGTGGTGGTCTGCGCCCTCACTGGGCTGGTGCTGGTGTCAAGCGTATTGGCCTATCCTGATATTTCTTACGCTGACGGTGCCACGCTCACCAAGGTGGCGTTTGATAAGATTCCCTATCTGGGCGCCCCGCTGCTGACGTTCGGCATTATCACCTTTGCTTTCTCCACCATATTAGGCTGGTGCTATTATGGCGAGCGGGCAATGGAATACCTAACCGGCAAACGCTGGATGCTTGTCTACCGAGGTGTGTACATTGTCTGTGCCTTCCTGGGTGCCGTCACTCAGTTGGCACTGGTGTGGAACCTGGCCGACGTGATGAATGCTCTTATGGCGTTGCCCAACATCATTTCGCTGGTGTTACTGTCGGGCGTGGTCGTGAACGAGACGCGCAAGTACCTTTGGGAGAATCGATTGGATGATGTGGCGGAAGAAGAACCGACCTCCGGCGGAAAGTCTTTGTCCAAAGGCTGAAAAACTACCGTCTACATCTGTTTTCCTCCGTTCCTGTGTCCTGTGTTCGCGGGATGTAGGTACGGAGTACATCCGTGTAGTTGTCTCGGAGACGGGTAATACCTTGATTACCCATAATATAAAAATATTAAATGCCTGTCAGTTCTGTGAGTGTCGGAATTCATTCGGGTCTGTTCCGGTTATCTTTTTAAATATACAGTTGAACTGCCGGATGCTGGTGAATCCTAAAATACGTGCCACCGATACTGGAGTATTGCCTTCCTTCAGTAGCATTTGTCTGGCTGTTTCTATACGTTTCAGGTGTATGTATTCTTCCAGTGTTTTCCCCGTCTCAAATTTCAGCAGGTCTTTGAAATATGCTGGTGAGAGATTAAGGGGGGCTGCACAATACTTTGCAGAGGGAAGGTTTCCGTTCAACATGCGACCGGAAGCGATATACTCATCAATCAGATGATTGAGATTTTTCAGAATGGTCTTGTTCTTTTCCTCTCTTGTAATGAACTGGCGCTCATAAAAACGGGAACAATAGTCAAGCAAAAGCTCGATGAGGCGTGAAATCAGTGTACTGCTGTGCGAGTCTATGTCGTGATGCAGTTCGCGTTCGATTGCGTCAAAGCAATGAATGACGATTGTTTTTTCGCGTTGGGAAAGATGCAGTGCCTCTTCTTTCCGATAGAAAAAGAAAGTATAGTTGTCGATATGACTGTTCAGGGATGTACGTAACAGTAGATTTGGATGAAATGCGAACAGAATCCCCTTGTCCGGCAGCGTATTTTCTACACTCATCCTGAATACCTCGCCCGGCGTGAGAAATACCATAGTGGCATTTGAGAAATCATATCGGTTGCGCCCGCAGCAGTTGCAGTTGTCCGTACAGTCTTCTATCAGCAGAATGGCATAGAACTCAAACTTCACGAATTCCTGTTCAAAGTCAGGACTTTCCAAGTTGATGAGACTTGCCTGAGGGTGCAGGGTCTTGCTGCCGAGACAACGGTTGCACTCGCATACGTCTTTGATGTCTAAGATGTCTTTTCCCATTTCGTAACCAGATGAGCCGGTGCCTTGTTTTACGGTTACAAAATTAAAGGTTATTTTGATACTTCCATTACCAATATTACAGATTGAATAACCATGCTTACCGTCTTCGGTCAGGTTTTTGGAGTTGTGTTATGTGTTATTATCTGTGAATTTTATGTGTCATTCCATTGTAATCGCTTATATTTATATCGTCCAAAAACGTATTTTTTTAATATGGACATTCTTTTTCCCGCTTTATGGATAAGATTTATGTAACCAAATAAAATTATATGATGGAAAAGATTTTTAAAGCATTTTTGTGTGCCATGACAGTGTTGGTCGGAACAATGGGGTGCGTGTCGGCGCAATCGTCGGACGTAAAGGTTGGTGACGAACTTCCCAAAGTGTATATGTTCAGGGAAATCACTTCCGAGAATCTTGTAAAAATCTATCAGGCTTTAGGGCGAGAGGCTAAGGGCAGGGTTGCCGTAAAGCTAAGTACGGGAGAACCGGGAGGACATAATTTCCTTCAGCCGGCATTGGTAAAGGAGCTGGTGCAGTTGGTGAATGGAACAATTGTGGAATGTAACACTGCTTATGGAGGAAGACGTTCAGATACGGAGAATCATCTGAAGGCTGCCAAAGATCATGGCTTTACTTCGATTGCTTCGGTTGACATAATGGATGCTGAGGGTGATGTCGCGCTTCCGGTGAAAGGTGGAAGACATCTGAAAGAAGATTTTGTCGGAAAAAATTTCCTTAATTACGATTTTACTGTTGTATTGTCTCATTTCAAGGGCCATACAATGGCAGGTTTCGGGGGAGCTATCAAAAACATATCCATAGGTATCGCTTCTTCACGCGGAAAGGCATGGATTCATTCTGCCGGAAGAACAAAAAGTACCGATGGCAGATTGTGGGGAAATCTTCCTGAACAGGATGATTTCCTTGAATCTATGGCTGAGGCGGCAAAAGCCGTGGCAGACCATTGCGGTGACAGCATTCTTTATATAAGTGTTGCCAACAACTTGTCAGTGGACTGTGACTGCGATTCTTCTCCTGAAGATCCGAAGATGGGTGATATAGGTATTCTAGCTTCTCTTGACCCGGTGGCGCTGGACAAGGCGTGTACCGATCTTGTACGTTCTTCGGAGGATCATGGGAAAATTCATTTGATTGAACGCATAGACTCCCGCCACGGCATGCATACATTGGAATATGCGGAACAGCTTGGACTTGGATGCCAGAAATATGAACTGGTGAAACTGGATTGACGGTTTCACCAGTTCATATCTTTCGCTGTGAAATGATTGCGTCACAGCAATTTTCATACGGTTTCTCGCATCCAGTCCGGCACCTGTCCCCTTGTATTTGCTCTTGGTGGTGTTGAAATTATAGCGCAGGGTGATGCTGAACGAGCGACTATCACGCCACGAAAGATCCGTGAACTGTGCGCTCTCCATATAGAGCAGGGCTTCCTGCTTGCTGCCCAAAAGCAGGTCATTGGCCCGCGCTTCAACACTGAGGGCATCGTTCAAGAAAGATTTGCGCAGACCGAAGTTCAATGTATATTGAGGCCGCTTGAGCGTGATGTTCTCCACTTGGCCACGGCTCTGGTACACGAAGTCCGCCGTAAGAAGGAAGCCGGCAGGCAGGGTGAAACTGTTGTTCAGCGAGCCTATGAAGACCGGGTTGTTGTATGTGCGCCGTTCTCCGGCGGCATCCAGCGAGAACCACTGCTTCAGCAAAAACAGGCTGGCATTAAGGTTCCATACGCCGATGGTGGGTGAGGCGGCAAGCATGGCCCTCAGGCTGGGCAGGCGATCGTGGTTGATGTAGTTGATGAGTGTCGTAGTCGATTGTCCCTCCACCTGCGTACCCCAGTATAGGATGTAGTCACGAACTATCCTGTAGCTGATCATTGCCTGAAAGAAACGCCATACCCCTACGGCGGTGAGATTATGCGTCAGGCTGGGTTTCAGTTGCGGGTTTCCGGTTTGCCATGTGAAACGGTTCATATAGGAGATGTTGTTTCTAAGCTGGCTATAGTTTGGACGTTGGGTCTTAGCAGCATAGCTCAACTGCAACTGCACCTTGCCAAGCTGTCCGCTCAGGGAAGCATTGGGAAATAAATTGTCATACGTGCGGCTCTGGCCGGGCATATAGGTGCCGTCTTCGTAATAGTCGAAGTCATCGTGTTCATAACGCACTCCTGCAGAGACTTGTCCTCCGCCTAAGCTGCCGAAGGAGATAGGGTGGCTGTATTGCAGGTAGCCTGCCATGTTCTGCTCCCTGATGTGGCTGTACGATGTGGGTACATAGCCTTCCGGGTTTATATAGTCATCGCGGCGGTCTGTGTAGGTGTATTCACCTCCCACGGACATACTGCCTCCCCACAGCGGGCGTACGTATGACAGCTTGGTGGCTGCCAGTTTGTTGTCCACCTCATTGATGGAGGTTACGGTGCGGTCATCGTGGTTCTGGCTGTCTTCCTGATCCAGCGTATTTTTTGTCGTGTGCGAGGCGTAATAGTCGGCATCCCACTCCAGATTTCCTTTACCTATCTGTCCGGCATAATAAACGTTGAGTGAGTGCGAAGGGCTGGCATCCGTTTCAACAGTTCCGGAGGTGAACAGTACATCGTAGAGTTCGCCATCTGCTTTTACCTCACTGTCAAAAATACTGTTACTGGTGTGGTGCAGCGTCTTGCTTATGTCATAGCGGAGACCGATGGAATGGCGGTCGTTGAAGTCGTAGTTGAAGCCGATGCGCCCATTCAGCTGGCGCACATTGTCGTCTGTCAGCATGTTGTTGCTTTGTGTCCAAATAGTGTCGGCATATGTAGTCTGATTTACTATGTCCTCCTGACGATAGCTTGTCTTGTCAAAACGTATCATCCCGAAAATATTGAGACTGTTGTGTCTGTAGTTCACATCGGCCTGTTCCACAAAGTCGGAGTTGACAGACTGGTCATAGCTGCTGCGCAGGCTGAAGCCAAAGCCGTCGCCCTGACGCTTCACTGTGCGGATGCGCACCACTGCTTCTACCGTGGCATCATAACGGGCACCGGGATTATGGACTACCTCCACACTCTTGATTTCTTCGGACGAAAGCTGGTCAAGCTCAGTGGCATCACGCACCTTGCGGCCGTTGATGTAGATGAGGGGCGTACCTTTGCCCAACACCTCGAAACCGTCTTTCTTCTTCTGCAGGCCGGGAATACGTGCCAGCACATCCTCCGCCGTCCCTGCCTTTGAGAGTACCGTACCTTGGACGCTGGTCACCAACGCATCGTCTTCCATCCGCGTGACGGGCAGGTTTCCCTCCACTACCACTTCACTCAGCAGATGTGTATCGGGCTGCATCTGCATAACGCCCATATTACCTTCCTTACACTTTTTATATATGGTCGCATAACCCACCATAGTTATACGTAGCAGACGTTCCGCCCCGGCAGGGTTCGGCAGACTGAATGTGCCGTCCTCACTGCTTACTATGCCTGCCACGTAAGCCGAATCGGACAGTGACAGCAATACCACATTGGCGTAAGGTATCGGTTGATTGCTTTCATCCGTCAGTTTTCCGGTGATGACCTGTGCCGATACACAGACAGGCATAATGCAACTTATGAAAAGTGTAATCAGAAATGCTTTCACAGTTTTAATTTTTTACGGCCGCAAAGATATGAAAAAATCCCCCCCCCTTAAATTTTTGCAAAAAAAATAAATAATTTCACCAAAATGATATGTTTTTGAAAAAGGTATGGTGAAACGCAAGATTGTTTTGGAAAAAATGCCGTGACGCCAGGTGTGAAACATGCGCTTGTTTCTCTTGAAACCTGCGGCCGCTTGGTTTACTTTCTTCAGCTACTTTTTTTATTGTCCAATTTGCAAAAGCAGTAATTTGTATAATGTATAATTCATCCATTACTCTTATTTTTGTAACTTGAAAAGTTTTTGCACAAAGTCAAGGTGAGTAAGATAAAAAGTGAGACAAACAGCCTGCTGGCAATGATCCGCGAGGGAAAAAGCATGACCAGGAGGCAGCAGTTGTGGTTGACTATACAGTTGAGTGTGCCTGCAATAGTCGCACAGATTTCGTCTATTCTGATGCAATATATAGATGCGTCGATGGTGGGAAGTCTGGGAGCCAACGCTTCTGCTTCCATCGGACTTGTTTCTACCACAACGTGGCTGTTCTGGGGCGTATGTGCAGCTGCCGCCACAGGCTTTTCCGTTCAGGTGGCTCATCTTATCGGTGCCGGCGACTTGC
Source organism: uncultured Phocaeicola sp. (assembly GCA_964611375.1). Classification (GTDB taxonomy): domain Bacteria; phylum Bacteroidota; class Bacteroidia; order Bacteroidales; family Bacteroidaceae; genus Phocaeicola. Next base: position 29,408 of record CAZSYY010000001.1, on the reverse strand, counting down.
GTGAGGCAAGAGCAGTGCTTCGTCAGTCCATCGTTTCTGTGTTCGTGTTCAGTATGCTTCTCGGTTTGGCAGGAGCTGCCATCAGCGGTCCACTTCCTTCCTGGCTGGGAGGCGATCCGGCCATAAGACGAGATTCGTCGCTCTACTTTCTGATATTTTCTCTTTTCCTTCCGATGCTTCAGCTGAACTTCCTTGCCGGAGGCATGCTGAGGTGCAGCGGAAATATGCGTATCCCCAGCATATTGAACGTGTTGATGTGTGTGCTCGATGTCATTTTCAACTTTTTTCTCATATTCCCTTCTCGTGAGGTCAGTTTTTCCGGACATGTGTTTCATGTGCCGGGAGCCGGACTGGGTGTTGAAGGAGCCGCTCTGGGTACGGTTCTGGCTGAGACCGTTGTGGCAGGACTCATGATGTGGTATGTCATTGCCCGTTCGCCGGAACTGAAGCTTGTCGGTGAGAAAGGTAGCTTTCTTCCTCAGAAACAGATACTCAGGCAGGCTGCTCGGATCTGTCTTCCAATGGGGCTGGAACATGTGGTCATCTGCGGAGCCCAGATTATGACTACCGTCATCGTTGCGCCGCTTGGCATCATAGCCATTGCTGCCAACTCGTTTGCCATTACTGCCGAGAGTCTTTGTTATATGCCGGGTTATGGTATCTCCGATGCAGCCACGACATTGGTCGGACAAAGTCTGGGTGCAGGCAGGCGTGAGCTGACACGATGCTTCTCGCGCATCACGGTATATATGGGAATGATAGTAATGGCCGTTATGGGAGTGCTGATGTACGTGTTTGCACCTCAGATTATAGGTATCATGACACCGGTGGACGAGATCCGTGTGCTGGGGACGGAGATATTGCGTATAGAGGCATTTGCCGAGCCAATGTTTGCCGCCTCAATTGTGGCATACGGCGTATTTGTGGGAGCAGGAGGAACGCTCGTGCCCAGCCTGATGAATTTTTTCAGTATATGGGCTGTACGTCTGACATTGGCTTTCTGGCTGGCTCCTACCATGGGACTTCATGGGGTATGGCTGGCAATGTGCATCGAGCTTTGCTTCCGCGGGACGATTTTCCTTATCCGTCTGGAAAGAGGAAAATGGATGGATAGCAGAATAGTGAACAGAACAAACCAATCATGTTTAAACAATGAGATATAATTTTGATGAAGAAATTTCACGGCGGAATACGAACTGTATCAAGTGGGATGCTTCCGCTGATCCGGAGATGCTTCCCATGTGGGTTGCAGACATGGACTTCCGTACGGCTCCGCCTGTCATAGAGGCTTTGCAGAAACGGGTGGCACATGGTATTTTCGGCTATACGCGTGTGCCTGACGAGTATTACGAAGCAACTATCGGCTGGCTGTCGCGGCGGCATGGTCTGGAGGTGAAGAAAGACTGGTTCATCTATACGTCTGGTGTGGTGCCGGCCATTTCTGCCATAATAAAGGCCATGACGGTGCCCGGCGATAAGGTTATCGTGCAGACGCCGGTTTACAATTGCTTTTTTTCATCCATACGCAACAACGGGTGCGAGATAGTGAGCAATCCGCTTGTCTATGAAAACCGCACATATCACATCAACTACGAGGACTTGGAAGCTAAGGCGGCAGATCCGTACGCAAAGGTTATGATACTTTGCAATCCCCATAATCCGGCAGGAAGAGTGTGGACTCGCGAAGAGCTGGAGCGGGTGGGTGAGATCTGTATCCGTCATGGCGTGCTGGTGATTTCTGACGAAATCCATTGCGAGCTGGTCTATCCCGGTCATAAACATCTGCCGTTCGCTTCCATCTCGGAAAACTTCTTGAAGCATTCGGTCACTTGCATTTCTCCAAGCAAGGCGTTTAATATAGCCGGACTTCAGATAGCCAACATCATTGCTGCTGATGACGGAATACGCCGCCGTATCGACAGGGCTATAAATGTCAATGAGGTGTGTGACGTCAATCCTTTCGGAGTGGCAGCTACGATTGCCGCTTATAATGAGGGAGAGGAGTGGCTTGGCCAGCTCATAGAATATATAGAAGGAAACTACCGCTATATGGAACGGTTCTGTAACGAGCATCTTCCGGATTTTCCCTTGAATGTGCTGGAGGGAACTTATCTGGTGTGGATGGACTGTACTGCGCTTCATATTCCTTCAGAAGAGCTGGAACACAGCTTGCAGTCCGAAGAGAAATTGTGGCTGAACGCAGGCGTGATGTACGGGAAGGACGGGGACAACTTTATGCGGTGGAATATCGCCTGTCCGCGTGCCTCGCTTCAGGAGGGCCTGAACCGCTTCCTGAGATTCGTCGGGAAACACAGAAAGTGAGCCTTGACTTGTGATTCTTGCAGAGCCGTTAACGCTTCTTTCTGTGCAGTACGACAAGCACCACCTCGCTCGGTGTAAAAAGACGGATGTCCTTGCGTGACGTGCCTATCCCGTTGCTGATGATTATCGGGATGCCCTGACTGTTGTGCTTCAGTCCGGAAAGGAAACGGTTGCCGTATTTCGAGAAGTGGGCAGGTGTCCACCGCCTGAACAGGCTGACCTGCCCTCCGTGTGTATGTCCTGCCAGTGCAAGATCGGTGTTCGACACATCCACATCTTCCACATAGTCGGGTGTGTGGACAAGCATAATGACGAAATCTTCCGGGTTGAGCGAGAGGGTAGGGGACACGCCGTTCTGCTTCAGGTCGAATGGATTGCGGATGCCGCAAAGGATGATGAAATCTTTTCCTTTCCGGAGGGTATCGACCTTATGTTCGAGCAGTCGCACCCCAGTACGGGCCATTGCCCGGCGCACGAGCGTGTCGGACTCTCCCCTTTCGTGGTTACCCATTACGGCGTATGTGCCGTAGTGGGTATGTACTTGCTGCAAGGCAGAGAACAGGTCATCCATGTCACCGCCGTCACGTCCGCGGTAGTCTCCGCCTAACAGAAGCACATCGGCATCCATGACCTGCAACGCACGTACCATTCCCGGAAGGCGTTTGGACGTGAAACGGCTTTCGTAGTGGAAATCTGTGGCAAAAGCTATTCGGAATCCGTCAAACGAATCGGGAAGCTGTTCGCTGTAAATGTCATACTGCTTTATGCGCCCCACTTTGTATTTGGAGAGGGATGCCGTAGCGCATGATGAAAGCAAAAAGGGAATAAGTAACAGATATGCAAAATGGCCTGGCAAGATTCTCATAACCTTTTATCAGTGATTGTTGAAACGTAAGGCGAAAGTAGTCAATATTCTTGAAATGACATTCCGGATGTGTATGCTATTCATCGAAGAAGAAACATATTGACAAATTTTAGCTAACTTTGCCGGACAAACAAAAGAACATGGAAAAAATACATACCAATTCTATCAAAGCGTGGGTGCTGGCATCACGCCCCAAGACGCTTACGGCCGCAGCCATACCGGTTATGACGGGCTGTGCGCTGGTATATATATACGGACATTTTCAAGTGGTGCCGTCAATCCTTTGTCTTCTGTTCGCCTTTCTTATGCAGATAGACTCAAACTTTATCAATGACTTGTATGATTTTCTGAAGGGAAGTGACCGCGAAGACCGTCTCGGGCCGGAAAGGGCCTGTGCGGAGGGATGGATCACGCCGAAAGCCATGAAAATGGGAATTGCTGTCACTACAGGACTGGCAGTGCTTGTGGGAATGTGTCTGCTGTTTTACAGCGGATGGGAGATGATACCGGTGGGAGCTGCCTGCATATTGTTCGCTTTCTTTTATACCACAGGCCCTTATCCGCTGTCTTACCACGGATGGGGGGACGTGCTGGTACTGGTGTTTTTCGGGTTCGTACCCGTAGGCTGCACTTATTATGTCATGGCACACGATTGGAACACATCCGTCTTCGTGGCTTCGTTGGCTTCCGGACTGGTCATCGACACACTGCTGATGGTGAACAATTTTCGTGACCGGAGGCAGGATGCTGCCAGCGGGAAACGTACTCTGGTGGTTCGTTTCGGAGCACGTACGGGGATTGTCCTTTATTTCCTGTTGGGACTGCTTGCCTGCTGGAGCTGCTTCTATTTTATTATGTTAGGGAAGCTGTTTGCCGTGATTCTGCCTCAGATTTATCTGTTGCCGCATATTTTCACCACCGTAAAGATGGCAAAGATCAATCAGGGGAGGGAACTGAACCTTATACTGGGCGAGACTTCCAGAAACATGCTTCTGTTCGGTATTCTGCTTGTCATAGGACTAATTTTGTAGCGATATGATACGATGTGTTGAATCTAAGGATGCTGCGCGCATTACGGAGATATATAATGAATATGTCAGACATACGACTGTCACTTTTGAACTGGATGCGGTCAGCCTGCAGGAAATGGAGCAACGGATCAGGCAGATTTCTTCCCGCTACCCGTATCTGGTTTACGAAAAGGACGGTTGTGTCGTCGGCTACTGTTACGTGCATGGCTGGAAGGAAAGGAAGGCTTATGAGCATACTGTGGAAACGACGGTTTATCTGGATCCTTTATACATACGGCAGGGGGCGGGGACTTTACTCATGAAAAGTCTGATAGAAAAATGTCGTATGGCAGGATTTCATGCGTTGGTTGCCTGCATAACGGAGGAAAACGATGGAAGTATAGCCCTGCATGAGAAGCTGGGATTCAAGAAGGTGTCTCATTTTAAGGAGGTCGGCTACAAGTTTGGGAAGTGGTTGGGAATCGTTGACTATGAGTTGTTGATATGATTCTTCATATCAGGAAATTACAGACCAATTCACGTCCTTTTTCTGTAATTCTTTCAGATGTCGCCAGATGACAGCATTCTCGGGATGTTTACAGTCCGGATCGTTGTCGAGCAGCGTTTGGGCAATGTCACGGACATATTGCAGCAGCTGGCCGTCCTTGGCAATGTCGGCTATCTTCAGGTCAAATGCCACTCCGCTCTGTTGTGTACCTTCAAGGTCGCCCGGGCCTCGTAACTTCAGATCTGCTTCGGCTATTTCAAATCCATCGTTAGTCTGTACCATAATTTCGATGCGTTTACGGGTGTCTTCAGTCAGTTTGTACCCTGTAACTAGAATACAGTACGACTGGTCTGCTCCTCTTCCCACGCGTCCGCGTAACTGATGCAACTGCGACAAACCGAACCGTTCTGCATTTTCGATTACCATTACCGAAGCATTGGGAACATTAACACCTACTTCTATGACTGTAGTGGCTACCATTATCTGAGTCTCATTGCGTAAAAAACACTGCATCTCCTCTTCCTTGTCTGAGGGTCTCATTTTCCCGTGTACCTTGCTTACCTTGTATTCCGGAAAAACCTCGCAGATATGTACATAACCATCCTCCAGATTCTTGAGGTCTGTTTTTTCGCTTTCCTGGATAAGCGGATAGACCACATATATCTGTCGCCCTTCCTGAATCTGTCCGCGCATGAAAGCATACATGCTTGCCCTCCTGTTGTCAAACTGATGAATTGTCCGGACAGGCTTTCTTCCCGGAGGAAGTTCGTCAATGACGGATACGTCGAGGTCGCCGTACAGTGTCATGGCCAGTGTACGAGGGATGGGAGTGGCTGTCATTACCAGCACATGTGGAGGGGTGTCGTTCTTTGTCCATAATCTTGCTCTCTGTTCCACTCCGAAACGGTGTTGTTCGTCTATCACCACAAGACCGAGAGAGGAAAAGACTACGGTCTCTTCAATCACTGCATGTGTCCCTATCAGGATATGCACATCGCCAGTCAGAAGATCACGCAAGATAGCCTCGCGATGTTTCCCTTTCACGTTACCTGTAAGCAGCTCCACACGTACATTCATCCCTTTCAGGAAATTGCGTATGGTCTCGTAGTGTTGGGTGGCGAGTATCTCCGTAGGAGCCATCATGCAAGCCTGGTATCCATTGTCAAGGGCTATCAGCATAATCATCAAGGCCACTAAGGTCTTTCCACTGCCTACATCTCCCTGTAACAGACGGTTCATTTGTCGGCCGCTGCCCATATCGCGGCGCATTTCCTTGATCACGCGTTTTTGGGCGCTGGTCAGTTCGAATGGAAGATTTTTGGAATAGAATGTATTGAAAATATCTCCCACCTTTCCGAATACCAGTCCGCGGAATTTGTTTCTCCGTTCCTTGGTGTATCGGAGGATATTCAGCTGTATATAGAAAAGTTCCTCGAATTTCAGACGGTAGCGTGCATTGCGCAGAAGTTCAGGATTGCGTGGGAAATGAATGTTGTACAGGGCTTCCGTAAGTGGCATCAAATGGTAGGCATTCAACATGGACTGGCTGAGCGTTTCATCGAACGTGTCATTCCGCAAGGCAGCAAACAGGTTTTTCATCAGCTTCTCCATAGCTCGCGAATTGAGGTTGTGACGTTTCATCTTTTCGGTCGTATTGTAATAAGGCTCAAGTCCCATTTTGCTCAATTCAATGGATCCGGCTGGATCGATGTCCGGGTGTGCCACATTAATACGCCCGTTGAATACGGTCGGTTTTCCGAATACTACATATTCTTCGTTTGCCTTGAATTTCCCTTCAATATACTTCAATCCCTGAAACCATACCAGATCAACTACTCCGGTTCCGTCGGTGAAATGTCCTATAAGCCTTCGTTGTCGGCCTTCTCCGAAAACTTCAAAACTAAGTATTCGCCCTCGAAGCTGGATGTAAGGCATATTCCCGTCAATCTCACGGACGAGATACAGTCTGCTCCGGTCAACATATTTGTATGGAAAATAATACAGCATATCCTTGAAGGAACAGATATTCAGTTCCTTGTTCAGAATAGATGCACGTTGCGGCCCTACACCTTGCAGATATTTTATGTCACGTGTCGACAAGTCAACCATTAGTCCTCAATGAGTGCTTCAGCCAGTTTCAAATCAAAAGGTGTAGTCAGTTTAATGTTTTCCCGGTTACCCGGAATAAGGCAGATTGGATGTCCTGAGGCTTCCACTACCGAAGCATCATCCGTAAATTCGGGAATATAATTCTGGTCATAGGCCCGTTTCAGCAGTTCTACGGTGAATACCTGCGGAGTCTGCACCAGTTTATAGTCACTACGCGGTACGGTTGCGCTTCTTCCATCGGAAGACACTTGCCGTATGGTTTCCACCACATCGATAACCGGTACTACGGCTTCTTTTTCCTCAGCCATACGGTAACATTCTGCAACCACTTCAGGAGCGACAAAAGGACGTACCCCGTCGTGTACTCCAACTATGCCTTCCGTTCCCTGAATCATTGCCAATCCGTTCTTCACCGAGTGGAAACGGCTCTCTCCACCTGACGCCACCAAGTGTGAGATGTGAAAATCATATTCAGTGCAGAGACGTTTCCAGTAGGATTGCTGTTCTTCCGGAAGCACTACGATAAATTCCATTTCATTGTCGCAGGAGAAGAAGGCTTCAAGCGTGCGCATCAGCACAGGTCTCCCTTTTAACGGAAGGAACTGCTTTGGAATGCTTCCTCCCATACGCTGTCCTTTCCCTCCTGCAACGACAATCAGATATTTCTTCATCAGGCAAACAGCATACCTGATTTGACTTCCTGTGCTTTCTCTGGTCCGGCCAGTTTCTCCAATAATGCAAATCCAAACTCAGCTGCTGCAGCCGGCCCCTTGCCGAGAATGAAGTTCTCGCATTTTTCTACCATGTTGCCCGTATATTCCGCGCCCTCCAGATATTTGTCGAAACCGGGATAACATGTAACTTTCTTGTCTTTCAGCAAACCGCGTTTGCCATAAACCATCGGTGCGGCACAGATGGCTGACAGAGGCTTTCCGGAAGAGGCGAAACTCATGATCATATCGCTGAGTCCGGCATGGGCATCGAGATTGGTCGCTCCCGGAAGTCCGCCAGGCAATACTATCATCTCTATGTCTTCTTCCTTAAGGTCTTCAAACAAGATGTCGGCAACCACTGGCACCGAATGTGCACCTGTCACAATCTTGTTCCCTGTTACAGACACGGTTTCAGCATTAATTCCGCCACGACGTATGATATCCAACGGCAATAAGGCTTCAACTTCTTCAAAACCTTCCGCTAAAAAAATACAAACCTTTTTCATCTCTTTTCTGCTTATAGTTTAACATTTCATTTCAATTTAAAATAGTACGTAATGGTACCGCTTTGATTGTCCACCCCGTCTATCCTGTTGAACCGCGCTTTCTGTGCAGCTTCCATTGCTGCTTTCCGTAAGGCCGGGTTCACGGTATTGGTACGCTTGTTTATGCTTGTCCGTATGACATCTCCTGCCGGATTCACCACAATCGTAACCACGACACGGCCTTCGTCCTGTTCGTCATATACAGGAACAGGCAATGAACCTGTACCCAGTGAGCGTCCCTGAAGATCGAAGACCCCGATGCCTCCTGTACCCGATGTCTTGCCTTTGTCTCCGCTACCGGTAGCGCTGCCTTGAGTATGGGAATTGTCGCTGTCTGCGGAATGCCTCATTCCCGAGCCTTTTCCGAATGCTCCGGCAATCTTGTCGGCTGCAGCCTTTGCCGCCTCACGTTCTTTTTCAGCTCGCAGTTCGGCCTCTGTCTTTTCTTTACGGACATTTTCCTGACTTGCCAGACTTTCTTCTTCATAAGGCTGTTTCTTTATCTCCATTGGCGATTCTTCCTCCTGCACGATCATTGGCATATCGTCCGAACTGCTTTCTGTAGAAGTCTGCACATCCACTTCCGTCAACAGGTACGCATTTTCTCCTTCTGTCTCCGTCCCGGTATCTCCAAGCATGACGGATACACCGCCTTCTTCCTGTTCTTCAGGTACGGAGAGTTTCAGGGAAAAGAGCAATACAGTGACAAGCAGATGAAGCGTCACCGTACATACGATCCCTGTTACTTTACTTTGTTTCATTTCAGTTCAGTCCTCTTGTCTGGCCTCCGTGTAGCCAGTACCATCTTGAAGTGATTTTCGTTTGCGATGTTCAGCACACGTACGATCTCACGATAAGGTATTGACTCGTCGGCATATAGAGCAACATACATTTCCGGTTCCTGCTGCGCGCATTTCTGCAGGAATGTCGTCAGTTCGTCCGCTTCAAGAGGCATTTCGTCTTCGTTTCCGAACGCACCGTAATAATTCAGATTCCTGTCGATGATTACCCGTGTCATTGGTTTTGCCGAGGTCTGTTCGGAGCCTTGCGGCAACAGCACCTTTATGGCATTTGGTGATACCATGGTGGAAGTAATCATGAAAAATATCAGCAACAGAAATATGAGGTCTGTCATGGACGACATGCTAAAGACCGGCGATATCTTTTGTCTTCTCTTCAGTGACATATCCTCATTGTTAGGTGTTGGGTTCGTTCATCAGATCCATGAAGGCCATGGTCTTCGCCTCCATCCGGTTCACGACCTTGTCGATACGGTACACCAGATGATTGTATGCGAACATGGCAGCGATTCCCACAATCAGGCCGCCTACCGTAGTAATCATCGCCTCATATATTCCGCCGGACAGTAGTGTGATGTCGATGTTGTTTCCTGCGTTTGCCATATTCCAGAATGCACGTACCATTCCGGTGACAGTTCCCAGAAATCCCAGCATCGGCGCACCGCTGGATATGGTCGCGATTATGGAGAGTTTGTCCTCCAGCTTCGCCACTTCAATGTTTCCGGCATTCTCGATGGCTGCCTGGACATCTGCCGTCGGACGTCCCATACGCTTTATCCCCTTTTCTATCATCCTCGAAGAAGGCGTGTCAGTCATACGGCAATAGTTTATGGCTGATTTTACATCGTCTGATTTTATGTAGTCGCGGATCCGGTCCATGAACAGCGGATCGTCTTTCGCTGCCTTGCGTATGGTCACTGCACGTTCGAAGAAAATATAGAATGCTATCACAGACATGACAGCCAGCACAATCATTATCCATCCTCCCTTACACGCCATATCCCAGAGATTGATCTGAGGCTCTTCCGTGACGACAGGGGTGAGTACCGGATTGCTTCCGGCAAGAGTTTCGGCGGCACTGATGGCCGCAGCCAATAATGTCAAAACCATAACTGACATGATTTTTATTATACAATCTTCATAATTCTGTCTAAAATGCAATGCGCACAATTCTTTATGTACGAAAATTCATATCTTTGCATCAACAATATGCAAAGTTAGCAGGTTTTATGAGAAACCTGTCATGTTATTTCATAAAAGATTGATAAAAGCGACAAGTATGCTATCGAACATGAAATTTGCCCTTTTCGGAAACACCTATCAGGAACACAAGTCGGCTCACATAGCCAATCTGTTGAAGATATTGTGGCACAAAAATGCCGAAATCTGCATAAGCAATGAGTTTTACAACTTTCTGAAACATCACACCAAGACTGACCTCAGCGGCCTTGAAGTGTTTGAAGGACATGACTTTACTGCGGATATGGTGCTGAGTATCGGTGGAGACGGCACTTTCCTTAAAGCCGCAAGTATGGTGGGAAACAAGGAAATACCAATCTTGGGCATCAATACGGGACATTTAGGTTTCCTGGCTGCCATTTCGCCCGATGAGATGGAAGAGGCTTTTGAAGAAATCTATCAGGGAAAGTATCTGGCCGAACCTCGCCGGGTGCTTAAGTTGACGTGTAGCGGGCAGGTGCTTAAAGGATACCCGTACGGACTGAATGAGATTGCCGTATTGAAGCAGGACAGTTCGTCGATGATAACCATTAAGGCTTACATCAACGGCGAACCGCTGAACACTTATCAGGCTGACGGCCTGATTGTGGCTACACCCACCGGCTCTACCGGATACTCGCTCAGTGTCGGGGGGCCTGTCATGGTACCTCAAAGCGGAACCATCAGCATTACGGCTGTCGCACCTCACAGCCTTAACGTCCGGCCTATCGTGATACGTGATGATTGGGAGATTACGCTCGATGTGGAAAGCAGGAGCCACAATTTTCTGATTTCCGTTGACGGGAGGAGCGAGACATGTCGCGAAGGGACACGCCTGACCATCCGTCGTGCCGACTATTTTATACGTATCGTAAAACGTTGTCACCATTCGTTCTTCAATACCATGCGTGAAAAGATGATGTGGGGTGCGGACAACAGGCATTGAAGCGTTCCCGGTCATTCCGTGAAAATATAAAGAAGGGAAACGAAGCAGTTTTTCCTGCTCCCGTTTCCCTTCTTTATCGCTTTGTCGCATGCCTTTCGGCAAAGACCGTTATTTTTCAGGTTATTACTTGCATGTGAACAATGACTGCCCGCTTGCAACACGTGCGAACGTAACACCTTGCATGTCCGAAGTAACAGTCATCGGAGTACCGTCAGCCTGCTTGAAAGTGATGGTTCCATCTTCGTTCATGATGACAAGCTCAAAGTTCTCTCCTGTGTTTGTCACTGCACTCCATGTATTATTATCCTCATTGTAAACAAGGTTCAACGGAGTATCCTCCTCGCCGGTTTTGGTTATGGTATATCCGTCAGTGTTGGTCGTTACCAGATATTCCCCGTTTTCTCCCTTCACGGTTTTTACCTTTCCGGCGTCAGCCAGCGGATTGGAACCCGACCAAAACTCTATCGAGTTCAGTACAATGATGTCAGCCAGGTAAGCGACTTCATATACGGGAATAATGTTGAGTGCAAGGAATACGATTTCATTGACAAATTTATTTCCCACACTCTGGTTCCAGTCTTTCAGATTGTTCCAAAGTCCGAAAGAACCAATACAGGAAGAGCACATCAGGCTGCTTCCCAGTGCAATACATAAAATTGTTTTTTTTGTAAATTTCATACAATCAAATTTAAAAGTTATAAGTCTGTTTGAAAGTTTTTATCTATTATCCCACAAATATAGCACTTTGTTTTGAATTTGAAAGGAATGGCGGAAAAAAATAATTACCTTTGAGCATTTTTATTTCAATATGGTTAATTTACATTAAAAACAACACAAAAAGATGAGAGAACAAATTCAAAAAAAGTTAAGTGATTCGAAAGCGGCACGTTGGACAGCACTGGCTATCGTTTCATTTACCATGATGTGCGGTTATTTCCTGACCGATGTGATGTCTCCGCTGGAGAATCTGCTGACGACAAAAGGCAAGGTGGTGTATTTTACGGACAATACATCCATGTCGGCTGATTCGTTAGTGGCAAAGGTGAGGATTTTTGCAGCGGAAAGCTCATTGTCCGAACCTGAACTGACCGTAGAGAAACTGACGGAGGGAATGCAACTCCGCTATATGGAAAGTGTCGGGGCGGAACAGGGCGAGATGGAAAAGACTGTCAGCGCCGTAGCAAAGGGCGAAGGCTGGTCAAGCACTGAATACGGCTTCTTTTCGGGTGCATACGGCATGATAAACGTATTCCTGCTGATGCTGTTTTTCGGTGGGCTGATTCTGGACAAGATGGGAGTCCGGTTCACGGGAACTCTGTCATGCGGCCTTATGCTGGCGGGCGCACTGATCAAGTGGTATGCGCTGTCTGCCGATTTCGGCCGGTCGACTGTCTTCGGCATGGACGTGCAGGTGGCGCTTGCATCATTTGGCTTTGCCGTTTTCGGTACAGGAGCTGAAATCACCGGAATCACTATCTCCAAGATAATCGTGAAATGGTTTACGGGCAAGGAGATGGCGTTGGCTATGGGATTGCAGGTGGCCATGGCACGTATCGGAACGGCGATAGCTTTGGGAGTAAGCCTTCCTGTGGCACGGATGATGGGCTCGGTGTCTTATCCCGTGCTTTTCGGAGCGATAGCGTTGTGTGTAGGCTTTGTGTCGTACATGATTTATTGCGTGATGGACAAGAAAGAAGATGCTTCGGAAGAAGCCGTGCGTCGCGAGGCCGGAGAAAAGGAGGAAGAGGGCTTCAAACTGTCGGACTTGAAGCGTATCTTCAGCAACAAAGGATTCTGGCTGATAACGCTGCTCTGCCTTATGTTCTATGCCGGTGTGTTCCCGTTCCTGAAATTCGCTACCAAACTGATGATATTCAAGTATAATGTTCCCGAATCGTTTGCCGGTCTGATTCCGGCTTTGCTCCCCTTCGGTACTATTCTGCTGACGCCCCTGTTTGGCTCGCTGTACGACCGTATAGGGCGCGGTGCGACGCTGATGATTATCGGATCGGCTATGCTGACTATGGTCCATGTCCTGTTCACTCTGCCGATAATGGGATATTGGTGGTTTGCCGTGATTGTAATGATTGTGCTTGGCATCGCCTTTTCCCTGGTTCCGAGCGCCATGTGGCCGTCCGTCCCGAAAATCATTCCTTTGAAACAGCTGGGTTCGGCATACGCAATCATTTTCTATATCCAGAACATCGGTCTCATGGCTGTTCCTTGGCTGATAGGATGGGTGATCGACCGTTTTGCCACGATACGTGACGCGGCAGGCAATATTTCCGGATATGACTATACCGTTCCGATGGCTACATTCTCGCTCTTCGGGCTTTGTGCAATAGTGATTGCCGTGATGCTCCGCCGTGAAGACGCAAGGAAACATTACGGCCTTGAGGATGCAAATATAAGGAAGCAGGAAGTCGAATAAGAATGTCTTGACATTTTACAAAAAGCGTGAGCAGATTTTTTTCGGAATCTGCTCACGCTTTTTGCTTCCTCAAAATAAATGCGTAAGACCACCATTAATGGGACATATTGCCTTGCCGGTCGTCTAAATTGTCGGCGGTATGCTTGCAGATGTCGGGGATTTTTGCGAAACTTGCATGGTGTATTTGAAAATCAAGGTTTTCAAATATATTTTTAGTTGTATGGTTTTTGCCGAAGGGTTTCGGAGAATTATAAAAATAACAGCATGACAGAAAAGGCTTTGGTATCGGTCATTATCCCCGTATATAATATGGAGCAGTATTTGCGTGAGACGTTGGATTCTGTTCTTGCGTCCGATTATCTGCATTTTGAAGTGATAGTGATGGACGACGGGTCTTCAGACGGCTCGCTGAGAATCGCGCAGGAGTATGCTTCGGGAGACAGGCGGGTAAGTGTTTACACGCAACCGAACCGGGGCGTTTGTGTGGCACGCAATCATGCCATATCTTTGGCGCACGGAACGTATATCCTGCCCGTTGACGCCGACAACCGGATTTCTTCCACATACATCAGCCATGCGGTGGCTGTCATGGAACAGGATTCTGAGGTAAAGGTCGTCTGTCCGCGTACGGAATTCATCGGGAAGCGGAGCGGAGAGTGGAAACTGCCTCCATTTTCACTGCATTTGCTGGCACGCAAGAACATGATTGATACCTGCGCCCTTTACCGTAAGAGTGATTGGGAGCGTATTGGTGGATATTGTGAAGATATTATAGCCCGCGAAGACTGGGAGTTCTGGATTTCCATGTTAAAGGATGGCGGCAAGGTCGTGCGACTGCCACAGATAGAGCTGTATTATCGGGTGCGTTCGGGATCGAAACGTATTCGGGACCGTTCCCTGAAATCTCATGTGATCCGGGTGCTCAACAGCCGCCATGCGGAGTTCTTCCAGCGCGAATTGGGCGGTCGGCTGCACACGCACCGGTCGTGGTCGAAGATGCTGAACCGCCTGAACCGTTTTTTTTCCTGTCGTTGCATGGACGTGTCTCCACAATACATCTGGATGAAGGATTTTGTGTCTGTACTTCCGGTTGTGTTCGGCAGTAGGGGTACGGTGATTCATAAGGGACGCAACGAACTGCGCGAGTTTGACTTGGATGGGGTAAAGGTGGTGGTAAAGTCGTTCCATATTCCCCATCTGCTCAATCGCTTTGTCTACAGGTTCTTCCGTGCATCTAAGGCCAAACGGTCTTACCTTTATGCGCAAATGTTGAAGAAAGCCGGAATAGGAACTCCGATTCCAGTGGGCTATTATTCCACCGGGTCATGGCTGTTTCTCGGACGCAGTTTCTATATCAGCGTCAAGTCAACATGTCCTTATACCTACCGGATATTGGAGAATCATACGTTCGAACGCCAGGAACAGATCCTGCGCGCCATAGCCTCCGCTACGGCAGCACTACATGAGAACGGATTTCTGCACAAGGATTATTCTCCGGGCAATATTCTTTTCGGTGAGAATGAGGATGGGGGCATAGATGTGGAGATAGTTGACCTGAACCGGATAAGGTTAAGAAAGATAGACATGAACACGGGATGCAAGAACTTCGAGCGGCTGTCGGGGACGCATGATATGTACAAAATCATGGCCGATGAGTATGCAAGGCGTCGTGGATTCGACTCACAGAAATGTTTGGAACTAATAGAAAAATATCGTAGTAGATTAAAATGAGACTGATAAAGATTACCGGAGGTCTTGGCAATCAGATGTTCATCTATGCATTCTATATGCAGATGAAGAAACGTTTTACGCATGTTTACATCGACTTGACGGACATGATGCACTATAATGTGCATAACGGGTACGAGATGCACCGCGTGTTCGGCCTGCCACGTGTGGAGGTCTGCATGAACCAGCCGCTGAAGAAGACTGTCGAGTTTCTGTTTTTCAAGACCATATTGGAACGCAAGCAGCACGGGTCGATGCGCCCATATACACGCCGGTATATATGGCCGTTAGTGTATTTCAAAGGCTTTTTCCAGTCTGAGAAGTATTTCGCGGACATCAGGGATGAAGTCCGTCAGGCCTTTACTTTCAATCTGAAGCAGGCCAACGAACAGACCCTGCACATGCTCGGACGGATAGACAAGGATCAGTCCGCCGTCTCGCTGCATGTGCGACGTGGAGACTATCTGTTGCCGCAACATTGGAAATCATTGGGAGGGATATGCGATCTGTCATATTACCGCAATGCTGTACAGATGATAAAGTCGCGAGTGGACAATCCTCATTTTTATGTGTTTTCGGATGATATGGATTGGGTCAGGAAAAATCTGGACTTGCCCGGTGCCACATACATTGACTGGAATTCGGGAGCAGACAGCTGGCAAGACATGATGCTCATGAGCAGATGCCGTCACAACATCATTTGCAACAGTACCTTCAGTTGGTGGGGAGGATGGCTGAACCCGCATGAGTACAAGATGGTGCTGGCTCCGGAAAAGTGGTTCCGCAATGCGGAAACCCCGGACATATATCCTGAAAGCTGGATACGGATAGCCATTGTTTAAGATAAAGACAGAATATATGGACAACATTTTTTTGCTGAAGAAAATATGCGTGGCGGTTGGCGAGTTGTTTGTTTCTCCAAAGTATTCTCCGGACAGGCAGTTGATCATGACCATATTGGCGAAAAACGAAGAGGATATTCTGGAGGAAAACATCCTTTTCCATAAAGCGATGGGTGTGGACGGATTTATTGTCACTGACAATGACTCGACCGACCGCACTCCTGAAATAATCGAGAAATACAAAAAGAAAGGATGGATAATCGAATCTCTCGTAGAAAAGGGGAAAGACCACAGGCAAAAGGAATGGGTGGACCGGATGATATGGCTTGCCAAAACAAAATATCACGCTGACTGGATAATCAATGCGGATGCTGACGAGTTCTGGTTCCCGTTGTCAGGTAATCTGAAGGAAACACTGCTTTCGCAGAGTGCCAGCGAGCTTCTTTGCCCTATGGTGTGCATGTATCCTGAAAGGGACATTCCGCTTACTTCGTGGAATAAGACGGTAAAGGTTGTACAGGATGTTGAAAGATACGGACTGTCCGTTTATTCTGTGTTTGCCAGACAGATACCAAAGGCAGCCCATCGGACACGCGGATATATCCAGGTTTCTTCCGGAAATCATAAGGTCGCCATGTTTCCAAAAAGGAAAAGAACGTGTGACGATATCTGCATTTATCATTACAACATACGGGGTGAGTCGCATTTTCTCAGAAAGATGGTGGACGGAGGGAAAGCCTTGGAACAAAATCCCAGCAAGCATGGTGGCCGTCATTGGCGATATTTTTATGAGTTGTATAAGGAAGGCAGGCTGAAGGAAGAGTATAAGCGCGTTATAGGGGAGACCTCTTACGGATGCTTGTTGCATGACGGATATATCGTGGAAGACAATACGATGAAGACATTTTTTGATCGGCTTTACAAGGAGATGTAGCATGGGCACATTTCAGGGGTTCACGAAATAATGCCCTTCAGTGCCGTGCCGTCCTCGTTAAAGTCGCCCAGACGGACGTGCAGCAGACAGTTGTCCAGGTCGTCATCATGCTCCAGCTCCACGCGGATATAGTTTTTGGTAAAACCGTTCATGGGCAGTCCCGGTGCTGATCTTTCCATCAGCACCTCGGCTTCTTGTCCGATATGGGCGGAATAGAATGCATGCAGCTTCCGGTCGGATACGGACAGAAGCTGTTGGCTGCGGCTGTGCTTTTCTTCGGCAGAAACGATGTAGTCAATTCTCAGGGCCTGTGTACCCGGCCGTTCGGAATAGCTGAACACATGAAGCTGGGTCACATCCAGTTCTTCAATGAACCGGCGGGCTTGTTCAAAATATTCAGGAGTCTCGCCGCGTGTGCCTACAATGACATCCACTCCGATAAACGCATCCGGCATCAAGCGCTTCACCGTGCGTATCTTCGACGAGAACAATGATGTGTCGTAACGGCGGCGCATCAGCTTCAGCACCTCGTCGCATCCCGACTGTAGGGGAATATGAAAATGCGACATGAAACGGCGGGATTGCGCTACAAACTCTATGACCTCATCCGTCAGCAGATTAGGTTCTATGGACGATATCCGGTAACGTGCTATCCCGTCCACCTCATCGAGCGCTTTCAACAATCCGATAAAGTTCTCTCCGGTTGACTTGCCGAAATCTCCGATGTTCACGCCGGTCAGTACGATTTCCTTTCCGCCCTCTTCCGCCACCTGCCGTGCCTGTGCCACCAGGTCTTCAATCTTTCCGTTGCGGCTCCGTCCTCGTGCGAATGGTATGGTGCAGTAAGAACAGAAGTAGTCGCATCCGTCCTGTACTTTCAGAAAGTAGCGTGTGCGGTCGCCACAGGAGCATGAAGGGGCGAAAGTGCGTATGTCTTTTACTGCCGTTGTGACGGCTTCGCCATGCCCTTTCTTTTCCAGATTTCCCAGATAGTCCATGATGTGTCCTTTCTGCTCTGCCCCCAGCACCAGGTCAACCCCGTCGATGTCGGCAACCAAGTCAGGCTTCAGCTGAGCATAGCATCCGGTCACCACGACAAAAGCTCCCGGATGCTGCTTTGTCAGTTTGTGGATGGCCTGGCGGCATTTCTTGTCGGCCACTTCGGTAACCGAGCAGGTGTTGACAATACAGATGTCAGCTTTCTCGCCTTGCCTGGCTGTACGCACTCCGGCCTCCTTCAGCATTTTGCCTATCGAAGAAGTCTCCGCAAAGTTCAGCTTGCATCCTAAGGTGTAATAGACGGCGGTCTTGTCCTGAAAAACGGCGGTATCAATCATAAATGTCCTTTGTCTTTTTAATGGAGCCACAAAGTTATATATAAATCTTGAATCTTCTCTACCGGAAAAATGGTCAAAATGCCCATTGAAATATACATTTCGCCAGCGAACTGATTTACAGGAAAATATATTTTAAAACATATTTTTTGGAAAAAAGTTAGCGCATAATGAAACAACATATTAAAAAAGTCTATATATTTGCAGTGTTTTTAAGAGAAATAACATAAGTATTACAGATTTAAAAGCAAAAGGAAAATGAAGAAATTGGTATTTTTGTTCGTAGCATTCGCTGCCGTTTCTTTCGCTTCTTGCGGAAACAATGCAGCCAACACTGAATCTACAGAATCTACAACTACTGAGACAGTAGAAGAAACAGTTGACTCTACAGCAGTTGCAGCTGACTCTATCGTAGCTGATTCAACAGTTGTTGAGTAATCTTGAATAAGAAAGAATTAAAAAAACCTGCAAATTAATGTTTGCAGGTTTTTTTATGCCTGTCACATGACTTGACGGTTTTATCTTAAATGCGGATTTATGGAAAGTTCATGGGGAAAGGTTGTAATTGAGTCGGTAGAAAAACTTATTTGTTCAGTTCGCTTTCATTCAGATTGTTAAAGTACCGTAAATCATTAAACCTCAATCATATTTCCGCGATTTGCGCAGTATCTCACTTTTTTTGTTATCTTTGCGCGATTAATAGAAAAGAGATCTGCCATGAAATCTTATACACAAATCACACCGGAAGTGATCAGGCAGGATATGCGCTACCTGACTCTTCTTTCACATAATTTCCCAACAATCGCAGATGCAAGTACTGAGATAATCAATCTGGAGGCAATACTGAATCTGCCTAAAGGTACGGAACATTTTCTGGCTGACCTGCACGGGGAGTATGAGGCGTTCCAGCATGTGCTGCGCAATGCGTCAGGATCCATCAAGCGGAAGGTGAACGAGATATTCGGGAATACTCTGCGCGAAATGGAGAAAAAGGAACTCTGTACGCTGATATATTATCCGGAGCAGAAGCTGCAGCTGATAAAGGAAACGGAAAAAGACCTTGAAGACTGGTATGTGATAACGTTGAACCAGCTGGTGAAGGTATGCCAGAACGTTTCTTCAAAATATACCCGCTCGAAAGTGCGGAAGGCTCTTCCCAAAGAGTTTTCCTACATCATCCAGGAACTGCTTCACGAGAGTAGTGTGGATCCTAACAAACAAGCGTATATAAATGTTATCATAAGCACCATCATCGACACGAGACGGGCAGACGATTTCATCACAGCTCTCTGCAACCTCATCCAGAGGCTTACCATCGACTCCCTTCACATTCTGGGTGACATTTTTGATCGAGGGCCAGGACCGCACATAATCATGGATATATTGTGCAACTATCACAATTTTGACATCCAATGGGGAAACCATGACATCCTGTGGATGGGAGCTGCCGCCGGGAACGACTGCTGTATTGCCAACGTGCTGCGTATGGCCATGCGTTACGGAAACCTCGCGGTAATCGAAGACGGATACGGAATCAATCTTCTTCCACTGGCTACTCTCGCCATGGAAGTTTATGCCGATGATCCGTGCGAATTCTTCATGCCGAAGATGGACAAGACATCCAGTTCATACAACGAGAAGACCATACGTCTGATAGCCCGGATGCATAAGGCAATAACTGTCATTCAGATGAAACTTGAGGCTGAAACTGTCACGAGGAGGCCGGAATTTGATATGAAAAACAGGCTTTTGCTGCACCGCATTGATTTCGACCGCAAGGTGTTCACACTTGATGGGAAGGATTATGAGATGCGTGACTGTCATTTCCCGACGGTTGACCCGAAAAATCCATATCGGCTGACTGATGAAGAAAGGGATATCGTGTCGAAGTTGCACCATTCGTTCATCAGCAGCGAGAAGCTCCGTAAACACATGAGGTGTCTTTTCCGTTACGGGTGCATGTATAGTGTGTGCAACTCAAACCTGCTCTTTCATGCCTCCATGCCGCTCAATGAAGACGGAAGTCTGAAAGAGGTGGAGATCCTGGGTGAGAAGTTCAAGGGGAAGAATCTGCTTGACCGCGTCGGACAGCTTATACGTACGGCCTATTTTGCCGATGACGATCATCCGGAGAAAGCATTTGCCGTTGATTTTGTCTGGTATCTGTGGTGCGGAAAGGATTCACCGGCATTCGACAAAGACAAGATGGCTACATTTGAGCGGTACTTTCTCACGGACAAGGAGACGCATACGGAAAGGAAAGGTTACTATTATGAACTTCGTGACCGCGAGGATGTCTGTGACATGATTCTTGACGACTTCGGAGTCGAGGGGGAACATCGCCATATCATCAACGGACATGTGCCGGTGAAAGCCGTAAAAGGAGAGAAGCCAATCAAGGCCAACGGCAAGCTGATGGTTATCGACGGCGGGTTTTCAAAGGCTTATCAGCCGGAGACAGGTATCGCTGGATATACGCTGGTTTACCACTCCCGCGGGTTCCAGCTTGTGCAGCACGAACCTTTCACATCCACCCAGAAAGCCATTGAAGAGGGGCTTGACATCAAATCGACCACCCAGATTGTCGAACTGAGCACCAAGCGTATGATGGTGAAGGATACCGACAAGGGCCGTGAACTTATGATTCAGATAGATGACCTGAAAAAATTGCTTGTGGCCTATCAGAGCGGACTCATCAAGGAAAGGGCTTTATGAAAACACATAGCAGGCTGTATCAAATAAAACTGATACAGCCTGCTATGTGTTTTCATAAAGGTGTCACCCAAAAATCATTCGAGAATAATGATTAGATGCGTTTGCCATGTAATATAATGTGTATTGTTTGTCGATACGCTTTTTTTTATTTTATTTTGCAGTCATTTAGTATAGGATTTAACAGAGGGTTGATGGAAAGAAAACAGAAAGATTATGCTGTTCTGATGTTGAAAGGTATTGGGGCGGCGGACGTGGTGTCCGGCGTGTCAGGTTGTACCATTGCATTCATTGTCGGGATTTATGACGAGTTGATAGATTCCATAAAGAGTATTGACACGCACTCACTCAAGTTGCTGTTCACCGGGAAACTGGAGGCTTTTTGGCAGGCAATCAACGGTAATTTCCTTTTTTTGGAGAAGATCTCCACAACTAAGTCGAATGGATAATACCGTTGAGGGATGATGTGCAGGAAAAAATATTTCTGGTTTCTGGCAGGCTTGTGTGTCCTGTCGTTGTTCTTGTTTCTGGGGCAGACCCATTTTTATACGCGTGGCGAACCGCGCGAGGCCGTCGTGGCACTCTCCATGCTGCAACAGGGCAATTGGGTGCTCCCGGTGAACAATGGGGCGGAGCTGGCTTTCAAACCGCCTTTCTTCCATTGGTGTATTGCCACGGTTTCCGCCGTGGCGGGAGTGGTCAATGAATATACCTCGCGCATGCCTTCGGCATTGGCCCTTATGGCCATGGTGCTGGTGGGCTACGTGTTCTATGCCCGTCGGCGTGGGGTGGAAACTGCTTTTATTGCCGCGCTGATTACGCTGACAAACTTCGAGGTGCACCGTGCGGGTGTGGCCTGCCGGGTGGATATGGTGCTCACGGCCATGATGGTTATCGCCCTCTACCAGTTGTACAAGTGGGGAGAGAAAGGTCTGCGGGGCGTGCCCGTAGTGGCCGTGTTATGTCTGAGTGCGGCCGCCCTGACAAAAGGTCCCGTGGGCATCGCGTTGCCTTGTGTGGTGCCGGCGTTATTCTTCTGGATACGGGGGACAAAGTTTGTCCGCATCTTCTTTTCTTTCCTGATGGTGGCTGTGCTGGCCTGCGTGCTGCCCGCCCTATGGTATTGGATGGCCTATTTGCAGGGTGGGGAAGCGTTCCTTAATCTTGTGCTGGAGGAGAATGTTTACCGTTTCCTGGGCAAGATGACTTACGATGCCCATGAAAATCCGGTGTGGTATAATGTGGTGATGTTGGTGGCCGGCTATGTGCCTTACACCTTGCTGGTCGTGGTGTCCCTGTTTTTCCTACATTACAGCCGTCCGGACGTGCGGGGCTTGTGGGGGCGTTTCGTGGCCTACTTCCGCAACATGGATGATGCACGGCTCTATTCCTTGCTCTGCATCATAGTCATCTTCGTGTTCTATTGCATACCCAAGAGCAAGCGGAGCGTGTATCTGCTGCCCGTTTATCCTTTCATTGCCTATTTCCTGGCGGAATACATTGTTTATCTGTGCCGTCGTTATGTCAATGCTGTGCGGGTGTTCGGCAGCATCATGGCCGGTTTGTCGTTCCTGCTGGCATTGGTTTTCATGGCCGTGCGTTTGGATTGGGTGCCCGAATCATTGTTTGGTGGGCGCCATGCGGCTGAAAACATCGCCTATATGCATGCCTTGCGCGATTTCGCACTTACCCCTTGGGTCTGCCTGCTGCTACTCGTTCCAGTGGGGTCTGCCTGTTGGTACTTCCGCGTGCAAAGACGCCATGCGGCAGACAACGGCATCATCTATGCCGTCATTGCCGTGGTGTTCACTATCTTCATTGCCCTCGATGGGGTGTACCAGCCCACGGTGCTGAACGTGAAATCGGACTATGCCGTGGCACAGGAAGTGCGACGCATCGTGCCGGAGGGACGGCTGTATTCGTTCCGCACGGACGTGGTGCCGGGCAACCGCATGCACCCTTTCACCGTGAACTTCTATCTGGGCGACCGCATGGTGCCGTTCGACTGTTTTGAACCCGGCCGTGAGGGTTACGTGTTCATGGGCGATGACATGGTGCCGGCTTTCATGGAGCGTTATGGCGTGGAGTATGCGCTGGAGGAGGTGTACAATTCCGGCCACCGCAGTTGCGATGACAAACGGAACAACTGCCTGTACCGCTTCCGGCAAATCGCGGACGAACATTAAGGAGGGAGAGTGAAAATGATGAAAAAAGGCTTTCTTACCTTTGTGCGTTTCGGCATGGTCGGCATGCTGGCCACGGCCCTGCATTATTTTCTCTATTACCTGTTGCACGGGCTGATGGGTGCCAATACAGCTTTCACGGTGGCCTATGTGCTGTCGTTCGTGATGAACTTCTATCTGACCTCTTATTTCACCTTCGGTATGCGTCCCTCTTGGCGGAACCTGTTCGGGATGTGCGGGGCGCATGGAGTGAATTACCTGTTGCAAATGGGGTTGCTGAACTTTTTCCTTTGGGCGGGTGTATCCGCGGTTTGGGCGCCCTTGCCGGTGTATGCTATTGCCGTGCCGGTGAATTTCCTGTTGGTTCGTTTTGTGTTTACGCGGAAAAACAAATAATGTATTATGAAACTGGTGATTGTTGTACCTTGTTATAATGAGGAAGAGGTGTTGGCTGAAACCAACCGGGAGCTGCTTGCCATACTGACGGAGTTGCAGGACGGAGGGAAGATAGACGCGGGCTGCCTGCTCTATGTGGACGACGGGTCACGCGACCGTACCTGGTCCCTGATACAGGACTTTGCTGCGGTAGACAGCCGTGTGCGGGGTCTGAAGCTGGCGCACAACGTGGGCCACCAGCAGGCTCTCTGGGCCGGATTGGAGTGGGCGTCTGTGCATGCTGATGCGGCCGTGTCCATCGATGCCGACTTGCAGGACGACGTGCGTTCCATTATCCACATGGTGGACGCCTTTGCTGAAGGGGCCGACATCGTGTATGGCGTACGCCGCAGGCGGCCGACTGACACGTTTTTCAAGAAAAACACGGCGCTGGTGTTCTACTGGTTGATGAATACTTGGGGCGGCGACATCGTGTACAACCATGCCGATTTCCGCTTGATGAGCCGTCGGGCGCTGCAAGCCCTAATGTCCTGTCCGGAGCGCAACCTTTTCTTGCGCGGCATGGTGTCTGCGCTGGGCTATCCCTCTGCCAAGGTTTACTACGACCGCAAGGAGCGGCTGGCCGGCGAGTCGAAATACCCCTTGGGCAAGATGATCAGTTTTGCGTTGGACGGCATCACGTCGTTCTCCATCCGCCCGTTACGCTACATTTCCATGCTCGGCTTGCTGTTCATCTTCATTTCGCTGCTGGCCATCGTTTACGCCGTCATCCGCTATGTGGAGGGCGGGACCATCCAGGGATGGACTTCGCTGCTGGTGTCTGTTTGGTTCATCGGCGGTTTCATCCTGACGGCCTTAGGCATCATTGGCGAGTATGTGGGGAAAATCTACAAGGAAGTAAAGCGTCGTCCGCGTTATTTCATAGAGCAGACTGCGGGCATGCCTGCTTCGTCCGGCCGGCAGAACAACGGGTTGTAAGCCCGCGAAAACCGTTTGGTTCCGTTCCTGCAAGGGGAAGTGTTCCCGGCATAAGCGTTCCTACGGATGTGTGTTTGCCGTAGCGGAAAGTAGCCGCCATCCTTTTTGCCCGCTTGTCGTTTAAGGTTACTGAGGCCGTCTTAAAATTGAGACAGCCTCATTGATTGGTGGAACGGAACTCAGATCAGTCTGTTGGTGGTCACATCGGGAAAGACCACAGTCGGCTTGAAGTGTTTTGCCTCCTCAAAATCCATCAGTGCATACGACATGATGATTATCACATCGCCAACCTGCACTTTGCGAGCTGCCGCTCCATTCAGGCAGATGCATCCGGAACCACGTTTTCCTTTGATGATATATGTCTCAAAACGTTCGCCGTTATTGTTGTCCACAATCTGAACTTTTTCGCCCGGTATCATATTGGCTGCATCCATCAAATCTTCGTCGATGGTGATGCTGCCCATATAATTCAAGTTTGCTTCCGTCACAGTGACGCAATGCAGCTTCGACTTCAACATTTCTATCATCATCGTTCTTGCTCCCTGAATTTATATTTGATGTTGTCTATCAGGCGCACATCGCCGCAGAACACGGTGATGCATCCCACGATGTATTCACTTTCATCCCATTCACGGACAGGCTGCAACGTGTCCCCGTCCGCTATTTCAAAGTATTCCAGACGAAGTCCTTCCGCATCGGCTATGCAGTTTTCCACAAAGTGCTTTGTTTCAGTCAGTGAATGCGTTTCCCCGTAATCCACACTTGCGAACAGAGTCTTTGAAATCTGTACAGCCTGTCTGCGCTGTTCCGGAGTAAGCCGGGAGTTGCGGCTGCTCAATGCCAGCCCGTCGTCCTCGCGTATGATAGGACAGCCTACGATCTGCAGGTCAAAAGGATACTGTCGCACCATCTCGCGGACAATGGCCAGCTGCTGAAAGTCTTTTTCTCCGAAATAGGCACGTGTGGGATTGACAATCA
The DNA here is from genome assembly GCA_964611375.1 of uncultured Phocaeicola sp. Classification (GTDB taxonomy): domain Bacteria; phylum Bacteroidota; class Bacteroidia; order Bacteroidales; family Bacteroidaceae; genus Phocaeicola. The sequence continues at coordinate 3,856 of CAZSYY010000001.1, read as the reverse complement.
GAAAAAGCTTGCTGACGATCTGGCATACTCCGTTGAAATGTCCCGGTCGATATTTCCCTTCCATCACCGTGTCGAGAGGCGGATAGCTGAAAGTCCGCGTGTCCGGTTCCGGATAGATTTCCTCTACGGAAGGGGCGAAGACATAATCCGCTCCCTCTGATTCGAGCAGGGTGCAGTCCTCGTCAAGTGTGCGCGGATACTTCATCAAATCATTTTTATCGTTAAACTGAGTAGGATTGACAAAATCGCTCACCACTACCACATCGTTCTCAGCGACAGCGCGTTTCACCAATGAAGCGTGACCGGCGTGCAATGCTCCCATTGTAGGAACCAGTCCTATCGTCTTGCCTTCCTTGCGCAAAGTTTCCAATTCGGCACGAAGTCCGTTAATCGTTTGTACTAACTTCATTTTATCATCAGTCTTTAACCATAAATTTGAAAAACGGTGCAAAGTAACGATTTATTTGTCGGATAATGAAACAGAAACATATTTTTCTTTCAGAAGTGCGGAATCTGACGGCCCGATTTGAGCGTCCTACAGTTTTCCCGAAGATATGCTGACGCTTTCGTAAAACTCCGCGTTGCTTTTGTTAAAGCTTACTGACGTTTATGAGTCCGGCAATCGGTTTTGATGTGCATGATATTGTATATTGATAATCAAAGTATTAACATACTATAAGGATTAAAAGCCAAACGGAAGAACGCATTTTACGCCGATTTTTCGTAATTTTGCAGTACTTATTAGAGTAAGCAGGAACAATATGAGCGCAAAGAAAGTTTTATTCATTACACAAGAAATCACTCCTTACGTACCGGAAAGCGAACTTGCATTAATCGGACAAAACCTGCCTCAAGCCATTCAGGAAAAAGGGTGCGAAATCAGGACTTTTATGCCTAAATGGGGGATCATCAACGAACGCCGCAACCAGCTGCACGAAGTGATCCGTCTGTCGGGAATGAATCTCATCATTGACGACACTGACCATCCGCTGATTATTAAAGTAGCGTCTATACAGACGGCGCGGCGGCAGGTGTATTTTATAGATAACGATGACTATTTCCAGCATCGGCTGATGACCTGCGATGAAGACGGGAAAGAGTATGAAGACAACGGCGAACGTGCTATCTTCTATGCGAGAGGCGTATTGGAGACCGTTAAGAAGCTCCGCTGGTGTCCCGACGTGATTCATTGTCACGGATGGATGAGTGCAATGGTGCCGCTCTATATCAAGAAGGCCTATAATGACGAGCCTTCCTTCCGTAATTCAAAAGTGGTGTATTCCGTTTATGAGAAAGGGTTTGAGTCTGCTTTCGCTCCGAATTTCACCAAGCAGGTTTTGCTTAAAAACATAACAAACGAAGATATCAAAATGATCAGTTCTCCGGTTGACTTCGAGAACCTTAACAAATTGGCCGTTACATATTCCGACGGGGTGGTGCAGAACAGCATGACCGTGAACGGAAACGTAATGGATTATGCGCGTAGCCTTGACATCCCTGTCTTGGACTATCAGGAGGAAAGTGTCTTTGCTGATGCGTGCAATGCGTTCTATGATGAAATTCTCGCCGGTGACAGTAAAACAAATTAATCAGACGAATGAAATTCAAGTTATTGGCAATAATCGGGATTGCCTCAATCCTTTATTGTTGTGACGATTCCACAACAGGTGTCGGAGATTTCTTAGCGAACACGGACGAAATCAACGGTTACTCCATGACCTTTCAAGCGACTACCCGGACAATAAAATACACTGATCTCAACGAGAATGGTGTGTATTCACGTACGAGTACAGCTTATTTGGGAAAATTCACTGACGTTGACTTTGGAACATTCAGTGCGGACTTCATAACGCAAATCAACTGTGTGGAAGATTTCAGCTTCCCGGAGACCATGGAAGCGATAGAATCCACGACGTTGGGGTTTTTCTATGCAAGTTATTATGGCGATTCTTTGGCTCCGATGAGGGTCAGGATAGACACTTTGTCAAAAGCTATCGATGACTGGGGAACAGACCTTTCGCTCTATTACACCTCGTACGATCCGAGCGACTACTATGATGTAAATGCCGAACCTTTGGCTATAAAGGACTATACGGCATACGATAACGTGGTCGGCGACTCGCTCTATGAAGAAACAGGATACTATTCGGTTATAGTCGACTTGCCGCAAAGTTTCAGTGATATGCTGTACGACAAGTATATGGAAGACACTGACAATTACAAGGATGCCTATTCATTCATCCACAACGTGCTCAAAGGATTCTATGTGCATAACACATACGGAGAAGGCACTGTGCTGTACATCGGTGATATCTGGATGAATATGACGGTGAGATACCTGACGGAAAGTTCTTCCGGCGAGGTCGATTCTACGGTATATACCGTAGTACCTTTTGCGGCCACAAAGGAAGTGTATATGTCTACGCGATTGGAGAACGACGAGGCTTTGGACAGTTTTGTGGAGGACGGCAACTATACCTATCTGAAAACTCCGGCCGGACTTTGTACGGAGGTGACATTGCCGTTGCAGGAGATGTATGACGCACTGAATGGCGATACGCTGAACTCCATAACCATCTCTTTCACCAAGATGAGGTATGCCAGTGAAAATTCTGTTGACAATCCTTATAAGATGGGGACTCCTGAGTATCTTTTGATGGTGAGGAAAAGTGAAGTCAATGACTTCTTTGAACAAAATGAAATATACGACAGCCAGACTTCATTCTTGTCTTCATACGACAGTTCTACAAGTTCATATTCTTTCTCCCAACTCAACCGTCTTGTCAGCCAGATCTTCAGTGAAATGAGGACTCAGCCTGAGCCGGAAGAAGGTTGGGATGCCAGCAATGCGCTTGTGCTTATTCCTGTAGAAGTTGAAACGGATTCGCAGGGTAACATTGTCGGGCTGTCTCATGATCTTGAGGTGAATTCTGCCAGACTGATTGGAGGAGAAGAGGGTGAAACGCTCGACGTGGAAGTGATTTATACCATTCCGGCTGTGAGTGACAAGTGATTACTCGGCAGTTGGCTTGATTGAAAATATGAGTGGTGCCCCTTTAAAGCCATCCGGCTTTAAAGGGGCACCCTTTGTATGCTTGGCATGAGTATTAGCTAAGGGGTGCAAGTCTTTAATGTGCCCTAATAGCGGGAATCATATAGCCAGAAGCAAGGGTGTTCATCATGAGGTGAAATCTGAAAGAAGCTTGCGGCAAACATCTGGTCTGAAGGACAGAAACTTCATATAAGGTCTATAACCTCAGTAACAAAGGGTGTGGCGGTATCGACAAGATGTCATGCCTCCCTTCGTAAACCGCAAAAGATAGTGAACTTGGGCTTTCACGCAAAATTCAGATGCGTTTGCCTCAGGTATTTCCATATCTCTCAAATTCCAACATTATCTGTCGTACATTTTTTTAGTCCGAATAATCACTTTTTTTGACATGATAGTAAATTTTTTGAATAGATTAGCTGAATGTCACATAAATATAAGTTTGTTAATTCCTTTAATAAAATCTAATTTAGTCATGAATATTAATCAAAATAAATTAGACAAATGAAAAAGAATTATTTGATGATGATGGCAATGCTCTTGTTTGCAGCCATCAGTTTCACCGGATGTAGTGGCGATGATGACAAAGATGTTACCACTGATGAAGACTTCGAGACTTTACTGGTGGGGACCTGGGAACTGATACATTCAACAGGTTATGAAATAGTAAATGGTAAAACTTACAGTTGGGATGAAGATGATGATGGTTACTGTACTTTCTACGGCAATGGTACGGGGAAGAATCTAGACGGTACGTGAGTTCGGGATAAACAAATAACAGAAAAGAATAGGTAATCACAGAATTAT